>NZ_JBVIWA010000005.1:178713-347647 GCF_055595065.1 Streptomyces sp. NPDC040545
CCCGGGAGGGAGGGATGAGTCTGGAAGCAATTGGGGGGGTCCCCCCAACCCAACTGGGTCTGGTTGTCCGTCCGTGGAACGGACTGGGCAGGACTCCCGGGCCCGTCCGGCGCGATCCGGCGGAGACAGCCAGGACACCCCCAGCCCCCGCAGGTGACCCGGCATGATCGGGGGACAGCCCCTTCCCCCGAGGAGACCGCGTGACGCGTATGGCCGGTGACAGCCGGACCGCAGCCAATGCCGCCACCGTGCTGCGGACGGTGCTCGACCACGGGCCGGTCGCGCGCAGCGCGATCGCCCCGCTGTGCGGGCTGAGTCCCGCCGCCGTGTCCCGGCAGACCACCGGGCTGCTCCGCGGCGGGCTGCTGCGCGAGCTGCCCGGACCCGGCGGCGGGGTGGGGCGGCCACGGATCCCGCTGGACCTGCACACCGGGGCCGTCGGCGGGCCGGTCGCCGCCGGGCTGCACATCGGGGTGCCGCATTCGACCTTCAGCCTCGTCGACCTCCGGGGGCAACTGCTCGCCCGGCGGGCCTTCCCGCACGAGGGGCTCCCGCCGGACGGGCTGTCCGCCGCGATCGCCTCCGAACTGCGCCGCTTCCTCGGCGCGTACGACTCCGGGCGGCCGCTCCTCGGGATCGGCGCGGCCCTGGGCGGCTGGGTCGGCCCGGACGAGGGGACGGTCGTACGGCACCCCGCGCTCGGCTGGAGCCGCAAGCCGCTCGCCGCCGAGCTGTCGGCCGCGCTCGGGCTGCCGGTGTGGATCGACAACCACGCGCGGGCCGTCGCGCGGGCCGAGATCCTCTTCGGCCGGCCCGAGGCCCGCCGGAGCCTGGTGCACCTGTTCATCGGCCGGGTCGTCGACGCCGCCTTCGGGATCGAGGGAACCGTGCACCAGGGTCCGGGCGCGGCGGCCGGCGACGTGGCCCATCTGCCGGTGCCCCGCTCGCAGGTCCCGTGCGCGTGCGGGCGTACCGGCTGCCTGGAGGCGACGGCGTCCGACACCGCGCTGGGCGCCGAGGCCGTGCGCCGGGGCATCGTGCCGGACCCTTCGGTGAACCTGCTGGTGGACGCGGCCGCCACCGGCGATCCGCGCGCCGACCGGCTGCTGCGCGAGCGCGCCCGCGCGGTGGGCCGCGCGGCGGCTCTTCTGTTGGATGTCTTCAATCCGGCGGTCATGGTCGTGACCGAGCTGGCGAGCGTCCTCGACGAGGGATATCTGCAGGAGATCCGGGCCGCCGCGATGGAGCTCTCGCACGTCTGCGACGATCCGGAGCGGATCGTGGTGCCGCACGCGGGTCCTGCCGTACTCCCGGAGGCGGCGGCAACCGTGCTGCTCAGCCGGGTGTTCCAGGACCCCTTCGGCACGGCCCGAGAGGGCGAGATCACACCCACCGGTATGGTGCCACCTGAGCGCGCTCCCCTACATTCGAGCCATGACGGTCCTGCCTGACGACGGGCTCTCCCTGGCCGCCGAGTTCCCTGACGCGACGCATGAGCAGTGGCAGCGCCTTGTAGAAGGCGTACTGCGCAAGTCGGGCAAGGAAGTCTCCGGCGAGGCCGCAGAAGACGCGTTGTCCACCCCAATCGAGGACGGGCTCACCACGCGCCCGCTGTACACCGCGCCGCCCGACGGGGCGGCTCCCGACACCGGTTTCCCCGGCTTCGCCCCGTTCGTCCGCGGGGGCAGGCCGGAAGGCACCACCGCGAACGGCTGGGACGTGCGCCAGCGCCTCGCGGGCACCGATCCGGTACGCGTGAACGAGGCGGCCCTCGCCGATCTGGAGAACGGGGTCACCTCCCTCTGGCTCACCGTGGGCCGGGGCGGTCTCCCGGTCGAGGGCCTCGCCCGGGCGCTGGACGGGGTCTACCTGGATCTCGCCCCCATCACCCTGGACGCCGGAGCCCACTACGCGGAGGCCGCGCGCGCGTTGCTGCGCCTGTTCACCGGGAGCGCGGTGGCCCCCGAGGCCGCTCGGGCCTCGCTGGGCGCCGACCCGCTGGGCCACGAGGCCCGCACGGGTGAGGCACTGGACGTGGCCGACGCCGTCGAGCTGGCCCGGGAGGCCGCCGCGGGCTGGCCCGGGGTGCGCGCCCTGACCGTGGACGCGCTGCCGTACCACGAGGCCGGCGGCAGCGCCGCCGAGGAGCTGGGCCTGTCCCTGGCCACCGGTGTCGCCTACCTGCGCGCCCTCACCGAGGCCGGGCTGAGCACCGAAGTTGCGCTCGGACAGCTGGAGTTCCGCTACGCCGCCACCGCGGACCAATTCCTGACCATCGCCAAGCTGCGCGCCGCGCGCCGGCTGTGGGCCCGTATCGCCGAGGCCTCGGGGGCCCCGGAGGCGGGTGCCCAGCTCCAGCACGCGGTGACCTCGCCGGTGATGATGACCCGACGCGACCCCTGGGTGAACATGCTGCGCACCACCGTGGCCTGCATGGCCGCGGGTGTGGGCGGCGCGGACGCGGTGACCGTGCTCCCCTTCGACAGCGAGCTGGGTCTGCCGGACGCCTTCGCGCGCCGGATCTCCCGCAACACCTCCACGATCCTGCTGGAGGAGTCGCACCTGGCCCGGGTGATCGACCCGGCCGGGGGCTCCTACTACGTGGAGCGCCTCACCGACGAACTCGCCCACGCGGCCTGGGAGTTCTTCCAGACCGTGGAGAAGGCCGGCGGCCAGGCGGCCGCCCTGCGCTCCGGGCTGGTCGCCGAGCGGCTCGCCGCCACCTGGGCCGCGCGCTCCAAGAAGCTGGCCAGGCGCCGCGAACCGATCACCGGCGTCAGCGAGTTCCCGCTGCTCTCGGAGAAGCCCGTCGTACGCGAGCCCGCGCCCGCCGCGCCCTCGGGCGGACTGCCGCGCGTACGGCGCGACGAGGCGTACGAGGCCCTGCGCGCCCGCAGTGACGCGCACCTGGCGGCGACCGGCGCCCGGCCGAGGATCTTCCTCGCCGCGCTGGGCCCGGCGGCCGCGCACACCGCGCGCGCCACCTTCGCCTCGAACCTGTTCCAGGCGGGCGGTATCGAGCCCGTGCACGATCCCGTGTCGGTGGACCCGGCGACGGCCGCCGAGGCGTACGCCGCGAGCGGCGCCGACGGCATGGCCGTGCTCTGCTCCAGCGACGCGCTGTACGACGAGCAGGCCGCGGCGGTGTCCGAGGCCCTGCGCGCGGCGGGCGCCACGACCGTCTTCCTCGCCGGTAGGCCGGGCACCGCCGAGGCTTCCGTGGACGAGTACGTCTTCGCCGGCTGTGACGCCGTCGCCGTGCTGTCCTCCGTACTCGACCGGATGGGAGTGCCGTCTTGAGCATCCCCGATTTCTCCGAGCTGGCGCTCGACCCCACAGCCGTCGCAGGGGTGTCCGAGGAGCAGTGGCGCTCCGCGGTGAAGGAGTCCACCGGCACCGCGGCCGCCGACCTGCTGTGGGAAACGCCCGAGGGCATCGGTGTCAAGCCGCTGTACACCGGGCGTGACCTGGAGGGCCTGGACTTCCTGCGGACGTACCCGGGCGTGGCCCCGTACCTGCGCGGCCCGTACCCGACGATGTACGTCAACCAGCCCTGGACGATCCGGCAGTACGCCGGCTTCTCCACGGCCGAGGAGTCGAACGCCTTCTACCGGCGCAACCTGGCGTCCGGCCAGAAGGGCCTGTCGGTGGCCTTCGACCTGCCGACGCACCGCGGCTACGACAGCGACCACCCGCGCGTGACGGGCGATGTCGGCATGGCGGGCGTGGCGATCGACTCGATCTACGACATGCGGCAGCTGTTCGACGGGATCCCGCTGGACAAGATGTCGGTGTCGATGACGATGAACGGCGCGGTGCTGCCGGTCCTCGCGCTCTACATCGTGGCGGCGGAGGAGCAGGGCGTCTCCCCCGACAAGCTCGCCGGGACCATCCAGAACGACATCCTCAAGGAGTTCATGGTCCGCAACACCTACATCTATCCGCCGCGGCCCTCGATGCGGATCATCTCCGACATCTTCGCGTTCACCTCGCAGAAGATGCCTCGGTACAACTCGATCTCCATCTCCGGCTACCACATCCAGGAGGCCGGGGCCACGGCCGACCTGGAGCTGGCGTACACCCTCGCCGACGGCGTGGAGTACCTGCGGGCCGGGCAGGCCGTCGGGCTGGACGTGGACGCGTTCGCGCCGCGCCTGTCGTTCTTCTGGGCGATCGGCATGAACTTCTTCATGGAGGTCGCGAAGCTGCGCGCGGCCCGGCTGCTGTGGGCGCGCCTGGTCAAGCAGTTCGACCCGAAGAACGCCAAGTCGCTCTCGCTGCGCACGCATTCGCAGACCTCGGGCTGGTCGCTGACCGCGCAGGACGTCTTCAACAACGTGACGCGCACCTGCATCGAGGCGATGGCCGCGACCCAGGGCCACACCCAGTCGCTGCACACCAACGCCCTCGACGAGGCCCTCGCGCTGCCGACGGACTTCTCGGCGCGCATCGCCCGCAACACCCAGCTGCTGCTGCAGCAGGAGTCGGGGACCTGCCGGTCGATCGACCCGTGGGGCGGCAGCGCGTACGTCGAGAAGCTGACGTACGACCTGGCCCGGCGGGCCTGGCAGCACATCGAGGAGGTCGAGGCGGCCGGCGGCATGGCGCAGGCCATCGACGCGGGCATCCCGAAGCTGCGCGTGGAGGAGGCCGCGGCGCGCACGCAGGCGCGGATCGACTCGGGCCGGCAGCCGGTGATCGGCGTCAACAAGTACCGCGTGGCCAGCGACGAGGCGATCGACGTCCTGAAGGTCGACAACTCCTCGGTGCGTTCGCAGCAGATCGCCAAGCTGCGGCGGCTGCGCGAGGAGCGCGACGAGGCGGTCACGCAGGACACCCTGCGGGCGCTGACGAACGCGGCCGAGCGCGGCGACGGCAACCTGCTGGCCCTGGCGGTGGACGCGGCGCGCGCCAAGGCCACCGTCGGTGAGATCTCGGACGCACTGGAGAAGGTGTACGGGCGGCACGCGAGCCAGATCCGTACGATCTCGGGTGTGTACCGCACCGAGGCAGGCGAGTCCCCGTCCGTGGAGCGCACCCGTGCGCTCGTCGACCGGTTCGAGGAGGCGGAGGGCCGGCGTCCGCGCATCCTGGTCGCCAAGATGGGCCAGGACGGGCACGACCGCGGCCAGAAGGTGATCGCGACCGCCTTCGCCGACCTGGGCTTCGACGTGGACGTCGGCCCGCTGTTCCAGACCCCGGCGGAGGTGGCCCGCCAGGCCGTCGAGGCGGACGTCCACGTGGTGGGCGTGTCGTCGCTGGCGGCCGGCCACCTGACCCTCGTACCGGCGCTGCGCGAGCAGCTGGCGGAGGAGGGCCGCGAGGACATCATGATCGTCGTGGGTGGGGTGATCCCGCCGGCGGATGTCCCGACGCTGCTGGAGATGGGCGCGACGGCGGTCTTCCCGCCGGGCACGGTGATCCCGGACGCGGCCCACGACCTGGTGACGCGGCTGGCCGCGGACCTGGGCCACGAGCTGTAGGCGGCCGCCGGTGCCGAAGATCGACATCGAGGCCTACGCCAAGGGGGTGCTCGACGGGAAGCGCGCGTTCATCGCCCGCGCGATCACCCTCGTCGAGTCCACCCTGCCGGCTCACCGGGTGCTGGCGCAGGGCCTGTTGACGGAGCTGCTGCCGCACGCGGGGCGGGCCCGCCGGATCGGCATCAGCGGCGTGCCGGGGGTGGGCAAGTCCACCTTCATCGACGCGTTCGGCACGATGCTGACGGGACTGGGCCACCGGGTGGCGGTCCTCGCGGTGGACCCGTCGTCGACGCGTACGGGCGGCTCCATCCTGGGTGACAAGACCCGGATGGAGCGGCTGTCGGTGGATCCGGCGGCGTTCGTCCGGCCGTCCCCCTCGGCGGGCACGCTGGGCGGGGTCGCCAAGGCCACCCGCGAGTCGATGATCGTGATGGAGGCGGCGGGCTACGACGTGGTCCTCGTCGAGACGGTCGGCGTGGGCCAGTCGGAGACCACGGTGGCGGGGATGGTCGACTCCTTCCTGCTGCTGTCCCTGGCCCGTACGGGCGACCAGCTGCAGGGCATCAAGAAGGGCGTCCTGGAGCTGGCCGACGTCCTGGCGGTGAACAAGGCGGACGGCCCGCACGAGCGGGACGCGAAGGCCGCGGCCCGGGAACTGTCGGGCGCGCTGCGGCTGATGCACCCGGTGGACGCGGCCTGGACGCCGCCGGTCCTGACGTGCAGCGCCCGGGAGTCGACCGGGCTGGACGAGGTGTGGAGCCGGCTGGAGCAGCACCGGACCCTGCTGGACGCGGGGGGCCGGCTGGCGGCGAAGCGGGCGGCGCAGCAGGTGGAGTGGACCTGGTCGATGGTCCGCGACGAACTGCTGGAACGCCTGCGCGCGGACCCGGCGGTACGGGACCTCGCGCCGGGCCTGGAGTCCGCGGTCCGGGCGGGCACGATGACCCCGACGTCGGCGGCGGACCGCATCCTGACGGCGTTCGGGAACACGGGGAACTGACGGCGGGACGGCGCCCGGTGGGCGCCGTCCGGTCAGTCGTACCGCAGCCACACCGACGGCGGCAGCAGGTCGGCGCCGCTGATGGTGCCGGTACCGGCGAAGATGCGGACCGCCTGGAGTCCGGGCAGTTTTGCGAGCGGCGCGATGTCCAGATTCCCCTTCGAGGTCATGTCGAAGAGGAGCAACTGCTTCAGTCGGGGGAACGCTGCGGGCAGTCGGCGGATCGCCGACCGTATGACCTCTTCCTCATCTCCGAGAAGGGTCAGACCGGTGACGCAAGTCAGCCTCGCGTCCGCCGGGAGGGTCGCGAACGAGCTGGTGGACACCTTGAGGTGGGCGAGGGCGTTCAGCGCCCGGACCTCCTGCCAGTCGGCTTCCGAGGCAGGAGCGGATGCCCCGGTGAGTACGAGCGTCGTCAGCCCGGGGAACCCGCCGAGGCCTTCGAGCCCGTGGAGGGAATTCATCTCGCAGCACACGACCAGCTCGCGCAAGGGGGCACGGGCGGGCAGGACCTGTGCGGACCAGCTCGTGCCGGTTTCCGCGTGGATGCTGAAGGATGTCAGTTGCCCGAGCTGTGCCACCGGACTCAGGTCGAGGTCCCGCCCGGCACTCTCGATGGCCAGCCTCCTGACCGGCAGGCCGCCGAGCCCGGAGATGTCCGTCAGCTGCGGGCAGCCCTTGATGTCGACGGCTTCCAGGGCGGACTGTCCGCGCAGGAAGTCCAGATCCGACACCCGGTCGTGCGTGAGCGCGAGATCCGTCAGACCGTGCCGTCGCACGTAGCAGGACAGTGCGTCGAGGGACACGCGGTGCCTGACGTCCAAGCGGTGCGGCGGGGAGTCCAGACGGTCCAGCTCGTGCAGTTGGGCATCGGAGCGGACGAGGTAGAGGAGACCGGCCGGATCCAGGTGTGCGATCACCTCCTCGGCATAGGTCCCGCATTCGAAGCGCGACCAGGCCCACAGGAGCTCCGAACGGATCCGGAGCCGGGGGTGCGTGGCGAACCGTGCGAGGAAGGGCATCGCGGCATCCGATTTCACGTGCGAGGCCGCGACCACCACGTGGTACGCGCTCTCGTGGTCGAGCTCCTCGGGGCCGGGAAGGAGGGCCAGCACCAGCCGGCCGACCTCCGCGAGGGCGCGTGCCTGGGTCTCGTCCGCCGGCGGGACGAGGGTGGCGGCGCGTTCGTCCACGGCCGCCCGCGTGGCGGGGTCGAGGCTGCCGATCTCCTCCAGGCAGGCGGCGGCGAGCAGGTGGACCCGGGCCCGGGCGCGCTGGTCGGTGGAGGCGTCTCCCCGGTCGAGGAGGTCGCGCAGCAGTGTGACGCGCTCGGCGGGGCGGGCGAGGGCAACCGCCATCCCGATGACGTCCTCCCACTGGTCGTCGTCGGCGTGGGAGATGAGCATGCCGAAGTCGCCCTCCTCCACCGCGGCCCGCGCACCGAGGAAGTCCTGGAAGGTGCGGTGGATGAAGTCCACCGTGCCCGGCGCCGGTTGCCGCAGGAGTCCGCTGCGCCGGAGGAGGTACTCGAAGACCTCGGGTGCTCCGCCCAGGGCGGCCGCCTCCGGGACGGAGGGCAGTGCCCTGGCGATGACGTCCTCGGCGCGGGAACGGTCCATCGCCGTACGACCGTTCTTGGCGAGCCAGTACGCGAGCCTTTGCAACAGGTCGAGCTGGGGCTCCTCCCGCAGATCCGGGCCCTTGAGGTCCCGCTCCCGGTCGCGGCGGCCCAGCAGCATGGAGAGCGCGGCCTCGTAGAGGTCCTTGCGGCCGTGCGGGAGGTAGCCGCGCCGGTCCCGGTGGAGGGCGCAGAGCAGTCCGCACATCAGGGGGGTGGTGGCCAGGCGGCCGAGGTCCGCTCTGGTCCGCACCGCGTTGAGCAGCTGGGACTCGTACGCGCGGAGGTCCGCGTCCTGCGCGCCGCCGTCACGCGCCGTGGCGTACCACCGCTGGATGAAGGTGGCGATGTCCGGCGGAGTCATGGGGGACAGCGTCAGTTCGGTGAAGTCCTCCTCGGCGAGCCACTCGGCCCCCACGGCGGAGGGGCGCGAGGTCACGAGCCACCGGTTGTCCCCGTCGTAGGTGTCCATCAGGTCCCGTAGCCAGCCGCGGGTGCGCTCCCGTTCCGCATCGGGGATCTCGTCGATGCCGTCGACGAGGACGAGGCCCCGACCCGTCATGAGGACGCGGTGGGCCCAGCCGTCGGGCTGGGAGGACCCGAGCGGACAGCCCACGGCGGTCAGGAAGTCGCGGGGGGCGGGCAGCCGCTCGCCGTGACGGGTCAAGGTGCGCAGCGGCAGGACGAAGGGGATGCGGTCGTAGAGGTACTCCATCTGCGGGGAGAGGTTCCGGCAGGCGGCGGTGACAGCCAGCCACTGCACCAGGGTGGTCTTGCCGGAACCGGCCTCCCCGCGCAGGAGGACGCGGTGGCTGCCGGCCAGGGCCTGATCCGCGGGCAGGGCGTGCCGGGGGGCGGCGGCGAGCCACTGCAGGAGTGCGGTCCGTCCGGCGCGCGCACCGCCGCGCAGGAGGACGCGGGAGCCGCCTGCCAGGGCCTGATCGGCGGGCAGGTGAGCGGCGTCCGGGCCGCGGTCGTTCAGCCACCGGTGCCACGTCACCGGCGTCGCCTCCAGGCTCAGGTACGCCGCGTCCAGCGGCCACCGCGTGGGCGAGTTGCTGAGGTCGATCCCGTAGATGGTCAGCTTGCCGTGCTTCTTCTGCACGTACGGGAGGTACAGCTGCTCGAACGCGGCGTCCTCGGCTCCGGGCAGCGGATCGCGGCGGATCAGTTCGTCGACCTTGGCCGTCAGTTCGGCGATCCCGCGGGTCTGCTCCACCAGGGCGTGGGCCACGAACGTCGAGCGCTGCGTGAAGAACTGCAGGATGTGCAGGCAGGCGGCGTCGACGAGCCGCTCGTAGAAGTACGCGGCGTCGGAGCCGAGTTCCCGCTCGGGGCGGCCGCTCGCGGCGCGCAGCTCGCGGGCGAAGGCCGTTGAGCCGAGGCGGACGGCGTCCAGGTCGGTCATCGTCAGCTCGCCGAGGCCCCGCAGGGTCCGCGCGAGGGCGTCGGTGACCGCCTGCTGTTCGTCGGCGGCGATCGGGCGCTCGCCCGTGCGCAGGGCCTGTTTCACCAGCTTGGCGGCGAGCGTCCCGAGGTCGGCTTCGGTGAGCGAGCGCTTCTCGCCCGTGAAGGACACGTGGCCCGAGATGCGGATCGGCCGGCCGACGAGGCCCGCCCCGCCGCCCTCGCTGACGAACAGCTTCCTGACGAGGGGCCCGATGGCCGCCGAGGCCAGCCGGACGCCGATGGTCCCGGGCTCCATGCAACCCCCCGCAGCGTAGCGACCGTTACCCGGATCGTAGCGGCCGCACACGCTGCCCCGGAGGGTTATGCCCCGACGAGGACCGAGCCGGGTGCGCCCAGCGCCTCGCGCAGGATGCGGGCCTGCTCGACCTTGTTGTCCGTGGCGAGGAGGGCGGACAGGACCGCGATGCGGGCCTGGCCGGCGCGCAGGGTGCCGGTCGGGACGGCGCCGGCGGCGACCAGGTCCACCGCGCCGCCGTGGGTGTAGATCTCGGTGACCGGTCCGGCCATGACGCGGGTGGTCAGCGCGACCAGGACCCCGCGGCCGACGGCGGCGCGGACGGCCTCCACGATCTCCGGGGTGGCGTTGCCCGCGCCGGTCCCGACGAGGACGATGCCGCGCGCGCCGGCCTCCACGGCGGCGTTCAGCAAGGCCGGGTCACCGTCGGTGTGGTGCACCACCACGTCCACGCGCGGCGGGAGTTCCGGCATCGCGGGCAGCGGGAGCGGCGCCGGGCGCTGCGGGGTGCGCAGGATGGTGACCTTGCCGAAGCCGATCTTCCCGAAGAGTTCCTTCGAGGGGTCGGCGAACGCGTCCAGCTCCACGGCCTGGGTCTTCACGGTGCCGCGGGCGGCGTGCACCCGTCCGGCGAAGGCGATCAGTACGCCGAGCCCGCGCGTGTTCGCGGCGGTGAGCAGGGCGTCGTAGAGGTTCCCCGGGCCGTCCCCGTCGGCGGTGCCCATGGGGCGCTGCGAGCCGGTGAAGACCACGGGGCGCGGGTCGTGGTGGTGGAGGTCGAGGAGGAACGCCGACTCCTCCAGGGTGTCGGTGCCGTGCGTGACGACGATGCCGTCCACGCCGGGGTCGGCGAGCACCTCATGCACGGTGCGGAGCAGGGTGAGCTGGTGTGCGGTGGTGAGTCGCGGGCTGTTCACGCTGAACAGGTCGACCAGTTCGACGGTGATGCCCTCGGGAAGTGGTGCGGTGGCGATCACCTCGTTCCCGTCGGCGTCCGCTGCGAAGCCGGAACCCTGCCAGCGGCTGGCTATCGTCCCGCCGGTGCTGATCACGACGATCCGTCCCATCGGCCGTGGCCGCCCTTCACTCGTGTCACTCGTGTCACTCATACGTCACTCGTACATATGTACTCAAAGCAGCAATGATAGAGCGATCTACGCGCAATGTGATTGCGTTTTCCCTCAGGCCCGTGCGTAAGCGCTGGGTGATAATTGCGTCATGGACGCCATTGACCGAGATATCTTGCGCGAGCTCCAGGCCGACGGCCGCCTGAGCAACCAGGAACTCGCCCAGCGCGTGGGACTGACCCCCTCCCCCTGCATGCGCCGGGTGCGCCAGCTCGAACAGGACGGGGTGATCCAGGGCTACCGCGCCGTGATCTCCCCCGAGGCGGTGGACCGCGGCTTCGAGGTGCTCGTCTCGGTCGAGGTGCGGCGCGACCGGGAGGCGGTCGAAGCCTTCGAGGCGGCCCTCCAGGACATCCCGGACGTCATCGAGGCCTACCGCCTCTTCGGCAGCCCCGGCTGCCTGCTGCGCATCGCCGTCGCCGACCTGCGGGCCTACGAGCGCCTGTGGATCGAGAAGCTGACGGCCCTCACCGGTATCACCGAGGTCAACTCACAGATCATCATGAAGCGCATCAAGGAACCGAACGGCCTGCCCGTCGACTTCCGCTGACACCCGTGAACGACAGGAAGCAGTACGTCATGAAACCCCTCGGTACCGGTGACCCGGTCCGGCTCGGCCCGTACCGCGTCCTCGGCGTCCTCGGCGAAGGCGGCATGGGCAAGGTGTACTTCGGCCGGGACGACAGCGGCCGGACGGCGGCCGTCAAGGTGCTGCTGCCCGAGCTCGCGCACGACCCGCACCTCGCCCAGCGCTTCCTGCGCGAGGCGCACACCGCCCGGGCGGTCACCAGCGGCGGCGTCGCCCGGGTCCTCGACGCGCGGGCCGAGGACACCGGCAGCCGGCCCTGGATCGCCACCGAGTTCCTGTCCGGTCCCACCCTCGACGACGCCGTGCACCGGTACGGGCCGTTCGGCGCCCACGGCGTACGCGCCCTCGCCGCCTCCCTCGCCGCCACCCTGCGGGACATCCACGCGGCCGGGCTGGTGCACCGCGACCTCAAGCCGGCCAACATCGTGCTCACCTCCGCGGGGCCGCGCGTCATCGACTTCGGCATCGCGCGCCCCGAACACGGGCTGACGCTCACCACCACCGGCCAGGTGCCGGTCACCCCCGGGTACGGCGCTCCGGAGCAGGTGCTCGGCCGGCGCGTCGGTCCGGCCGCGGACGTCTTCTCGCTCGGCGCGGTGCTGGCGTACGCGGCCACCGGGCAGCGCACCTTCGACGGTACGCACGTGGCCGCCGTGCAGTACGAGGTGGTGCACGGGGAGCCGCGGCTGGACTCCGTACCGCCCGAGCTGCGGCAGCTGATCGCGCCCTGCCTCGCCAAGGACCCCGCGCACCGCCCGGCACCCGAGGAGATCGCGGGCGCGTTCGCCCCGCCGCCGGGCGCCGACCGGGTCTGGCGCACGGGGCCGCTGGCCCAGGACATCGAGCGCCGGGGAGCCGAGGCCGACCGTCAGGCCACGGTCGTCGGGCAGGCCTCCGGGAGCGGGCCCTCCCGCAGGCGGCTGCTGCACACCGCGCTCGCGGCGGGGGGCGTCCTGGCTGCCTCGGGCGGGGCCGGGGGCGCCTGGTGGATGCTGCGCGAGGAGCCGCGCAAGATCCCCGCGGCCGGACCGGCCAGGGACGCCGAGCCGCTGTCGATCAACGTCGGCAAGCACGGGACGCCTCCCGGCGAGCTGTGGGGTCCGCTGCCCGTGGCGGCGGGACCCGTCGACGGCGTGGTCACCGACCCGCTGCCGGTCCTCGACGTGGTCGTCTTCGCGGCCGCGGGCGGCGGCCTCGCGGCGCGCCTGACGACCGACGGCAAGGAGAAGTGGCGGCTGCCCGGCGTCCGGCCGGCCGCCGGCCTCGTCGGACTCCCGGACAACCGGTTCGCGACCGCGGGATCCGGTGGGGCGCTGCTCGGCTTCGAGGGCTCCACCAGCAGGCAGGTGTGGTCGGTGGGGGACGCCGACACCGGCCGCATCCTGGCCGCGGACGCGTCGGCGGTCTACCTGGTGACGCGCGGCGGGAAGCTGCGCGCCGTGGACACCGCCGGGCGCAAGGTCCGCTGGACGGTGCCGCTTCCCGAGGCGGCCGTGAAGGCCCCCGGGCCGCGGGCCGCGGTCGCAAGCGGCCGGCTCGTCGTCTTCGGCGCCGACGGCGATGTCGTCGCCGTCGACACCGCTTCCGGAGCGACGGCCTGGCGGCTCGGCGGCCAGGCGAGGTCCGCCCTGCGGCCGCTCGTCGTGAAGGACGTCGTCTACCTCGGCGGCCGGAGCCTGACGGCCCTGGACATCAGGACGGGCGCCACGGTGTGGAAGGACAAGGAGACCGAGGCCAGCGAAGCCCCGCAGACGGGGGCCGGCGGCTGGGGTCCGGCGGCCGCGTGGGGCGAGCGGGTGTTCGCGATGGACGGTACGGCGCTGAGCCAGGTGTACACCGAGCTCGGCGGGGCACTTGCGCTGGACCGCAGCGCGAAGGGCCCGGTGCCGCACACTCCCCCGCACGTGGAGGCCGGCACGCTGTGGGTCGTGCAGGGGGACGGTCAGGGCGTCTCGGCCCACAACATGGTGAGCGGCCGGCGGTACTGGACCTGGTCACCCCAATCGCGGGGGCCCTGGGGCATGTCCGGCGCGGGGAACCGCGTCTTCCTCGTCAACGACGGGAAGCTCACGGCCATGCCCACCCTCGAGAGGTGAGTCGCGCTCCCGGCCCGTTCCCCCGCACGCGGTTCCCGCCCGGTTCAGCCGCCCCTGCAGGCACCGCTTAGGCTCGGGGCCGATCAACCGACCCGGGAGAGCGCACATGGAACGCCTTCGTCACGACGACCCCTCGCACGTCGGGCCGTACGTGATCCTGGCCCGGCTCGACTCCGAGTCCGCCGAGCGCACCGTTCCCGAACGCCGCTACCTCGGGCGCACGGCCGACGGGCAGCGCACGGTCCTCGTCTGCGTGCCCCGGGCCGGCGCCGATCCGTCCCGGTGGGCGATCGAGGCCGAGGGCGCCCGGCGGCTGTCCGCGCCCCGGTTCCTCCGGCTCGCGGAGGTGGGCGGCACGGCCGGCTTCCCCTGGTACGCGGCCCCGTACACGCCCGCGCTGCCGCTGCCGGCCGTGCTCGCCGCGTACGGGGGGCCGCTGCCCGAGGACACCGTCCGCAGGCTCGGCGCCGCGCTCGCCGAGGGGCTGGCGGCCGTACACGCCCAGGGGCTGACGCACGCGGGGCTGTCGCCGGCCGCCGTGCTGGTCACCCCGGGCGGACCGCTGCTGACCTGCTTCGGCGCCGTACGGGCCGCAGCTCCCGACGGGACGCCGCGGACGGGTCTGCCCGGGCTCGATCCGGGCTGTGTCGCCGTGGAGCAGGCGTCGGGGGGCCGCCCGGAGCCGCTCGGGGACGTTTTCGCGCTGGGGGCCGTCCTGGCCTACGCCTCGACCGGTCACACCGTGCCCGAGCAGGGCGAACTGCCGCCGGGGCTGCGGACCCTGGTCGGCTCCTGCCTGTCGTCCGACCCGGCGGTCCGGCCGCGGTCCGCGCGGGAGGTCCTGGGCGAACTCGTGGCCCCCGGGGCGGGACCCTCCCCGTCCGAGGACCCGTACGCGGGGGCCGCAACGGTCCTCGACCACGGAGCCGTACCGCTGCCGGGCCGGGTCGTCGCCGCGCTCGCCGCCCAGTCCGCCGCGCTGCTCGCCGCTGAACTCCCGTCCGCGCAACAGCCGTTCGCCATGGCCCAGAAGGTGCACTGACCGATGTCCGTCCCGGCACCACTCGCCACCCGCGCCACCCGCGCACCGCTCGCACCGCTCACGCACGATGATCCGCAGCACCTCGGCGATTTCCGGCTGCTCGCCCGGCTCGGCAGCGGCGGCATGGGCACGGTCTACCTGGCCCGTTCGGCGGCCGGGCGGACGGTCGCGCTCAAGACCGTGCACGCCCGGATCGCCGCCGACACCACCTTCCGGACCCGGTTCCGGCTGGAGGCGGACGCGGCCCGGGTCATCGGCGACCGCTACGGAGCCCGGGTCTTCGCCGCGGACGCCCTGGCGGCGACCCCGTGGCTGGCCACCGAGTACGTCATCGGACCGCAGCTCGACGAAGCGGTCGGGCTGGCCGGCCCGCTGCCCGAGCCGTGCGTCCGCGCCCTGGGTGCGGAGCTCGCCCGGGCGCTGGGGCAGCTGCACCGCTCGGACGTGGTGCACCGCGACCTCAAGCCGTCCAACGTCATGGTCACGGCCGCCGGACCCAAGGTCATCGACTTCGGTATCGCACGCGCCCTCGGCGACGAACGGCTGACCCGCACCGGAGCGGCGGCCGGCACACCCGCCTTCATGTCGCCCGAGCAGGCCGGCGGTCTCGAACACGCCCCCGCCGGTGATGTGTTCGCGCTGGCCGGCGTCCTGGTCTTCGCGGCGTCCGGGCACGGCCCCTTCGGCGGCGGCCAGGCCGCGGACCTGCTGTACCGGGTGCGGTACGCGGAGCCCGACCTGAGCGGCGTACCGGCGGCGCTGGCTCCCGTACTCGCCCGCTGCCTGTCCAAGGACCCGGCGCAGCGGCCCACGACGGCCGAGCTGGCCGAGCTGCTGGCGCCCGGCGACGGCCCGTTCGCGGACGGGCTGCCGCAGCCGGTGCTCGCGGACATCGCACGCCGCGCGGCGGCCGTGTGGCAGGAGCCGCCGCACCGGCTGCCGGCCCCCCGAGGGGAGGCGGACACCGTCGTCGACGACGGCGCCGGCATGTCGCGCCGCAGACTGTTCGCGGTATCCGGGGCCGCGGCCGGCGCCGTCGCGCTCGCGGCGGGGGGCGGGCTGTGGGCCTGGCTCGGCAGCCGCGGCGAGGACGGGGGCGGCGCCGCGGGCGCCGGGCAGCAGGCCCTGGAGCCACCGCCGAACGCGCTGTGGAAGGCCGACCTGGAGCTCCCCTTGGTGGGCAGTGCCCCGCTGCCGGTGAACGCCATGCTCGTCATGGCCACCGGGCGCACGACCAGCGGGATCTTCCAGCAGGACGGCAAGCACCTGAGGGACATCCAGGGCTTCACGCGCACCTGGCGCGTCGCCACCGACGGCAAGGTCCTCTACGCCGTCGGGAAGCCGGACACCCCTGACAAGGCCCTCGCGGTGGTGCCCCTGTCCCTGGACACCGGCAAGGAGCAGGCGCCGCTCGTCCGGCTTCCCGCGTACGACGGTACGAACACGCTCAACCAGATCCTCGGTGTGGCGGACAACACCGTGTTCCTCTACGCCAAGGCGGCCGGGAGCGACCAGTGGTCCGTGGTGGCCGCGGGCCTGAAGACCGGCAAGGAACTGTGGCGGCAGCCGGCGGTGGCCCCCACCGAGGAGCAGGTGCAGTTGGGACGCCCGACCCCCATCGGCGTCAAGGCCGTACGCGGCGGCATTCTGCTGTGGCAGCACGCCGAGACGAGCGGCGCCCTGCGGGTGTCCGTGCACGACGCCGGCAGCGGCGCCGAGCGCTGGAACGCGTCGGTGGAAGCACCCGGCGCCGCGCCGGGCCGGCCGGCCACGGATGACGACCGCGTGTACATCGGCGCCAAGGCGGTGCACGCGCTGCGGCTCAGCGACGGCGGGTCCGTCTGGGTCTTCGGCGCGGACCGTGACGCGGGCGAGGTGGGAGCCCGGCGCCGGTACGGCATGCCGGCCGTCCGCGACGGGGTCGTCTACGCCGTGGAGGGCACGCGCGCCGTCGTCGCCATCAGCGCCGTCTTCGGCACCTTGCAGTGGACGGACACCCTGCCCGAGGGCACGAAACCGAATCGCGACATCGCCCCTGTGGTCACCCCGAGCCACATCTACACCATGGACGCGACGGGCCTGCGAGCCGTCCGCATCCGCACCCAGGCCCCGGTCTGGCACTACAGGACGAGCGCCTACGCCCTGACGCCGGATCCGGACGGCAAGCGGCTCTACCTCCGCGAGGAGAAGAAGCTGATCGCCCTCCCGCTCCCTTAGTGCCGTCGGCACCGCTGCGGCGTCAACCGAATGGCGGAGAAGGCGTGTTGACCGCCCACACGGGACACATCATCCGCGCGAACGGCCTCCCCGGGGCGCTCGAAGGATGTCATGATCGGGCACGGCGGTCACGCCGGCTCCATCCCCACCGACGGATGACGGTGCGATTCCCGGACGGGAACCGCACCGTGAACGGCTTGAATTGGAGTGCATTCATGAGCAGCAACCCGTTCGACGACGCCGACGGCCGGTTCTACGTCCTGGTGAACGACGAGGAACAGCACTCGCTGTGGCCGGCGTTCGCCGGGATCCCGGCCGGCTGGCGCATCGTGTTCGGCGAGGAGAGCCGCCGGCAGTGCCTGGAACACATCGAGGCGAACTGGACCGACCTGCGACCGAAGAGCCTGCGCGACGCGATGACCGCGGACCCGGCCGCAGCCGGCACCGCGTGAGGTGACCGCGGCCTTTCGGCTGCCCGCCGGGCCGATGCGCCGGGGGCAGGCGTAGCCCTCGTACGGCCTGCCTGCGGCTGCAACTCCTTGACGCACACGCCCGAGGCCGGAGACGACGTCACGACGGGCCTGCCTGCGGACCCGGTCGTGGCGGACCGGCTCACCGGCCGTCCGATGGATACGGTCGGCCACGCCTTCGTCCGTGGCCCCAAGGCGAGCGAACAGATCGGCGCCCGCTACCCCGAGGGACCCCAGCGGCACTGAGGCATCCGCCCACCCTCCGGTCGTCCGGCCTCGCAACGGCGCGGGGCCCCGACTCCCCCTCCCGGCCGATCCGTCCGCACCGGCGCTGACGGCACAGGATCGCGGCCGGCCGGCACCGGCTCCGGGCCGTCGGCCGAGCTCACCCCCGTGAAGCTCAGCCCCGGCCCGCCCGGTGCCGCCACCACCACCCCCGTCGACACTCCAGTGGTGACGAAGCATTGGTAACGTACACCAGAGTGACTGTCCGGCGTCAACCAAAGTGTTGCCGGGGCCGGCCCGTTGGGCTTCGAGAAACACTGTGGTGGGCAAAGACTCGGCATCACGCCAAGGAGGTCGTATACGTGGAGGATGACCAGTCGCCCACCTTCGCCCAGCTCCTGGACCACCTCTTCCGCGAGGTGCACCCCCCTTCCCGGGGGCCCTACACCTACGCGGAGGTCGCCGAGGGAATCCGCAAGGCCGCGACCGGCGAGGGGCGCGGGGTGACGGCGAGCGCCATCCAGCAACTGCGCACCGGCGCCAAGCGGAACCCGACACGGCACACCATCAAGGCGCTGGCCGACTTCTTCGGCGTCCCGGCGGGCTACTTCGTCGACAGCGCGGCGGCCGAACGCACCAGGGCCGAGATCGGCCTTCTCGCCGCCATGCGTGATCAGGACGTCCGCAAGGTGGCCCTGCGCGCCAACGGACTGAGCGTCGACAGCCTGAAGATGCTGTCCACGGTGATCGAACAGGCCCGGAAGCTCGAAGGGCTCACCACCGACGACCCCTCCCAGGACCTCGACCTGGACGACTGAACCGCGCGCCGGGCGGCGATCACCCGGTCCCCGCCCGACACGACACGACACCCCCCTGTGGCCGCTCATCGCCAGGGGGGCATCAGGCGTTTCCCGGCACAAGCCCGCATCCCCGGCCGCACGGCCCGACCGCGACGCCACCCCGCCCTCGAATCGGCGTCGCGGACATGTCAGCATTGGGGCGCGCGCGTACCGGGCTTCCAGGGAGAGGTCCGCCCCGGCCGACCGCCCCCGCCCGGCGTCACCAGAGTGAGAACATGGACCTTGAGCAGCTTCGCGCCTCATGTGAGGCGCGCGTCGAGGCACTTCAGCTCCCGCACCGCTTCAGCACCCGCGACCTGCGCGACGCCGTGGCCGAACAGCGCGGACGCCCCATCATCCTGCGCCCCCTGAGCACCCTGGGCGCCACGGACGCCCCGTGCGGCATCCGCCTGGAGACCGCGGACGCCGACCTGTTGTTCTACGAGGAGGCCACCTCCCCCCTCCACCAGAACCACATCCTCGCCCACGAGATCAGCCACATCATCTGCGACCATCCCGGCAGCCTGGAACTGGACCAGGACACCCTGCGCGCGATCGGGTTCAACCCCACCCTCGTCCAGCGCATGTCCGGCCGGACCAGCTACACCAGCGAGGACGAACGCGAGGCCGAGGTGATGGCCAGCGTGATCCGCCAGCTCATGTACCGGGGACGCGAAAGCCCGTCGAGCCGGCCCGCCAGCGGCGCCGAGAGCTGGGACGCTCTGTTCGCCGAGCCACACAGGAAGAAACGCCACCGGAAATGATCAACATGCTCTTCACGGGCACGGCCGTCGTACTGCTGTGCTTCGCCGCCTACTGGGTACGAGGGCGCGGCGGACACCGCCCCACGGGCACCTGGGCGATCGCGGCGCTCCTGACCTCGTTCGCCCTCGCCTTCGCCTCCTACGCCCCCGCCGTGGAGCGCGCGGTCGAATCGGAGGTCCCGCACGTCGCCCGGCTCCTCAGCAACACCTTCACCCTGACGGCGGCCACCTCGGTCCTCGCCTTCCTCTTCCAGCTCAATCTGGACCGCGAACGGGCCCGCCGGCAGATCCGACTGCGCGTCATCGCCCTCGCGGTCTGCGTCGCCGGCATGACCGTCTTCTTCACCGCCGAACAACTCACGGGACGAAGCCCGGTGTTGTACGCGTGCTACGTGCTCATCTACATCTCCTACCTGGGGTACACGGCCAAGGACTTCCTGCTGCAGACCTGGGCCCAGTCCAAGCGCTCGGCCCGCCGCAGTCAGCGCTGGGGCCTGCGCACGACCTCGATCGGCTGTGGCTTCGCCCTCGTCTACGCCGCGTACAAGCTCTTCGCCCTGGTCTCCATCGGCCTCGGCCTGGGGCTCGTACCCGACCACGCCCGGTGCTCGAGCCCGCTGACCCCCTTCCGCTGCACGTTCAGCGTGACCGCGCCCGCCGTCGCCGTTCTCCTCATCACCGCCGGACTCACCCTCCCCGCCCTGCTGTGGCCGCTCAGCCAGCTGCGCCGCCGTCGCTGGGAACGGAACTCGTTCACCGCACTGGAACCCCTGTGGCGGGAGGTCACCTCGGCGGTCCCCGAGGTCGTGCTCGACCCGGGCCGCACCGAGGCCGACACCCATGACCTCGACTTCCACCTCCACCGCCGGGTCATCGAGATCAACGACTGCGTGCTGGCCCTGCGCCCGTACCGTCGCGCGTCGGTACGGGACGACGCCGCCGCCGAGGTCGCCCGCCGGGGCACGGCGGACACCCCCGAGGGCGACGCCGAGGTGGAGGCGGCGGTCATCGCCGCGGCCGTCGGCGCGAAGCGCGCCGGACTCCTCCTCGACGGCGACGAGGCCCCGCCCGCCGCCGGCACCCGCTCCCGCAAGGGCGATCTCCCGGCGGAGACCGCGTGGCTGCTGCTCGTGGCGGACGCCTACGCGCGCCGCCCGGCACCCGAGAACGCGGGCGTGGCCTCATGACCGCCCCGCGGCAGGACCCCCTGCGCGACCCGCGCTTCTTCGCCGACCCCTACCCCACGTACGACCGGCTGCGCGAAGGCTGCCCGGTCCGACGCGTCCCCACCGGCTCCGGCGGACACCAGGCGTACCTGATCACCGGTCACCCCGAGGCCCGCGAGGCGTTCACCGACCCCCGCCTGTCCAAGGACACGGCCCGCTTCTTCGCCGGCCGGCCCTCGGACCGCGACCTGCACCCGGCGATCTCCCGCAACATGCTGGCGAGCGACCCGCCCGCGCACACCCGCCACCGGCGGGTGGTGACCCGGCTGTTCACGACCGGCCGGGTCCGGGAACTGCGCCCGTTCATCACCCGGGTCGTGGACGACCTCACGGCCGCGTGGCGGCCCGGCGCGGACATCGACCTGGTGGCGGACCTGGCGGTCCCCCTGCCGGTCACCGTCGTCTGCGAACTGCTGGGCGTCCCCGAGGCCGACCGTGCCACCCTCGCCGCCCGGTCCCACGACCTCTTCGACGCGACCGACACCGACCGCGTCGACGCCGCGTCACACCACATCGGCGACTACCTCACCCACCTGATCGGCACGGCCCGCACCACGCCCGGCGACGGCCCGCTCCACTCCCTCCTGCGCGACTGCGACGAGGGCGGCCTCGACCGGGACGAGACCGTCTCCCTGGCCGCCCTCCTCCTGGTCGCCGGGCACGAGACCACGACCCAGTTCATCGGCAACGCCGTCCTGGCCCTGCTCCGGCACCCGGAAGCGCTCGACCGCCTGCGCCGGGACCCGGACCGGATCCCGGGCGCCCTCGACGAACTGCTCCGCTTCGACTCCCCGGTGAGCGTGGCCACCTTCCGTCACAGCACGGAGGACCTGCGCATCGGAGGTTTCGACATCCCGGCCGGCTTCCCGGTGCTCATCGCCCCCGGGGCCGCGAACCGCGACCCCTCTGCCTTCCCCGACCCCAATCACCTGGACCTCGACCGCGACGCCGGCGGCCACCTCTCCTTCGGCCACGGCATCCACCGCTGCGCGGGCGCCCCCCTGGCCCGCGCCGAGGCGGAGATCGCCCTGCGCACCCTGGTGACCCGCTTCCCGGACACCCGCCTGGCCGTCCCCGCAGAATCCCTGACCTGGCGCCGGACCCGCCTCACCCGCGGCCTGACCGCCCTCCCCCTGACCCTCGCCTGACGCACCCCCGCCCCCGCAAGGTGATACTGCGCCGAGCCCGGGAACTGACCGAACTCACTGCCGTCGCCCGGTTCGGCGTCCACGCGTGGCCTCGGTCGCCTCCGACCCGACCGTGAACCGGCGGCTCGCCGCGACGGTGCGGAGACCGACCGCTACGGCACCGGGGCGGCGCTGGAGGCGACCGAGGAGGTCTTCATGCTCTCCAGCGAACTGGCCCTGCGTGCCGCCGGGTCCGGGCCGGACGGGCTGAGGCTGCGGCTGCGGCTGCGGCTGCTGGGCATCGAAGTCCTCCTCAAGGCCGCGGCGTCGGCCGGTGCCGGGGCGCCGCAGGGGGGCGGGCTGCCGGACGGCGGCGGTGAATCCGATCCCGTACCGGTTCAGTTGGGGGCCCACGCCGATGGAGCGGTTGGTCCCGGTCCGCCCGGCAGGAGGTTTTCCCCACGGCATTGCTGGCGCAGCAGGCCGCCGGCTGGGCCGAACTCCTGCTGTCGCGCGGGCGGGTGAGCGCCTCGGCGCTCACCGCACGGGCCTCGGCGGTGTCGCCGTGGGCCGAGGCGCTGGCCGCCCTCCTGTCCCTCGACTCGACCGCGCCGGCCGGAGCCGACGGCCCGGCCGGCGCCTCGGCCCGCTCCGGTTTGCTGATCTCCCACACCCATATGACCCTCAATCGCATGGGTATATTCGTGCATGATGAATACACTTTGGCGAAGGCCGCTGCCCTGCTGCTGCGGGCCACGGCCGGTGCCGGCCGCGAAGGGGGACGGGTGTGACTGACGCCGCCGAGGACACCTCCCGGAACCCCGCCCTGCTGTACGCGCGGGACATCCACGTCGCCTACGCCGAAGAGACCGTCCTGGCCGACGTCTCCCTGGCCCTGGAGCCCGGCGGTTGTCTGGCTCTCGCCGGCGCCAACGGCTCGGGCAAGTCGACCCTGTTGCGCGTCTGCGTCGGCCGACAGCAGCCGGACCGGGGCGAGGTCCGCTTCACGGGGGCCGCGCCGCGCGAGGCGGACCCCGCCTTCCGGCGGGACGTCGGGCTGCTCCTCGACGGCGCCGAGTGCTTTCCCGACCTCACCGTCGCGGAGCACATACGGATGGTCGCCACCGCCCACGGCCTGGGCTCCCGGGCCGACACCGCCACCGACCGGGTGCTGGCCGAACTCGGCCTGGACCACCGCGGCGACGCCTTCCCCGATGCCCTGTCGGCGGGACAGCGCCAGATGCTGCTGCTCGCCTCGGTACTGGTCCGTCCGGCCCGCCTGATCGTCGTGGACGAGCCCGAGCAGCGCCTGGACACCGCCGCCCGGCGCAGGCTGGCCTCCGCGCTGCGGGCGGCGAAGGCCGCCGGCACGGCCGTACTGCTGGCCTCGCACGACCGCGCCACGGTCGAGGAGGCCGCCGACCGGGTGCTGCTCCTGGACCGGGGCCGGGCGGCCGCCCTGGGCACCCCCGCCGAGGTGACCGGCGCCGCGGAGGGGTCACCGTGGCGGTGACCACCGAACGCTCCGCCGAGGGCCGGGACGCCACGGCCACGGCCGTGGCCACCGCGGCGCGGGCCCGGCGGGAACGCGGGGCCGGCCGGCCCCGGTTCGACGACGTGTGGACCTGGGTGTGCGCGGCCGTCTCCGCACTGGTGGTGCTCGCGGGCCTGGTCCAGGCGGCACCGGGCATCGGCCAGGGACTGGGATGGACCGGCGGGCCGGCAGCCCGCGCCGGGGTGGTCGGCACCACGCTGCTGCTGTTCGCCGGCCAGATCCTCCTGTGTGTGCGGCTGGGGCCGGTACTGCTCAGCCCCGCCGAGATCACCTGGCTCCTGCCGCTGCCGGGCGACCGGGGGCGGCTGCTGCGCCCCCGGCTGGTGCGGGCCGTGGCGGTCGCCTGCACGGCGGCCCTGCCCACCGGTGCACTGTCCGCCGCGCTCGCCCTGGCCCTGGAGGGCGAGCGGCGGTACGAGGTCCTCCCCGTCGCGCTCCTCGCCCACCTGGCGCTGGCCTGCCTCGCGGTCGGACTGGGCACCGTGGCCGAGGCCCGCCCCGCCCTGGCGGGCCGGGTCCGGCTGCTCGGTGGCGGTCTGGCAGTGGCCGGAGCGACCGTGCTCGCCTGCGGAGCCTCGGTGCCCGAGGTGACCGGGGCCGCGGCCTGGTCCGGCCCCTGGGGCTGGGCGGGCGCGGCCGTCGCCACGGCGGCCGGGCACGGCTCACCCCTGGCCTGGGCTGCGGCGCCGGCCTGCCTCGCCGCGTGTGCGGCGGGCGCCCTCTGGGGGGCGTTCCGGGCCGTGGCCGGCATCCCGACGGACGCGCTCCTCGCCCGGGCCCGCACCGGGCGGGAGGTCACCCGGGGCGCGACGCTGCTGGACCTGCGCGCGCTGACCCTCGTCCTGCAGTCGACCGGCGGGCGGCGCCGGCGGACGGCCCGGATCCCCATGCCGAGCTCCCGGTGGGCGGTACCGCTGTGGCGGGACGCCGTCGTCCTGCTGCGCCACCCCTGGCGGCCGGTCCTGGCCTGCGCCGCCCTGGTCGCCGGGTTCGCCCAGTTCCGCGTGGTGGCCGACTGGTTGACGGAACCGGGCCACGATGCGGTCGGCCCCCTGAAGGCGGCGTTCGTGGGCCTGCTCCTCGTCGTACCGCCGTACCTCGCGGCGGTCGCCCTGGCCGAGCCCGCCTACCAGGACACGGACCGGCCGCGCCGCGCCCTGCTGCTGCCGCTGTCGCCCGGCGCCCTGGCCCTCTCCCACCTGGCGGTACCGGTCGCGTTCCTGTGGGCCGCCGGCGGTGTCGGCTGGGCCGCGGCCCTGTGGTCCGGACCGCCCGCGGGACCGCTCGGTGCGTACGCCACGGCGCTGCTGCTCGCGGGTCCCGCGCTGGTCGGCACCACCTTGGTGGGCGCCTACCGGGGGGCGCCCCGCTACGACCTGCTGGCCCTGTCCCTCGACTGGTACGCGGCCGTCCCGTTCGTCCTGTGGCGGCTGGCTCCCGCGCTGGCCGCGGGGTTCGTGACGGCGCCCTACCTGTGGCACATGGCGTACCACCCGGCCGCAGGCCCGGACGGGGACACCCTGTGGCTGGCCGCCCGCTCCGCCGCCGTCCTGGCCTGGGCCGCCCGCCGCATCGCCCGCCAGGCCAAGGAACTGTCCAGCTGACCCCCGAACGGCACTCCGGGCCCCGCCCTCGCGGGCTATGACAGAACTGCGGGTCAGACGCCCTTTGCGATCGGCTCAAGGATCGCGACAAACTCGACATGATGGGTCATCGGAATCAGGTGGACGGCGGCCCACCCGGAGCGGAGTCACTCCTTGCTCAGCCGCACCGTGTCTCCCGTCCGTCCGCCCGCGAGGACGTCGATGCGCACGCCGGTCGCGGGGTCGGTGAAACTCTGTCCGGGTGCGTACGCGGCCAGGTCCAGCGGTGTGCACCCGGTGAGCGGGGTCGTGGCCGGGGTTGCATTCATGATCCGGACCGGGCCCTCGCCGGTGCGGGCGGCGGAGTCGACCTTGTATATGAGGACGCCGGTGGAGCAGGCGGCCGCGTCATTGCCCTCGGCACGGCGGGATTCCGCTACGTATGCCGTCGTCTCACCGGTGCGCAGCACGGCGATCTGGGTTCCGCCGGGCCGTTCCACCGGGGTCAGCCGCACCGTTCGGCGACCGGACGCGGGCAGGCACGCGACCTGATCGTCGCGGGTCCAGCCGAGCTTCCAGGAGTGCCAGCCGAGGTACTGCGGGGCGTGGCCGGCGATGTTGCCCATGAGGTCCCAGCCGCCCACGTATTGGTGGGTGGCGCCAGTGAAGGAGTACAGGTCAGGCAGACCGAAGGTGTGGGCGGTCTCGTGGGCTGCGACCTTGTGGCCCCAGCGCCACATGTCCTGGCCGAAGGTGACGGCCCACTTCAGGCGGGTGCCGTCGGCGGTGATGCCGGGCGCGGCCGGGTCGTAGAGGTAGGTCGGGGAGAAGGGGATGGCGGTCGCCGCCTTGGCGGGGACGACGTAGACCATGTCGTAGCGGGAGAAGTCCGCGTACGGGTCGGCGGCCGTGATCGCGTCGCGGACGTACTTCTCGTGGGCCTCGAAGGTGAGGCCACGCGCGAAGCCGTAGGAGGTGGAGTCTGCGGGCATCCGGATCCAGCGGTGCAGCGGGGTGTTCTCCAGTCGCAGACGGCCGTAGCTGGCGCGGCCCATCCAGTCGGCGGCCGGGGCGAGGTGAGCGGCGTACGGCTCGGTGGAGTCGGTGGCCGGGGCGTCGGGGAAGTCCACGAACAGCGTGAGGACGCGGCGGGTCCCGGTGGCGGGCTGGAACTGGGTCCGGTCGGTGTCGTGGCCCTCGTCCGTCCAGCCGGTCCGGCCGGGGAGGGCGCAGCCGGCGGCGGAGGGCGGCGAGCTGGCGGTGGCCGCCGCTGCGGGGGCGGACAGGCAGGAGGTGAGGGCGACTGCCGCGGCGAGGGGCCGCAGGCGGCGGGGCGGGGTGATCATGTCTCTCCCGTCGGAGGCAGGTTGAGGGGGCGAGGGGGTACGAGGAGTGCTGCTCGGAGGTACTGGGGGCTACGCGCGACCCGCGGCCATGTCCATCAGACGGGACAGCACGCGGCCGCCGGAGGCAGTGACGCCGTCGTGCTCCCATTCGTTGGTGACCCATACCCGGGTGGCACCGACCTCGCGCGCGGTACGCAGGGAGAGCCCGGCGTCCACGTACATGTCGTCGTGGTAGACGAGGGCGGCGAGCGGGACCCGGTTGGCGGCGAGGCGGTGCGGGTCGTACAGCGGTGGCCATTCCGAGCGTTCGGCGAGCACATCGGCCGCGTCGGCGAAGGGGCGCAGGCCCTTGATCTCGCGGAACATCCAGGGGTAGATCATTTCTCCGGTGAGCAGGAGGGGGTCGGCGTCGTCGGCGAACTCGGGGAACGCCGCCATGGCCCGGGACGCCGCCCAGCCGGTCGGCCCCGCACCCTGGCCGTACAGGGTCTCCTGCATGACGGCGAAGAGCGGGTTGTCGGTGAAGCCGGTCAGCGTCATCACCTGGTGCAGGAACGTATCGGTCGGCTTCGCTTCCGCGTCGAGGGATTCGTCGAGCAGCCAGTGGATGCGTTCGAAGCCGTCGCCCATGCCGAGGGCGAGGCCGAGCGTACGCATGCGGTGGGGGGTGAGCCGGTCTCCGTCGGGCAGGCGCACATCGGTGGCGGCCAGGAGGCGGGCGATCTCGCGCAGCCGGTCGGCGTCGTCAGGGTAGCGGGCGTAGAAGTCGAGGACGCGGTCCCGCACCCGGGGGTAGGTACGGGCGTAGACGTCTTCGGCGGTGGCCGAGATACCTGGCAGGCCGCCCGTCACGTAGCAGGCCCGCAGCCCTTCGGGCGCCTGGGAGAGATAGGTGAGGGTGACGAAGCCGCCGTAGCTCTGGCCGAGGGTCTCCCAGGACTGGTCGCCGCACAGCTGCCGGCGGATCAGTTCGGCGTCCGCGACGATCGAGTCGGCGCGGAAGTGCCCGAGATGGTCGGCCAGCCCGGCCGGTGAGGCGAAGCGTGAGGCCGTGCGGGCGGTGACGGGGGTGGAACGGCCCGTGCCGCGCTGATCGAGGAGGAGGACTCGGTGGGTCTTGAGGGCCTCGGGCAGCCAGCCGGGCGAACCTGCCGACGGGCGGGGTGACTTGCCGCCGGGTCCGCCCTGCAGATAGAGCAGCCAGGGCAGTTGCCGACCTGCTTGGCGCGCGTCGGTGACCTCCCGGGCAAAGATCTGGATGGTCGGACCGTGCGGGGCCGCGTGGTCCAGGGGGACGGTGAAGACATGGTCGGCGGTCGCGTACGCAGGGTTCATGGGGCCCTTTCGCGGCCCGCAAGGCCGCATGGAGACATGTGACATTGCACGACAGCGTGACGCGGCCACCGGTGGCCGTGGAGCCCCCACTTACCCATAACTCCGCGCTATGGAGACGCGACAATTGTGGGTGCCATTTCACATAACTATGTTATCGGTCACATTCCAGCCTCCTGGGCTGCCCGACTGTTCACGGAGTGACCACTGATGAACAAGCGCACTCTCCACGCCGTTGCCACGGCCTTGGCGGCGACCGTCACACTCGGCATGGCCGGCTGTTCCAACGGCACCCACTCTGGTAACAGCCGGCAGGACAAGGACTCGAAGAACCCCGCACTCGCCAACGCGGGGGCCGCAGTCGGCGGCACTCCGCAGAAGGGCGGCACGCTGACCGTCCTGTCCAACCAGGACTTCACCCACCTCGACCCGGCGCGCAACTGGGTGATCGGCGACGTGGACTTCGGCACTCGGCTGCTCTACCGCACCCTGGTGACGTACAAGGCGGAACCGGGCGCCAAGGGCGGAGAGCTGGCCCCCGACCTCGCCGAGGACCTCGGAGTCTCCTCCAACGGCGCCAGGACCTGGACGTTCAAGCTCAAGAAGGGCCTCACGTACGAGGACGGCACCCCGATCACCGCGCAGGACGTCAAGTACAACGTGGAGCGGTCCTTCTCCCCCGACCTGCCTGGCGGCCCGGACTACGCCGCCCGCTACCTGGCCGGCGCCGAGGGCTACCGGGGCCCCGCCCAGGGGCAGCACCTCGACTCCGTCAAAACCCCCGACGACCACACGATCGTCTTTGAACTCCGCAAGCCCTTCGCGGAGTTCCCCAACTCCACCGTCCTGCCCACTTTCGCCCCGGTGCCCCGGGTCCAGGACAAGGGCCCCCAGTACGACAGCCGCCCGTTCTCATCGGGCCCGTACAAGATCGAGTCGTACGACCGGGACAAGCGGCTGGTGCTGGTACGCAACCCCCACTGGGACCCGGCGACGGACACCGTACGCAAGGCGTACCCGGACAAACTGGTCGTGGTGATGGGGCTGAGGGCCAACCAGATCGACGACCGGCTCATCGCCTCGGACGGCGTGGACGCCTCCGCGGTCTCCTGGGGCAAGCTCCGACCGGAGAGCGCCCCTAAGGTGCTCACCAAGGCCGACGTCAGGGCGCGGCTGCTGGCCGAGTCCACCAACTGCACCGAGATGGTGCAGATGCACACCGGCCGGGCCCCGTTCGACAACGTCAAGGCCCGGCAGGCCGTGCAGTACGCCCTGGACCGCGAGGCGGTGCTGACCGCCTCGGGGGGCCCTGCCCTCAACGACCCCGCCACCGCGCTCATGCCCGGCTCGCTCTTCGGCGGCAAGCAGCCCGACACGCTGGGGATCCCGGCCACGGGTGACGTGGGGAAGGCGAAACAGCTCCTGCGGGAGGCGGGCAAGCCGGACGGGTTCACGACGACCATCACCGTCTCCAACGGGGACAAGGGGGTCGCCGAGGCGATCCAGCAGTCCCTGGGCCGAGCGGGGATCAAGGTCACGATCGACGCCGTCGACCCGTCGGCCTTCTACGACACCATCGGTGACACCAAGAACCGCAGCGACCTCGTCTACACCGGCTGGTGCCCCGACTATCCCTCCGGCTCCACCTTCCTCCCCTTCCTCTTCGACGGCCGCTACATCAAGGAGAAGGGGAACTCCGGCAATCACTCGCTCTTCCGTGACGAGCCGACGATGAAGCGGATGGACGAGATCGCCGGCATGACCGACGCCGCGCAGGCCGACACGGCGTGGCGGCAGCTGGACGGGGAGATCCTCGCCAAGGCCCCGACGGCGCCCGCCGTCATCGAGCGCATGCCGCTGCTGGTCGGCACCAACATCGCCGGCGCCTTCGGGCACACGTCCTTCGGCGGCCAGCTCGACTACGCCACGATCGGGCTCAAGGACCCCGGTACGAGCGGAAACTGATGTGAGATCCCATGCCACCGCCCCGGGGATCGCTCGCGGGGTCGGGGCACTGACACGGGTACGCTCCTACGACTTCGTGATGCGTACGGTCTCGCCGTAGCCGTCGGCGGCGAGCATGTCGATCCGTACCCCGGCCGCCGCGTCGGTGAACGACTCGCCGGCCCAGAACGGGGCGTCGTCCAGCGGGCGGCAGCCGCCGACGGGTGCGGCGGCCGGCTTGGCGTCCATCACCCTGACCGGCCCCTCGCCGGTCCGCACGGAGGCGTCCACCCTGTAGATCAGGGCGCCGGTCGAGCAGGAGCTCGCGTCCGCCTGGATCCCGCGCCTGGACTCGACGACGTACGCGGTCGTGGGGCCGGTGCGGATCACCGCCATTTTGGTACCGCTGCCGTACTCGACCGCAGTGAGGTACACGGTGTCGCTGCCCTTCGTCGCCCGGCACACGACCTGGCCGTCCCCGGTCCAGCCGAGCTTCCAGGAGTGCCAGGCGAAGAACTGCGACCCACGGCCGCCGATCAGGCCCATCACGTCCCAACCGCCGATGAAGCGGTGGGCGTCGCTGCCCGCCTCGAAGGCGTACAAGTCGGGCAACCCGAAGGCGTGCGCGGTCTCGTGGGCGACCAGCTTGGCACCCCAGTGCCACATGTCCTGGCCGAAGGTCACCGCCCACTTGACCTGGCGGCCGTCGGCCACCACACCCGCCGTGCCCGGCTCGTACACGTACGTGGGTGTGAAGGAGATCGCCGCCGCGTTGCGGGTCGGCACGACGTACACCATGTCGTACCCGGAGAAGTCCACGTACCGATCGGCGGCCGCCACTGCATCCTTGACGTACGCCTCGTGCGTCTCGTGGGTCAGACCGCGCGCGAAGGCGTAGTCGGTGGAGGGGCGCGGCATGCGCACCCACCGCTGATGCTGGTCGATCGAAAGCCAGGTCCTGCCGTACGAGGCGTACCACAGCCAGTCCGCCCCGGGCGTGATCTGCGCCGAGTCTTCGCTCGGGGCCTCGGTGGCCGGCGCGTCCGGGAAGTCCACGAAGACCATGGCGACCTTGACGGTTCCGACGGGGCGCCGGAACACCGAGTAGTCCGTGTCGTGCCCCTCGTCCGTCCAGCCGGTGCTACCGCGCAGGGCGCAGGCCGACGGGCTGTCTGCGGCGCCGGCGGGTGGCGCTCCCAGCAGGAGGAGCAGCAGTGCGGCGGCCAGGGCGGGCAACAGCACCCCGCGCGATGTCGTCGGCCGATGGATGGGTCTCATGGACGCGCAACCTTCCCTTAAATGGTGTGTGACATTTCACATAAGCCTGACGGGATCCCACTCCTGTCCGAAAGCTGTCGCCGCTCCATAACATGCGCGGCATGGAACTGGAGGTACGGCACCTGCGGGTGGTGTGCGCGATCGCCGAGGCCGGCAGCCTCACCCGGGCCGCCGCCTCGCTGTCCATGACCCAGCCGGGCCTCAGCACACAGTTGCGTCGCATCGAGTCGATGCTCGGCGGTGTGCTCTTCGACCGGCGGCGGGCCGGAGCCACGCCCACGGCCTTCGGTGAGCTGGTGCTGGCCCGGGCCCACGCCGTCCTGCCGGGCATCGACGCGCTCCTCGCCGACACCGCCCGCGCGGCCCGCCACTTGGCGTCCCCGGACCGGGTCCGCGTCGGATCGGTCGGTGCTCCCCTCATCGGCCACCTCGTGCTGGCCATAGGGACGTTGCTGCCCGACGCCGAGGTGACGTCCCGGTGCCACTACTCCCCCGTCACGCTCCTGGACGACCTCGCCGCCGGCCGCCTGGAGGCGGCGGTCCTCGGCGACCACCCGGAGCAGGTCCTGCCGCCGCGCGACGGGGTGGTCCTCACCCCCCTGGTCACCGAACCCGTCTTCGCCCTGCTGCCCGCGGCCCACCCACTGGCCGGCCAGGAGGCCGTGTCCCTGACCGAACTCGCCGAGCACGACTGGGCGATGCCCCGGCCCGACGGCGACCGCACCCGCGAGTACTGGTCCTCGGTGTCCGCGCTGGCCGGCCGCCGGCCCTCCGCCCCGCACGAGGCCGAGGGACGCCAGCTGATCGAACTGGTCCGCGCGGGCCTGGCCGTCAGCCTCTGCCAGGCCACCTTCGCGGAAACCCCCGGCGTCACCGTCCGCCCCCTCGCGGGAAACCCGCTCTGGTACCGCCACGTCCTGGCCTGGCAGCGTGACGGCCCGCTGGCCTCACACGCCGACGACCTCTTGCGCACGGTGGCGGCCGGCTACCTGGAGACCTGCACCGCCAGCCCGGTCTACGCGGACTGGCGCCGCCGCCACCCGGCCCTGGCCCAGCCCTCCGCATGAACAGCAGGTCAGGCACCCTTCGCCACCTGCCGGGCGGCTGTCGCTGCGGTCATCACCCGCGCGGCAAAGGGGCAGGGGAGGCTGCGCACGGAGGGAGCCCGACCCTCATAGTCGGGTCAGCGGAGGCCCGCCGTCTGCCGGCGGCGCACGTACACCACCGCACCGCCGATCGCCGCCAGCGCTGCGGCCGCGGTGGCGGTGGCGGAGAGCGGCTGCCAGGACGCCTCGGCCGCCGGTGTCCCGGACGCGGCGGCGACCTGTTCCGGCTGTTCCTCCACGAGGCCGGCGTACCCGCCGGCCAGGCCCTTGCGGTCGTACTGCGAGCCGGGCATCTTGTCGCCGTAGCGGCTGGTGACCAGCTTCTGGTAGGCGGCGAGGGTAACGCCGCGCTTTCCGCCGAGGCCGGTGGTCGCTTCCTCGTTGAGCGGCTCGACCATGCCGTCGGCGGTGAGCCGGTACCAGGCGTGGATCTGCGGCTCGGTGAAGGTACGGGCCTGTGCGGTGCCGCGCTCGGCGAAGCCGACCTCGGCGTCCCCGTCCCGGATGCCGGCCAGCTGCCAGCCCTCGGCACCGACGTTCTGCGGGCCGCTTCCCGTCGTAGCGGCGTCCCCCTTGGGTGCGAGCAGTACGGCGGCGTTCTTGCCGTCGGAGGCGGTCACCCGGGAGGCCAGGTAGGAGAGCCGGATCGCGGTCTGCGGGGTCGCCTGGGTCTTGCCGGTCACGAACTCGGGGCTGATCTCGAACATCGGCACCGGGTCCTTGAGATCGAACCCGGGCGGCGCGGCGACCGCGGCGGGCGCGTTGCCGCGGGTGCCGCCGTCCGCGCCGGGGCCCGTGCCTTGCTGCCGGGCCGAAACCAGGAAGCGGGAGACCGTGTCGCGGAGTTGGTCGCTCCGGACGGCCTGCTGGGCGGACGGGTAGCCCGCGATGCCGTCGCCCTCCGCGGCCTGTGCAGGAACGATTCCGCTCAGGGCGGCGACGAGCGCGGCCGTGGCGAGGACGGCGGCCCGGACTGCCGTGTGCTTGGTGTGGCGCGTGATCTGCATGGTCGGCCTTCTCCTCAGCCCTGGATCCCGATGCGGGAGTGGGTCCACTGGAACGAGTTGTTGTTCACGTATGTGGCGTGGTTCCACCAGGTGTAGGTCTGGGTGGTCTGCCACGGGTCCCCGACCGCGACCATGTTGGTGGCGCTGTCGTAGCCGTAGATGACGTTCATGTGACCACCGCCGGTGCGCCAGCCGATCCGGACGGCGAACGGCCGGCCTGCGGCTATCTCGGCGACCGACTCGCTGAACGAGGCGTTGCGGTACAGGCTGCGGCCGCTGTTGCTCAGCCCCAGCCTGGCCAGGCCGTTGGCCATGTCTTCCAGCGTCGCGGGCTGGTTGTTGCAGTCCACCCAGGAGCCCTGGGCAGCGAGTTGGCAGAACTGCTCCTGGCTGACGGAGCGGCCCCAGTGCTTGGCGATGGTCACGCCGGAGGCGTCCCAGCACCACTGGGTCCTGACCTGCTTCTGCATGTCGATCTTGAGCGTCTTCGCGGTCGTGGGGGGAGGGGTGGGGTTCGGGTTCGGTCTCGAACCGCAGACCGGCAGGACCGTGGTGTTCTCCCTGATGAAGGCGTCAGCGATGTAGTACGAGCCGGTGTAGATCCACCGCGGGTTGTTCTCCACGGTGTCGCCAGTGGTCCGGCAGGACATCTGGACCCTGTCGCCTACCTTCGAGGAGCCGTTCACCTGGGCCGAGAGGGACGGCTTGGCCCGGTGGTTGACGGAGTTGTAGTTGCCCTGCCCGCCGATGACCGTGCCGCTGACCACATCGGCTTGGGCGAGCGCACCGAAGCCGAACAGCAGACCGCCGGAGAGTGCGGCGGTGACCGCGGCTATCAACGCCTTCTTGCGGCGGGACGCGCGACGTTTGTGCATCATGCTCCTTGATCTGAAAATGCGGGAACTTGCTTGCCCGGCAGCCGGATCGTCCGGTCTGCGCGACAGATGCCGAAGGGCGCCTGGCTCGGCGGCGGCACCGTCAGGTGATGGTCGGTCAGCCCGCTGGCACTGAACGGAACGGCGCAGGAAATTCACGGCCGGTACGCATTGTTGTGGTGCTCCCTGGTGCGGTGGGGATGCGAGGTGCTGCCACTGCTGCGGTGCGGTGCGGTGGAGGTGTGGTGCTGCGAGGGAGCCGGTGGACGGCCGCAGGGGGAACATGGCCGTCCGCCGGCGGTTGATCAGACGGTCGAAGGTCAGCCGACCTTCTGGACCGCCGTAGACGACGTGGACGCGGTTGCCGGTGCCGCGTCGCCGTCGCACTGGACGGTCTGCCCGGCGGGCCCGGCGGCCGTGGCCTTGCCGCTGCCGCCGGCGCGGTCCGGGGCCTCCGACGCCGGGGCCTTGGCGGATACCGCGTCGGCGGCGGGCGCGTCCTGAGGACGCCCGCTGACTTCGGCGGCAGCCACTTCGCCGGCCTGCGGGCGGGCCGGATCGGAAGCCTCGGCCTTCGTCTTGACGACGGGGGCGACGCCGGCCTTGATGTCGACGCCCTTCGGCGGGGCGTCGGGACCGTGGCTCCACAGCCCGGCTTCCGTGCGGTGGACGCCGACGCACTTGTCGCCCTTCGGCGCGGCCTTGAGGCCGTCGTGGACCATGCCGCGCCTCGCGTCGTTGGCGGACGCGGCCGCGATGGGTGCAGGCTCCGCGTCACGGGCCGGAGCGGCGGCCGGTGTGAGGACGTCCGCGGCTACGTCCGCGTGAGCGGCGGTTTCTGCCTGGGTGTTGTCGCCGAGCCCGAAGTAGGCGATGCCCCCCGCTAACCCCGCGGCCGAAGCCATGGCGGTGGTGAGGAGTATCAACCGGCGGGGCGTGCGCCGCTGTTCACCTTTCTCGCGACGGTAGACCGACATGCGCACCTCAAATTCTGGGACGGAGGAGTGGGTGCACGGAAGCCTGCCAGACGGGCACGGTGGAGAATTCGGACAAACAGGAATGGACGTCGAGATATCTGACTGTTACCTTGGCGGCCGAATCTGATGATCTATCAAGTAGCTTCGGCGACAGGGGAGTTAGGCGAATAGGTACGGATAGACCCAGGCCATTTCGGCGATGTCGTTATGGAATCGAGATAACCAGGCGAGGCTTGCTGACGGAAATTCAGTCAGCGATTCACCTAAATACCACCGGACGAATTCCCCCTGTTACGAGCGGTTACCTCTGGACGTCGCCCGCACCCTCACTCGGCACCGGCAAGCCGACGCTCTCCTCGGTGACGAGCCCCGATCCGTGCGGCACCTAAGGTGACCACCCACCCCTTGGAGGCGTGCACCAACGCACCGAACATCCCGTTCGCACGGTTGCCGGCCTACAGCCGCGCTCCCCCGCAGCCACCGATCAGTCGGTGGGTGACTTCGGAAATCCGGCCTTCTTCGCATCATTGAAGGACACCTCCGCCCTTCCTGACATCGCGCCCTCCGTTACACCGCCCTTCGCGCTGAACAGCCTCAGCGCCGACACCCCCGTCGTCGACCTCCCCGAACACGAACGGCTTCGGGTCTATTTCCAAAGGTGACCGAAGCCCTTGGTCAACTACGGAGCGCGAACGGGGCTAGGAGCACCTACCGCACCTCCCTGCAGACGAAAAGCCGCCTTCCCCACCAGGCTCGGCACCCGGTAGGGAAGGCGGCTTTTCATGCATGACGCCCCATCAGGAGAGGAGTCGATCCTGCGTCAGACGTGCGTCGAGACATCGTCCGTAACGCACGTAGCGCACATAACGCACACTCGACAAAAATGCAGGTCAGGCACCCTTTGCCGTGGGTTCAAGGATCGCCACGCACTCAACATGGTGGGTCATCGGGAACAGGTCGAAGACGCGGAGGGTGCGGACCTTGTAGCCGTTCTCCTTGAAGTAGCCCAGGTCGCGGGCCAGGGCCGCCGGGTCGCAGGCCACGTAGGCGATGCGGCGGGCCGAGAGGCCCGTGATGTGGCGGACCGTCTGCTTGCCGGCGCCCGCGCGCGGGGGGTCCAGGACGACCAGGTCGCATTCCGTGATCCCGGTCTTCGGGAGGATCTGCTCGACCTTGCCCTGCTCGATGCGGACCCGCGGGAAGTCCGCCAGGTTGTGGCGGGCGTCCTCCACCGCGCGCTTCGTCGACTCGATACCGAGGACGGCCCCGGTCTCGCCGAGGCGTTCCGCGAGGGCTCCCGCGAAGATGCCGACGCCGCAGTAGAGGTCGAGGGCCATCTCGCCCTTGCGCGGCATCAGGCCCTGCATGACGGCCTTGATCAGGGTGTCCGCGGCCTGCGGGTGGACCTGCCAGAAGCCGCCCATGCCCACGCGGTACGTACGGCCGTCCGCGCGCTCCCGTACGAAGGGGCGGCCGTGGACGCGGTGGACGCCGCCGTCCTTCTCCTCCACGCGCAGGACGGAGACCGGCTTGTCCAGCTCGACGAGGGGGAGGCGGCCGCCGGGGCGGGGGGTCAGGACGACCTGGCGGTCCTGGGATCCGGTCGCCGCGATCGCCTCGACCGTGGCCATCTGCGGCCAGTCCTGCTTCTCGATGCCCAGTTCGCTGACGCCCGGCGCCGCGATCATGCAGTGGTCGATCGCCTCGATCTCGTGCGAGCGGTGGCGGCGCAGACCGACGGTGCCGTCCTCGTCGATGGCGAACTGCACGCGGGTGCGCCACTGCGGCACCTGCCCGGCCGGCAGCTTGTCGCCCTCGGCCGGCATCACGGTGCCGTCCCAGCCGGCTTCCTCCGGGGTGAGCCCCGCGAGCCGCTTGAGCTGCTCGGCGACGACCTCGCCCTTGAGGCGGCGCTGGGCGCCGGGCTTGGCGTGCTGCCAGTCGCAGCCACCGCACTTGCCGGGGCCGGCGTACGGGCAGGGGGCCTCCACGCGGTCCTTGGAGGCGTCGAGCACGGTGATCGCGTCGGCGCGCAGGTAGCGGGAGTCCACGTCGCCCTCGGTGACCTTGGCGACGACCTTCTCACCGGGCAGGGTGTGGCGGACGAACAGCACGCGCCCGTCCTCGGTCCGGGCGATGCAGTGCCCGCCGTGCGCCACGGGGCCGACCTCGACCTCGTACTCCTCCCCGACCAGTGACTGCTTCTCGTTCTGCTCGGCGCTCGTCATGGTGGGGAGACACTCCAAAAACTGAAACAACGGAAAACGGCCGGACGACCGACCCACCAGTTTACGTGGATCTCGTCCGGCCGTTCACCAACCTGTTCAGCCCTTCGCGGTGGGCTCCTTCGGCGGCGAGGACCTGACGGGGCTGTCCACGGGGCCGCGGCGCACCGCACCCGGGGCGTTCCACTCCTGGCGCTTCTTGGCCCGCCGCTTGGCGAGCTCCGAGGACTCCAGCTGGTAGGGCACCGAGGTGACCATCACACCGGGGGTGAAGAGCAGCCGGCCCTTGAGGCGCAGCGCGCTCTGGTTGTGCAGCAGGTGTTCGTACCAGCGGCCGACGACGTACTCGGGGATGTAGACGCTGACCGCGTCGCGCGGGTTCTCGCTGCGCAGGCCCTTGACGTACTCGACCACCGGGCGGGTGATCTCCCGGTACGGCGAGTCGAGGATCTTGAGCGGGACGTTGATCCCGCGCCGGTCCCATTCCTCGCGCAGGGCCTTGGTCTCGGCCGGATCGACGCTGATGCTGAGCGCTTCCAGGGTGTCCGAGCGGGTCAGCTTGGCGAACGCCAGGGCGCGCAGCGTGGGCTTGTGGACCTTGGAGACCAGGACGATGGAGTGGACCCGGGAGGGCCGCACGCTGTCGTCGCTGGGGCCCTCGGCGGCGGCGATCTCCGCGGAGACGCGGTCGTAGTGCTTCCGGATCGCGCTCATCGTGCCGTAGAAGATCAGCATGCCGAGCAGGGCCACCCACGCACCGTGGGTGAACTTGGTGGCAAGGACGATGACCAGCACCATGCCGGTGAAGAAGGCGCCGAAGGCGTTGATCGCCCGGGAGCGGTGCATCCGACGGCGGGCGGCGGCGTCGTGCTCCGTCTTCAGGTGGCGGTTCCAGTGCCGGACCATGCCGATCTGGCTCAGCGTGAAGGAGACGAACACGCCGACGATGTAGAGCTGGATCAGCTTGGTCGAGTCCGCGTCGTAGATCCAGACGAGCAGGATGGCCGCGCCGGCGAGGAGCACGATGCCGTTGGAGAAGGCGAGCCGGTCGCCCCGGGTGTGCAGCTGGCGCGGCAGGTAGCGGTCCTGGGCGAGGATCGAACCGAGCAGCGGGAAGCCGTTGTACGCGGTGTTCGCCGCCAGGAAGAGCACCAGCGCGGTGGCCGCGGCCAGCAGGATGAAGAGGAAGCTGCCGTCACCGAAGACGGCCTCGGCCACCTGCGAGATCACCGGGTTCTGGATGTACCCGGGGCCGACCGGGACGCCGTTCGCCAGCAGGTCCTCGGCGGGGTTCTCGGCCATCCGCACGTCGCTGGCCATGGCCAGGCCGATGATCCCGCAGAACATGGTGACCGCCAGGCCGCCCATGTAGGCGAGGGTGGACGCGGCGTTCTTGCTCTTCGGCTTGCGGAAGGCGGGTACGCCGTTGCTGATGGCCTCGACGCCGGTCAGGGCCGCACAGCCGGATGAGAAGGCCCTCAGCAGCAGGAAGACCATCGCGAAGCCGGCCAGACCCTGTTGCTCGGGTTTGATCTCGAGGTCGGCGGTCGGCGCCGTCAGGGTCTCGCCGAGGACGATGCCCTTCCAGGCACCCCAGCCGATCATGACGAATACGGCGGCGACGAAGACATAGGTCGGGATCGCGAAGAGTTTGCCGGATTCCTTCACCCCGCGCAGGTTCATCAGCGTGAGAAGAAGGATCATGACGGTCGCCGAGAGCACCTTGTGCTCGATGACGAAATGCACCGCGGAGCCGAGATTCTCGACCCCGGAAGAGATCGACACGGCGACGGTCAGGACGTAATCGACGAGCAGGGCGCTCGCCACGGTGAGGCCGGCCCTGGGTCCGAGGTTCGTGTTGGCGACCTCGTAGTCGCCGCCACCGCTCGGGTAGGCGTGGACGTTCTGGCGGTAGGACGCCACGACGGTGAACATCAGTACGACGACCGCGAGCGCGATCCAGGGGCTGTACTGGTACGCCGACACGCCCGCGATCGACAGGACAAGCAGGACCTCGCCGGGGGCATATGCCACGGAGGACAGCGGGTCGGAGGCGAAGACGGGAAGGGCGATCCGCTTGGGAAGGAGTGTTTCTCCGAGGCGGTCGCTGCGTAGCGCCCGGCCGATCAGGATCCGTTTGGGCACGTCGGTCAGTTTGGACACGCAGAGGATCGTAAGCGTTCGAAATCAGACTGACGAACCCCCACCCCCTCATACCGCAATCCCGCCGCAATTCCTCCCCACCCGCAGCACGACTGCGGCGCAAGAGGCCCCATCGGTGACCGCCCGTGTGTAGCTTGGGCCATGGTCTGAGACCCTGTTAAACCAGAGCATGCAATGAGGCTGGGAACCAGCGAGTCGCTGACAGCCGGAAGGACGGCCGTGCACATCGTCATCATGGGTTGCGGAAGAGTGGGCTCCGCCCTCGCGCAAACCCTGGAACAGCAGGGGCATACGGTCGCCGTCGTCGACCAGGACCCCACCGCATTCCGCCGGCTCGGCGCCGGATTCGGCGGCCGCCGCGTCACCGGGGTCGGCTTCGACCAGGACACCCTGAGGGAGGCGGGAATCGAGGACGCGGGCGCCTTCGCCGCCGTCAGCAGTGGTGACAATTCCAACATCATCGCTGCCCGCGTGGCACGCGAGATGTTCGGCGTGGAGAACGTCGCGGCCCGCATCTACGACCCCAAGCGCGCCGAGGTCTACCAGCGCCTCGGCATCCCCACCGTCGCCACCGTGCGGTGGACCGCCGACCAGATGCTGCGCCGGCTGCTGCCCTCGGGCGCCGAGCCGCTGTGGCGCGACCCGAGCGGCGGGGTGCAGCTCGCCGAGGTGCACACTTCCGCCGCCTGGATCGGCCACAAGGTCAGCAAGCTCCAGGACGAGACGGGCGTGCGCGTGGCGTTCCTCACCCGTCTGGGCGAGGCGATGCTGCCCACGTCGGCGACGGTCCTGCAGGAGGGCGACCTCGTCCACGTGATGATGCGCACGGACGAGATCGACAAGGTCGAGGCGGCGTTCGCCGAGGGGCCTGAGGAGGCACACGCATGAGGGTCGCGATCGCCGGTGCGGGCGCGGTGGGCCGGTCCATCGCGGGCGAACTGCTGGAGAACGGCCACGAGGTGCTCCTGGTCGACAAGGCCCCGACCGCCATCTCGGTCGAGCGGGTGCCGCAGGCCGAGTGGCTGCTGGCCGACGCCTGCGAGATCACCTCGCTGGACGAGGCGGCGCTGCAGCGGTGCAACGTGGTCATCGCGGCCACCGGTGACGACAAGGTCAACCTCGTCGTCTCGCTGCTCGCCAAGACCGAGTACGGGGTCCCGCGCGTGGTGGCCCGCGTCAACAACCCGAAGAACGAGTGGCTCTTCAACGAGTCCTGGGGCGTCGACGTCGCCGTCTCCACGCCGCGTCTGATGTCGGCCCTGGTCGAGGAGGCCGTGAGCGTCGGCGACCTGGTCCGGCTGCTGCGCTTCAGCCACGGCGACGCCAACCTGGTCGAGCTGACCCTGCCGGCCGACTCCTCGGTCGCGGGCACCCAGATCAGCGACATCACCTGGCCCGAGGACACCTCACTGGTCACGATCATCCGGGGCAACCGGGTTCTCACCCCGCACGGGGAGGAGACCCTGGAGCCGGGCGACGAACTGCTCTTCGTGGCCGCCCAGGCCCGCGAGGAACAGCTGGAGGACCTCCTCCAGGCCCGCCGCTAGCCCTGCGGGCCTGCTCGATGACGAAGGGGGCGCGCCCGGCCGGGCGCGCCCCCTTCGGGCTTCCCGCACCGGGCCGCCGGCCCTACGGGCACACCCCCGCGCAGTGGCCTGCCCCGCGGGCGCCGGGACGCGCTCCTGCGGCGTGCGGGGGGCGGGGCGGGCGGCAGGGGCTCGGCCCTGCCAGCTCCCCCTGCGCCCGCGGGCCCGTACGGGTGCGGCAGGGCGAAGGGGGCGGGACCGGCCTTCCGGCCGGTTCCCGCCCCCTTCGTCAGCTGTGCGCCGTCAGGCCTTCGGCCCCTTGGCGGCGGCCTCCGCGGCCTCCTTGGCCTCCCACTCCGCGATCACGTCGATCGGCGGCGGCGCCTTCGCCAGGAAGACCCAGGTGAAGTACACGGCGAGCACCATCGGCGGGAGCTTCAGCGCGATCAGCACCCAGCCCAGCTGCGTCGCGTCCCCCCACCAGTACAGCGGGAAGAGGATCGCGTACTTGGCGAGGAAGATCAGGCCCCAGGCCAGGCTGGCCTTGACGTACGCCTTCTTGCGCCCGGGGTTGCGGGTGCGCCAGGAGAGGTTCTCCTTGAACACCGGGCCCAGGATCACGCCGAGCAGCGGGAAGCCCACCAGCGCCGAGACCGTGAAGGCCAAGCCGAGGCCGACGCCGTAGATCATGCCGGGCAGGTAGAAGCCCTTCGCACTGCCCGTGAACAGGGCGAAGGCCACGCCCACGCCCACGCCGAAGACGCCGCTGAAGGCGTGCTTGACCGTGTCCTTGCGCAGCAGCCGCACGATCACCAGCAGGACCGCGACCGCGCCGGCCGCGATGGCGGACCACTTCACGTCCTTGTTGATCGTGTAGATCATGACGAAGAGCAGCCCGGGCAGCATCGTCTCCACGGTGCCCCGGATGCCGCCGAAGGCATCGAAGAGCGCGGCCTGGGTCACGGCCTTCTGGTCCGCGGACGGCGCGGCGGCATGCCGCGGCCCGGTCGGTTCCGGGGTGGTCGGTTTGTCGAGTGACGTCACCGGTCAGTGCTCCTGTCCGAGCGGGCGGAGTTCGTACTTCGGGTTGAAGAGCACCCGACGGCCGTGGGTCATGGAGATGCGCCCCGAAGCAATCATGCGTCGGCCGGGCTCGATTCCCACGATCGAGCGACGTCCGAGCCAGACCACGTCGAGCGCGGCCGAGCCGTCGAAGAGTTCGGCCTCCAGGGCGGGGACGCCCGCGCGCGGCCGCAGGGTGACCGTACGCAGGGTTCCGGTCACCTTGACTATCTGGCGGTCGTGGCAGTCGCAGATCCGCGTGCACCCCGCGGCTTCTGCGTCCTCCTGCAGCTCCGCCGAATGCAGCTCCTCCTGGGAGGTGGACAGCCGCTCAATCATCCGGCGGAACCGGCCCGCAGGCCTGGCCGGCTTCGCGGACTTCTCGGGACGCGGTTCAGCACTCATAAAAGAAGCGTACCGGCGTGCCCACTACCGCTCGAAGCGGTATCCCATGCCCGGCTCGGTGATGAAGTGCCGCGGATGCGAGGGGTCCGCCTCCAGTTTGCGCCGCAGTTGGGCCATGTAGACCCGCAGGTAGTTCGTCTCGGTGCCGTACGAGGGCCCCCAGACCTCCTGGAGCAGCTGCTTCTGGCTGACCAGCTTGCCGCTGTTGCGGACCAGGACCTCCAGCAGGTGCCACTCTGTGGGCGTCAGCCGTACGTCGCGGCCTTCGCGCACGGCCTTCTTGGCGGCCAGGTCCACCGTGAAGCCGTCCGTCTCCACGATCACCTCGTCCTCGCCGGAGCCCGCGGCCGGCTCGGCCCGGCGTACGGCGGCGCGCAGCCGTGCCAGCAGCTCGTCCATGCCGAAGGGCTTGGTGACGTAGTCGTCGGCGCCCGCGTCCAGGGCCTCGACCTTCTCGTCGGAGCTGTGCCGGGCGGAGAGGACCAGGATCGGCACCCGGGTCCAGCCGCGCAGGCCCTTGATCACCTCGACCCCGTCCATGTCGGGCAGTCCGAGGTCGAGCACGACCACGTCGGGGTGGCGGGCGGCCGCGAGCTCCAGTGCGCTCGCCCCGTCGGCCGCGGCGTCGACCTCGTATCTGCGCGCCTTCAGGTTGATCACAAGCGCTCGGACGATCTGCGGCTCGTCTTCCACCACGAGCACCCGGGTCATTGAGGTCCTGCCTTCTGTCGCATCATCCGATCACGGTCGTGATCAAGTTCCATCGGTTCCATCGACTCCGCCGGCTCCGCCGTCGCGCCCTCGCCCTCGCCCTCGCCCTCGCCCTCGCCCTCGCCCACCGTGGCACGCTCCGGTGCCTCGCCGCCGTGCACCGCGCGCAGGGTGAGCACCATGGTCAGCCCGCCACCGGGGGTGTCCTCGGCCGTCAGGGTGCCGTCCATGGCCTCGGCGAACCCTCGGGCGACGGCGAGCCCCAGGCCCACGCCGGCCCCGCGTGGGGCGTCCCCGTACCGCTGGAAGGGGGCGAAGATCCGGTCCTTGGCCTCGTCGGGCACGCCCCGCCCGCGGTCGACGACCCGGACCTCGACCCGGTCGCCGAGGCAGCTGGCCGCCACCAGGACGGGCTCCCCCGCCGGGCTGTACTTGACGGCGTTCTCCACGACGTTGGCCACGGTCCGCTCCAGCAGCCCCGGGTCCACCGCCACCATCGGCAGCGCCTCGGGCACGTCCAGCAGCACGCTGTCCTCCGGTACGCCGCCCAGCGCCATCGGGACCACCTCGTCGAGGTCGATCTCCCGGATCAGCGGGGTGACGGTGCCGGTCTGCAGCCGGGACATGTCGAGCAGGTTGCCCACCAGGTGGTCGAGGCGGTCGGCGCCGTCCTCGATGCCTTCGAGGAGCTCGGCCCGGTCCTCCTCGCTCCACTCCACGTCGGCGGAGCGCAGGGAGCTCACGGACGCCTTGATGGAGGCGAGCGGCGTACGGAGGTCATGGCTGACGGCGGCGAGCAGCGCGGTACGGATCCGGTTGCCCTCGGCCATCCGGCGGGCCTCCTCGGCCTCGCCGACCAGCCGCTGGCGGTCCAGGACCACGGCCGCCTGCGCCGCGAACGCGCCGAGCACCCGGCGGTCCTCGGCGGGCAGCACCCGGCCGGACAGGGCCAGGGCCATGTGGTCCCCGATCGGCATGTCCACGTCGGCGTCCTCGGGCCGGGCGGCGGGGCCGGGGCCGACGCTGCCGGCCGGTTTCCAGGGCTCCACGTCGTTCGCCCGCTCCAGCAGGGCCACGGACTCCATGGCGAAGGTCTCGCGTACCCGCTCCAGCAGCGCGTCCAGCGTGGTCTCGCCGCGCAGCACGCTGCCGGCCAGGAAGGAGAGGATCTCGGACTCGGCGCGCAGCCGGGCCGCCTGGTGGGTGCGGCGGGCGGCCAGGTCCACGACCGAGGCCACGGAGACGGCGACCCCGAAGAAGACGGCGATGGCGACGATGTTCTTGGGGTCGGACACCGTGAGGCGGTGCAGCGGCGGCGCGAAGAAGTAGTTCAGCAGCAGCGAGCCGAGGGCGGCGGAGGCCAGGGCCGGCCAGAGCCCGCCGAGCAGTGCGGCCGCCACCGTCAGCGACAGGAAGAGCAGCATGTCGTTGGCGAGGCCGAGGTCGGCGTCGACGTGCGTGAGCAGCAGGCACAGCAGGAGGGGGAACACCGTCCCCACGACCCAGCCGGCGATGATCCGCGCCCGCCCGAGCCGGGCCGCCGAGCGCACCACGGGCAGGCCGCGCCCCTTGGCGACGTGCTCGTGCGTGACGATGTGCACGTCGAGGTCGGGTCCCGAGTCGCGGGCGACGCTCGCACCGACCCCGGGGCCGAAGACGTACTGCCACGAGCGGCGGCGGCTGGAGCCGAGGACGATCTGGGTGGCGTTGACCCCGCGTGCGAAGGCGAGCAGGGCGTCGGGGATGTTGTCGCCGATCACATGGTGAAACGTTCCGCCCAGGTCCTCTACCAGGGTCCGCTGGACCGCGAGCTCCTTCGGCGAGGCGGCGGTCAGCCCGTCGCTGCGGGCGATGTACACGGCCAGGATCTCGCTGCCCGAGCCCTTGGCCGCCATCCGCGAGGCCCGCCGGATCAGCGTGCGGCCCTCCGGCCCGCCGGTGAGCCCGACGACGATCCGCTCCCGCGCCTGCCAGGTCGAGCGGATGTCGTGCTCGCCCCGGTACTGCTGGAGGTACTCGTCCGCCCGGTCGGCCACCCACAGCAGCGCCAGCTCGCGCAGGGCGGTGAGGTTGCCCGGCCGGAAGTAGTTCGACAGGGCCGCGTCGACCTTCTCGGGCTTGTATATGTTCCCGTGGGCCATCCGCCGGCGCAGTGCCTGCGGCGACATGTCGACCAGCTCGACCTGGTCGGCCCGGCGGACCACCTCGTCCGGCACGGTCTCCCGCTGCCGGACCCCGGTGATCGATTCGACCACGTCCCCGAGCGACTCCAGGTGCTGGATGTTCACGGTGGACACGACGTCGATGCCGGCCCGCAGCAGCTCCTCCACGTCCTGCCAGCGCTTGGCGTTGCGCGAGCCGGGCACGTTGGTGTGCGCGAGTTCGTCCACCAGCGCTATGGCGGGCCTGCGGGCGAGGAGCGCGTCCACGTCCATCTCGGTGAAGGCGGCGCCCCGGTACGTCAGGGACTTGCGACCGACCTGTTCGAGGCCGTGGAGCATGACCTCCGTCCGCGGCCGGCCGTGGTGCTCGACGAAGCCGACGACGCAGTCCGCGCCCCGCTCCACCCTGCGATGGCCCTCGGAGAGCATCGCGTAGGTCTTGCCCACACCGGGTGCCGCGCCGAGGTAGATCCTGAGCTTGCCGCGTCCCATGCGCCCCATTCTCCGGGACGCCCACGCCGCACACGCACCGATCGGCGCCCCGGCCGCGATCCCTGACGGATCCCTGACGCGGGATGCCAGGGGGGCACACGCGGGTGGGCCCCACCCCGAAGGAGTAGGGCCCACCGGCCGAAATGCATGACGAGTCCCCCTGTGCGCGGGGGCCGTCCGAGGTCAGCGGACCTCGGTGATCTCCGGGCCTCGTTCGAGCTGGCCCATGCCGCCGCCGAAGCGGGAGCCTTCCTGGTCGTCCGTCTGCACGCCGTCCGGCACCATCTGGGCGTCGTTCGGCAGCTTCAGGACGATCGGGTCGCGGGGAGCCATCGGGCCGTCACCGCGGACGACGACGGTGTCCCGGAAGATCTGCTCCAGCACACCCGCCGACTCGGGGCGCACGGCGCCCTGGCCGGAGATGACGCCGCGCAGGAACCAGCGGGGGCCGTCGACGCCGACGAAGCGGACCAGCTGGGCGCCGGTCTGCCCGTCCGGGAGCGGTACGGGCACCTGGGCACGCAGCTCCCAGCCCAGGGAACCCTGGGCCTCGTCGATGATGCCGCCCTGCTGGGTGATACCCGCGGCGATCTCCTCGCGGACCTCGCCCCAGATGCCCTCCTTCTTGGGCGCGGCGAAGGCCTGCAGCTGCACGGCACTGTCGCCCAGGACCACGGTCGCGGCCACGATCGCGTCACCGGCGACCTCGACGCGCAGCTCCATGCCCTCGACGCCGGGTACGAGGATGCCGCCCAGGTCGACCCGGCCGTCGGCCGGGTTCCCGAGCACCTCGGAGACGTCCCAGGGGCCGTCGGGCCGCGGGGCCGGCGGCAGGTTCACCCGGCGCGGGGCGGCGCTCTCCTGCTCGCCCGCGTCGTCCTGCTCGGCGACGCCGTCTACGACCTGCTCGGCCGCGCCGCCGTCATGGGCGGAGTCGTTCTTCTTGCGACGTCCGAACACGTCACTGTCCTTCCCGGTCGGTTACGACCGAAGCGTAGCCATTCCCACCCTGCTGACCAGCCCCGGATCCGGCCACGGCCGCATGCCCGCCGGTGGAGCCGAAGCCCCCCTCGGCCCGGGCCGAGCCGGGAAGTTCCGCCACCTCGTGGAAGCGCACCTTCTCGACCCGCTGGACAACCAGCTGGGCGATGCGGTCGAAACGCTCGAACCGGACGCTCTCGCGAGGGTCGAGATTGACCACGATCACCTTGATCTCCCCACGGTACCCGGCATCCACCGTCCCCGGGGCATTCACGAGCGCGAGCCCGCAGCGTGCGGCCAGGCCGGACCGCGGGTGCACGAACGCCGCGTACCCGTCGGGCAGGGCGATCGAGACGCCGGTGGGCAGGACGGCGCGCTCGCCGGGCTCCAGCTCGGCGGCCTCGGTGGTGACGAGGTCGCAGCCTGCGTCGCCGGGGTGCCCGTATGCCGGAATCGGCACCTCCGGGTCGACGCGGCGGATCAGTACGTCGACCGGCCGGCGGGAATCGTGGTTGCTCTGGGACATCAGGGGTTCACCTCAAAGGCGCGTGCGCGCCTGACCTGGTCCGGGTCGGCCATCGCCGCCTGGATCTCCTCGGGCCGTCCGTTGTCGATGAAGTGGTCGACCTTCACCTCGATGAAGAGGGCGTCGGCACGTACGGCGACCGGGCCCTGCGGTCCGCCTATCCGGCCGACGGCCGTGCAGTAGATCTTCCGGCCGGCGACGGCGGTGACCTCGGCCTCCAGATACAGCACGGTGTCCACCGGCACGGGCCGTACGAAGTCGGTCTCCAGCCGCCCCGTCACCGCGATGACGCGCAGCAGCCAGTTCAGGGAACCCAGCGTCTCGTCGAGCGCGGTGGCGAGCACGCCGCCGTGGGCGAGACCGGGTGCGCCCTGGTGCGCGGGCCTGACGGTGAACTCGGCGGTGACGCGCACGCCCTCGCCCGCCCGGGCCTCCAGGTGGAGTCCGTGGGGCTGGCCCTCGCCACAGCCGAAACAGTGCTCGTAGTGCGCACCGAGGAGCTCACCGGGTGCGGGCGCGTCGGGGTGCCTGACCGGCGCGGCGGCATCGGCAGGGGGTGTCAGCGCTGTGTTTCGTCCACTCACAGCCGCGAACCTTACCCGCGCGGCTATCCACCGGTCGCCTCGTGGCAGGCTTGTCCGTATGCAGCTCTCCACCGCGCACCACGACGAACGTCTGACCGCCCCCCGCTCCTGGTGGGGCATCGCCGTCCTGGTCGGCCTCGCGTGCGCGCTGATGCTGCTGCCGCTGGGCACGACGGCGCTGCTGGCGGGGCTGGTCGGGGGCACCGCGCTGTCCGGGCTGGTGGTGAGTTCGTACGGTTCCGCGCGCGTGCGCGTGGTGGGCGGTGCGCTGGCGGCCGGTGACGCGCGGATCCCGGTGACGGCCCTGGGCGAGCCCGAGATCCTGGACGCCGAGGAGTCGCGCGCCTGGCGCACGTACAAGGCGGACACCCGCGCCTTCATGCTGATGCGCAGCTACGTGCCGACCGCGGTCCGCGTCGAGGTCACCGATCCGGCCGACCCGACCCCGTACGTCTACGTCTCCACCCGCCGGCCGCAGGCCCTGGTGGCGGCCCTGCTCGCCGCCCGTACCCAGGCGGCCTGACCGGCCCGTGGGACCGGCGGCCCGGCCGGGGCGGACCGCCCCGGCGGAGGACCTCAGCCGTGCGCGGAGGGATCCGAGGCCTCCAGTGCGATCCTGGCGGCCTCGGGAAGGGGCTGTACGGGCCGTTCCAGGGGCGGCAGCGCGCTCAGGGCCTCCCAGTCCACGGCCCGCCTCCGCAGGTCACCACGGACCTTCTCGGCGAGTTTGCGGGTGTCCCGCCGGTTCATGATCGCGCCGACGGCGGCGCCCACCATGAACGGCATGAGGTTCGGCAGACTGCGGAACATCCGCTTCATGATCTGCTGGCGCAGTTCGCGCTTCATCTGCCCGCCGAGCGCCGCGTTCAGCGTGGTCGGCTTGGTCAGGTCGACCCCGCGCTCCTCCGTCCAGGCGGTCAGGTAGGCGAGGCTGCGCTCCCCCCGGCCGCCGTGCGGGCGCAGGCCGTAGACCTCGTGGAGTTCGGCGACGAGCTTGAGCTCGATGGCCGCGACCGCGGTGATCTCGGCCGCCAGTTCCGCCGGCATCGCGGGCGGCACGGGCAGCATGGCCGCGGCGCCGATTCCCGCGCCCACGGTCGAAGTGGCGGCGCAGGCGCCCGAGACCAGCTTCTCGGCGAGCTGCTCGGGGCCGAGGCCCGGGAACTGCGCGCGCAGCGTCGCGAGGTCCCGCACCGGAACGCGCGGTGCGTTCTCGATGATCCTGTCGGTGACGTACTGGGCGGCGTCCCTGACACTTTCGCCGCCCTTGCGCACGCCGTTCTTGACGGCTTGCATCCGGCGAGCCCCGGAGCGGTGCCGGGACCCCTCACCGGGATCGGTTTCCGACGGAACCGCCGGGGCGGTTTCGGAAGGTATGGCGGTCGCCGCACTGGCGGAGCCGCCGGAAGCCCCAGGAGCCGTTTCCGGATCCATGGATGCCACCTGCGTCTCCGCCGGATCACCAGATTTCCGGAAGCGGCGCTTCCGAAAGGGTGTGGAGCCAGCCACGGCCGACGCCTGTCAGTCGCAGTCGCGACAGATCGGCTGACCGTTCTTCTCACGTGCCAGCTGGCTGCGGTGGTGCACCAGGAAGCAGCTCATGCAGGTGAACTCATCGGCCTGCTTGGGCAGGACCCGGACGGCCAGCTCCTCGTTGGAGAGGTCCGCGCCGGGAAGCTCCATGCTCTCGACAGAGTCGAATTCGTCCATGTCTGCGGACGAGGTCGACTTCTCGTTGCGCCGGGCCTTCAGCTCTTCGATGCTGTCGTTGTCGACGTCATCGTCGGTCTTGCGCGGGGTGTCGTAGTCCGTTGCCATTGTTCGCTCTCCCCCTCTGGGTGTTAGCGGTGTCTCAGCGCACGTAACGCACGAGAGGCCGGACTTGTGCCCGACCTGAGGCGGAGATTTTGCCTCACATCAAGGTCTGTTACTCAATCGACACCCAGCCGCCCGCCCGAAGGACGATTGGCTGGGATGACGAGCGGGACCGTACACGGTCCGAGGGCGGTCATGCACAAACGCCACCCCGTGTATTTCCCGCCATCCGAGGGGCCGGAAACCCGGACTTCCCGGGCGTTCCGGCCGCGATGGGGTCACTGAACGCACATGGGCCGACACCGGCCACTGTGATCGATCACACAGGACCGGTTGTTTTCACAGGGCAAGCATTCAGCCAAAAGCGAACACGGGACCGGGGTCTCACAAGGGAAGAGTGACACGCATCACGAGGCCACCGCCTTCCCGGGGCATCGCCTGGATCCTGCCGCTGTGTGCGCGCGCCACGGAGCGCGCGATCGACAGACCCAGCCCGACACCCTTGTCGCTGCCCGTGCGCTCCGTACGCAGCCGCCTGAAGGGCTCGAAGAGGTTGTCCACCTCGTACGCGGGAACAACGGGACCCGTGTTCGATACCAGGAGGACCGCCTGATCGTGCTGGGCCTCGGTGACGACCTCGACCCAGCCGTCCTCCGGCACGTTGTACCGGACGGCGTTCTGCACCAGGTTGAGGGCGATCCGCTCCAGCAGCACCCCGTTGCCCTGGACGACGGCCGGAGCACGCTCGCCGCGGATCTCCACGCCCTTCGCCTCGGCCTCGCCGCGCACCTGGTCGACGGCGCGCGAGGCGACCTCCGCCAGGTCCACGGGTTTGCGCTCGACGATCTGGTTCTCACTGCGGGCCAGCAGCAGCAGGCCCTCGACCAGCTGCTCACTGCGCTCGTTGGTGGCGAGCAGGGTCTTCCCGAGCTGCTGGAGCTCGATCGGCGCCCCCGGATCGGAGAGGTGCACCTCCAGCAGGGTCCGGTTGATCGCGAGCGGGGTCCGCAGCTCGTGCGAGGCGTTCGCGACGAACCGCTGCTGGGCCGTGAAGGCCCGCTCCAGCCGGTCGAGCATGTCGTCGAAGGTGTCGGCGAGCTCCTTGAGCTCGTCGTCCGGCCCGTCCAGCTCGATCCGCCGGGTCAGGTCGGAGCCTACGACCCGGCGGGCGGTCCGGGTGATCTTGCCGAGTGGTGAGAGCACCCGCCCGGCCATCGCGTAGCCGAAGGCGAAGGCGATGATGCTCAGCCCGAGCAGGGCCATCAGCGACCGGCTCAGCAGGTCGTCCAGGGCGTGCCGGCGCTGTTCCAGGACGCACTGGTTGATCGCCGCGGTGAACTGTTCGAACGGCTGGTTGGTGCCGCTCACACCGGAGCAGGTGGTGCTGGTGACCTCGATGTTCTGGCCGCGGACGATCGTGAACGGGATCGCGTTGCCCTGCCGCAGGGCCTGCGCCGCCAGCAGGTAGATGATCGACAGCAGCAGGATCCCGGCGATCAGGAACATCCCGCCGTACAGCAGTGTGAGGCGTATCCGGATGGTCGGCCGCAGCCACGGGAAGGGACCCTCGGGCTGGCCGGGGTCCCATGTCGGTTTCGGTGGCGCCGCCGGTGGCGCGGGGGTGGTGGCCACGCGCATCAGATCCGGTATCCGGAACCGGGCACGGTCACGATGACGGGCGGCTCACCCAGCTTGCGGCGCAGGGTCATCACGGTCACCCGTACGACGTTGGTGAAGGGGTCGGTGTTCTCGTCCCAGGCCTTCTCCAGCAGCTGCTCGGCGGAGACGACGGTCCCCTCGCTGCGCATGAGCACCTCCAGCACCGCGAACTCCTTGGGCGCCAGCTGGACCTCCTTGCCCTCGCGGAACACCTCCCGCCGGTTCGGGTCCAGCTTGATGCCGGCCCGCTCCAGTACGGGCGGCAGCGCGACCGTGGTGCGCCGCCCGAGCGCCCGTACGCGGGCGGTCAGTTCGGTGAAGGCGAAGGGCTTGGGCAGGTAGTCGTCCGCGCCGAGCTCCAGTCCCTCCACCCGGTCGCTGACGTCGCCCGAGGCGGTCAGCATCAACACGCGGGTGGGCATGCCGAGCTCGACGATCTTCCGGCACACGTCGTCACCGTGCACGAGCGGGAGGTCCCGGTCCAGGACGACCACGTCGTAGTCGTTCACGCCGACCCGCTCCAGGGCGGCGGCGCCGTCGTACACGACGTCCACGGCCATGGCCTCCCGGCGTAGTCCGGTGGCCACCGCATCGGCGAGCAGCTGCTCGTCCTCGACGACGAGTACGCGCACGTCGTTTCCTTCCTCCGAGCCCAGAAGGGCACACGTGTATTGCGTCGCCCATCCTGCCCGTTTCGGCCATAAACCGGCTGTAAGACGGCTCGTGGAGGGGCTGACGGGGCGGAAGTGAGGATTCCCTGGCCTCACGAGGTTTCTGCGCCCAGGGTGCAGGGGAGGACGAGATCACACCCCATCCACTCCCTGACGGCGGAGAGCCACGTTCCGCCGCCGACCCACGAAGAGGGGGCGAACCCATCATGGACGCATTCACCGCGGGTCTCCTGCAGCGCATCAGGACCACGCAGTCGGACCTCAGGCACGCCCGCGAGACGGGCGACGACTTCCTCGCGGAAGTGGAACTGGCGGAGCTGGAGGATCTCCAGCGCCTGGCCGCCGAACACGGTGTCCCGGTCTCGGCCGCCGTGCCCGCCTGCTGATCCCCCGATCGGCCGGCCTGCAGTCCCCGCACGACCCCTGCACGAATCCTGCACGACCTCTGCTCCTGCACGGCCTCTGCACGACGTGGACCCCGGACGCCCGAGCGGGCGGCCGGGGTCCACGTGCGTTCACACCTGCGTGAAGTTCACACGTGCGGTCAGTCGTGCCAGGCTCCGGATTCCTCCAGCAGCGGCTGCAGCGAGGCGAACACGGCAGGCGTGGCGGCCAGGGTCAGCTCGCCCGAGGCACGCTCACCCGGACGGCCCCCGGTCACGGCCCCGGCCTCCCGGGCGATCAGGTCACCGGCGGCCAGGTCCCACGGGTTCAGTCCCCGCTCGTAGTACCCGTCCAGCCGTCCGGCGGCCACGTCGCACAGGTCCAGCGCCGCCGACCCGCCGCGCCGGATGTCCCGCACCAGCGGGATGATCCGCGCCGCGACCTCGGCCTGGTGGGCCCGCCGGGTCTGCACGTACGCGAAACCCGTCCCGAGCAGTGCCTGGTCCAGCGGCGCCGCCGGCCGGCAGGCGAGGCGCGTCCTGCCCAGCCATGCCCCGCCGCCGAGCACCGCGTGGTAGGTCTCCCCGCGCATCGGGGCCGCCACGACGCCCACCACGCTCTCGCCGCCGTACTCGGCCGCGATGGACACGCCCCAGCTCGGGAGCCCGTAGAGGTAGTTCACGGTGCCGTCCAGCGGGTCGACGACCCAGCGCACCCCGCTCGTCCCCGGGGCGTCCGCGCCCTCCTCGCCCAGCAGCCCGTCCTCGGGCCGCCGCTCGGCGAGAATGCCGGTGATCAGTTTCTCCGCCGCGATGTCCATCTCGGTCACCACGTCGATCGGGCTGGTCTTGGTCGCCGCCACCGCCAGATCGGCCGGACGGCCGTCGCGCAGCAGAGCCCCGGCCCGCCGGGCGGCCTCCAGGCCCACTTCCAGCAGTTCGGCCTTCAGCTCGTCAGAGATCACGGTCCCACTTCCTACGCGTACGGACTGTCCACGCCCGCGGCCGCCGGCCGGGGGCCCCGCGCCGGGCAGCAGCCCACCGCGCACAGGTCATGACTGCGGCCCAGCGTGCCGACCCAGCACTCCGCGGGCGTCTCCCCGCGCTCCCTGGCGGCCCGCTCCAGCACCAGCTCCCGTACGGCCCCGGCGAAGCGCGGATCGGCGCCGACGGTCGCGGACCGCCGCACGGGCAGGCCCAGCTCGGCCGCCTTCGCGGTGGCCTCGGTGTCCAGGTCGTAGAGGACTTCCATGTGGTCGGAGACGAAGCCGATGGGCACCATGACGACGGCGGGCGCACCGGCCGCGTGCAGGGCCTCCAGGTGGTCGCAGATGTCCGGCTCCAGCCACGGGATGTGCGGGGCGCCGCTGCGGGACTGGTAGACGAGCTCCCAGGTGTGCGCGACCCCGGTCCGGGCGGCGACCTCGTCCGCGATCACCCGGGCGACGTCGAGGTGCTGCTTGACGTACGCCCCGCCCTCGCCGTCCTCGGTGTGGTCCTCCACCGGACCGGAGGTGTCCGCGGCGGCGGTCGGGATGGAGTGGGTGGTGAAGGCGAGGCGGGCGCCGGAGCGCACCTCCTCGGGCAGCTCGGCCAGCGAGGCCACCACCCCGTCGATCATGGGCTCCACGAAGCCGGGGTGGTTGAAGTAGTGGCGCAGCTTGTCGACCCGCGGCAGCTCCACGCCCTCCTCGGCGAGCGTGGCCAGCGCGTCGGCGAGGTTCTCGCGGTACTGGCGGCAGCCCGAGTACGAGGCGTACGCGCTGGTCGCGAGCACCGCGATGCGGCGGCGCCCGTCGGCGGCCATCTCCCGCATCACGTCGGTCAGGTACGGGGCCCAGTTCCGGTTGCCCCAGTAGACCGGCAGGTCCAGCCCGTGTCCGGCGAAGTCCCCCCGCAGCGCGTCCAGCAGCTCGCGGTTCTGCCCGTTGATGGGGCTGACCCCGCCGAACCCGAAGTAGTGCTGTCCGACCTCCTTGAGCCGCTCGCGCGGGATGCCGCGCCCGCGCGTGACGTTCTCCAGGAAGGGCACGACGTCGTCGGGTCCCTCCGGGCCGCCGAAGGACAGCAGCAGGAGGGCGTCGTAAGGGGCGGCGGAGCCGCCGTCGGGGGCACGGAGCTGGTCTGACATGCCTCGAATCCTGCCACCCGGCGTCCGTGCCCGGGCAACGGACCCGGCCCGTCCCACTCCTCGGACAGCAGGTAAGGTCACCCTAACTTCCTGTCGGTATTTTCCCCATGCGGGCGCCCTGCCGGCAGACGTAACCTGTCTGAGCCAACCCCGTCCCTTACGGAGGGCACCATCTTGCCCAGTCCCTACCGCGCGATCTTCGCGACCCCCGGCACCAAGGGGTTCGCGGCCGCCGGCCTCCTGGGCCGGATGCCGCTGTCCATGGTGGGCATCGGCGTCCTCACGATGATCACCGAGTTGGGCGGCGGCTACGCCCTCGCGGGCGGCATCACCGCCACGATCGCCCTGTCCGCGGCGGCCGTGGGCCCCCAGGTGTCGCGGCTGGTCGACCAGTACGGACAGCGGCGGGTACTGCGCCCGGCCACCCTGACCGCGGCCGCTGCGGTGACCGGCCTGCTGGTCGCGGCGGCGAACGGCTGGCCGAGCTGGACGCTCTTCGTCTTCGCCGTCGTCGCCGGGTGCGTGCCCAGCGTCGGATCGATGGTCCGGGCCCGCTGGACGGCCCTCTTCCGCGACACCCCGCAGCTGCACACGGCCTACTCGTTCGAGTCCATCGTCGACGAGCTCTGCTTCATCGTGGGCCCGCCGCTCGCCGCGACGCTCTCGGCCGGCTGGTTCCCCGAGGCCGGCCCGGTGGTCGCCCTCGTCTTCCTGCTGACGGGCGTGTGGTGGCTGACGGCGCTGACCGCCACCGAGCCGAAGCCGCATCCGCACGAGGAGCACACGGACCGGTCCTCGGCGCTGCGCTCCCCCGGCCTGCAGGTGCTGGTGGCGACCTTCGTCGCGACCGGAGCGATCTTCGGTTCCGTGGACGTGGCCACCCTGGCCTTCGCCGCGGAGCACGGCAACAAGTCCCTCGGCGGGGTGTTCCTGGCGGTCTGGGCGTTCGGATCCTGCCTGGCGGGCATCGCCTTCGGCCTGCTGCACTTCAAGGGCAAGGCCGAACCTCGCTGGATCCTGGGCATCAGTGCGATGGCCGTGAGTATGATCCCCCTCCTACTGGCCGGGAACCTTCCGTTTCTGGCCGTGGCGCTCTTCGTCTCGGGCCTCGCCATCGCTCCCACGATGATCACCACGATGGCCCTGATCGAGGCGCACGTGCCACACGCGAAGCTGACCGAGGGAATGACCTGGATCAGCACCGGCCTCGCGGTCGGAATCGCGCTCGGGTCCTCCGTGACCGGCTGGGTCGTCGACGCAGCCGGTGCGCAGACCGGGTACGTCGTCTCCGTATCGGCGGGAGTGGCCGCGGCTGCGGTCGCGTTCGCGGGATACCGCCGGCTGACGAGGCCGGCGCAAGGGGAGGAGCCTGCAACCGATGGGGACGGCGACAGCACGGCAGCGCAGCACGGAACGGACCGCGTGGCATAACTGGGCGGGCAACATCACCGCCACACCGGCCCGCACGGTGACACCGGCCTCGGTCGGGGAGCTCCAGGAGGCGGTCCGCCGGGCCGCCGGGGACGGGCTGCGGGTGAAGGCGGTCGGCACCGGCCACTCCTTCACCGCGGCCGCGGCGACCGACGGGGTGCTCATCCGCCCGCAGGCCCTGGCCGGGATCCGGTCGATCGACCGGGAGGCCGGGACCGTCACGGTGGCGGCGGGCACGGTCCTCAAGGACCTCAACGTGGCCCTGGCCCGGGAGGGCCTGTCGCTCACCAACATGGGCGACATCATGGAGCAGACGGTCTCCGGCGCCACCAGCACCGGCACCCACGGCACCGGCCGCGACTCGGCCTCCATCGCCGCCCAGATCCGCGGCCTGGAACTGGTCACCGCCGACGGCCGGCTGCTGACCTGTTCCGAGAAGGAGAATCCCGAGGTCTTCGCGGCGGCCCGGCTCGGCATCGGCGCGCTCGGCATCCTCACCGCGATCACCTTCGCCGTGGAGCCGGTCTTCTTCCTGACCGCGCGGGAGGAGCCGATGGGCTTCGACCGGGTGACGGCGGAGTTCGAGGAGCACTTCGCGGAGAACGAGCACTTCGAGTTCTACTGGTTCCCGCACACCGGCAACTGCAACACCAAGCGGAACAACCGCAGCCAGGGCCCCGCCGCCCCGCCCGGACCGGTGAGTGCCTGGATCGAGGACGAGTTGCTCTCCAACGGCCTCTTCCAGGCCGTCAACTCGCTGGGCCGCGCGGTCCCGGCCACCATCCCCTCCATCGCCCGGGTGGCCAGCCGCGCCCTGTCGGCGCGCACGTACACGGACGTCCCGTACAAGGTGTTCACCAGTCCGCGCCGGGTGCGTTTCGTGGAGATGGAGTACGCCCTCCCGCGCGAGCAGGTGGTCGAGGCCCTGCGGGAGCTGCGGGCGATGGTCGACCGTTCCGGGCTGCGGATCAGCTTCCCCGTGGAGGTGCGGACGGCTCCGGCGGACGACATCACGCTGTCGACGGCTTCCGGGCGCGAAACGGCATACATCGCGGTGCACATGTACAAGGGCACGCCGTACCAGGCCTACTTCACCGCGGCCGAGCGCATCTTCACGGCGCACGGCGGGCGTCCGCACTGGGGCAAGGTGCACACGCGGGACGCGGCGTACTTCTCGGAGGTCTACCCCCGGTTCGGCGAGTTCACCGCGCTGCGCGACCGCCTCGACCCGGACCGGGTCTTCGGCAACGACTACCTGCGGCGCGTCCTGGGGGACTGAGCCGGTCCGGGGTCAGGGCGCGCCGGGCGGCGCGGCCGGCGGCGACGCGTCCGGGCCTGCCGTCGGGGCCGACGGGCCCGACGGGGACGGTGGAGCGGGGGCCGGCGACGAGCTCGGGGCCGACTTCGACGGGGAGGTGCTGGGCGCCGGGTCCGCGGAGGCCCCGGGGTTCGCGGATCCGGAGGGGCTGGGTGCGGGGCCCTGGCTCCGGCCGCCGGGCGAGGGTGAGGGGCTCGGGGAGGTACCCGACCCGGGGCCGCGCCCGCCCTTCCCCTCGCCGCCCGGCTCGTCGCGGGGCGGGGCGGGGCGGTCCTGGCCCGCCGTGCGGGTACCTCCGGAGAAGAGCGTGCCGCCGCCGCTGCTGACGGAGGTGCCGGCCATCGCCTCGTAGGTGCCGAGGCCGCCGACGGCGATGGCGAAGGCCGCGCCGGAGGCGACCGCGGTGCGCTTCCAGCCCCGGACCCGGGTGCCGTGCACGGTGGCCTCACCGAACCCCTCCGTGGCGGACCCCGCGGCCGCGGAGGCCGCGCCCGCCGACTCCGTGCGGGGCGGGGGCACCTGACGGGCCCTGGGCCGGGCGCTCCCGCGCAGCTGGTCTCCGGTGCGCCGGAAGAGGTGCTGGATGACGGGCCCGCCCGCGGTGGCGACCACGCTGACCACACCGGCTCCGAGGATGGTCCCGTAGACGCCCATCTTCGAGGCGAGCAGGGCGGCCGCGACGGTGGCGAGGGAGGAACCGGCGACCTGGGCCGCGCTCAGGTCGAGCTTCTTCTCCTCCGGTGCGTCCTCGACGTCCCGCGTCGCCTTCCGGCCCATCGCCATCCCCGGTGTGTCCCGCCTCTCGCGCTTCTCCTCTTCCACGAGGTACCGACCGCTGAGCGAAGCAGATAGTTCCGTTTCTGGTGATTATGTGAAGCAAGACACCCGAAAACGGACCACGGGTGCAGGTCGGACCCGATCGAAGGCACGCCAACTCCCGCCGTCCGGGGAAAGTTCGGCGGCGCGGCGGTCCACCCAGGTGGCCCGAATGGAGTACTGTGGCGAGCCCTGGGGCCGTCCTTCCTTTCGGATGTCCGGACTCGGGAGAGGGGGCCGACGGATGGAACACGGCACTCAAAGACCGGTGATGCCGCGGTATTGCACGGGCTCCTGCTGCGCACAGTAACCGTTCGGTCACTGTGCGTGCCCAACAGGTAACCGTGCCATAACGGCGATCAAGGGCGCATGCCCGACACGCCGGTTTAACTCGGCAAGGTTGTGGCAGGCTGCACCCGGGCAGGCCACACTCGACTAGCGGAAGCAGCGACGCACGTGACGTCGGCAGGCACCACCCGGGAGGTCCCCATGCCCGAACTGCGTGTCGTGGCCGTCTCAAATGACGGCACACGACTGGTGCTCAAGGCTGCGGACAGCACGGAGTACACGCTTCCGATCGACGAGCGGCTCCGGGCCGCCGTCCGCAACGATCGCGCGCGCCTGAACCAGATCGAGATCGAGGTGGAGAGCCACCTCCGCCCCCGCGACATCCAGGCCCGCATACGGGCCGGTGCCTCCGCGGAGGAGGTCGCCCAACTCGCCGGCATCCCCGTCGACCGCGTACGCCGCTTCGAGGGCCCGGTGCTCGCCGAGCGCGCGTTCATGGCCGAGCGCGCCCGCAAGACCCCCGTACGCCGTCCCGGCGAGAACACCGGTCCGCAGCTCGGCGAGGCCGTGCAGGAGCGGCTGACCCTGCGCGGGGCCGAGAAGGAATCCGTCCAGTGGGACTCCTGGCGCCGCGACGACGGCACCTGGGAGGTCCTGCTCGTCTACCGGGTCGCGGGCGAGCCGCACTCGGCGAGCTGGACCTACGACCCGCCGCGCCGGCTGGTCGTGGCCGTGGACGACGAGGCCCGTTCCCTGATCGGCGAGTCGGAGGACCTGCCGGCGGCGCCGGAGCCGAGCTTCCCCTTCGTACCGCGGATCGCGCGCCTGCCCCGCGACCGGCCGCTGGACCGCGCCCTGGACCGGCAGCTGGAACGGGCCGACAGCAGGCCCGCGCCCGCTCCGGAACCGGAGGAGGAACGGGACACCCTCACCAGCCTGCTGGAGGCCGTCCCGAGCTTCCGCGGCGACATGGTGGTCCCGGACCGCACCGAGACCCCGGACGACGCCGAGCCGGAAGCGGAGGAGCCGCCGGCCCCCGCCGCCTCGGCGGGCGCGGGCGCCGCGTACGCCGACGTCCTGATGCCGCGCACGGTGGCGGGCCACCGGGACCGCCTGACGGGCACCACCGACCGCCAGGCCGAGGCCGACGGGGTCCGCCCCGGGCGCCGTGCGGCGGTACCGAGCTGGGACGAGATCGTCTTCGGCACCCGCCGCAAGAAGCAGGAGTAGGAACAGCAGCAGGAGCGGGCGTGGCCGCCGCCGGGTCCGGCCCGGCGGCGGCCACGGCCCTGTCCGCCTACTGGGGGTCCGGGCCCGTGGCCACCGGGCGGGCCGGGTCGCCGGACCATTCGGACCAACTGCCCGCGTAGAGGTCGGACTCGATGCCGGCCACCTCCAGGGCCAGTACCTCGTGCGCTCCGGAGACCCCCGAGCCGCAGTACACGCCCACCGCCGTCCCCTCGGAGGCGCCGAGCGCCTCGAACCGGGCGCGCAGGCCGCCCGCCGGCAGGAACCGCCCGTCCGGACCCACGTTCTCCGTGGTCGGGGCCGACAGGGCGCCCGGGATGTGGCCGCCGACCGGGTCGATCGGTTCGACCTCGCCCCGGTAGCGCTCCCCCGCACGGGCGTCCAGGAGGATCCCCGCACGCGCGCGCAGGGCCGCCGCGTCCGCGTCCAGCAGCCCGACCGCACCCGGAGTTGGCTTGAAATCGCCCTCCGTGGGAGTCACCCGGTCGGCCGTCACCGTACCCCCGGCGGCCGTCCAGGCGGCCAAGCCGCCGTCCAGGACCCGCACGTTCGGGTGACCCGTCCAGCGCAGCAACCACCACGCCCGGGCCGCCGCCCAGCCCAGTCCGCCGTCGTACACAACGACGGGTCCGTCCGCCGGGACGCCCGCCCGCCGCATCGCCTCCCCGAAGACTTCCGGGTCCGGCAGCGGGTGGCGGCCGCCCGGACCGGGCGGACCTGCCAGTTCGCGGTCGAGGTCGACGTACACCGCTCCGGGCAGGTGTCCTGCCTCGTAGGCGGGCCGCTGGTCGGGGCCGCCGAGCTGCCAGCGGACGTCCAGCAGCGCCGGCGGGCGGGGGCCCGCCAGCTCGTTCCTCAGTTCGGCGGCGGCGAGGATCGCACATTTCGCAGTCATGCCGGCCATCTTCCTCCCCGCCCGGCACCGGCGTAACAGGGCCGTCATCGGCGGGCCGAACCGATCCGGTCAACTCCGCGCCGGGCCTCCTCGATGCGGCGCGGTCGGGGCGCGCCGAGTCGCCGGGAGTGGAAGCATCAGCACCGGTAAGCGCCACGACGGAGGAGACGGCTGACATGACCGAGGCAGCGGAAGCAACCCGGCGCACGCCCGGTACCCCGTGCTGGGTGAGCCTCATGGTGCACGGACTCGGGACCACCGAGGACTTCTACGCCGACCTGTTCGGCTGGGAGTACGAGCCGGGACCCGAGCAGCTCGGCCCGTACGTCCGTGCGGTGCTGGACGGCCACGAGGTGGCCGGGATCGGCGAGATGCCACCGGACCGGCATCTTCCGGTGGCCTGGACGACGTACCTCGCCACGGACGACGCGGACGCGACCGCCGAGTCGGTCCGCGCCTGCGGCGGCACGGTCGCGGTGGGTCCGCTGGACGCCGGGATCGCGGGGCGGGTGGCGATCTGCTCCGACCCGCTGGGCGCCATCTTCGGGCTGTGGCAGGCGCAGAGCCGCATGGGCACCCGGCCGTACCGCGGGCCGGGCACCCCCGTGTGGAACGAGCTGGTCACCCAGGACACCTCGACGGTCGGGAAGTTCTACGAGCACGTCTTCGGCCACGAGGCGCAGACGCACGCCACGGCCTCCGACGACTTCGACTACCTGACCCTGCACCTGGAGGGGCGCCCGGTGGCCGCCGTGCACGGCGTCGGCCGCTCGCTGCCGCACGACCGGGGCCCGCACTGGATGGCGTACTTCGAGGTGGAGGACACCGACCTGGCGGCCGCGCGGGTCGTCGAGCTCGGCGGGCGCGTCGTCGACCCGCCCCGTGAGGGCCCGCGCGGGCGGCAGGCCACCGTCGCGGACCCGGAGGGCGCCGTCTTCGCCCTCGTGGCATCACGGCGCTGAGCTCAGTTCGGCCCCGGCTCCGGAGTCCGCCCGAAGTGCCGGGCGGTGGGCACGAGGGCGGCCGCGGCGGGTACCAGGAAGCAGGCCGCGGCGCACGCGGCGAGGACCGGGGTGACGCCGAAGGCGGCGATGGCCGGGGCGATGAGGGCGAGGCCCATCGGGGCGAGGCCGTAGGACAGGAGGAAGTCCAGCGAGGAGACGCGGGCGAGCTTGTCCGGGGCGACCTCGCGCTGGGTGGCCGTGAACCAGGGCACGTTGAACAGCTCGATCCCGATTCCGGCCACGGCATAGGCCGCGATCACCACGGCCGGGTGGACCGGCAGCATCAGGCTCAGCGGCGCGAAGCCGTAGCAGGCCAGGCCGGCGAAGGCGCTCCAGCCCTGGGAGCGGGGCCGGCGGCGGGCGGTGACCAGGGCGCCGCCGAGCGCGCCGACGGTGTGGGCGGTCATGGCCGCGGCCATGACCCACCCGGTGCCGTAGCGGTCGCGGCTGATGAGGGGCAGGGCGACGCTGGTGGCGGAGTAACCCAGCGCGATCACGGCGGTCAGGGCGCCGAGTCCGGCGAGGAACCAGGGGTGGCGGCGGGCCTCGCGTATGCCGTCGGCGAACTCGGCGCGCAGTGACGCGCGCGGGGCGGGGGCCGCCGGTCCGGCGGCCGGGGCGCCGCGGCCCGGCAGGAGGGCGGCGACCAGCCAGAGCAGGCCGATCCCCAGCAGCAGCGTCCCCACGTCGGCGAACGCCGCGAGCAGTGCCGTCAGAGTGGGACCCGCGAGCGTGGAGGTCCGTACCGCCATGGTCATGGCGGCATTGGCCTGCTGCCTGCGGTCGGTGGCGACGACCTCGGCGGTGAGCGCCTGGAAGGCGGGGCGGCAGGCCCCCTGGCCCGCGCCCGCGAGGGCGGCGGCCAGGGTCATCACCAGCAGCGACCGGCCGAGGCCGAAGGCGAGGAGCGGGGCGGCGGACGCGGCCGCGAGGGCGGACCAGAGCACGACGGTCCGGCGCGCGTGACGGTCCGCCAGCACCCCGCCGACGGCGACGGCGACGAGGAAGCCGGCGGTGCGGGCCGCGAGGACCAGGCCCAGGCCGGCCGCGCCGAGTTCCCGGTGCAGGACGGCGAGACCCAGGACGAAGGGCAGCGCCCAGGTCGCGAGCCCGGAGGCGGTGGTGCCCGCCCACAGGCGCAAGAAGGCGGTGTCGCGCAGGACGGAACGCGCGGGCAGCGGAGCGGCCTTGGGCGTCGCGGGCGCGGGTGTGGTCGACACGGTGTGGTGCTCCTCGTTCGTCGGCAGGGTGCGGATCGCGGTTCGGCGAGCCTCGACCCGGGGTGTTAATGAAAACGATAACCATTACAGTACCCTTCGAACGCGGCACTCCTGCCCGGTGCACGACCACGCCCACGCTCTTCCCAGACCGGAGAACCCATGCGCCACCGCACCCGGATCGGCATCCCCCTCGCACTCGCCCTGGCCCTCGCCACCACGGGCTGCTCGACCGCAACCGGCGACCACGCGCCCAAGGGCGAACCCGCCGCCCGGACGGCGGCACTCGGCAGCTGCGGGCGGCAGTTCTCCTTCGACCGGCCCCCGCAGCGCGCCGTCACCCTGGACCAGACCTCGACCGAAACCCTGCTGGAACTGGGGCTCCAGGACCGGATGGCCGGGACCGCCAACCTCAAGACGAAGATCCCCGCGCAGTACCAGGACGCCTATGCCAAGGTCCCCGTCATCGCCCCCAAGATCGCCACCAGCGAGCAACTGCGCGCGGCCACCCCCGACTTCGTGGTGGCCGGCTCCACCGACCTCTACACGAAGGACCGTGCCGGCACCCGCGAGGAACTGGCCGGCCTGGGCGTCCCCGCCTTCGTCAGCGCGGTGGACTGCCCACAGCACAACGAGGCCGGAAAGACACCCTTCGAACTGCTCTTCTCCGACTACGAGCAGCTCGGCAAGGTCTTCGGCCGCGAGGAGCGGGCCGGCCGGCTCGCCCAGGAGCAGCGCGCCGCCGTCGCCAAGGCCGGCGAGAACGCCGCCGGGGCCACCGCGCGGGGCGGGAAGCAGCCCACCGTCGTCTACCTGTACTCGGTCTTCAACGGCATGCCCTACGTCGCCGGCCGGACCGGCCTGCCCAGTGAGATGAGCCGGATCGTCGGCGCGAAGAACGCCTTCGACGACGTGGCCGAGGACTGGCCGGAGGTCTCCTGGGAGGAAGTCGCCCGGCGCGACCCGGACTTCATCGTGATCGGCGATCTGAGCGAGCGCGGCCGGCCCGGCGACAGCGCCGCCGAGAAGCGCGGCGCGATGGCCGGGGACCCGGTGGTCTCCAAGCTGGCGGCGGTCCGCGAGAACAGGATCATCGAGGTGCCGGGCATCGAACTGGACCCCTCCGTCCGCTCCGTGCACGCCCTGGGGCTGCTGGCGGCGGGGATGAAGGACCTCGGACATGTCCGCTGACCCGGGGGCGGTGGACCTGCTGCTGCCGGCCGCCCGTGAGGTCCGGGTGAGCACGCCGTCCGCGCCGTCCGCGCCGCCGCGGTCCGGGCGGTCCGGCGCACCGGCCCGGGCGGGGCTGTTCCTCGCCGGGGCGCTCGTCCTGGCCGTCTCGGTGGCGGCGGCCACCCGTATCGGCAGCGCCGACGTGGGATGGACCGACCTCGGCCGGGTGCTCGGGGCCCGGCTGGGCCTGGCCACCGAACCGGTGCCGCCGCTGCGGGACTCGCTCGTCTGGGACCTGCGGCTGCCGCGGGTCCTGATGGCGGCCCTGGTCGGCGCCTCGCTGGCGGTCTGCGGCACCGTGCTGCAGGCCGTCACCCGCAACGCCCTGGCCGACCCGTACCTGCTCGGAGTGTCCTCGGGGGCCTCGGCCGGGGCCGTCGCCGTGGCCGTCCTGCCCCTGTCCGGGCCGGCCGCCGGAACCCTCGGGATCACCGGCGGCGCCCTCGTCGGCGCCCTGCTCTCCTTCGGCCTGCTGCTGGCGCTGCTGCACCGGACGGGCCTGGACTCGGTCCGCATCGTCCTCACCGGAGTGGTCGTCGGACAGCTCTTCACCGCCCTGACCTCGCTCGTCCTGATGGCCTCGGCCGACGCCGACACCACGCGCGCCCTCACCCACTGGCTGCTGGGCTCGATGGCCCCGGCCCGCTGGGACGCCGTCGTGGTCTGCGCGCTCGTCACCCCGCTGGGGCTGGCGGCCGCCTGGCTGTGCGCGAACGCCCTCGACGGCCTCGCGTTCGGCGCGGACACCGCCGCCTCGCTGGGGATCGGCGTACGGCGCACCCGGATGCTGCTGCTCGTGGTGACGGCCGTGCTGACCTCGGTGGCGGTGGCCACCGTCGGCGCCATCGGGTTCGTCGGGCTGATCGTCCCGCACGGGGTGCGCCTGCTCGCCGGTCCGCTGCACCGGGTCCTGCTCCCCCACGCGGCGCTCGCGGGCGCGGTGTTCCTGGTGTGGACCGACGCCCTGGCGCGGGTCGCCTTCGCGCCGCGCGAGATCCCGGTCGGCGTGATCACCGCGCTGCTCGGCGTCCCGCTGTTCCTCCTCGTCCTGCGCAGGCGGGGGGAGCTGTGAGGATCACCGCCGAAGACCTGAGCTGGTCCGCCTCGGGCACGCCCGTCGTCCGCGGGGTCGGCCTGGACATCGCACCGGGCGAGACGGTCGGACTGCTCGGCCCCAACGGCTCCGGCAAGTCCTCGCTGCTGCGCTGCCTGGCCGGGCTGCGCGTGCCCGACGCGGGCACGGTGCGCTACGACGGCCGGCCGATCCGGACGTGGAGCGCCCGCCGGATCGCCCGCCACATCGCCTTCGTGGAACAGGATTCCGGATTCGACACCGACCTGCGCGTCGCCGACGTCGTGGGACTGGGGCGGACCCCCTTCCGCGACCGCCTGCGCGGGCCGGACGCCACCGACGGGGCGGTCGTCGCCGCCGCGCTGGACCGCCTCGGCCTCACCGCGCTCGCCGGGCGCTCCTGGAAGGGCCTGTCGGGCGGCGAGCGGCAGCGCGCCCACATCGCCCGCGCGCTCGCCCAGCAACCGTACGGTCTGCTCCTCGACGAACCCACCAACCACCTGGACGTCAAGCACCAGTGGGAGCTGATGGAACTGCTCGCCGGCACCGGGCAGACGGTGCTGGTCGCACTGCACGACCTCACCCTGGCCGCCCGCCACTGCGACCGGCTGGTGCTCATGCACCAGGGCCGCCTGGTCGCCTCCGGCAGCCCCGCCACCGTCCTCACCGCCGAGCGCCTCGCCCAGATCTTCGAGGTCGACGCCGAACTGGCCACCGACGCCCTGGGGCGGTCCTCGGTGTCCTACCGCGGCCCCCTGCGCGCCACCACACCCGTACGCGCACCCGTACCCGTACCCGTACCTCTTCCCGTACTGCGACAAGGAACGTCATGACGAGCCACCCGACCACCGCACCCGCACCCGCATCCGCGCCCGCGCCGACCGTCGACGCCCTCCTCGCGGCCGTACTGGCCGGTGAACACGGCCCGCTGCCCGGCGAACTCGTGGCGACCAGCGTGTTCTGGATCCACCACGGCACCCGGCTGGCCGGCGGCGACACCACCTACCTCAACCAGTACGTCCTGGTGCGCCTCGGCGGCTCCTTCGGCGGCTGCGCCTTCGAGGCCGGCGAGATCGACCCGTCCGTCTGCCGCGACGCCTCGGGCGCCCCGCTCGACGTCCTGCTGCGCGAGGCTCCCCGCCCGCTGCGGATCGCCGCCCTCGACGCGTACCTGGCCGCGCAGCGTCCGCACCGCGACGCCGGAGCAGAGCCGATCACCCTCCCCGCGGGCACCCCCGACGTACGCGCCCGGGCCCGCGACGCGGCCATCGCGGGGCTGCTGGACATCGGCGCGGGCGCCCGGGTCGGCCTCATCGGCGTGGTGAACCCGCTGGTCGCGGCGATCCGCGAGCGGGGCGGCGTACCGCTGCCGTGCGACCTCAACCTCAGGTCCACCCAGTGGGGCGATCCCGTCACCACCGACATGCACGAGGTGCTGGAGCGTGCCGACGCCATCGTCGCCACCGGCATGACCCTCGGCAACGGCTCCTTCGACGCCGTCCTCGACCGCTGCCGCGCCCGGGGCATCCCGCTGGTCGTCTACGCGCAGAGCGGCAGCGCGGTGGCCCGGGCCTTCCTCGGCTCCGGGGTGACCGCCCTGTCCGCGGAGCCCTTCCCCTTCTCCCAGTTCAGCGCCGACCCGACAACCCTGTACCGCTACCGGACGGCGGGGCGGCCGTGACCGCGCCCACCGTGTTCCGCGGCGCCGGGCACGCCTCCTGCCACCACGGCGAGATCCTCCAGGGCGTCTTCCTCGACGCCTCCGGGCGCCGGTGCGCCGGCCTGGTCACCCTGCCGATGACCGGGATGGGCAGCCGGGCCGAGTTCACCCGGCGTCCCGGCACCCCGCCGGAACAGCTCACCGTCCTGCCGGGCGACCGAACGAAGGCCGCCCGCGCGGCGGCCCTCACCGTCGAGCAATGCGCGCCGCTGCGCCGGGAGCCGCCCTGCGGAGGGGAGCTGCGGATCACCGGCGACATCCCGGTGGGCCTCGGCATGGGCAGCTCCACCAGTGATGTCATCGCCGTCGTGCGCGCGGTCGCGGACTCCTACGGCGTGCGGCTGGCGCCCGGCACCGTCGCCCGGCTGGCGGTGCGCGCCGAACTGGCCTGCGACCCGCTGATGCTCGACGCCCGCCCGGTGCTCTTCGCCCAGCGCGAGGGGCGGGTGCTGGAGGCCCTCGGCCCCTGCCTGCCGCCCCTCGTGGTCGTGGGCTGCGCCCTGGGCGGGGGCGCGCCCGTGGACACCCTCGCCCTGCCGGTCCGTACGTACGACGGGAGCGACGTACGCGCCTTCGAGCGGCTGCGCGCCCTGCTGCGGCGGGCCGTGGCCACGGGCGACGCGGCCCTGCTGGGCCAGGTCGCGAGCGCCAGTGCGCGGCGGGGCCAACAGCTCCTGCACCACCCGGAGTTCGACACCCTCGTCGGCATCGGCCGGCGGCTCGGGGCCCTGGGGGTCCAGATCGCGCACAGCGGTGCGGTGGCCGGACTGCTCCTCGACCCGGCGGCCCCGGGCCTGCGCCACCGGATCCGTGGCTGCGTACGGGCCCTGGAGAGCGACGGCATCACCGCGACCCGCGTCTTCACGACCTGTCCTTCCCTCCCGACCAAGGAGTTCCCGAGTGGACCAGCACATCGCGGAGGCCATCGGCCGGCCCGACCTGATACGCCTCGACGACCGGCTCGTCTGCCTGCGCTTTGAGACCATGAAGGTGGTCTCCGCCCTCGCGGCGGTCCGCCACCTGCTCGACACGGGGGTGGTGCGGCGCGGGGACACGCTCCTGGACAGCTCCAGCGGGATCTACGCGTACGCCCTCGCGCTGGCCTGCCACCGCCACGGGATGCGCTGTCACATCGTCGGCTCGGCGACCGTCGACCGCACGCTGTGCGCCCAACTGGCCGTGCTCGGGGCGACGCTGGAGCGGATGGAGCCCTGCGACGACCTGAAACTGGACCAGAAGCGGCGGGTCGAGCGCATCCACGAGATCCTCGCCGAGCACCCCGAGTACCACTGGATGCGGCAGTACCACGACGACATCCACTACCTGGGCTACCGGGCGGTGGCCGAGCGGATCCGGCGGTCGGCGGTCGGGGCCGGCGCCCTGACCCTGGTCGGCGGGGTCGGCTCGGGCGCATCCACCGGGGCCCTCGCCCGCTACCTCCGGGAGGACTCCCCCGACGTCGAACTCGTCGGCGTGCAGCCCTTCGGGAGCGTCACCTTCGGGGCCGAGCACGTCGCCGACCCCGAGATCATCATCGCCGGGATCGGCAGCTCCATCCCCTTCGGGAACGTCAGCCACACGTCCTACGACACGCTCCACTGGATCTCCTTCGACACCGCGCGGGCCGGCAGCGTCGATCTGCTGCGGCGGCACGCGGTCTTCGCCGGGCTGTCCACCGGGGCCGGCTACCTCGCCGCCCGCTGGGAACGGTCCCGGGCCCCCGAACGCACGGTGGTGTTCATCGCCGCCGACACCGGCCACCGATACGTGGACAGCGTGTACGCCCGCCACCGCGAGGCGGCCGCCGTCGACTCCCTGACCCCGCGCCAGATCAAGGACCGGGCCGAGCTCGCGCTCCCCTGGTCCCGGATGCGCTGGAACCGGGCCCCGGGCATACGGCCCGCGTTCACAGGAATGACTGACAGCTCGTGAGCGACCGACAGGTGAGTTCATCTCACCTCACTTGACGTGCCGGACAGATGTCTTTTGTGACACGAGAAAGGATCAGCCGGTGCGAGCTTGATGGTGTGCACCGGGCCGGTCGGGCGCGGCGAATCCTCGGCGGTGTGCTCGGGGCCGATCCTGCCGCCGCAGCCGGCGAGGAGGGGCGCGGCGAGGTCCGCCGCGGGACCGCCTCCCGCCCGCCTCCCGCCCCGGCCGGCGGTCGACCCGCCGGCCGGGGCCTACGGTCAGCCGCACGTGACGGGACGGCTCACCGGCCGATTCCGCTGTCACGGATCGCGTCCACCAGTCCGGTGACGAGATGCGCCCGCCCCGCCATCGCGTCGACCACCAGGTACTCGTGGTCGGCATGGGCACCGCCGCCGACGGCTCCCAGGCCGTCGAGCGTAGGTACCCCCAGCGCGCCCGTGAAGTTGCCGTCGCTGCCGCCACCCACCGCCCTGCCCTCGATGCCCGGCAGCAGTCGCCGCGCGATCTCGAACAGTTCCGCCGACGCCGACTCCGGCATCGGGGGCCGGCCCACGGCTCCCCGGACCACGATCTCCGCCTCGTCCAGATGCGGAGCCAGTGCCGCCATCGCCGACTCGACGCGCATCTTCTCCCGGTCCGACTCGACCCGGACGTCGACCAGGATGGTCGCCTCCGCCGGAACGACGTTGTCCGAGGTTCCCGCCGACGCCACGGTCGGCGTGACCGTCGTCCCGATCTCCGGCCGGCTCAGCGCCGCGATGTCCAGCACCTGGTACGCCGCCTCGACCAGTGCGTTCACCCCGGCCTCCGGCTCCAGCCCCGCATGCGCCGCCCGCCCCTTGACGAGCACCTCGAACGTGCCGCATCCCTTGCGCCCCGTCTTCAGGCCCCCGCCGTCGGCCGCACCTTCGAACACGAGCACCGCGCCGCAGGCGCGCGCCCGCTCCTCGATCAGGGCCCGGGAGGAACCGGAACCGACCTCCTCATCGGCGGTCACCAGAACCTCCACACCCGACAGGTCGTCCAGCGCCGCCAGGCCGTGCACGGCCTGGACCAGGCCACCGAGCATGTCGAAGACCCCAGGGCCCGTCGCGTGCCCGCCCTCCACCCGGAAGGGGCGGCGCCCCAGCGTGCCGAGCGGGAAGACCGTGTCATGGTGACCGAGGATCAGCACCCGGGGATCACCTCCGCCCGACCAGTGCACGTGCGGCCCGGCCTGACTCTCCACCAGGACGGCCCGCCCGCCCAGCCGGTTCTCGATGACCGCCGCCACGGCGTGGGCCGAGGCGTTCAGGGCATCGAGGTCACGCGACGGGGACTCGACCTCGACGAGCGTGCGCAGGTCCTCGAGCATCGCCTCGACACGCACAGGAGTGCTCTGGTACACCTTCATGCCCTCACGATACGGGGCACACCCGGCGGGCCCGGGAGGCGCAGAAGCCCGGTACTGCTCGCGCGGTCTAGGGCATGGCCAGTTCGCGCACGGTGGCCATGTCGCTGAAGGGGAGCAGCTCCTCGCCGACGATCTGGTGCGGTTCGCTGCCCTTGCCGGCGATCAGGACCGTGTCGTCGGGGCCCGCCGCGGACAGGGCGAAGGCGATCGCCCGGCGGCGGTCGGCGTAGCGCCGGAAGGGGGTGCCGGTCGCCGTGAGGCCGTGGGAGACCTGGTCCAGGATGGCCTCGGGGTCCTCGTTGCGGGGGTTGTCCGAGGTCAGGACGCAGAGGTCGGAATGGGTGCCGGCGATCTGGCCCATCTCGGCCCGTTTGGTGGTGTCGCGGTCCCCGCCGCAGCCGAAGACCGTGATCACCCGGCCGGGGGCGAAGCCCCGGATGGTGGTCAGGACCTTTTCCAGGGAGTCCGGCGAGTGGGCGTAGTCCACGATCACGGAGGTGCCCAGCGGGGTGCGGAAGCGTTCCAGCCGGCCCGGGACCGGAGGCATCCGGTCGAGCGCGTCGACCAGGGGGCCCAGCTCGTGCCCCAGCACGTGGCAGGCCGCCACGGTGGCCAGCGCGTTGGCCACCGAGAACCGGCCGGGTACGGGGATCGAGGCCGGGTAGGCGCGTCCGGCGTGGTGGAGGGTGAACCGCGTGCCCGAGGCACTCACCACGAGGTCGGTGGCCCGGTAGTCGGCCGGGCCGTCCAGGGCGTACGTGGTCACCGCACCCGGCATCATCGACGCGATGGACGCGCCCACCGGATCGTCGGCGTTGACCACCGCCCGCCGGCACAGGCCCTGGAAGAGCCGCAGCTTGGCGTCCCGGTAGTCCGCCATCGTCCCGTGGTCGTCCAGATGGTCCTGCGTGAGGTTGGTGAAGACCCCGACGTCGATGAACGTACGGTCCACCCGGTGCGTCAGCAGCGCCATCGAGGTGGCCTCCAGCACCACGCCGACGGCGCCGCGGTCGCGCATGTACCCCAACAGGTACTGCAGGTCGGGCGATTCCGGCGTGGTCAGCACCGAGGGCGGCATGGGGATCGGCTCGTGGCCGATCCTGCTGCCGGCGGTTCCGATCACTCCCACCCTGGAGCCCTCGGCGATCCGCAGGACGGACTCGACCATGTACGAGACGGAGGTCTTCCCGTTGGTGCCGGTGATCGCCACCATGTCCATCTGCCTGCCGGGCTCGCCGAAGTAGCGGGAGGTCACCACCGCGGCGGCCGTCCGCGTGTCGGGTACCCGGACGGCACAGGTGCCCGGGGGCCATACCGCGGCCGGCAGCTCGGGCTCACTGCCGTCGACGAGTACGGCGGCGGCGCCCCGGGCCAGGGCGGGCGGGACGGAGGCGGGGCCGCCCTCCCGGTGTCCGGGTACGGCGATGAAGAGCGAGCCCGGCATCACCCGGTCGGCGTCGAAGGTGGTTCCCGCGGTGATCAGCGTCGTGTCCGGATCACCCTGGAGGACGTGGTGCTCCTGCCCCGCCAGCAATTCGCTCAGCTTCACAATGATCCCTTCGAGGGGGCTCGGGCCCGGGCGTGCGGCCGTAGCCAGGCGGCAGCGCCGGCGGCATGCCGGGAAGCTGCTGTGGTGATGTGGAGCGGAGGGGCCGGAGGCGCGAAGCGCTAGCCGTGCCCGTGCAGGGCGGTACGGCGCGTCTTGGGCGCTACGGCGAGGACCTCGCCGGCCGGGTCGACGACGGTCGTGGTCCCGGCGGTCGGGCGCATGCCGGAGGCGGCCTGCTGCAGGCACTGCCTCGTGGAACGTGTGCGACCCATGGGCCGAGTGTACGGCCCGCCCGACGGCCCGAAGGCCGCGTCACATGGGCCGGCCGTCGTGGTGGTGTACGCCGATCCGGTCACGGCATACAGCCGCCGCCCGTCGGCTCGGCCGCACCCGGTTTCCGCTCCCGCGGATCGATGTCACGCCGCGGGAGGCCGTGTCCGGCTCAGGGCACCGCGAACCAGCAGACATCACCGGAGTCGGGCAATCGGGAATGCGGCTCGACCTCCGCGACGATCCGGGTCAAGGCCTCGGCCTTGTCCGCCCTCCACGGCAGGAACGGCTCGCTTGTCGACTCCGTCAGATCGCCCGCTCGCGCTCCGGCGTCGTACAGATCGCCGACGATCCGCAGGAGCAGACCCAGTTGCGCCTCGAACGAGGCGCCGCGTCCGAGCAGACTGCCCACCGCCCCGCTGACGACAGAGAACCCGAGCCAGTCGTCGTGCGCGTACTGAATCAGATATTCGAGCTCTCGGCGATACGCTTCCTGGTTCACGGCCGCTCCCCCGGATCCACTGAACGGGCGGCGGCCTGCCCTTGACACGGAGGGGGGCGGCCACGGACCCGCCCGTCAGGCGTGGTTGACCGGGAGGACGTCCGGGGAGAGGGCTCCGGCCTGGGCGGCCGCCGAGGTCATGCGGCGGCGGTGGTGGCGGCGGCACAGGACCTCGTAGCCGATCTCCTCCGCCGGGCGGTTCACATCGCCGACCACGACCTGGGCGCCCTCGATGACCATCTCCCCGCCCACCGTACGGGCGTTGTGGGTGGCGCGGGCGCCGCACCAGCACAGGGCCTCGACCTGGAGCTGTTCGAGGCGGTCCGCCAGCTCGATCAGGCGCTGGGAGCCGGGGAAGAGTTTGGTGCGGAAGTCTGTGGTGATCCCGAAGGCGAAGACGTCCATGTCCAGGTCGTCCACGATGCGGGCCAGCTGGTCGATCTGCTCCGGGGCCAGGAACTGGGCCTCGTCCACGATCACGTAGTCCGCCTTGCCGCCCTTGGAGAGCTGGGCGACCAGGTACGCGTACAGGTCCATGCCCTCCGGCGCCTCGATCGCCTCCGTCACCAGACCCAGGCGCGAGGACAGCTTGCCCTCGCCCGCCCGGTCGTCACGGGTGAAGATCACGCCCTGGAGTCCCCGCGCGTCTCGGTTGTGCGCGATCTGGAGCGCCAGCGTGCTCTTTCCGCAGTCCATCGTTCCGGAGAAGAACACCAGCTCGGGCATGGGAAGTACGGACCTTTCGGGTCGTGGGCAGGTGGTGGGGCGGTGCGTACGGGGTGAGGGGCGAGGGTCAGGTGCGGATTTCGAGCAGCGGGACGAGCTGCTCCGCCGCGGTCATGGAGCCGTGCATTCCGGTGAGGGCGGATTCGTTCGGCTCGTTGCGTGAGGCGGTGATCGCGACATCGGCCTGGGCGGCCGCCACCACGTCGCCGATACGTCCGAGCACGCGCTCGTCGCACTCCCCCGGCGCGCCGAACCAGCCCAGTTCCAGGGCCTCTTCGCGGCTCGCGACCCAGAACCGGTCGCCGAGCACCTCGCGCCACACGGTCAGTACGTCTGCCTGCGCACCCGGCACCGCGTACACGTGCCGGGCCCGCCCCTCGCCGCCCAACAGGGCGACGCCGGCGCCGAGTTCCCAGTCCTCGTCGAAGTCGATCCGGGAGTCCTCGTCGAAGGGGACGTCGACCATGCCGTGGTCCGCGGTCACGTACAGGGCGGTGCGCGGCGGCAGCTGCTCCGCGAGCCGCTGGACGAGCCGGTCCACGTACATCAGCTGGCCGCGCCACGCGTCGGAGTTCACGCCGTGCCGGTGGCCGGCCCCGTCGAGCTCGCTGTAGTAGGTGTAGACGAGCGAGCGGTCGCCGGCCGCGAGACGCTCGGCCGCCAGGTCCATGCGCTCCTCGCCGGTCATCCGGCCGAGGAAGGTGCCGCCGCTCAGGGCGATCTTGGTGAGCGGGGTGGTCTGGAAGGCGGGCGAGGACACCTGGGCGGTCGCCACCCCGGCCTTGTCGGCCTGCTGGAAGACGGTCGGGTACGGCTGCCAGGGCTTCGGCGCGGTCCACGGGTACCAGCGGAGCTGGTTCATGAGTTCGCCGGTGGCGGGGTTGCGGACGGCGTAGCCGGGCAGGCCGTGGCGGGCCGGCGGCAGGCCGGTGCCCACGGAGGCGAGCGAGGTGGCGGTGGTCGCCGGGAAGCCCGCGGTGATCGGGCGGCCGGTGCCGCCGCGCGAGCTGCCGAGCAGGGAGGTGAGGTACGGGGCCTCGTCCGGGTGGGCCTTGATCTGCTCCCAGCCCATGCCGTCGACCAGGAACACGCAGTTCCGGTCGGCCGGGGTCAGCTCGGTGATGGCGGCGGTGAAACCCGGGACGCCCTGGCCTGCCACGAGCGTGGGCAGCAGGTCGGCGAGCGACCCGGCGCCGTACTCCGGGACGGGGGCGCCGGCCAGGTCCAGCAGCTCCGGCTCGGGCCACTCCTGTGCCGCGGAGTACGCCATCAGCGGGCGGAGGGGGAGGACGTCGCCGCTGTCGCCTCGCTGAGGGCCTGCGCGAAGGCCAGGGTCTGGCGCACCGCCTCCGGCCCGTCGCCGGCCTCGCTGACCCGCAGGCTGAGGTCGTCGGCGGTGGAGTTGCCGGTGTAGCCGTGGTCGGAGTCGCAGTTCGGGTCGCCGCAGGCGGCCGGCTCCAGGTCGATCCGGGAGACCGCGCCCCAGCCGATGGTCAGGACGACTTCGCGGGGCAGGGTGCCGGGGGTGTAGGACTCGGGGTTGGCGACGACGCGGCTGAGCACCACGGAGGAGATGCTGGACAGCTTGACCGACTCGGTGGAGGTGGTCGCGTACGGGGACGGGGACCCGGCGTCGGCGGCCTGCTCGTCGGTGTGGCTGACGATGAAGCGGTTGCCGGTCAGGACCAGCACGGTGACGTGGCGGCGTACCTCGTTGGAGTCGAAGGTCGTCTCCTGGTGGACCAGGTACGACGAGATCGGCTCGCCGCCCACCGCGGCCTCCACGGCCTCGGCCACGAGGGCCGGGTAGTAGCCGCTGCGCTCGATCGCCGTGCGCAGCCCCTGGGTCGTCGTACCGGATTTCGCCATGAGGTCCATCCTAAGGCCCGTACGGGGCCCTCAGGCCGCGCCGTACCCGGTCAGTAACTGGGGAGGGTCCGCGGGCCGAGGTCGCCGCGGGCCGGCGGGTGGGCGACGCGGACGGTGGCGCTGAGCACGCAGACGCCTTCGGCGGCGACCACGACGGGTTCCAGTGAGACGCCGATCACCTCGGGGTGGTCGTCCACGAGGCGGGAGAGCCGCAGGAGCAGTTCCTCCAGGGCGGGGGTGTCCACGGGGTCGCTGCCGCGCCAGCCGAACAGGAGGGGCGCGGTCCGGATGGACCGGATCAGTCCGGCGGCGTCCCGGTCGGTGGCCGGGACGAGCCGGTGCGCGGTGTCACCGAGCAGCTCGGAGGCGACGCCGGCGAGCCCGAAGGAGAGGACGGCGCCCGCCGCGGGGTCGATGACGGAGCGGACGACGGTGTCGACCCCGCGCGCCACCATGGCCTGCACCACGGGCTGGAGCTCGGCCGGCTTGCCCAGGGCGTCGGTGAGCTCCTCGTACGAGCGCCTCAGCTCGGCCTCGTTCGTGAGGTCGAGGCGTACGCCGCCCAGGTCCGCGCGGTGGCGCAGGTGCGGCGCGGTGGTCTTCAGCGCCACCGGGTAGCCCAGCACGCCGGCGGCGCGGACCGCCGCGTCGGCGCTCGGCGCGGGCAGGGTGGGCAGGACGCGGATCCCGTAGCCCGCGAGCAGCTCGCGGGCGTCCCAGTCGGTGAGGGTCAGCACGGCGCCGGGGTCGACGTCCGCCAGCAGCCCGGCCAGCCGGTCCGCGGTGCCGGCCTCGTCGATGTCCTCGTACTCGGGGACCCGCCCGTCGTCGTCGGCGGTGGCCCGGCGCCACTGCCCGTACCGGACGGCTTCGGCGACGGCCTTGACCGCGCGTTCGGCGGCGGGGTAGCTGGGGATGCTGTCGCCGGCGGCGGCCGGCGGCCCGGCCGGTCCTCGGTGCGCCTGGTCCGCCGCGGGGCCCCAGCTCCGGGCCGGGGCGGAGTGCGGGACACCGCGCACGGCGGACAGGGCCTCCACGAGCTCGCCGAGCTCGACGTGCACCACCGCGACCGGCTTGCCCGGGTACTCGGCCACGGCCTCGCGCAGGGCACCGGCCAGGTCGTCCGCGGGAGCGTCCTCGCTCACCCACGGGATGGCCGTGACCACCACCGCGTCGCAGTCCTCGGAGCGGAGCGCGTCGGTCAGGGCGGCGCGGAAGTCCGCCGGCGCGGCCGCCGTCGTCAGGTCCAGCGGCGGCAGCGGCCGCAGGCCCTGGGTGAGGCAGGCGTCGTAGGTGAGGATCCCGAGGGATTCGGAGTTGCCGAGGATCGCGATCCGGGGCCCGGCGGGCAGCGGCTGCGCCGCCAGCAGGAGGCCGACGTCCACCAGCTCGGTGACCGTGTCGACGCGGATGACGCCGGCCTGGCGCAGCAGGGCGGAGACGGTGGCCTCCGGCAGCCGGGTGTCGGGGACGACGTGCCCGGCCGGGCTGTGCCGGCCGCCCTTGGCGACGACCACCGGCTTGACGGCCGCCGTCCGGCGGGCGAGCCGGGTGAACTTCCTCGGGTTGCCGAGGGTTTCGAGGTAGAGAAGGGCGACGTCGGTCGCCTCGTCGTCGTACCAGTACTGGAGGATGTCGTTGCCGGACACGTCGGCGCGGTTGCCCGCGGAGACGAAGGAGGACAGGCCCTCGCCGCGTCGGAGCAGGGCCGAGAGCAGCGCGATCCCGATGGCCCCGGACTGGGTGAACAGGCCGATCCGGCCGCGGGTGGGGATCGGCGCGGGGGTCAGGGAGGCGTTGAGTTCCACCTCCGGCGCGGTGTTGATCACCCCGTAGGCGTTCGGCCCGATCAGCCGCATCCCGTACGAGCGCACCTGTCGTACCAGTTCGCGCTGGCGGGCGAGGCCGGCCGGGCCGCTCTCCCCGTATCCGGCGGACAGGACGACGAGCCCCTGCACCCCGTGCTCGCCGCAGGCGGCCACCGCGTCGGGGACCCGGTCGGCCGGGACCGCGATCACCGCGAGGTCGACCGGGGCGCCGATGGCCTCGATGGTGCGGTAGGCCCGCACGCCGTCGAGGAGATCGCGGGTGACGGCCTCGTTGACGGCGTAGAGGTGGCCGTGGAAGCCGCTGTCGCGCAGGTTGCGCAGTGCGGCCGCGCCCACGCCGGCCCCGGAGCGGCTGACTCCGACGACGGCCACCGAGCCGGGGGCCAGCAGCCGCTGCACCGAGCGGGCCTCGGCACGCTGTTCGCGGGCGCGCTGCACGGCGAGGGACTCGGCGGTGGGTTCGAGGTCGAGGGTGAGGTGGACGGAGCCGTCCTCGAAGCTGCGCTTCTGCTGGTAGCCGGCGTCCGTGAAGACTTTGATCATCTTGTTGTTGGCGGGCAGCACCTCGGCGGCGAACCGCCGGATGCCGCGCTCGCGGGCCACCGCGCCGATGTGTTCGAGGAGGGTGGACGCGACCCCGCGGCCCTGGTGGGCGTCCTGGACGAGGAAGGCGACCTCGGCCTCGTCGGCGGGTCCGGAGGCGGGCCGGCCGTCGGCGCCGATGCGGTCGTAGCGGACGGTGCCGATGAACTCCCCGCCGATGGTCGCGGCGAGCCCGACCCGGTCCACGTAGTCGTGGTGCGTGAAGCGGCGCACGTCGCGGTCGGAGAGCCGGGGGTAGGGGGCGAAGAACCGGTAGTACTTCGACTCGTCCGAGACCTGCTCGTAGAAGCTGACGAGCCGGCCCGCGTCCTCGGTGGTGATGGGCCTGATCCGGGCGGTGCCGCCGTCGCGCAGGACGACATCGGCTTCCCAGTGGGCCGGGTACGAGGGGTCCGACTCGATGGTCATGGGCCTACCTTACGGCCGGATCAGGCCGTCGAGCGCTCGCGCGGCGCCGAGGCGGTACGGGGCGAATCAGTGCAAGCTGGGGAAGGTCGAACGGCGGAAAATTCAGGCCGGAGGAAGGTCCGAGCATTCCGGACGTCATGAGAGACTGGTCTAGACAACCGTAAGAACCTGAAGGGCATCACCATGGCAGAGCGCCGCGTCAACGTCGGTTGGGCCGAGGGCCTGCACGCTCGTCCCGCCTCGATCTTCGTCCGTGCGACGACCGCTTCCGGCGTCCCGGTGACCATCGCGAAGTCCGGCGGCGACCCCGTCAACGCCGCCTCCATGCTGGCGGTCCTGGGCCTGGGCGCCCAGGGCGGCGAGGAGATCGTCCTCGCCTCCGAGGCCGAGGGTGCGGACGCCGCGCTCGACCGCCTCGCGAAGCTGGTCGCCGAGGGTCTCGAGGAGCTCCCCGAGACCGTCTGACCCTTCGGGTTCGCCCTCACGCGCGAAGCCGCGGCCCCCGATCCGGGGGCCGCGGCTTCGTCGTTCGCGTACGTCCCCGCGCCGTCGTTCGCGTACGGGGCCCCCGCGCCGCGCGGCGGGCCCGCCCGGTGCGCTCGCGCCGCGGGGCCGGAGCCCCTGCGGGGGGGCGGGCTCCGGAGAAATCCCGCCCGGCAGAGAAAAGGCCGTGCCGGAATCCGGCGGACGGATAATTGAGCTCCCCAGTAATTCTGCACGGCGAATTGCTCCCGCACGGAAAGGACCGGCCATCGGACAGCGAATTCACGCCGTCCCACCCTTTGTATACGGCTCCTGTTAATGCCGGCCGCTCGACATGTTTACGGCAGGTTGCGAAGTGCTCACCGCCGGGCGGAGCCGCAGCCGGTGCGCCCCCGCCGCCCGCTCGGCGTGGATCGCGGTCAGCGCCCGCGCCCGTTCGGCGTCGCCGCGCGCGACCGCGTCCACGATCGCCCCGTGCTCCGCCCAGGACTCCACGGGCCGGGCCGGCGCCTCCACCACGTACATCCACGCGATCTTGTGGCGCATCTGCGTGAGCAGCGCGATCAGCCCGGGGCTGCCGGAGGACTGTGCGAGCGTCTCGTGGAACCAGCCGCCCAGGGACCGCAGGTCCTCGCCCTGGCCCCGCCTGGCCCGCTCCTGCCCCAGCCTGACCAGCCCGCGCAGCACCTTGAGGTGCGCGTCGGTGCGCCGCCGGGCGGCTCTGGCGGCAGCCAGCGGCTCCAGGAGCATCCGCAGCTCCAGCAGGTCCGCCGCCTCCTGCCCGGTCGGCTCGGCCACGCAGGCGCCCGCGTGGCGCCGTGTGGTCACGAACCCCTCGGACTCCAGGGTCCGCAGGGCCTCGCGCACCGGGACGCGCGAGACCCCGTACCGGCGGGCCAGCACCTCCTCGGTCAGCCGGCCGCCCGGCTCGAACACCCCGGAGACGATGTCGTCGCGGATTGCTGTGCATACCGCGTGCGCAGGAATACGCAAGACCGAACCTCCGCCTATTTCCGACTGCCAGCCTCATTGCACGCACATGCGTGCGCTGCGACTCTATTGCAACACACGATAATTTCCGAGAGCGGCCAGAAATACGAAACATTTGTACAAGGACGCAACACGAAGACCCCGGCTCTCCGAGCCGGGGTCTTCGGTGAAGCGGTGTGCGAGGCGGGGTCAGAGGCTGACGCCGTGCGAGCGCAGGTACGCAATCGGGTCGATGTCCGAGCCGTACTGCGAGCCCGTGCGGGCCTCGAAGTGCAGGTGCGGGCCGCTGGAGTTGCCCGTGGAGCCCGACAGGCCGATCTGCTGGCCCGGGGTGACCTGCTCGCCGACGGAGACGTTCAGCGAGGTCATGTGCCCGTACTGGGTGTAGGTGCCGTCGTTGTGCTTGATGACGACGTTGTTGCCGTACGCGCCGCCCCAGCCGGCCTCGACGACGGTACCGACGCCCACCGCGTGGACCGAGGTGCCGGAGGCGGCGTGGAAGTCGATCCCCGTGTGACTGCCGGAGGACCACATGCCGCCGCCCGCGTGGTACTGCGTGCTGACGTACGAGCCGTCCACCGGGGCGACAAAGGTGTTGAGGCGCTTGCGCTCCTCCTCGCGGGCGGCGCGCTCGGCGGCCTCGCGCTCGACCTTCGCCTTGGCCTCGGCAAGGCGCTTGGCCTCCGCGGCCCGCTGCTTCGCGTCGGCCTCGGCCTGCGCCTTGACGGCGTCCTGCTCGGCTCCGCGGTGCTGGGACTCGGCCTGGTCGGCGATGTCACCCGCGAGGTCCTCGGCGACGACCACGGCGCCCAGGCCGTTGTCCTGGCCGATGTTGCTGCTGTGGTTGTCCGCGGCGAAGGCCGGGGCGGCGAGCGAGCCGACCACACCGGTGGTGGCGATCGCGGCGATACCGGCGTAGCCGGCGGTCTTCTTGCTCAGACGGCTGGAGCCACGGTGCTTACCGGTACCAGCGGGACGACTGCCAAACGCCATGAAGGGTTTGATCCTTTCCTTCCTTCTCGCCTACCGGGTTAGCTGACGGGTTCGGAGCAGGAAGGTCTCCTACGGATCTCCTCTTGCGAGGGGGTCCGATTCACCCCAGGGACTCATGTGGGTCCCCGGCTCCCCAGGCTCGCGCCTGACGGGGACTCGGCGATCGCTGCCCGGTGCCGCGGGTGCGGCGGGCACAACTGACGGACAGCACGGCCGACGCTAGGCGGATCATCAGTCAATCGCCAAACAGACACGGCTTTTTGTTGCGTACGCCACACCACATAAAAGCAACCTCACCACTAAACGGACAAAAGGGGTTCCGATGACCAAGTCACCAGAACCCCTTGCCGAAACCTTCAGCCGGCCCTCAATGAGCCGTCGCCCGCCGGTCAGTTGGAGACGACCGTGACCTCTCCGATCCCAAGAGCCCGCACGGGCTCCTCGATCAGCGCCGCGTCGCCCACCAGGACGGTGACCAGCCGGTCCGCGGGGAAGGCCTTGACGACCGCCGTGGTCGCCTCCACCGTGCCCGTTTCGGCGAGCTGGGCGTACAACTGCGCCTGGTAGTCGTCCGGCAGCTCCTGCTCGACCTGGTCGGCGAGGGTGCCCGCGACCGAGGCCGCCGTCTCGAACTTCAGCGGGGCCACACCCACCAGGTTCTGCACGGCGACATCGCGTTCGGCGTCGGTCAGACCGCCCTCCGCGAGGGTGCGCAGCACCTTCCAGAGGTCCTCCAGCGCCGGTCCGGTGTTCGGGGTGTCCACCGAGCCGCTGATGGCGAGCATCGAGGCGCCCTTGCCGTCCGCGGTGGAGCGCAGCACCTGGCCGAAGGCGCGCACGCCGTAGGTGTACCCCTTCTCCTCGCGCAGCACCTTGTCCAGGCGCGAGGTGAGGGTGCCGCCCAGGCAGTACGTGCCCAGCACCTGGGCCGCCCACACCCGGTCGTGGCGGTCCGCCCCGATCCGGCCGATCAGCAGCTGCGTCTGGACCGCGCCGGGCCGGTCCACGATGACCACGCGGCCGGTGTCGTCGGCGGTCACCGGCGGCACCGGGAGGGCCGCGGCGGTGTTGCCCGTCCAGGTGCCCAGGGTGTCCGCGAGCACGGCGTCCAGGTCGATGCCGGTCAGGTCGCCGACGACCACCGCGGTGGCGGTGGCGGGGCGTACGTGGGCCTCGTAGAAGGCGCGTACGGCGGCGGAGTCGATCCGGGCGACCGTCTCCTCGGTGCCCTGGCGCGGCCGGGACATCCGCAGGGTGGCCGGGAAGAGCTCCTTGGAGAGCTGCTTGGCGGCGCGGCGCTGCGGGTTGGCCAGCTCGTGCGGGATCTCGTCGAGCCGGTTGCGCACCAGCCGGTCGACCTCGGCGTCGGCGAAGGCGGGGGCGCGCAGCGCCTCGGCGAGCAGGCCCAGCGCCTTGGGCAGCCGGGAGGCCGGGACCTCCAGCGAGAGCCGCAGGCCCGGGTGGTCGGCGTGCGCGTCCAGGGTGGCGCCGCAGCGCTCCAGCTCGGCCGCGAACTCCTCGGCGGAGTGCTTGTCGGTGCCCTCGGAGAACGCCCGCGCCATGATGGTCGCCACGCCGTCCAGGCCCTCGGGCTCGGCGTCGAGCGGGGCGGCGAGGTTGACCTCGACCGCGACGACCTGCTGGCCCGGCCGGTGGCAGCGCAGCAGGGTCAGTCCGTTGGACAGCTGCCCGCGGTCGGGGGCCGGGAAGGCCCACGGCTGCGGCTCGCCGGCCTGCGGGCGCGGGTGGAAGGTCATCGTGACGGCTGCCGTGTCGCTCACTGGTCCGCCCCCTCGTTCTCGTCGGAGTCGTCGTGCTGGTCGGACTCGTCGGCCGCGAGCGGCTCGTAGACGAGCACCGCGCGGTTGTCCGGGCGCAGGCGGGCCGCGGCCACGGCCTGCACCTCCTCGGCGGTGACGTCGAGGACGCGCTGGACGGCGGTCAGCGCCAGCTGCGGGTCGCCGAACAGCACCGCGAAGCGGCACAGTTCGTCGGCGCGGCCGGCCACCGTGCTCAGCCGGTCCAGCCACTCGCGCTCCAGCTGCGCCTGGGCGCGCTCCATCTCCTCGGCCGTCGGGCCCTCGGCGGCGAACCGCGCGAGCTCCTCGTCCACGGCCGCCTCGATGGCGGGGATCTCGACCCCGCTGGAGGTCTTGACGTCCAGCCAGCCCAGGGAGGGCGCCCCGGCCAGGCGCAGCATGCCGAAGCCGGCCGCGACGGCGCTCTGGTCGCGGCGTACCAGCCGGTTGTGCAGCAGCGAGGACTCGCCGCCGCCCAGGATGGTCAGCGCCACGTCGGCGGCGTCGCACTCGCGGGTGCCGTCGTGCGGCAGCCGGTAGGCGGCCATCAGCGCACGCGCCGGGACCTCCTCGACGATCTCCTCGCGCAGCTGCTCCCCGATGATGTCGGGCAGCGAGCCGTCACGGGGCGGCTGCTTGCCGTCGTGCGCGGGGATGGTGCCGAAGTACTTCTCGACCCAGGCGAGCGTCTGCTCGGGGTCGATGTCCCCGACGACCGAGAGCACCGCGTTGTTGGGCGCGTAGTACGTACGGAAGAAGGTGCGCGCGTCCTCCAGGGAGGCGGCGTCCAGGTCGGCCATGGAGCCGATCGGGGTGTGGTGGTACGGGTGGCCCTCGGGGTAGGCGAGGGCGGTGAGGCGCTCGAAGGCCGTACCGTACGGAACGTTGTCGTACCGCTGGCGGCGCTCGTTCTTGACGACGTCGCGCTGGTTCTCCATGGACTCGTCGTCCAGGGCGGCCAGCAGGGACCCCATCCGGTCCGCTTCCAGCCAGAGCGCGAGCTCCAGCTGGTGGGTCGGCATCGTCTCGAAGTAGTTGGTGCGCTCGAAGCTGGTGGTGCCGTTGAGGGAACCGCCGGCGCCCTGGACCAGTTCGAAGTGCCCGTTGCCGGGAACGCTCGCCGACCCCTGGAACATCAGGTGCTCGAAGAGGTGAGCCAGGCCGGTGCGTCCCTTGACTTCGTGGCGCGAGCCTACGTCGTACCAGAGGCAGACCGCGGCGACCGGGGTCAGGTGGTCCTCGGAGAGCACCACGCGCAGGCCGTTGGCCAGCCGGTGCTCGGTCGCTGTCAGGCCGCCGGAGCCGGCCTGGGCTGTGGCCGTGTGACCCATGGGCATGTGGTCCCTTCGATCGCGATGCAGAGATTTCTTATCGACCTGCCACTGTATGCAAGCGCGCCGACCGCCGGATAAGTTCCCGGGTCACTCCCCCGCACTCCGTCCGGGGGACCCCCGGGGTCGGAGTCGGCGTTGTCGGTGCGCCGGGCCACAATGGTCCGCGTCGTACCCTCGCCGGACACCACAACGCCAGACCCAGCCAGACCCAGCCAGACCCAGCCAGACACCCCGCCCCACACCCAGCACACCCCATTTTGGTTAAGGAGCCGCGCAGCGATGGCCCGCCGCAGCACGAAGACCCCGCCGCCGGAGGATTTCGAGGAGAAGATCCTCGACATCGACGTCGTCGACGAAATGCAGGGCTCCTTCCTCGAGTACGCGTACTCGGTGATCTACTCCCGCGCCCTGCCCGACGCCCGGGACGGCATGAAGCCGGTGCACCGGCGCATCGTGTACCAGATGAACGAGATGGGCCTGCGCCCCGACCGCGGCTACGTGAAGTGCGCCCGTGTCGTCGGCGAGGTCATGGGCAAGCTCCACCCGCACGGTGACGCGTCGATCTACGACGCCCTCGTGCGCATGGCCCAGCCCTTCTCCATGCGGCTGCCGCTGGTCGACGGCCACGGCAACTTCGGCTCGCTCGGCAACGACGACCCGCCGGCCGCGATGCGTTACACCGAGTGCAAGATGGCCGACGCCACGTCGCTGATGACGGAGTCGATCGACGAGGACACCGTCGACTTCACCGCCAACTACGACGGCCAGGAGCGGGAGCCGGTCGCCCTGCCCGCCGCGTACCCGAACCTGCTGGTCAACGGCGCGTCCGGAATCGCGGTCGGCATGGCCACCAACATGCCCCCGCACAACCTCGGCGAGGTCATCGCCGCCGCCCGCCACCTGATCCGGTACCCCCAGGCGGACCTGGAGGCGCTGATGCGCTTCGTGCCGGGTCCCGACCTGCCCACGGGCGGCCGGATCGTCGGGCTCTCGGGCATCAAGGACGCCTACGAGAACGGACGCGGCACCTTCAAGATCCGCGCGACGGTGGCCGTGGAGGACGTGACGGCGCGCCGCAAGGGCCTGGTCGTCACCGAACTGCCCTTCACGGTCGGCCCCGAGAAGGTCATCGCGAAGATCAAGGACCTGGTCGGCTCGAAGAAGCTCCAGGGCATCGCCGACGTCAAGGACCTCACCGACCGCTCGCACGGCCTGCGCCTGGTCATCGAGATCAAGAACGGCTTCCACCCGGAGGCCGTGCTCGAGCAGCTCTACAAGCTGACGCCGATGGAGGAGTCCTTCGGCATCAACAACGTGGCGCTGGTGGACGGGCAGCCCCTGACGCTGGGCCTCAAGGAGCTGCTGGAGGTCTATCTCGACCACCGCTTCGAGGTCGTCCGGCGGCGCAGCGAGTTCCGCCGCGCCAAGCGCCGCGACCGGCTCCACCTGGTCGAGGGCCTGCTGGTGGCGCTCCTCGACATCGACGAGGTCATCCGGCTCATCCGGGACAGCGACAACTCCGCGCAGGCGAAGTCCCGTCTGATGGAGCGGTTCTCGCTGAGCGAGATCCAGACCCAGTACATCCTGGACACCCCGCTGCGCCGGCTCACCCGGTTCGACCGGATCGAGCTGGAGTCCGAGCGCGACCGGCTGACGGGCGAGATCGACGAGCTGACCGGGATCCTGGAGTCGGACAGCGAGCTGCGCAAGCTGGTCTCCTCGGAACTGGCGGCGGTCGCGAAGAAGTTCGGCACCGAGCGCCGTACGGTGCTGCTGGAGTCCGCGGGCACCGCGGTGGCGGCCGTGCCGCTGGAGGTCGCGGACGACCCGTGCCGGGTGCTGCTGTCCTCGACGGGCCTGCTCGCGCGTACGGCGAACGGCGAGGCGCTGCCGGAGGAGGAGGGCGGCGCCCGCGCCAAGCACGACCTGATCGTCTCGCAGGTCGCGGCGACCGCCCGGGCCGATGTCGGTGCGGTCACCTCGTACGGGCGGCTGCTGCGGCTGTCGGTGATCGACCTGCCGCAGCTGCCGGACACGCACGCCGCGCCGAACCTGGCGGGCGGCGCCCCGGTCTCGGAGTTCCTCTCCGGGCTGGAGGCGGACGAGAAGGTGATCTGCCTGACCTCCCTGGACGAGTCCTCGCAGGGCCTCGCGCTGGGCACCGAGCAGGGCGTGGTCAAGCGCGTCGTGCCGGACTACCCGGCGAACAAGGACGAGCTGGAGGTCATCACCCTCAAGGACGGCGACCGGATCGTCGGCGCGGTCGAGCTGCGCACGGGTGAGGAGGACCTGGTCTTCATCACCGACGACGCCCAGCTGCTGCGTTACCCGGCGGGCCAGGTCCGCCCGCAGGGCCGCCCGGCGGGCGGTATGGCGGGCATCAAGCTCGCCGACAACGCCAAGGTGATCCACTTCTCGGCCGTGGACCCGGCGCGGGACGCCGTGGTCTTCACCGTGGCGGGCTCGCACGGCACCCTGGACGACTCGGTGCGGTCTGGGAAGCTGACCCCCTTCGACCAGTACCCGCGCAAGGGCCGGGCCACGGGTGGCGTGCGCTGCCAGCGGTTCCTGAAGGGCGAGGACGTACTGGTCCTGGCCTGGGCGGGCGGTTCGCCCGTCCGCGCGGCGGCGGCGAACGGCACTCCGGCGGAGCTGCCGGCCGTGGACCCGCGCCGGGACGGCTCGGGGGCGGCACTGCCGGCAGTGGTCGCGGCGCTGGCGGGCGCCGCGCTGTAGGTCGCGGGAAGGCGTTCGGGTGGTACGACCGGGGGACGTACCACCCGAATGCCGACTAGTGTTTTCCCCGTGGACGCGGTGGGGGGAGAACGCAGCTGATGAGCCGTCGAGCGGGCAGCGGACTGATCGGGAACTGGGCGGAGGCCCAGCGCCGGCAGCAACAGACGCAGCTGGTCCAGCAGCGCGAGGCCGAGCGCCGGCAGCGGGCCCACGAAAGGGACGCGAACCGGAGCCACCGGCAGTACCGCGAGGCCGAGGCCGTGCGGCGCACCGCGCAGCTCGACGCGGAGGTCGAAGCCCTCAAGGGCCTGTTGGCCGCGGGCTGCCGGGCACCGGCGTTCCGGATATCCGCCCTGGCCCGGCCGGACCGGCTGCAGCCCTTCGACCCCGGGGCCCTGGCGCACCCGGTGCCGATGCCCCGCATCGAGGATTTCCAGGGGCGGAGCAGCGGCTGGACGCTCGGCTCGAACCACCGGGCGCAGGCGGAGCGGGAGGCGCACGCCCGCTACACCCAGGCCTGGCAGGCCGCGAACGCCGCGGAGGCGCAGCGCCGGCAGCAACTGGCCGCGTACCGGCAGCAGTACGACCGGTGGGCGGCCGAGCAGCTCGCCGGGATGCGGGCGCACGACGGCGGACTCGCCGAGCTGGCCGACGCCCTGCGCGCGGGTGATGCCGAGGCGGCGGTGGAGTACTTCTCGGCCGCCCTCTACGCCTCGACGGCCTGGCCCGAGGCGCTGCCGAGGCAGGTGACGGCCGCGTACGACCCGGCCGCGCGCCAGCTGGTGCTGGACTGGGAGCTGCCCGGCTACGCGGTGGTACCGGAGGCCCGGGCGGTGCAGTACCTGCCGAGCACGGACCAGGACAAGGTGAAGCCCCGCCCGGTCACGGAACGGCGGGCGCTGTACCGGGACCTGCTGGCCCAGTGCGTGCTGCTGGTGGTGCGCGAGCTGTACGCGGCGGACGAGTTCGGCGTACTGGACTCGGTCGTGGTCAACGGCTTCGTGGACTGCCACGATCCGGTGACGGGCCAGGAGGCGCGGTTCGTGCTCGCCACGGTGCCGGCGGCGCGTGATGCCTTCGCCGGACTGCGGCTGGAGCAGGTCAGTGCGGTGGACTGTCTGGTCTCGGGGCTGGGCGGGCTGCTGTCGGCGCGGCCCGACCAGCTGACGGCGGTACGCCCCGGGCGCCGGCCCGACGAGGTCGGCGGAGGTGTCGTCAGCCACGGCGGGCACGCGGGCGACGCGGACGAGGACGAGCCGGATCTCTTCGTGATGGACCCGATCGCCTTCGAGAACCTGGTCGCCGAGCTGTTCCGGGCGATGGGCATGGAGGCGGTGACGACACAGCGGTCGGGCGACGGCGGGGTCGATGTGGAGGCGGTGGACCCGGCGCCGATCCGGGGCGGGCGGATCGTGGTGCAGGTCAAGCGGTACCGGAACACGGTGCCGCCGACGGCCGTGCGTGATCTGTACGGCACGGTCCAGGACAAGGGGGCGAACAAGGGGGTGCTGGTCACCACCGCGTCCTTCGGACCGGGGTCGTACACCTTCGCCAACGGCAAGCCCCTGGAGTTGGTTCCCGGGGCGGACCTGGTCGAGCTGCTCCACCGGTACGGACTGCGTGGCCGGCTCGGCGGCGGTCGCGCCGCGGCGCCCGCGCGGCGGGCGCCCGCGCCGGAGCCGGTTCCCCCGGCCGACCACAACGTGCTCGGCATGTCCTGGTCGGGTTCGGTCGCCCTCGACGTGTGCGCGCTCGTCTGCACGGGCAACCGGGTGCTGAGCGAGGAGCACTTCGTCTTCTTCAACAACCCGCGGACCCCGGACGGTTCGGTACGGGCCCGCGAGCACGCGGCGCCCGACAAGGCGGCGCTGGAGGTCTCGTTCGACGCCCTGCCGTCGCAGGCCGACCGGCTGGTCCTCGTGGCCGCGATCGACCCGGAGGCCGATCCCCACGCCGACCTCGCCGGGTTCACCGACGCCCACATCCGGCTGCTGTCCGCGGGCGGCGAGGAACTGGGCCGGCTGGACGTCTCCGACGGGCGCGCGGGTGAGACCGCCCTGGTCCTCGGCTCGTTCCGGCACCGCTCCAACGGCGACTGGGACTTCGTGATCGGCGGCAAGGGCTACCGCGGCGGTCTGGAGGACCTGCTGGGCGAGTTCGGGGTCGAGGTCGCCTAGGCCGTCTCTTCCGCGTCGCCGGTCCCGGGGACCTCGTACCCGGGGGCCTCGTACCCGGGAACCTCACGCCCGGGCTCCGCGGGCCCGGGCTCCGCGGGGCGGGCGACGTACCGCAGTACGCCCCACATGCTCTCGGGGGGCGCCTCGTGCGGGGCCGGTTCGCGGCAGGCCTCCAGTTCGCGCAGCAGACCCGGCCCGTCGGTGCCGGAGCCGATGAGGACGAGCCGGCTCACGCGCGCTTCGCCCCGCCCCCAGGGTCCTGGGGCGAAGCGGAGGAAGCGGCCGACCGCGTGGACCTCGTAGCGCTCCTCGTGCCCGGGCACGCCGAAGTGGACGAAGCCCTTGATCCGGTAGAGCCCGGCCGGGCGCCGGTCGAGGAAGTCGATGAACCGGCGCGGGGACAGGGCCTGTTCGGAGGTGAACTCCGTGCTCTCGTACGCGGCGTGCGCGTGACCGCAGCGGTCGTGGCCGTGGCCGTCGGCCTCCGCGAGCAGGTCCTCGAAGGAGAGCTGCCCGCGGGTCTCGGTCCAGGGCCGCCGGTCGAAGAGCAGTTCCGGATCGATCCGCCCGTGGTCGGTGGCCATGACCGGGGTGCCCGGGGCGCAGAGCACGGCGAGCTCCCGCTCGATCCGGGCCCGCTCGGCCGCGTCCACCCGGTCGGTCTTGTTGAGCACCACCAGGTCCGCGACGGCGAGGTGGCGGTCGGTCTCCGGGTGTCTGGTCCGGGTGGCGCCGAATTCGGCGGCGTCCACGACCTCCACCATGCCGCCGTACCGGACGGCCGGGTTCTCGCTGGCCATGAGCATCCGGATCATCTCCTGGGGCTCGGCCAGTCCGCTCGCCTCGATGACGATCACGTCGATCCGGTGGACGGGGGCGGAGAGCTTCTCCAGGTACGCGTCGAGTTCGCTGCCGTCGACGGCGCAGCACAGGCAGCCGCCGCCGAGGGAGACCATGGAGTCCCCGACCTGTCCGGCCACCGACATCGCGTCGATCTCGATCGATCCGAAGTCGTTGACGACGACCCCGATGCGGGTGCCCCCGCGACTGGCGAGGAGGTGGTTCAGCACGGTGGTCTTGCCGGATCCGAGGAAACCGGCGAGGACGACGACGGGGATGGGCTGCCTGCTGTTCACCCGGTCGATCGTAGCGAGGCTCCGTCAGCGCAGGGGCGGCACCGGGTGGGGCGGGGTGGGGCCGGTGTACCGGGCGGCCGGACGGATGATCTTCGAGTCGGTGGCCTGTTCGAGGATGTTCGCGCTCCAGCCGACCACGCGGGCCGCGCAGAAGGTCGGTGTGAACATCTCGCGCGGGAGCCCGCAGAGCTCCATGACCACGCCCGCGTAGAACTCCACGTTGGTGTGCAGTTCCCGGCCGGGCTTCAGTTCGGCGAGGATCTCCTCGACCTGGCGCTCGACCTCGACGGCGAAGTCCACGAGGGGACCGCCGAACTGGAGGGCGATCTCGCGCAGCATGCGGGAACGGGGGTCCTCGGTGCGGTAGACGGGGTGGCCGAAGCCCATGATCCGGTCGCCCGCCAGGACCCGCTCGCGGATCCACGGCCCGATCCGGTCCACGGTCCCGATGGCGTCGAGGGTGTCCAGGGCCCGGCTGGGGGCGCCGCCGTGCAGGGGGCCGGAGAGCGCGCCGATCGCCCCGGTCAGGCAGGCGGCGACATCGGCGCCGGTGGAGGCGATCACCCGGGCGGTGAACGTCGAGGCGTTGAAGCCGTGGTCGACGGTGGACATCAGGTACCGCTCGACCGCGCGGGCCCGGACCGGGTCGGGTTCCCGGCCGGTCAGCATGTAGAGGTAGTTGGCGGCGTACGGGAGGCCCTCGCGCGGCTCCACCGGCTCCAGGCCCTGCCCGAGCCGGTGCAGGGCGGTCAGCAGGGTCGGTACGGCGGCGCAGGCGGCCAGCGCGTCGGCGGCCCGGCGGCCGGGGTCGAGGTCGTAGACGGGGCGGAAGCCGGCACAGGCGCCGAGCAGCGAGAGCGCGGTGCGCAGCCCGGCCAGGGGGCCGGAGAGCCGGGTGGCCCGGGCCAGGGCCGGCAGGGCGTCCCGCACCTCCTCGGGCAGTCGGCGCAGGGGGGCGATCTCGGCCGCGAAGGCGGCGCGCTCGGCGGCGTCGGCCGGGAGCGTGCCCCGGAACATCAGGTGCCACACGTCCTCGAAGCTGCGGGTGGCGGCGAGCTCGACGGCCGAGTACTGGCGGTAGTGGTAGAAGCCCTCCCGGCCCCGGACGTCGCCCAGTCCGGTTTCGGTGACCACGACTCCCGCGAGGCCGCGGGGTACTTCCAAGGTGGTGTTCATGGATCGACCATCCATGATGGATTCAATCACTGTCAATATTGATTGAATCAACATTCCTGTCCATCTGTAGGGTGTGCGTCATGAGCGACCAGACGGACAGCGGGCGCAGGCTCAGCACGCAGGAGGCGGCCCGCGCACTCGGGGTGAAACCGGCGACCGTGTACGCGTACGTCAGCCGGGGCCAGCTCACCAGCCGCCGCGATCCCGCCGGGCGCGGCAGCAGCTTCGACGCCGCCGAGGTGGAGGCCCTGGCCCGGCGGAGCCGGCGCGAGGCGGCTGCCCCCACCGGGGAACTCTCCGTCCGTACGGCGCTCACCCTCATCGAGCCCGACCGGTACTTCTTCCGCGGCGTGGACGCCGTGGAGCTGGCCTCCCGGTACCGCTACGAGGAGGTCGCCGAGTGGCTATGGACGGGCACCCTGACCCCGGGGGCCCGGTTCACCGCGCCCCCGCAGGCCCTGGAGGCGGCCCGGCGGGCGGTGGCCGCGCTGCCGGAACACGGCGGGCCCATCGACCGGTTGCGGGTGGCGGTCGCCGCCGCCGCGGTGGCGGATCCGCTGCGCTTCGACCTGTCCGAGGAGGCGGTCCTCGGCTCCGCGCGCACCCTGATCCCCACGCTGGTCGGCGCGCTGCCCGCGGCGGGCCCGGCCCGGTGGGCCGGGGACGGCCGGATCGCCCGGCAGTTGTGGTCGCGGCTGACGGCGCGGGAGCCGGACCCGGACGCGCTGGCCGTGCTGGACCTCGCGCTGGCCCTGCTGGTCGATCACGACCTGGCCGCCTCGACCCTGGCCGTACGGGTGGCCTCCTCCGCGCGCGCCCACCCGTACGCGGCGGTGTCCGCCGGGCTCGGCGTCCTGGAGGGCCCGCTGCACGGCGCGGCCGGACGGCTCGCGCACCGGATGGTGGTGGAGGTGCTGGAACAGGGCGGGGCCGCGCCGGTGGTGGCGGAGTACCTGCGGGCGGGACGCCGGGTCCCCGGGCTCGGCCACCGGCTGTACCAGGGCGAGGACCCGCGCGCGCGGGCGCTCTTCGCCCGGCTGGAAGGGCTGGAGCAGGCCGGTCCGGCACTGGGTGCGGCCCGCGAGGTGGCCGCGGTGATGGCCCGGCAGGGCGGGCTGCACGCCAACGTGGACCTGGCGCTGGCCGTGCTGACGGTGTCGTGCGGGATGCCGCCGGAGGCCGGGGAGACGGTTTTCGCGGTCGCCCGTACGGCGGGCTGGATGGCGCACGCCTTGGAGGAGTACCAGGAGCGGCCGCTGCGGATGCGGCCGAGCGGGCAGTACCACGGCCCCCGCCCGCCCCAGCCGTTGCCGTGACGGCTCCGGCCCGCCCACGCTCCGGCCCACCCACGCTCCGGCCGGCCCGGGCTCCGGCCCCGGACGTCAGGCGCCCCGGACGTCAGGCGCCCCGGACGTCAGGCGGCCCCGGACGTCGGGCGGCCCGGGACCTCAGGCGGCCCCCCACGGGCTGTGCCACCGATCGGCGATGGCCGTCGCGCGCGCGAAGTGGCCTGCGGCCTCGTCCTCGCGGCCCAGCAGCACGGCCAGTTCGCCCAGGGTGCGGGCGACCGGGCGCACCGCCACGGTGAACCCCGAGGACGGCGGAGGCGCGTCCCGGTAGGGCAGCAGGGCCGCGTACAGCTCCTCGGCACCCGTCCGCTCCCCCAGCATGACCAGGGTCATCGCCCGGAAGGTCGCGAAGATCTTGAAGAAGTAGTCCGTCCGCAGCGGCCCCGCCCGGTCGAGGACCTCGCGGGCCTCCCGCTCCTCGCCCGCGGCGGCCAGCGCGACCGCGAGCAGGTCCCCGGCCGGCGGCCCGAAGGCCGCGGACACCTGCCGCAGCCGCGGCAGCGACTCGGCGAGCCGTCCCTGGCTCACCCTCAGCGTCACGATCGCGATCGCCAGGATCCCCTCCGCGTGCGGGGATCCCTGCCGGGCCATCCGGGTGGCCGCCTGCCGGTAGAGGCGCTCCGCCTCCTCGAATCGCCCCTCGACGTGGGCCCAGGTCGCCTCGACGGTCTCGCCCACGGCGACCGGCCCGGCCATCCGGTAGGTCCGCGCGAACCGTGTCCAGCGTTCCACGAGCCGACGGGCACCGGCCACGTCGCCCTCGGCGGCCAGCGCCGTGGAGCGGATGAACATCCCGTACCACTGGTGGCCCGGCAGCTCGTGCGCGGCGCCGATCCGTTCGAGTTCCCCGCCCAGCGCGGCGCGTTCGGGCCATTCCAGGTCGGCGTCGAGTTCCTTGACCAGCGCCGCGAGCGCCCCCGCCCGCAGCAGGGGGTCGCCGGTGCCCTCCGCGAGGGCGAGCGCCTCGCGCGCCGCCGCCCGTACGCCCGCCACCTTGGCGTCGGACAGCTCGGCGGCGTACGCGCCCAGCAGCCCGCACCGTACGGCGGGTGCGTGACCGGGCCGCGCCAGCAGGCGCTCCAGCAGCTCCACCACCGGTGCGTCGACCACACCGTAGGGCCGCGTCTGCCACGGCGTCGGCTCGGTCCATGCCGTGAACGCCGCGACCAGCAGGTCGTCCCGGCCGGCGCCGACCGCGCGGTCGATCGCGGTGCGCCGGGTCGTGCGGGCCGCCATGACCGCCCCCGCCCGCACCTGGGCCCGTACGAGCCGGCCCAGCAGCTCCGCGCGCTCGGCGTCCCGGTCGCCGCCGGAGGCCGCGGGAATCCGCTCGAAGCACTCCACCGCCTCGGCGAGCAGCGCGGCGGCCACGTCATGGGCGAAACGGCTCTCGGCGAATCCGGCGGCCCGCAGGCAGTACCCGACCGCCTTCGCCGCCGTCGCCGAGGAGGCCGCGCGTACGTGGTGGTGGGCCAGTGCGGACACGTCGTCCGGGGCGAGCCGCTCCAGGCAGGCCGCGATCCGGCCGTGCATCCGCGAGGAACGCAGCCGGCTGAGGTCCGCCAGCAGGGTGTCGCGTACCAGCGCGTGGGCGAACCGGACCCGCCCGGGCTCGGGTTCGACCAGCAGCCCGGCGAGCAGACCGGCCTCCAGCGCGCCCAGTACACCGTCCTCGCCGGTGTCCGCCGCCTCAACCAGGACCTCTACGCCGGACTCCCGTCCGGCCACCGCCGCCAGGCGCAGTACGGCCACCACCGCCTCGGGGAGGCGTCCGAGCCGCCGGCGCAGCACGTCCCGCACGCCCTCGGGCACCTCGGCCAGCGCCACCAACGAGCCCTCGCTGCCCAGCAGCCTGGCGCTCTCCCGGACGTAGAAGGGGTTCCCTCCCGTACGTTCGGCCAGCGTGGTCACGACCTCCGCGTCGACCTGCGGGCCGCCCACGGCGCGGACCACCTCGGCCACGGCCTCCTCGGTGAGGCCGCGCAGGGCGATGCGGGCCGGTGAACGCCGTGCCAGTGCGGCCAGGGTGTCGCCGAGCCGGCCCTCCGTGTCCTCCGGCCGGTACGCGCCCACGACGAGCAGCGCGGTGCCCGGGGGGAGTTCGGCCGCCCCCGACAGCAGGGCCAGCGTTTCGGCGTCGGCCCAGTGCAGGTCGTCCAGGACGACGGCGACGGGCCGCCCGCGCGCGGCCTCCGCAAGCCACCGGCCGACGGCGCGGTGCAGTCGGAACCGCCCGGCGGCGACGTCCTCGCCGCCGGCCGCACGGCCGGTGGCGGGCACGCCCTCGGCCAGGAGGGGCGCCAGCGCGGCCGCCGCCGCGGGCCCGGGCGGGGCGGCCACCGCTACGGCGCGCAGTGCTTCGACCCAGGCCCAGGCGGGGGGCGCGCCGTCGGCGTCCGTGGTGCGTCCGAAGGCGACGAGCCAGCCCTCGGCGCGGAGCCGGTCGCCGAGGGCGTGCAGCAGCGCCGTCTTGCCCAGCCCGGCCTCGCCGGTGACCAGCGCGACGCCGGGGCCGGCCGCGCGGGCCCGGTGCGCCGCCGCTGTCAGCCGCTCCAGTTCCTCCTCGCGCCCGACGAACAGCTCGGCCCCCGTGGCGGCCGGCGTCGCGGGCCGCACCGGCCGTGCCACTGGGCCCGGGCCCACGGACCGCTCGGGCGGCGCGGGCGCCACGGGCTCCGGTGGCCGCGTGGCCTCGCGCAGCACCCGGTCGTCCTGGGCCAGGACCGCCTTCTCCAGCTCGACCAGGGCGGCACCGGGATCCAGTCCCACCTCGTCGGCGAGTACCGTCCTGGCCCGGCGCAGCGCCGAGAGCGCGTCGGCCTGCCGGCCCGCAGCCCACAGCGCGAGGGCGTGCAGCCGCCAGGCCTCCTCCCGCAACGGCGCGTCACGGGTCAGCGACGCGGCCTCGGCGACCGCCCCGGCGATGTCGGCGCCGCCCCGCAGCCCGGCGGCGATGCCGAGTTCGCGGGCGGCCAGCCGCAGCTCGCCGAGCCGCATGGTCTCGGCGTGGGTCCACGGCTCGTCGGCCGTCTCCGCGTACGCCGGCCCCTGCCACAGCGCCAGCGCCTCGCGGATCAGGGCTCCGGCGGTGTCCGGCTCGGCGGGCAGGACCGCGCGGGCCCGGCCCAGCAGCCGCTCGAAGCGCCAGGCGTCGACGGCGTCCTCGGGAAGCCGCAGCGCGTACCCAGGCGGCGCGCTCACCAGCAGCCGGGCGGGGGTGCGCGGGGCCCGGCCCGGTTCGAGGAGGCGGCGCAGGTTGGAGACGTAGGCCTGGAGCGAGGCGACGGCCCGGGCAGGGGGCGCCCCCTGCCAGAGCTCCTCGATCATCCGGTCGACGGACACGACCCGGCCGCGCGCCGATACGAGCAGGGCCAGTACGGAGCGCTGGCGGTGGCCGCCGAGCGGGATCGCCTCGCCGTCCCGCTCGGCCGTGAAGGAGCCGAGTACGCGTATGTGGACCATGACTCCACCAACGTACGCCGCATCGGTCAACTCCGGCCCGCACAGGGCCGAATGACGTCACGGAACCTTCCAAGTGCTTTCCAAGGCCCCTCCAAGGACCCTCCATGTACCGACGTCGAGTCTCTTTCCATGAAGACGACGCAGCCACGGACGGCGCGAGCTCCGCGATCGGACCGGAGCACGGCACGGCCGAACACCCACGAGATGGCGGTCATCCACCGCGGCCTGCGCCGCGAGGCCCGCCTGCTGGTCGAGCTGATCGCCGCGGTGGCCCCCGGCGACACGGCGCGGGCACGGGTCCTCGGGGACCACTTCCGCGACTACCGGCTCGGCCTGACGGGCCACCACCACGGCGAGGACGAGTACCTGTGGCCGCCGCTGATGGCCCGGGTCGACCTCGAAGCGGATCTCGTCCTGCGCATGGAGGCCCAGCACGAGCGGGTGGCCGCGAGTCTCGCAGCCGCCGGGGAAGCCCTGCCCGGCTGGGAGAGCCGGGCCGGAGAGGCGGAACGCGACACCCTCGTGTCGGTCCTCGCCGAGCACCGGACCGTGCTGCTGGAGCACCTGGACGACGAGGAGGAATCGCTCCTGCCGCTCGCCGCCCGCCACCTGTCCGCGCACGAGTGGGACCGGCTGGGCGAGCACTTCCTGGCCGCCACGCCCAAGCCCAAGCTGCTGTTCTTCCTCGGGATGGTCCTCGAGGACGCCGACCGGGCCGAGCGCGCGGCGATGCTCGCCTCGCTGCCCCTCGCCGGGCGCCTGCTGTGGCACACCGTCGGGCGTCCCGCCTACGTCCGCCGGATGCGCACCGTCCGCCGCGCCGCCGCGTCGCACTGATCCCCTTCCCCTCCGCCGGCCCTCTCACCCACCTTCAGGAGAACCCCCATGTCCCTCAAGCGCCTCGCCACCGTCCTGGCCGCCACCGGCGGCGCGTTCATCCTGTACGTCGGACTCAACTACCTGTTCGCACCGCAGGCCACCGCCGCCGACTTCGGGCTGCCGACCTGGCCGCAGCACGACGGCGCCGCCTTCCTCGCCGTCAAGGGCGTACGCGATGTCGCGACCGGTCTGGTCGTCCTCGCGCTCCTGCTCACGGGGCAGCGCCGGGCGCTCGGCTGGGCGATGGCGGCGATCACCTTCATCCCCGCCGGCGACATGGTGATCGTCCTCGCCGACGACGGATCCGCGGGTCCGGCCTACGGGGTCCACGGGGCCACGGCCCTCGCCGTCGCGCTGACCGCGGGCCTCCTGCTGCGCGAGCGTCCGGCCCCTGCCGTCCGCGCCGCCACCGAACCGGCCCGGCGGACCTGACCGGCCACCCAGCCACCCGCCCGCCAGACCTCACCGGCTCCCGTCCCCCACCCCCATCCGCCTCTCCCAGGAGAAGACGACATGTCCCTGATCGTGCCTACCTTCGACGAATCGGTGATCGTGCGCTCGACCGAGGCCGAGACGATCGGCGCGGCCCCGACCACCATCCGGCTCCTCGCCGACAGCGGTTCCACCGGCGGCGCCCTGTCGACACAGCGGGTGAGCCTGCTGCACGGCGCCGACGGGGCAGCGCCCCACCACCACTCCCGGTCCGCCGAGCTCTTCTACCTGCTCGACGGCACCGCGCAGCTTCTGTCGGGCGACCAGGTGGTCACCGCGGAGCGCGGCGACCTCGTCATCGTGCCGCCCGGCCTCGATCACGCGTTCGCCGCCGCGCCCGGTGAGAACGCCGACATCCTCATCGTCATCACGCCGGGCATCGAACGGTTCGAGTACTTCCGCCACCTGGAACGGATCGCCTACGGGAAGGTGCCGCCGGAGTCCCTCCTGGACGTCCAGGAGCTTTACGACACCTACTTCACCCGCAGTGAGGTGTGGAACACGGTCCGGGCATGACGAGAGTGGGGTACCCGACAAGCCGGGCGTAAGCATTCCGCTTGTGCCGGTGCCGACCTACCGTTGCTGCCCATGCGGTTCCCCCTCATGAGCGCTCGGCGCCTCGGGCTGCCCAGACGGGCCGTCTCCCAGATCCTGCTGACCCAGCTGGCCATCGCCGCCGGGGTCGCCGTACTGGCGACCGGACTGTTCCTGGCGCCGCTGAGCGCCCAGCTCGACGACCAGGCCATGCGGCGCGCCCTGGCCATCGCGCAGAGCGCCGCCGCCGATCCCGCGCTGGCCGCCGGGGTCCTGGACTCCCCGCCCTCGGCCGACAGCCCCGTGCAGTCCTCGGCCGAGCGGATCCGCCGGGCCACCGGAGCCGAGTACGTGGTCGTGCTCGACCTGGACGGCATCCGCCGCTCGCACCCGAGTGCCGACCGCATCGGGCGGCCCGTCTCCACCGACCCGAGCGATGCCCTGGCGGGCCGCGAGGTCATGGAGATCGACGAGGGCACCCTGGGCCGCTCCGCCCGCGGCAAGGTCCCGCTCCTCGCGGCAGACGGCGAGATCGTCGGCGCCGTCTCGGTCGGCATCGCCTACGACAGCGTCCGCGACCGGCTGCTCGGCGCGATCCCCGGCCTGCTCGCCTACGCGGGCGGCGCCCTGGCGGCGGGTGCCCTCGCCGCCTACTTGCTCTCCCGCAGGATCCAGCGGCAGACCCGCGATCTGGCCTTCTCCGACATCGCCGGCCTGCTCGCCGAGCGCGAGGCCATGCTCCACTCCATCCGCGAGGGCGTGATCGCCCTGGCCCCCGACAGCAGCGTCCGGCTGGTCAACGACGAGGCCGCCCGCCTGCTGGGCCTCGCCCCGGACGCCGCCGGCGGCTGCGCGGGGCGCCCGCTGGAGGACGTACTGGGTGCGGGCCGCACCGCGGACGTCCTGTCGGGCCGGGTCACCGGCCGGGACCTGCTCACCGTGCAGGGCCCCCGGGTCCTGGTGGCCAACCGCATGCCCACCGAGGACGGCGGCGCCGTCGCCACCCTGCGCGACCGCACCGAGCTGGAGCACCTGGGCCGCGAGCTCGACTCCACCCGGGGCCTGATCGATGCCCTGCGCGCCCAGGACCACGAGCACGCCAACCGTCTCCACACCCTCCTCGGCCTGCTGGAGCTGGGCCTGCACGAGGAGGCGGTGGAGTTCGTAACCGAGGTCGCCGGCGTGCACCGTACGACGGCCGAACAGGTCACCGAGAAGGTCCACGACCCGCTTCTGGCGGCCCTGCTGGTGGGCAAGGCGACCGTCGCCGCCGAGCGCGGTGTCCCCCTGCGTCTGGCCGGCTCCACCCTCCTCCCCGACCGCCTGGTGGACCCGGGCGGCCTCGTCACGATCCTCGGCAACCTCGTCGACAACGCCCTGGACGCCGCAGCGGGTTCGGCGGCGCCCCTGGTCGAGGTGGAGCTGCGCGCGGAGGGCCGTACCGCCGTGCTGCGGGTGCGCGACAGCGGCCCCGGGGTGCCCGCCGCGCGCCGTGAGGAGATCTTCACGGAGGGCTGGTCGACCAAGCAGCCCAAGGCCCACCGCGAGCGCGGGCTGGGCCTCGCCCTCGTACGCCGCCTCGCGGAGCGGCAGGGCGGCAGCGCCCGGGCCGGTGAAGCAGCGGACGGAGGGGCGGAATTCTCCGTCGTACTCCCGGAGGCCCTGCGGTGAACGAGACCCCGATCCACGTATTGGTCGTCGACGACGACATGCGTGTTGCCCGGATCAACGCGGCGTACGTGGCGAAAGTTCCCGGATTCCTGGTGACGGCGCAGGCCCATTCGGCCGCCGGGGCCCTGGAGTTCCTCACGTCACATCCGGTGGACCTCGTCCTCCTGGACCACTACCTGCCCGACGAGAACGGCCTGGACCTCGTCCGGCGCCTGCGCCAGCTCGGCCACCGCACCGACGTGATCATGGTCACAGCCGCCCGCGACCTCGCCACCGTGCAGGCCGCCATGCGCCTCGGCGCCCTGCAGTACCTGGTCAAGCCCTTCACCTTCGGCGGACTGCGCAGCCGGCTGGAGGCGTACGGGGCCCTGCGCCGCACCCTGGACACGGGCGGTGAGGCCGAACAGGCCGAGGTGGACCGGATCTTCGGCGCCCTCGCCGCCGCAGGGTCCCCGAACGAGCTCCCCAAGGGCCACTCCGCCAGCACCGCGGAGCTCGTCCGCCAGGTGCTGCGGTCCGCCGAAGGCCCCTTGTCCACCCAGCAGATCGCCGACCGCGCGGGCATCAGCCGGCAGACCGCCCAGCGCTACGTCAAGCTCCTCGAACGCACCGCCCGGGTCAGCCTCGCCCTGCGCTACGGCGAGACCGGCCGCCCGGAGCACCGCTACACCTGGCTCCCGTCGGAGGGGCCGGCCTGACGGCGCCCGGCCGACCGGCCGACCGCACCACCACTCAGACCGCTCCGGCTCCGGTCAGGGAGCGGACCTCCGTCTCCGCGTGCTTCGCCTCGTCCGCCTCCTCGCCCGAGGTGACTGTGCCCAGCCAGCCCGCCAGGAAGCCCAGCGGGATCGAGACGATCCCCGGGTTCTGGAGCGGGAAGTACTGGAAGTCCACGCCGGGGAAGAGCGATTCGGCACTGCCCGACACCACCGGCGAGACCAGCACCAGCAGCACCGCCGGAACCAGGCCGCCGTACACCGACCAGACGGCTCCGCGCGTGGTGAAACCGCGCCAGAAGAGCGAGTACAGCAGCACCGGCAGATTGGCCGAAGCCGCCACCGCGAAGGCCAGCCCCACCAGGAACGCCACGTTGAGGTCCTGGGCGAGCAGCCCGAGGGCGATCGCGACCGCCCCGATGCCGACGGCCGCGACCCGGGCCACCGTGACCTCGCTCCGCTGCCGGGCGTGCCGGCGCTTGAGAGAGGCGTACAGGTCGTGTGCCACGGAGGCCGAGGAGGCCAGGGTGATGCCGGCGACCACGGCCAGGATGGTGGCGAAGGCGATGGCGGCGACGAAGGCGAACAGGACCGCGCCCCCGGTGGTTTCCGCGCCCCCGCCGAGGAAGGCGGCCAGCAGCGGAACGGCCGTGTTCCCGGAGGCGTTGGAGGCCCGTACCTCGTCCGGTCCCACCAGTGCGGCCGCCCCGAAGCCGAGCACGATGGTCATCAGGTAGAACCCGCCGATCAGCGCGATCGCCCATACCACCGAGCGGCGGGCCGACCGCGCGGTGGGCACGGTGTAGAACCGCGACAGGATGTGCGGCAGCCCGGCGGTCCCGAGGACCAGCGCCAGACCGAGGCTCATGAAGTCGACGCGGGCGGTCCAGTCCCCGCCGTACTTGAGGCCGGGGCTCAGGAACGCCCGGCCGTGCCCGCTGCGGTCGGCGGCACTGGTGAGCAGCTGGTCGAAGTTCCCGTGAAAGCGCAGCAGCACGAGCACGGTCAGGGTGATCGCGCCGCCCATCAGCAGCACGGCCTTGACGATCTGGATCCAGGTGGTGGCCCGCATCCCGCCGAAGGAGACGTAGACCACCATCAGCGCCCCGACCCCCACCACGGCGAGGGTCCGGGCGGCGGTGCCCGAACTCCCGAGCAGCAGGCCGACGAGACTGCCCGCGCCGACCATCTGCGCGATGAGGTAGAGCACGGAGACGACGACCGAGGAGGTGCCGGCCGCGATCCGCACCGGACGTTCGCTCATCCGGGCGGCGACCACGTCGGCGAGGGTGAAGCGCCCGCAGTTGCGGACCAGTTCGGCGACGAGGAACAGCACCACGAGCCAGGCCACGAGGAAGCCCACCGAGTACAGCAGCCCGTCGTAGCCGAAGAGGGCGATCAGGCCGGAGATGCCGAGGAACGAGGCCGCGGACATGTAGTCGCCCGCGATGGCGAAACCGTTCTCCATCGGGGAGAACAATCGCCCGCCCGCGTAGAACTCCTCGGCCGACCCGTGCCGGTTCCGGCTGACCCAGGTGGTGATGCCGAGGGTCACCGCGATGAAGACGCTGAACAGGATCAGCGCGAGGGTCTGGTGCTCGGTGGTCACCGGCCGGCCCTCCTCGCCCGGGTCCGCTCCTGGCCGCGTTCCTGCTCGAAGACGGTCCAGCGCAGATCGAGCGCGGCCCGGTCCCGGCGCAGCCGCGCGTGCCGGGCGTACGCCCAGGTCAGCAGGAAGGTGCTGAGGAACTGGCCGAGCCCCGCCAGCATGGCCACGTTGACCGCGCCCACCACCGGCCGGGCCATCAGGCCGGGCGCGGCGGTGGCGGCGACCACGTAGGCGACGTACCAGAGGAGGAACCCGGCGGTGGCGGGGACGACGAACCTGCGGTAGCGGGTGCGAACCTCCTGGAAGGCGGCGCTGCGCTGCACTTCGAGGTAGATGTCGGATGCGCCGGGCGCGGGGCGCCCGCCACCAGGGACCGGAACCGGCTGGGACGTTTCCCCACCCTCGCCCCACCCGACGGCCAGCGCGTCGTACCAGGGGTCGTCGAGCCGGATCGTTCCGGTATCACGACCTTCGTGCTTGTCCACCGAACTCTCCTTGTCCGCTGCCGCATTGGCCGCGTACCCACAAGGATGTGCGGAATGGGCGCTTTCCGGACTGGTGTACCGGTGCTCTTCACTCCAACAGGTGATGGAGCGAAGAGCACCGGTATGCCGTGGCGCCTTCGGTGTTCGGTGCCTCCGCGCTCCGGCGGCGCCTGGATCAGGCGTCGATGCGCGAGCGGTCCAGGGTCGCCGCGGAGCTCGTGATGAACTCCTTGCGCGGGGCCACCTCATTGCCCATGAGCAGGTCGAAGACCTGCTCGGCCGAGTCCAGGTCGCCGATGTTGATCCGGCGCAGGGTGCGGAAGCGGGGGTCCATGGTGGTCTCCGCCAGCTGGTCCGCGTCCATCTCGCCGAGGCCCTTGTAGCGCTGGATCGAGTCCTTGTACCGGATGTTCTTGCGCTGGTACTCCAGCAGGGTCTGGCGCAGCTCGTTGTCCGAGTACGTGTAGACGTACTTGTCCTGGCCCTTCTTCGGCTGGACCAGCTCGATCCGGTGCAGCGGCGGCACGGCCGCGAAGACCCGGCCCGCTTCGACCATCGGCCGCATGTACCGCTGGAAGAGCGTGAGCAGCAGGCAGCGGATGTGTGCGCCGTCGACGTCGGCGTCCACGAGCAGCACGATCTTGCCGTACCGGGCGGCGTCGATGTCGAAGGTCCGGCCCGAGCCGGCTCCTATGACCTGGATGATCGCCCCGCACTCGGCGTTCTTGAGCATGTCCGAGATCGAGGACTTCTGGACGTTGAGGATCTTGCCGCGGATGGGCAGGAGCGCCTGGAACTCCGAGTTGCGGGCGAGCTTCGCGGTGCCGAGGGCGGAGTCGCCCTCGACGATGAAGAGCTCGCTGCGGTCCACGTCGTCGCTGCGGCAGTCGGCCAGCTTGGCGGGGAGCGAGGAGGTCTCCAGCGCGGTCTTGCGACGCTGCGCCTCCTTGTGCTGACGGGCCGCGATCCTGGTCCGGGCCGCCGCGACGATCTTCTCCATCACGGCGCGGGCCTGCTGCTTGTCGTCGCGCTTGGTGGAGGTCAGGAAGGCCTTGAGCTCCTTGGCGACCACGGCGGCGACGATCCGGGTGGCCGCGGAGGTGCCGAGCACCTCCTTGGTCTGGCCCTCGAACTGCGGCTCGGCGAGCCGGACGGTGACGACGGCCGTCATGCCCTCCATCGCGTCGTCCTTGACCACGTCGTCCTCGGCGACGCGCAGCAGCTTGGCCGAGCGCAGCACCTCGTTCACGGTCTTGGCGACCGAGCGCTCGAAGCCGGAGACGTGGGTGCCGCCCTTGGGGGTGGCGATGATGTTCACGAAGGACTTGACATTGGTCTCGTACCCCGTGCCCCAGCGCAGGGCGATGTCCACGCCGAGCTCGCGGGTGACCTCGGTGGGGGTCATGTGGCCGCGGTCGTCGAGGACCGGGACGGTCTCCTTGAAGGTGCCCGTGCCGGTCAGGCGCAGGACGTCACAGACGGCCTTGTCCTGGGCGAGGTACTCGCAGAATTCGCTGATGCCGCCGTCGAAGCGGAAGGTCTCCTCGGTCTTGCCGGCGCCGTCGATGCCCCGCTCGTCGCGGACGACCAGGGTCAGGCCGGGGACGAGGAAGGCGGTCTGGCGGGCGCGCTGGTAGAGCGTCTCCAGGTTGAGCCGGGCGTCCTTGAGGAAGATCTGGCGGTCGGCCCAGTAGCGGACCCGGGTGCCGGTCTTGCCCTTGGCGACCCGCTTGACCTTGCGGAGGCCGTTGGCGGGGTCGAAGGGGCTCTCGGGGCCCTGCTCGGTGAACATTCCCGGGACGCCGCGCCGGAAGCTGATGGCGTGGGTCGCGCTGTTGCGGTCGACCTCGACGTCGAGGCGGGCGGAGAGGGCGTTGACCACGGAGGCGCCGACGCCGTGCAGGCCGCCGGAGGCCGCGTACGAGCCACCGCCGAACTTGCCGCCGGCGTGCAGCTTGGTCATGACGACCTCGATGCCGGACAGGCCGGTCTTGGGCTCGACGTCCACGGGGATGCCGCGGCCGTTGTCCCGGACCTCGACGGAGGCGTCCTCGTGGAGGATCACCTCGATGTGGTCGCAGTAGCCGCCCAGGGCCTCGTCGACGGAATTGTCGATGATCTCCCACAGGCAGTGCATGAGGCCCCGGCTGTCGGTGGAGCCGATGTACATGCCGGGGCGCTTGCGGACGGCCTCCAGCCCTTCGAGGACGAGCAGGTGCCGCGCGGTGTAGTTGGAACCGTCCCGGTCTGCTCCGGACAGCAGCGCGCTGGAAGGCACGGACGTGTCGGCGGTCACGCAGTTCGCTCCTCGCTGAATTTCTTTTCTGGCCCGGTCGGGCGCAGGGGTGGCTCGGGTGCCGCTCGAAGGGTACCGAGGCCAGGTAGAGCCGATGCAACGCCACCCTCGCGCATTCCTCAGCCTAGTCCAGATCCGCACGGGTGTTCGATCCCCCGCGCGGGTGAAGGAAACATCACGTTCCCTTCCGCGCATGAACCATTTAGGGTTCGGGCACGTCCTCATGAACAACCTGGCACTCACGCCGGGGGAGGATGGAACTGCAACAAGCGCACGACTGACAACGCGAAACCGTAAAGCAACGCAATACGGCTCCTTCGCCGCCAACCGGCAACAGCCGGCCAGCTTCGGAAGGAAGTTTCGAGGAAAAGCCGCGAGCGGGAACGTTTTCGGCCTGGTTGGATGTTGACCCTGGTACGACAGCTCGTCGAGCTAGAGAAGAGGCGACGTGACTACTGTTCTGACACCCGCGACCCCGCTGACGGCCGCTGACCGATGCGACCGTTGCGGCGCCCAGGCATATCTGCGCGTCGTCCTGCTGAGCGGCGGTGAACTGCTCTTCTGCGCCCACCACGGGCGCAAGTTCGAGCCGGAACTCAAGAAGATCGCCGCGGAAATACAGGATGAGACCGAGCGGCTCACGTCCGCTCCGGCTGCCAATGCCGAACCCGAGGACCGCTGACACAGGCCTGCACCTCGCATCCGACGAGCCAGGACCGGCCAGGCCGGTCGACGGGCGGCACTCCTGAGACCCAGGGGTGCCGCCCGTCCTCACGTCCGCGACCCTGCGGCTAGGGCGTGCGATGCCCCTGTACGGGCCCTGTGTACGGCCCAGAGGCCCCGGGGGCGTCCCACCCGACGTCCTGGACCTCCCCGGGCTGCGCGTCCGTCTCCGGGGCCAGCACGAAGTCGACCAACGGGGCGATACGCGTGTAGACCCCGGGGCTGTCGGCGCGCCCGCAGCCCCGGCCCCAGGAGACGAGCCCGATGAGCCGCCCCCGGGCCACCAGCGGCCCGCCGCTGTCGCCCTGGCAGGCGTCCTTGCCGCCACCGCTGTCCCCCGCGCACACCATGGACTCCGCGCGGTACTGCCCGTCCGCGTCCCCGGGGTAGGCGCGCGCGCAGACCTCGTCCGCCAGCACCGTCACCCCAGCGGCACGCAGCCCGTACGCGTAGTCACCAAAGCCGCTCGTGTCGCCCCAGCCGTACACCGCCGCCTCGGTCCCCGCGGCGTAGGCGGAATGCCCCGCCCCCGCCATGGGCAGCACCCAGTGGGCCGGTACCGACTCGGCCAGCTCCAGAACGGCGAGGTCCCCGGCATTGCTCGCCGGGTCGTAGGCCGGGTTCACCCTCGCCCCGCGCACCGCGATCTCCCGGCCCTCGGCCGCCCGGAGCTCCGTACGCCCGGCGATCACCCGGAAGTCGGCCACGGACTCGACCGGGCCGCCCAGCACCTGGCTGCCCAGGCAGTGCGCCGCCGTCAGCACCCTGGTCGGGGACACGAGCACGCCTCCGCAGAACTGCCCGCCCCGCGTACCCCCGAACCGGTCACGGCTGGCGAGGGCGACGACCCAGGGGCTGTCGGCCACCTTCACCGGCTTCCCGCCGATCACCACACTGTCCGCGGCCGCCTGCGGCACCTGGGCGAACGGCGCAGCGGCCGCTCCCGCCGCCAGGGTCAGCGCTCCCGCCAGAGCACGGGCAAAGGGACGACGCATGAGGCCTCCTGACTCCGAGTGTGCATGACTCCACCCAGAGTGGGTCGCCCGGTGGCCGAGCGCACCCGCGCGGCCACCGTGGCCCTGTGGTCCCCATCGGCTACCGGGCGGCGGCCCGGGCCGCCCGAAGCCGCCCGGTCAGTCCAGGTAGTCGCGCAGCACCTGGGAGCGGGACGGGTGCCGGAGCTTCGACATCGTCTTCGACTCGATCTGGCGGATCCGCTCACGCGTGACCCCGTAGACCTTGCCGATCTCGTCGAGCGTCTTGGGCTGGCCGTCCGTGAGGCCGAAGCGCATCGAGACCACGCCGGCCTCGCGCTCGCTGAGGGTGTCGAGCACCGAGTGCAGCTGCTCCTGCAGCAGCGTGAAGCTCACGGCATCGGCCGGGACGACCGCCTCGGAGTCCTCGATGAGGTCACCGAACTCGCTGTCGCCGTCCTCGCCGAGCGGCGTGTGCAGGGAGATCGGCTCACGGCCGTACTTCTGGACCTCGATGACCTTCTCGGGGGTCATGTCGAGTTCCTTGGCCAGCTCCTCCGGGGTGGGCTCGCGGCCCAGGTCCTGGAGCATCTGGCGCTGGACGCGGGCGAGCTTGTTGATGACCTCGACCATGTGCACCGGGATACGGATGGTGCGTGCCTGGTCGGCCATGGCGCGCGTGATCGCCTGCCGGATCCACCACGTGGCATAGGTCGAGAACTTGTAGCCCTTGGTGTAGTCGAACTTCTCGACGGCGCGGATCAGACCCAGGTTGCCCTCCTGGATCAGGTCCAGGAAGAGCATGCCGCGGCCCGTGTAGCGCTTGGCGAGGGAGACCACGAGGCGGAGGTTGGCCTCCAGCAGGTGGTTCTTCGCGCGGCGGCCGTCCTCGGCGATGATCTCCAGCTCGCGCTTGAGCTTGGGCGCCAGCTTGTCGGAGTTCGCCAGCTTGTCCTCGGCGAACAGACCCGCCTCGATGCGCTTGGCGAGCTCCACCTCCTGCTCGGCGTTGAGGAGGGGGACCTTGCCGATCTGCTTGAGGTAGTCCTTGACCGGGTCGGCGGTGGCGCCCGCGACCACGACCTGCTGGGCGGGGGCGTCGTCCTCGTCGTCGGAGATGACGAAGCCCTTGTTCTCCCCGCCCTCCTCCTCTTCCTCGGCCTCGGCCTTGGCGGCGTCGGGACCCTCGTCCGCGGTCTCGTCCTCGCCCTCGTCCGCGTCCTTCTTGGAGGCGGTCTTCTTCGCCGCCGTCTTCTTGGCAGCGGTCTTCTTGGCGGGCGCGGTCTTCTTGGCCGCCGTCTTCTTCGCCACCGTCTTCTTGGCGGCGGGCTCCGTTCCGGGCTCTTCCGCGAGGGCTTCCGCGATGTCCGAGTCCGCCGGGACGGGGGTGGCCGTGGGCTGCGCCGCCGTCGTCCGGGCGGCCGTCTTCTTGACGGTCTCGGTGGCCGTCCGCTTGGCCGGGCTCTTGGCTGCGACGCTCTTGCGGGTGGTGCGCTTGGGCGACTCCGCGGCACTGACCATCAGCGTCACACCCTCTTCCTCGAGGATCTGGTTGAGGCTGCGCAGAACATTCTTCCACTGGGTCGCAGGAATCTGGTCAGCCTCGAAGGCCCGACGCACGTCATCGCCGGCGATCTGCCCCTCGGCCTTGCCCCGCTCGATGAGCGCCATCACGGACTCGGAATCGGCGATCTCCGGCGGGAGCGTACGGGATGTGCTGGCCGACACGAACAACCTCTCGGAACGATGGGAACGGCTTCCGACCCCGGGCCTGGTGGTGCTGGACCGGAGCCGACGACCACCGACCGGGGATGGGCCGGCGGCGCGGGCAGGGGCCGGGGAGCTGCACAGCACCCCCAAGGGCTGCTGTCTTCCCTCCGTCGGCCATCACCTCTTACGTCATCGCGTGACCTCGCAGAGCGTTACGCCCAATCTTCGTGGCCCGAGTCACACCCCGTACGCACGAGTGCCGCTCCTGTGCTCGAACCCGGTCTTCCGCGCATGCCGAACCGCCACGAAAGGGGGCCTCACGCCGGTGTCGCCGGACCCGGCCGGGCCCGGCGACACGTTCTGCACCCCCGCACGTCCGCCCGTCAGTGCTCGCGTGGGGCGGGGACCACGCGCTCGACCTCCGGATGAACCGTCAGGAGCTGGCGCATGGCGTTCTCGGCGCCCGTCGCATCACCCGCTGCGAGGGCCTCGACCATCCGCGCGTGGTGCGCGACGCAGGTCTCGCTCGGGCGGTCGCAGGCGGTGATCGGGCTGCCGGAGACCTGGAGGGCGGCGGAGACGATGCCGGAAAGGTGCTCCAGCATGCGGTTCCCGGCGACCTGGATGAGGAGCGCGTGGAATTCGTTGTCGGCGCGCGCGAAGGTGATCGCGTCGCCCTGGCCGAGGGCGTGGCCCATGATCTCGACCATGTCCGCGAGGCGCTGCTGGATGTCCGGCCGGCCATGGCCGGCGGCGAGGCGGGCGGCGAGCGGCTCGATGGTCCAGCGGAGCTCACCGAGCTCGCGGCGCTGGTCGTCGCGCTGCGGACCGAAGGCACGCCATTCGATGATGTCGGGGTCGAGCAGGTTCCAGTCGGCGACGGGACGGACCCGGGTGCCGACGTTGGGGCGGGCGCTGACGAGGCCCTTGGCCTCCAGGACCCGCAGGGATTCGCGGACGACCGTGCGGGAGACCTCGAAGCGCTGGCCGATCTCCTCGGGGACCAGCGGGCGGTCCGCACCGAGGTCGCCGGACACGATCATCTGGCCGAGCTGCTGGACGAGTTGGCCGTGCAGTCCGCGTCCGCGGCTGCCTGCCGCTCGGCGGCCCACGCGGCTCAACTCGACGTCGGCACCGTCCCAGTGGGGTGCTCCGACGCGGTCGGACCCGGGGGTCTCCGCGTAGGGGTAGCGGTCGAGTTCGCCGCCGGCGAGGCCGGAGTCGGCGTGGCGGGCGGCGGTCATCATGGTGTGCGCAAGGGTACTCACGAATCCTTTGTCGGCCGTGCCTCCATGACCCTTGAGGTCTTTGGTGAAAAGCACACGAAAGGGTGATCGGTGCCACCTACGCAATTGACGACTTATCGTAAAGAACCAGACCTTTTGCGGGGAGTTGCGGTCCGCTTGACGTGACACGGACGGCAACGGTCCCGTACGTGACTCCTCCCGAACCGGAACGATCACCAACGGACCCGGCTGCGCAGTCCGGTGAACCCATAGGCGCACAACAGGACCATCAGCGACAACACCAGCGCGGTCCCGACGGGCTGGGCCATCACCCGGAGAGCCCCCATCAGCAGGCGGTCGGCCTCCGGCGGCCACTGGCCCCAGGTCAGGCCGCGCAGGCGGGCCCCGAGCCCAGTCGACGGGTACGCGGACGAGCCCTCCAGGGCCTTGCGCACCAGCGGAACCACCATCACCGGTACGGCGAGCACCGCGGCCAGTCCCGCGGTGGCGGACCGGAAGACACCGGAGGCCAGTACGCCGGCCCAGGCGCAGCCGATGAGCAGCCCGGCCCAACTCACGGCCGGGGAGAGCCACTCCACCGGGGTGCGCAGCGGGCCGCTGTCGAAGACCAGCGCGAGGGCGGCGGCGTCGGCGGCCACCGTCAGGGCACCCAGCAGCAGCGCGAGGGCGGCGCAGATGCCCAGCTTGGCGGTGAGCAGCCCCATCCGGCGGGGCACGGTGCCCCGGTCGGCGGCGAGTACGGGGTAGCGGTACTCCTCGCCGAAGGCCAGCGCGCCGAGCAGGCCCGCGCCCAGGGCCGCGGGCGGCAGCGGCAGCAGTTCGGGCCAGGCGGCGAGCAGCCGGTTCTGCGGGGTCTGCCCGGTCCGGGCCAGTACGAGGGCGGTGAGGACGGAGACAGCGACGACGAGGGCGGCGGTGAGGACCGGGGTGGCGGTCCCGAAGACCCTGAGCAACTCGTAGCGCAGGGGACGCAGCGGGCCACCCACGCGGCGCACGGCCGAGGCCGGGCGCCCGGAGCGGATCCGCCGGGGGTCCTCGCCGGGGGCCCCGGCGACGGACTCGGCGACGGCTTCGGTGCGGGCCGCGCCGGGCTCCGGCGGCGCTCCGGCCGCGGTGCGCGCGGCCGGGACCGGCGCCGTCGGCGCACCGGCGTCGCCCGTCTCGTCGGCGAGCTGGTGGACCAGCACGCCGTGCCGGAACGCCGCCTCGCCGACCTCGGCGCAGTTGCTGCCGTACACCGACAGGCGGCTGCCGCTCTCTGCAACGATCTCCACCGCTCGACGGGCGGCCCGGGCCTCGCGGCCCAGTACGTCGGCCAGCCGGGCCGCGTGCGGGGTGCGCACGGCGACCCGCGGCCGCAGTCTGGTCCGGGCGAACTCGGCGGCGTCCTGGTCGGCGACGAGCCGGCCCGCCTCGATGCTGACGACACGGTCGGCGCTGCGGGCGGCCTCCTTGGCGTCGTCGGTGGTGAAGAGCACCGCGCCGCCGAGGGAGGCGTGGCCGCGCAGCAGCCCGTGCAGCCAGCCGCGTTCGCGGGGAGAGAGCCCGGCGCCGGGCTCGTCGAGCAGCAGGGTGCACGGATCGGCGAGCAGTGCCGAGGCCAGGGCGACCCGGCGCTCCATGCCGAGCGACAGCGAGCCGAGGCGCTGGTCCCGCAGTCCCGCGATGCCGACGACCTCCAGCATCGTGTCGGCCCGGGAGGCCGGCACCCCGGCCGCGGCGCAGAGCATCCGCAGCTGGTTGCGGACGGTCCGCGCGGGGTTGCCGGGAACGTCGCCGAGGAGCACTCCGACCTCACGGCCGGGGTGCGGGATCCGGTGCAGCGCGCGGCCGCGGAAGTAGGTGACGCCGCGGCCCGGTTCGAGTTCGAGCATGAGCCGCAGTGCGGTGGTCTTGCCCGATCCCGGCTCGCCGAGCAGGGCGGTCACATGCCCCGGGCGGGCCTCGAAGGTGAGGTCGTCCACGAGGGGCGGGGCGTCGGGGCGGGGCTTGCTGGTGAGTCCGATGGCCTGGAGCATCGCTTCTCTCGCGGGGGGTGAGACCGCTCAGCGGCAGGGTGGGTACCGCAAGCAAGATAACGCGATATGTCCGATATTCAGCGCAACTGGTCCGATGGAATGCCGATACTGCCGCCGGGCCCCGCACGGACGGCGGGTCCGGACCGGGTGCCGGACCGGGCGCCGGACCCGGCCCTGGGATCGGGCACGGTGGTCCCGCCGCCGCCGACGGCTCTTCGTGGCCCGCGGTGTCAGACCTCCGGACGCAGCATCGGCGGGTTGAGGAGGGTGGCCCCGCCCGCCCGGAACAACTGCGCCGGACGTCCGCCCTGACGGGTCGTCGTGCCTCCGGCCGGCACCAGGAATCCGGGAGTACCGGTGACCTTGCGGTGGAAGTTGCGCGGGTCGAGGGACACACCCCAGACCGCCTCGTAGACCCGGCGCAGCTCGCCGACGGTGAACTCCGGCGGGCAGAAGGCGGTGGCCAGCGAGGAGTACTCGATCTTCGAGCGGGCCCGCTCGACACCGTCGGCGAGGATCCTGGCGTGGTCGAAGGCCAGCCCCGTGGAAGCCTCGGTCTCGGCCAGCACCTCGTCGACCGGGGCCCAGCGCGCGCTGTTGGCATCGCCCCCGGCCCGGGGCGCAGGCAGGTCCGGAGCCAGCACCAGGTGCGCCACGCTGACGACACGCATCCGCGGATCCCGCTTCGGATCACCGTAGGTGGCCAGCTGTTCGAGGTGCGCCCCGCTGCCCGCGCCGGGCAGGGCGGGGTCGTGCGCGCACAGGCCGGTCTCCTCGGAGAGCTCCCTGGCGGCGGCCCCCGCCAGGTCCTCGTCCCCGCGGACGAAGCCTCCGGGCAGCGCCCAGCGCCCCTGGAACGGCTGCTCACCTCTCCGGACGACCAGCGCACAGAGCGCGTGGCGCCGCACGGTGAGCACGACCAGGTCGACGGTGACGGCGAAGGGCGGATAGGCCGACGGGTCGTAGGGCGACATGCCGCGATCATAGTCGTCTGCCTGACGATAAACAGCGCTTTGGTGACCTTGAAGACAGCGCTCCGAAGGCGGGGGCCTTCGATCGGGCGGACAGTTCCGGCCTGAGCGGGGTGAGCGTGCTCAGCCACCCAACTGGAGCGCATCGGCCGCCTCCTCCACCATGCCGAGGCCGAGCCGGCTGATCCGGACGGCGAAGGGCTTCCCCGCCACCCGCAGACCCGACAGTCTGAGCCCGCCCAGGGGGGCTCCGGGGAGGGGCGCGAGGGCGACCGTGCCGGCGGGGGCGTCGGGGCGGATTCCGGCGAGGGCGGTCAGCGCGTGGATCCCGGCCGCCGCGGCAACGGCGGCCGGCCGGCAGGCCGCCGGGTGCGGCACGGGGGCGCTGCCCGCGGTGCGCTGCTCGGCCGCGAACATCTCCGGTAGCCGGTACCCGAAGGCCTCCGCCGCGTCCAGCAGGCCTCCGAGCAGGCCCGCGGCCTCCTTCTCGAAACCGGCCTGGGCCAGGCCGGCCACGGCCACCGCGCTCTCGTACGCCCGTACGGCGCCCGAGCGGTGGCCGAACGGGTTGTGCCCCGGCTCCTTGACGGCCATGCTCCGCAGCCCCCATCCGGAATCCATGGCGGGGGCCCCGAGCAGCCGGGCCAGCTGCTCGGAGCGGGTGCGGTCCAGGAGTCCCGGGGCGAGCCGGCCGCCGCTGAGCAGTCCGGTGTCGAGCAGGTGGGCGGCGGCCCCCGTCAGACGGGGCAGCGGTCTCCCGTCGGGGTGGAGGGCCGAAGCGGGCCGCCCGCCGTCCGGGCCGTCGATCCAGAACCCGGCCCGGAACCGCTCCCGCAGCCCGGCCGCCCGCTCCCGCCACTCCTCGGCTCCCGGCCGTCCGCACGCGGCGAGCAGATCGGCACCGAGCACGGCGGCCCGATGGGCGTGGGCCTGGGTCTCGCAGCGCCGCGGACCCGGGTCCGGATCGGCCAGGAAGCCGTCCTCCCCCCACGCGCCGCGCAACCAGTGCAGGCACCGTTCGGCGGCCGGGAGCAGCCGGGCCACCTCCTCTTCGGGCATGCCCCAGAGCCGGGCCTCGGCCAGCACCGCGGGGAAGGCCAGGGTCGCCTCGGTGCCGGTGCACCCCGGCGGAAGCTGCGCGCCCGCTCCGCGCAGCGGGCCCGGGATCTTCCCGAGGTCGGGCCCCCGCTCCTCGGTCTGGGTGCGGGCGAGGATGCGCAAGGTGGCTGCGGCGAGACCGGTCCCGAGCGGCAGCGCCATCCGGGCGGCCCAGAGCGATTCCGCCGGGGCCAGGCCGAGCCGCCAGGGCGCTCCCGCCGCGGCGAAGGCGTCGCCCGGCTGCTCAGGGTCCCGCAGGAGCAGCGCGCCCAGGTCCTCGACACTGGTCCGGAACCATGCCCCGGCCCTCGGATCGTCCCCCTCGGCCCGGGCGTCGGCCAGCGGGTTCGCCACCTGCCCGGCGGGGGCCCGCCCCACCCGCTGCTGCGTGGTCCGCAGCTCGATGGTGCGGGATTCGCCGGGAGCCAGTTCGAGCTGCCAGCGCAGCAGCCCCGCAGAAGCCAGCGCGTCGTCCGGCGGCGGGTCGGCGGCGGTCACGGCCTGCGCGTCGCCGGTGCTCCAGCGCAGCCCGGCGGCGTGCACCCCGGCGGGCAGCTCCGGCCCGGCCCGGCCCGCGGCCACGGCGGCCAGCTCCGCCAGGTCGGTGCCGAGCAGCACCTCCACGGGCAGGCGTACCGGCCGGGCCGTGAAGCTGCGCAGGGTGATCCGCTCGGTGCCGTCCGCGTGCCGGACCCTTTCCACACCGATGTCCGGGTCGGGGCCGGGCTCGGCACCGGAGCGCACGGTCGCGGTGAAGACGGCCCGGTCGGCAGCGAGGCTGCGCCCCTGCACGGCGACCGGGTCCCGGCCTCCGACACGCAGCACGCAACGGGAGAGGAGGCGGCGCCCGGACCGGTAGATCCCGTCGATACCCCGCCCGGTCAGCTGGCCGTGCTCCGGGGAGATGACCAGACAGGGCGCGGCGACGCAGATGACGGCACCGTGCACGGGCGGCAGTTCGGACCTGCGGGCGGCGGGCACGCCGGGTGGGCGGGGAGGTGCGGGGTGAGACATGTGTCGCCTTGTCTGCGCTCCGGTCGGTTCAGCTGGGCGGCGGCGCGGCCGGGCCCCCACCACCCCCCAGCTGAACGCCCCCACCCCCGCCCGGGTCACGGGCCCGGGCGCCGTCCGGGCGTGCCCGGGGTGAAGCCCGGGCCGCCGGGTCAGGCCCAGCGCGTACCGGAGCGGTCGCACCGGACCGCCGGACGACGTGAACCGGTGCGCGCTCACTGTTCGCTCCCCGCGGTTCGGCGGGACCCGCGGCGGGAGGCCGTCCGGCCCCGCCGGCCGGGAGGGCGGGTACCGGCCGAGGATCGCCCCCGCCTGGGTTCCCGGCGGCGCCGCTCCTCCCGCAGGCACTGCCGCAGCCCCTCGGGGTCGATCCCTTCGTTGCATGCGTGGTGGAGCAGCTGGGCGAAGCGGTACTCGGCGTCCGCCCGCAGGGCCAGGCCGAAGGCGATCCGGGCGGTCGGCTCGTCCCCCGTGGACCATGAGACCCAGCCGGCGAGGGTGAGCGGAGCGGCGGCGTGCTCGCCGTAGGCCCCGACGCAGCGCCGGGCCAGGGCCCGCCACAGCCGCAGTGCGGGGGCCGCGTCCTCGTCCTCCATCCATTCCGCCGCGATGTCCCGGATCTCGCGGTCCTGGAGACCCAGGATCAGTGAGGCGGCCTCGTCATGGCCGAGCAGCGCGTCGTCCCAGTCGTCGGCGTGGGCGCCGCCCTCGACGGGCGGGGCCAGCGTCAGGCGCCGCATCAGGCTCCGTGCCAGCGCGATGGTCTCGGCGCCGACCTCCTCGCGGGTGGCCCCGTCGAGGATCCTGGGCATCAGGGCGGCGGCGGCCCGGTCGAGAGCCCGTTCCGCCTCCTCGGCGACGACCCCGCGCAGCGGTGCCATCCGGCCCTCGATCTCCTTGAGGGAGCCCCTGACCTGGAGTCCGGCAAAGGTGGCCGTCGCCGCCAGCACCGATGTGCCGACGGCGGCCAGCGGGCTCCCCTCGGCCGGGCAGCACCGCTCGTCGGGGCATACGTAGGACCAGAACCGTCCCGCCGACAGGCACAGGACCTCCAGTACGGGCACGTCCAGCGCGCCGCAGGCCAGCCGGATCCCCTGGGCGAGCGGCCGCAGCCGGGCCATCACCCGCCGGCCGCTCTCCTCCCCGCCCGGCTCCTGGCAGAGGTAGACGACGATGCCGTCGGGCCTCGCGCCGCGCCGTTCGCTGCCCCTGATCAGGCACTCGGCGACCTGTCGGGCGGTGTCCTCCCATTCCGCGGGCGAGCTGGGGATACCGACGCGGAGCCGGCCGCCGAAGCGCCCGCCTTCGCCGTGCACGGCGACCATGACGAGGGAGTCGGTCGGGTGGAAGCCGAGCATGTAGGGCAGCGCGTCGGCCAGTTCGGCCGGGCTGCGCAGGGTGATCTGGGGTCCGGTGGCGGTTCCGGCCGGGCTGATGGAGGGCCGGTCGGACGGGGTGCGTGATTCGTGGTTGTTCGTCATGCCACGAAGGTCCCGCGCATGATCCGATCCCGAAAGCCCTGTGGATAACTCACGCCCCCGCCGTCCACAGGCCCGGAGCGGCATTGGCGCGATGTCGGAGGCATCAGGTTGCATGGGGGTATGAACGCAGACCTGAGGTCCTCGGCCGACTCCGTACTAGCCCGTCTCGTGGGCGACCCCACGGGTGCCGCCAGGCTGCGCGAGGACCAGTGGCGGGCGATCGAGGCCCTGGTGGCGCACAAGCGGCGGGCGCTGGTGGTACAGCGCACCGGCTGGGGCAAGTCCGCGGTGTACTTCGTCGCCACCTCCCTGCTGCGGGCGAACGGCGCCGGCCCCACCGTGATCGTCTCGCCGCTCCTCGCGCTGATGCGCAATCAGGTCGAGGCCGCGGCCCGGGCCGGGATCCGCGCCCGCACCATCAACTCCGCCAACCCCGAGGAGTGGGAGGGCATCCAGGCCGAGGTGGCTGCCGGTGAGGTCGATGTCCTGCTGGTCAGTCCCGAGCGGCTCAACAACCCTGATTTCCGCGACCAGGTCCTCCCCAAGCTGTCCGCCGCCACCGGGCTTCTCGTGGTCGACGAGGCGCACTGCATCTCCGACTGGGGTCACGACTTCCGCCCCGACTACCGCCGGCTGCGCACCATGCTGGCCGACCTGCCGCCGGGTGTCCCGGTGCTGGCGACGACCGCCACGGCCAATGCCCGCGTGACCGCCGACGTCGCCGAACAGCTCGGCACCGGGGCCGGCACGGACGCTCTGGTGCTGCGCGGCCCGCTGGACCGCGAGAGCCTGAGCCTGGCGGTGCTGACCCTGCCCGACGCGGCGCACCGGCTGGCCTGGCTCGCCGACCACCTCGGGGACCTGCCCGGCAGCGGGATCATCTACACGCTGACCGTGGCGGCCGCCGAGGAGGTCACCGCCTACCTGCGCCACCGGGGGCACACCGTGGCCTCGTACACCGGCAAGACGGAGAACGCCGACCGCCAACAGGCCGAGGACGACCTCCAGGCGAACCGGGTCAAGGCGCTCGTGGCCACCTCCGCCCTCGGGATGGGCTTCGACAAGCCCGACCTGGGCTTCGTGGTGCACCTCGGCTCGCCCTCCTCCCCCATCGCCTACTACCAGCAGGTCGGCCGCGCGGGCCGTGGCGTGGAGCACGCGGAGGTCCTGCTGCTCCCCGGCCGGGAGGACGAGGCGATCTGGCAGTACTTCGCCTCGGTGGCCTTCCCGCCGGAGGAGCAGGTGCGCCGCACGCTCGACGTCCTGGCCCAGGCCGGCCGGCCGCTGTCGCTGCCCGCCTTGGAGCCGCTGGTCGATCTGCGCCGCACCCGGCTGGAGACCATGCTCAAGGTGCTCGACGTCGACGGCGCCGTGCACCGCGTCAAGGGCGGCTGGACCTCGACGGGCGAGCCCTGGGCCTACGACGCCGAGCGCTACGCGTGGGTCGCCCGCCAGCGGGCCACGGAACAGCAGGCCATGCGCGACTACGCCGCGGCCACCGGATGCCGGATGGAGTTCCTGCGGCGCCAGCTCGACGACGAGGACGCGGCGCCCTGCGGCCGCTGCGACAACTGCGCCGGGGCCCGGTTCACCGCGGAGGTCTCCACCACCGCGCTGGACACCGCGCGCGGTGAACTCGGCCGCCCGGGCGTGGAGCTGGAGCCGCGCAAGATGTGGCCGACCGGGCTCGCGGCGGTCGGCGTCGACCTCAAAGGCCGTATCCCCGCCGGGGAGCAGGCCTCGACGGGCCGGGCGCTGGGCCGGCTGTCCGACATCGGATGGGGCAACCGGCTGCGACCGATGCTGGCCCCAGGGGCTCCGGACCAGCCGGTTCCGGACGACGTCGCGCAGGCCGTGGTCGCGGTGCTCGCGGACTGGGCCCGGGGGCCCGGCGGCTGGGCCTCGGGGGCGCCGGACGCACCGGGGCGGCCGGTGGGCGTGGTCGCCCTGCCCTCGCGCAGCCACCCCCAGCTGATCGGTTCGCTGGCCGCGCGGATCGCGGAGATCGGGCGGATGCCGCTGCTCGGTGCGCTCGCCTACACGGACCAGGCACCGGAGTTCGGATCGGTGTCCTCGAACAGCGCACAGCGGGTACGGGGTCTCCACCAATCCCTCGCCGTGCCCCCGGCGCTGGCCGATGCGCTGGCGCAGTCCGCGGGTCCGGTGCTGCTCGTCGACGACCGCACGGAGAGCGGGTGGACCGTCGCGGTGGCCGCCCGGCTGCTGCGACGGGCAGGCGCGAAAGAGGTGTTCCCGCTGGTGCTGGCGCTTCAGGGCTAGCCGAATGCGTCATCTTCGGCGTGGCGGGGCAAGGATATGAACGGCATACCGGCGAATTCCGGTCGGCGGCGTCAATTGCTCGTTGCCGCACGCTCAGAAGCCACGCGAGAATTGGGGTGCTCCCGCTCGGCTCCTCGGCACCCTCCTGGGCCGCGCTGCGGCGCGCCCTGACTCCACCGTGCCCGTTCGCGGGCGTGTACCCGAAGGGAGGACCGTGACCTTCGGATTCGCGCCGCCCCCGACCACGTCCCTGGCAACAGCCACCGGCGGCACAAGCCGGCACGGCAGACTGCTGGAACCCGCGGAATGGACAGCGGCGGGCATTCCGCTGCTCGGCAATCCGCGCGAGGTCGTCAGCGGGCTGCACTCCCGGCACAGCCCCGTGCCCTCGACCGCGGTCATCGCCGTCCTCGGCCCGGAGGAGCAGCTCGTGGCGAGCGCCTCCTTCGTGCAGCGGTCGGCCTCGGCCGACGGCTGGGAGTACCGCAACGCCCTGCTGTCCCGGCTACGCCGGGTCCTCCCGCACGACCTGCGCCGACGGACCCCGGTGCGGACGGCGGTGCTGCTCTACTGCCGCGAGGGCGACGAGCGGTGGACCGAGGAGGACGGCGCGTGGATGTGGGGACTGCGGGACGCCTGCACCCTGCACGGCCTGCGCTGCGGCGCGTACATCACGCTGACCCACGGGGGCTGGCAGGTGCTGGGCGAGGGCCGTGGCGGTCGGCGTCCGAGCTCCGACTCGCGGCCGCAGCGCCTGGGCGACACCGTGTCCGAGTTCTCTCCGCTGGCCCTGCACACCGGGGGCGGCGCGGTCGAGGCCCTGCGGCGGACCGCCGCGCGCTGACCCCCGTAGGGCCCCGGGCGCAACTCCCACGGGTACGGCCCGCGCCCGTGCTGCTGTCGCCGCGGGGCTGTCACCCGTGCGGCTGGCACCCGTACGACGGCGACACGCTCGCCCTGCGTGCGGGCATGCCTCACGGCCGTACACCCAGGAACGGGCGTACGGCGGACCAGGCCTCAGGCTCCGACCCGGGCCCCGGCGCGGGCTTCAGCGGGGCCGGCCCCATGGCCCGCCCCGCCCCTCGCCCGTGCCGGGGTACAGGGCGTCAGACGCCCGCACCCAGCACGGAGTTGATCTGCTGCGGGTCACCGCACACGATCAGCAGCGCACCCGCCCGGGTGAGCGCGACCGGCAAGGCTCCCGCGATGGTGTCGACCGCTCCGCCGTTGGCCGCGAAGACCACGACGGGACGGCGGCCGGCGCGCTGGACCTGCGCCGCGTCCGCGTAGAAGACGTCGTCCCCGGCGTCGTGCAGGGCCCAGTACGCGGCCTCGCCGAAGGACAGCTCGTGCGCGGCCCACGGGTGCGGGTCGCCACTGGTGAGCACCAGGATGTCGCCGGGCGCGCGCCCGGTGTCGAGCAGCAGGTCGACGGCCTCTTCGGCCGCGTCCAGCGCGCCCTCGGCGGAGGCCGGGATCAGCTGGATCTGCGGCACCGCCGCGGAGACGGACGGTGCGGTGGGGGCTGCGGGAACGGGTCCGGGGGTGGCCTGCGGCGCACGCTGCGCGGGCGGTGCGGGCCTGGCGGGACCGGGGCGGCCGGGCCGCGGTACGGCGGCGGGACGCGGACCAGGTACAGGGCGGGGGGTCTGCGCGGTGCGGCTCGCGGCCGGCGTGACGCGGGGACCCTGGGCACTCTCGTGAATCTGAGGCTCCTCGATGGCGATGGCGGGGGTGAGAGGCATGAGTTGATATCTATCAAACACCGGTACGAAACGTACCGGTTGGTGGCACACGCGTGCGATCAGAAATCGAAGCCGAGTTGGCCTCCGTTTTCCAGCTCCATCGACTCCTCGCTGCGGCGCACCTTCTTGAGATGGCGCCACCGGGGCAGCGCGTCGAGGTACGACCACGAGAGCCGGTGGTAGGGGGTGGGCCCCAGCTCCTCCAGCGCCGCCCGGTGCACGGGCGAGGGGTATCCGGCGTTGGCGGCGAAGGCGAAGTCCTCGATTCCGCGGCCCCGTTCACCGAGTTCGGCCATCATGCGGTCGCGGCGGACCTTGGCTATGACCGAGGCCGCGGCGACGGCGATGCAGGACTGGTCGCCCTTGATCACCGTACGGACCCGCCAGGGCGGGCCGAGATAGTCGTGCTTGCCGTCGAGTATCACCGCGTCGGGGCGCACCGGCAGCGCGTCCAGCGCGCGCACCGCCGCCAGTCGGAGGGCGGCCGTCATCCCCAGGTCGTCGATCTCCTCGGGCGAGGAGTGCCCGAGCGCGTACGCGGTGACCCAGTCCTCCAGGACATCGAGCAGGGCGTCGCGTCGCTTGGGGGTGAGCAGTTTGGAGTCGGTGAGCCCGGCGGGCGGCCGGCGCAGGCCGGTGATCGCCGCACACACGGTGACGGGTCCGGCCCAGGCCCCTCGTCCGACTTCGTCGACCCCGGCGATGACCTTGGCGCCGGTGGTTGCACGGAGGGAGCGTTCGACGGTGTGGGTGGGTGCTTCGTACGGCATGGCGCCAGCAAGGTTACGCCGCCCCGGGGCCACTGCACACCCCCGCCCCGGTCCGACCCGCCCGGGATCGGACGCGAACCCCGCTCCGCGCGCCCCGCGCCGCCCCCGCCACGTCTCACACCCTGAGCAGCGGCACCATCACCTCGTCGATCAGCGCCGCGATGTCCGCGTCCTCCCATTCGCTTCCGCACACCTTGGCGCGGTACATCAGCATCGCCGGAATGACATCCACGACAAACGGACCAGACGCGTCCGGCCGCACGTCGCCCCGCGCGATTCCACGCTCCACAAGCTCCCTGATCAGACGCTGGGCCGGCTCGTGCAGACCGGACCAGATGACTCCGTGGAACCGATCGGCATGCATGTGATCGCATTCGTGAAGCACTGACCGCAGAGCCTGACCGGCGCGCGAGTGCATGACGTCCCGCGTGCCCACACACAGCAGGTAGAGGTCCTCGCGGATCGAACCACAGTCGGGAATGTCACCGATCCGCGGCAGACCACTGCGCAGCGCATCGGCCACCAGGTCCGCCTTCGACGGCCAGCGGCGGTAGAGCGCGGCCTTGCCCGTCTGCGCGCCGGACGCGACACCCTCCATGGTGAGCGCGTTCCATCCGACCGTACTCAGCTGCTCCAACGCGGCGTCGAGAATCGCCCGTTCGAGTTCCGGACCCCGCCTGCGTCCCGGCGACGCCGCTGACCAGCGCGAACCCACCATCTCCCCGCCTCCGACCGGCTTGCGCGTTCGGCGCACATATTTTCAGCCTTAGTGAACGCTTGCGTTCACTAAGGCGCGGCTCCTACCGTGGACCCGCAGTGAACGAATGCGTTCACTATTTCACTTTGGGGGGGATCCACAGTGACAAGCTCTCAACTCGCCGCACCCCGGATACCGGGCGCGGCACGCCGGGAGGGCCGCCCCGGAGTGGCGCTCGCCGTCATCGCCGCGTGCCAGCTCATGGTCGTCCTCGACGCGACGATCGTGAACATCGCGCTCCCGCACATCCAGAGCGCCCTCGACTTCACCACCACCGACCTCTCGTGGGTGCTCAGCGCCTACACCCTCACCTTCGGCGGCCTGCTGCTGCTCGGCGGCCGGGCGGGCGACATCCTGGGCCGACGCCGCGTGTTCCTGGCCGGAATCCTGCTCTTCACCCTGGCTTCCCTCCTCGGCGGCTTCGCCCAGGAGCCCTGGCAGCTGCTCGCGGCCCGCGCCCTGCAGGGGGTCGGCGGCGCGATCGCCTCGCCGACCTCGCTCGCCCTGATCACCACGACCTTCCCCGAAGGCCCCGAGCGGAACCGGGCGTTCGGGGTGTTCGCCGCCGTCTCCGCGGGAGGCGGCGCGATCGGCCTGCTGGCCGGCGGCATGCTGACCGAGTGGCTCGACTGGCGCTGGGTCCTCTTCGTCAACGTGCCGATCGGCGTGCTGATCGCGGTCCTCACCCCGCTCTACATCACCGAGTCCGAGCGCCACCCCGGCCGCTTCGACATCGCCGGAGCACTCACCTCCACCGGCGGTATGGCCTCGCTCGTGTACGGGTTCATCAGCGCCGCGGAGAAGGGCTGGCGCGACGCGATCACCCTCGGCTCGTTCGCCGCGGCCCTGGTCCTGCTCGGACTCTTCGTCGTCATCGAGTCGCGGGCCCGCGAGCCGATCATCCCGCTGCGGATGTTCGCCGACCGCAACCGCACCGGCACCTACGTGATCATGCTCGGCCTGGCCGCCGCGATGTTCGGCATGTTCTTCTTCATCGTCCAGTTCGTGCAGAACGTGCTGGGCTTCTCCCCGATCCAGTCCGGACTCGGCTTCCTGCCCGTGACGGTCGCCATCATCACCGCCGCCGGCCTCTCGCAGCGCTTCCTGCCGCGCTTCGGGCCCAAGCCCTTCATGGTCCTCGGGTCCGCGCTCACCGGAACCGGGCTGGCCTGGCTTACCTTCATCCGGACCGACAGCTCCTACGTCTCCGGAGTGCTCGGGCCGATGCTGCTGTTCGGCTTCGGCATGGGCCTCAACTTCGTGACCCTCACCCTCACCGCCGTCTCCGGCGTGGCGCCGAAGGAGGCGGGCGCGGCCTCCGGGCTGCTCAACGCCAGCCAGCAGGTCGGCGGCTCGCTCGGCCTGTCCATCCTGGTCACCGTCTTCGGCACGGCCAGTCGTGACGAGGCCGTGAAGCAGGTCCCGTCCTTCATGGCGCAGGCGGACCCCGAACAGATCGCCGCCTTCAAGGAGACGGGTTTCCTGCCCGACCCCTGGGGCGACCTGGTCCTCACCCACGGCATCTCCACCGCGTTCTACGCCGCCGTCGCCATGGCGGGCCTGGCCCTGGCGACCGCCCTGCTGGTGATCCGGGTGCGCAAGAGCGACCTGGAGGCCCTGGCCGGCGCCGCCGCGAAGGCCGGTCCGGCCGCCTGAGCGAGGTCTTCCGTACGGGGCCGGGGCCGGGCGCGGGGAACGATCCCCGTGCCCGGCCTGAGCGGCAAGACGCCCCTAGGTCCTGTCGTCAAAGTGGCGTCGGTAAGGCCCGCGGCGTCCGGTGCCGTGCATCGCAAGGCGGAGGGGCGCCCGTGTACTGGACGTACTCGGGCGCTCCGACAACGCAGCGAGGTGCGGTGCCGGGCGTCGCGGGCCCGACGGGACTTTGACGACAGGGCCTAGTACTCGACTCGGCTGCCGAAGGCGCCCAGGCGCGAGCAGGCCTCGTACGAGGCGGTCACCGGACGCTCGCGCAGGATCTGCCGGGCCTGGTATTCGCCCAGGCTCATCGCGTACCAGGGGATGTCCCCGGCCTTGGCCATCTCGTCGTTGATCCCGCGCAGGGCGCAGGACCGCTGCGGCTCGGGCAGCCGGTCGAGGGCGGGAACGGCGTCCGCCGACAGGGACTGGAAGTAAGAGAGGTCGATCTTCGCGTCCGCCTCGAAGCGGGCCACGTTGCGCTCGGCGACCATCCCGTCCGGGGAGAGCAGGCCGAAGGCCAGGACGGCCGCGGCCGCGCTGGCCGCGAACGCGCGGGCCAGCCAGCGTCCACCGAACAGCCCGGCGGCCATGATCAGCACGATGACCAGCCCCAGCCACAGCTCCATCGCGGCCACCGAGACGCGCAGCCTGGTCAGCCCGTACGCCTCCACGTAGAGGTCCATCCGGCGCAGCGCGGCGGCGACGACGACCAGCGTCAGCGCGCACAGCACGCCGAGGACGACCCGGACGAAGCGGCGGTCGCCCGCTCCGGAGCGCGGGGCCCAGCGCAGGGCGAGCGCGATCACGGCGAGGGTGAGCAGGGTGGCCCAGAGCAGCTGCCAGAAGCCCTGGCGGGCGTACTCGGCGTAGGTGAGGCCGGTGCTCCGCAGGACCTTGTCGTAGCCGCCGAACAGGACGGCCAGCTGGACGGCGTTGAAGCCGGCGAAGAGCAGGTTGAGCAGGATGAGCGGAAGGGCCCATTCGACGCGCGAGCGCGGCTTGCCCGGGGCCACCTTGATCCGGTCCCAGCGCAGCGGGGCCGCGGCGGTACGGGCCGCGGCGAGCGCGAGCACGGTGCCGAGGAGGAAGAGCATGAACCGGATGGGCCCGTCCTCGACCGACACGTCGGGCAGCAGGTCGCCCAGCAGATCGGCGAAGGCCGCGTCGGCGGAGGCGAACAGCGTGCCGAAGAGCAGCAGCAGGACGACGGCCACACCCGCCGCCTTGGCGACGGGCAGCCAGCGGTCCTTGCTGACCCCGCCACGTGAGCGCAGCCCGGTCAGCAGCCAGCCGATCCCGGACACGGCGGCGTCGAGGAAGCCGAGCGGGCTGAGCAGGACGCCCGGCCAGGTGCGGCTGCCGTGCAGGGCCAGCGCGCCCAGCAGGACGGCGGACAGGATCGCCAGTGTGGCCGGCCAGGCGGAGTCGCGCAGGGCCGGTACGGCGAGCAGGGCGAGACAGCCGATCACCCAGGCCACGGTCCAGGGGCGGGCGCTGCGGCGGGCCGCGCGGGAGGCGACGTACGCCGCGACGACGGCGGGCACCACGGCGAGCAGCAGGCCGGGGCCCATACCGTCGCCGAGCAGCAGCGCCGTGGCGAGACCGGAGGCGAGGACGGCGACGAGGGTCGCGGTCCGGATGGGGGCGGCCTCGGCGGGGCGCACCAGGGTGGCCCAGGAGGGCGCGGCCGAGCGTTGCTGCACCTGCCAGGGGTTCCCGGGCGCTGCGCCGGCCCACGCCCCCGGCCGAGGACCGGCCTGCGCCGTCGGCCGAGGACCGGCCTGCGCCCCCGCCGGTGGGCCGGCCGCGCCGGTGTGTCTGCCGTCGGCCGGATCCGGCCTCGCGGGCGAATCCCCGGCCGGGGCCTCTGCGTTGACCGCGTCGTCCGTCCGGGCTTCGTCCGCCCCGCCGGTGTTTTTCTCTGACATCGGGTTCCCTCCCCTGTCGGCCGCCCCCGGAGTTCAGGTCGGGGCGGCGATGCGGACAGGGTAGGCCGGTGCGATGCGGTTTTGAACAGGATCAAAAGAGTGCTGTGGCAGGACCGTGACAATCGGAGGGAGGCATTTCAGCGCGCGCCAGGGACGCGCCCGAGGCCCCGGACGCCTCGACCGCTCCGCACACGCCTGAAAGACCGATGCGCCCCGGCCCGCACCGACTCCCCGGCTTCCCGCCGGATCGGTCCACGGGCGTCAGCCCGCCGCGACCTCGGGCAGCCAGGCCGGCAGTGCCTCGGTACGCGCCAGCCACGCGGCCGGCAGCACGGCGTCACCACGCGCGCCCAGCACCCCGCCGACGATCGCGCAGGTCGTGTCGACGTCCCCGCCCACCTGCGCGGTGGTCCAGAACGCCCGCTCGTAGTCGTCCAGCGCCCGCGCCGCCGACCACAGGGCGAACGGCACGGTGTCGTGCGCGCTCGTGCGCCGTCCGCAGCCCAGGACCGCCGCGACCGTGGTGGCGTCGCCGTAGTCCAGCATGTCCCGCGCGCGCCGCAGCCCCGCGCCCACAGCGCTGCGCGGCACCAGTGCGATCACCCCGTCCAGCAGGTCGGCGGCCTTCGGCGGGCCGTCGGTGCCCGCTGCCAGTGCCGCCGCAGCCGCGACGGCCATCGCCCCGCACACGGCCTCGCGGTGCTGGTGGGTGGTGTAGGCGGAGATCTCCGCCTGGTGGGTGGCCTGCTCCGGGTCGTCGGCGTACCAGGCACCGAGCGGTGCGATGCGCATCGCGGCGCCGTTGCCCCACGAGCCCTGCCCGTTGAACAGTTCGGCGGCCAGCGTGCGCCAGTCCTGCCCCTCCCGCACCAGACGCAGCATCCGGTTCACCGCCGGCCCGTAACCACGGTCGAAGTCGTGGTGGTGGGCGAAGGAACTCGCGAGCGCGTCCTGGTCGATCCGCCCGTGGTCTGCCAGCACGGCCACCACCGAGCAGGCCATCTCGGTGTCGTCGGTCCACTGCCACGCCTCGGCGCCGGTGGGCAGCTCACGCCGTTTGAGCAGCGGGTAGTTCACGGGGACGAAGTACTGGGAGCCGAGGGCGTCCCCCAGCGCCAGCCCTCGGAGGCTGGCCATGGCGCGCGCGTAGCGCCGTTCGGGAGTGGAATCAGGCGTCATCGCGGGCCACTCTAGCCGTCCAGGTCATAAGGCTCGGGTGTGGTCCACCGCTCAAACGGGCGGTCCAACCGGTACCGGCCGTCCGGGCCGAGCAGGAGCACCCGGAATTCGCCGTTGCCCGGATTGGACAGGGCCTCGAATTCGGCCACGGACCAGTGAAACCAGCGCATGCAGAACAGCCGCATCGTCAGCCCGTGCGTCACCAGCAGCACGTTCTCGGGATGGTCGGGGGCCTCGAAACTGCGGTAGAGACTTTCCAGGAAGGACCCGACCCTGTCGTACACGTCGGCCCCCGACTCGCCCTGCGCGAACCGGTAGAAGAAGTGGCCGTACGCGTCCCGGTACGCCTTCTGCAGCCGTACGTCGTTCTGGTCCTGCCAGTTTCCCCAGTCCTGCTCGCGCAGGCGCGGCTCCTCGCGCATCCGCACCCGCGTCGGGTCCAGCCGGAGCTCCCGGAAGGTCTGCAGGGTGCGGCGGTAGGGGGAGACGTACGCGCTGATCGTCTCGTCGCCGAAGAGCTCGCGCAGCCGGACGCCTGCCGCCGACGCCTGCTCGCGCCCGGTAGGGGTCAGCCGCAGGGCGTGGTCGGGCGCCCGCTCGTACACGGAGTCGTCGGCGTTCCCTTCCGATTCCCCATGCCGGACAAGGACGATGCGCCGTGGTCGAACCATTCCACGAGCCTATTCGGCGACCGGGCGGCCCGCAGACCGGCCACGCCGACCGGTCCCCGGCGATCGTCGTACGGTCATACCGTCCAGGAGGGTTCGAGGTCGACGACATCGCCGGTGAGGGCCTCGACATCGGCCTGGATCTGGGCGCGCAGGGAGAGCCGCTCGACCCGCTCCTGGCGGTACTTGCCGTGCTCGGCGGCGGCGTGCCACATCGAGAGCACCAGGAACTCCCGGCCCGGGGCCTCCCCGAAGAGGCCGCGGACCATGCCGGGCGAGCCCGCCATCGCCGGGTTCCACACCTTCTCCTGCATGAGGGCGAAGTGGTCGACCCGGCCCTCCCGGACCCGCGTGTGCGCGACCCGTACGACGTCGGCATCGGTGAAGCGCGGCTCGAAGCCGGTCTTCACGTCGAAGCGGTGGTCGAAGAGGGTGACCCGCAGATCGGTGTAGGTGCCGTTCTGGGAGGCGGCCAGCCGGTCGTGCGAGCGGGCCATGAAGGAGTCGTAGAAGGACCGGCTCTCCCAGAACGCGAAGACATGCGCGACCCCCTGCCGGCCCCGGCTCCAGCCGCCGCCCTGCCCCCGGAATCCCGGCTCACCCGGCAGCCCCGCCCATTTTCGCTGACCGCGCTCGAACCCGCGTCGGTCCGTCACCGTGCAGCGAATCCACTTGACCAGCACTGCGCCATCGTACGGGCCAGGCGCGGCCCCGGTCAGTCCTCGGCGCGGTGGATCCGCACCAGTTCCGCCGCGTCCCGATCGGGCAGCCGAAGCCCGAACTCCCGGTCGAGCACGGCGAGCAGCCCGTCCGGGCCGACGATCTCCTGCTCGGCCCGGCCGTCGGGGTGCAGCCGGGTCAGTTCCCGCCCGACGAGCGCCTGGCGGACGCCGTCGCCCGGGCGCTGGACGATCAGCCGCCCCATGAAGGAGGAGGTGGGGTGGCTTGAGCTGTAGTGGTTGAGTACGACGTAGTCGACGGGGTGGTAGCGCTGCGGGGAGAAGGCGTACAGGTCCCGCCAGGTGTCGCCGCGCAGCAGGCACAGCACGAGGACGCCGTCCTCCTCCTCGCGGACGCGGTACGTCCACTCGCCCTGCCGCACCTCGGCGCCCGGCCGTCCCAGCAGCACCGGCTCCCGGGGCCCCTGGAACCCGAACCCGGCGTCGCACAGCCACGGTTCACCCTCGACGGTGACGACGAGGACGGCGTGTGTCACCGCGAGGACGGAGTCCCCGCGGGTGCGGGTGCGGGCACCACGCCCGGAGACCTCGAAGCCGATCCGCTCCAGAGCGGCGGCCAGCAGCGAGTTCTGCTCGTAGCAGTAGCCGCCGCGGCGGCCGTGCACGAGCTTGTCCTCGATCGACTTGAGGTCCAGCGCGACGGGGCGGCCGAGCAGGACGTCCAGGCTCTCGAAGGTGATGGCGGCGGTATGGGCGCGGTGCACTGCGTACAACGTGCGGAGGTCCGGCCGGAGTTCCCCGGACGGCCCTCGGTCCCCCTGATATCCGATCCGGTCCAGATACGCGTCCAGGTCCAGCTCGTCACCGCTCCACATGACTGACCATCTCCCCGTTCCCCCGCCTCGTCGGCCACCGCACTGCCGTGAAATCCGCAGGCGCTGTCACACACGCCCCACTCAATGATCACCATGACGGCCCTGCACTCCAACCCACTTTTCGACCGCCTTGCCGACGCCGAAACACCCGTCCGTCCCGCCGCATCCCCCACTGACCCGTGCCCGCGGTACCGGTGGTCAAAGACCGAGCAGTTCCGCGAGGGTGCCACCCAGAACGCGATCGCGCAGCATGCCCGGCCTCGTGACGCGTTCGACGGTGGCCCGAGCGAGGAACGGATCGCCGTACGGCGCGTCCGAACCGAACAAGGTGCGGTCGGGCACCTCGTCGATCGCCAGCCGCACCGCGAAGACGACGCCGGCCGTCGACAGTTCCAGGTACAGGTTCGGGGTCTCCCGGGCCAGCTCTATGGCCGTCAGCCAGTTCGGTCCGCCGAGTTGGCTGATCACCAGGGGGACGGACGGGTGTTTGCGCGCAAGTCCGGCCAGAGTGGCCAGGTCTCCCGCCGTGGTCGGTGTGAACCCGTGCACGACCACCGGCAGCCCACCGTGATCGGCGGCCGCTCGCAGGACCGGCTCGATCCGGTCCGCCCGACCCGGCGGCGGGGTCAGCTCACCGATACCCCGGAAGCCCCGGCCGATGACGTCCCGCTCGACATCCGCCTCGATCTGCTCGGCCGGCTGATCCAGCCGGACCTTGCCGAAGCCGATGAAGCGATCGGGGTGCGCCGCACACGCCGCCGCGAGTTCCTCCCCCGCGGCCCGGTGGCCGTCCGGACCGCCGGCACGTCCGCCGACCGTCTCGTCCAGCACACTCATCTCGCGCCGGAAGGAAGCCAGATCGGTGGCCCGCTCGGGGTGGGGCCGAGTGCTGAAGAGCACCGCGCGGTCCACTCCTGCCTCGTCCAGCAGGGCGATGTGACGGTGCACAGGGTCGTGGACATGGCTGTGCGCATCGATGATCAACGGATTCTCCTGGTCAGGACCGGTGTAGGCAGCGGAATGCTGCCGCCGGGTCCCATCGTTCAACGTTGACACGATGGCAAGGTCAAGCTCCGGGGAGAAGCAATGCTGATCGGCCTGCTGGCCAAACGGACCGGGACGAGCGAGCGTCTGCTCCGGTACTACGAACGCGTCGGCCTTCTCACATCGACCCGTCGGGCCAACGGATACCGCGAGTACGACGACGCCGCCGAGCGGACGGTCGGTCAGATCCGCGCCCTGCTGGCGGCCGGGCTGTCCACCAGCCTGATCCGGCAGGTGCTGCCCTGCGCCCTCACGGACGGCTCGCTGCGCCCGTGCCCGGGAGTGCTGGACAAGCTGCGCGCACAGCTCACCCAGCTCGACCGGCGCGCGGAGGAGCTGGCACAGGCCCGCCGGACTCTGAAGCGGGCCATCGCGGCGGCCGAAAACGCCGAGTAGCCGCACGGCCGGCCCTGCCGGGCCCGACCGGCTCGGCCGCGTGTGCACCGGAGGCGACCCAGCGTTGGTGAAATGCGCGGTGGGGTGTCCGCGTCACCGCGAACACCCCACCTGAACCGCTACCTCACGCCCCGCAGGGCGTCATGATCAGCTGCAGCCGCTCGTCGAGCCGCAGCCCTCGCAGATGTAGCAGGAGCCGGCTCGCTGCATCTTCGTACCGCAGGAGAAGCAGAGCGGGGCGTCGGCGGAGACGCCGAGCTGCATCTCGACCAGTTCGGCATTGCTGTGCGCCGTCTTCGGGGCCGGGACGGGGACGGCCGCGACCGGCTTCGGGGCCGACGGGACCGCGGCCAGCGGAGTCGCCTGCGTCAGGGACTCGGTGTCCAGCTCGTCGTCGAGCGGCTCGTAGGAACCGGTGTCCAGGTGACGCTGGCGCTCCTCGGCGGTGTGGATGCCGAGGGCCGAGCGGGTCTCGAAGGGCAGGAAGTCCAGCGCCAGGCGGCGGAAGATGTAGTCGACGATCGACTGCGCCATCCGCACGTCCGGGTCGTCCGTCATGCCGGCCGGCTCGAAGCGCATGTTCGTGAACTTCGAGACGTAGGTCTCCAGCGGAACGCCGTACTGCAGACCGACCGAGACGGCGATCGAGAAGGCGTCCATCATGCCCGCGAGGGTCGAGCCCTGCTTGGACATCTTCAGGAAGACCTCGCCCAGGCCGTCGTCCGGGTAGGAGTTCGCCGTCATGTAGCCCTCGGCGCCACCGACCGTGAAGGAGGTGGTGATGCCCGGGCGGCCCTTGGGGAGGCGCTTGCGGACGGGGCGGTACTCGATGACCTTCTCGACGGCGGCGCGGATGGTCTCCTCCGTCTTGACGGTGACCTCTTCCTTCTCCGCCTCCTTCTTCTTGGCGGAGAGGGGCTGGCCCACCTTGCAGTTGTCGCGGTAGATCGCGAGCGCCTTGACGCCCATCTTCCACGCCTCGAAGTAGATCTCCTCGATCTCCTCGACGGTCGCCGTCTCCGGCATGTTGACCGTCTTCGAGATCGCGCCGGAGATCCAGGGCTGGATCGCGGCCATCATGCGGACGTGGCCCATCGCGGAGATGGAGCGCTCGCCCATGGCGCAGTCGAACACCGAGTAGTGCTCGGTCTTCAGACCCGGGGCGTCGACGACCACACCGTGCTCGGCGATGTGGGAGACGATCGCCTCGATCTGCTCCTCCTGGTAACCCAGGCGGCGCAGGGCCTGCGGAACGGTGCCGTTGACGATCTGCATCGAGCCGCCGCCGACGAGCTTCTTGAACTTGACCAGGGCCAGGTCCGGCTCGACACCGGTGGTGTCGCAGGACATCGCGAGGCCGATGGTGCCGGTCGGCGCAAGGACGGAGGCCTGGGAGTTGCGGAAGCCGTTCTTCTCGCCGAGGCGCAGAACGTCCTGCCAGGCCTCGGTGGCCGCGGCCCAGATGCTGTTGTCCAGGTCGTCGGTGCGCGGCGCGACGGCGTTGGCGTCGGCGTGCTGCTTCATGACGCGCTTGTGGGACTCGGCGTTGCGGGCGTAGCCGTCGTACGGGCCGACGATGGCGGCCAGCTCGGCGGAGCGCTTGTACGCGGTACCGGTCATCAGCGAGGTGATCGACGCGGCGAGGGTGCGGCCGCCGTCGGAGTCGTACGCGTGGCCGGTGGCCATCAGCAGGGCGCCGAGGTTGGCGTAGCCGATGCCCAGCTGGCGGAAGGCGCGGGTGTTGTCGCCGATCTTCTGCGTCGGGAAGTCCGCGAAGCAGATGGAGATGTCCATCGCGGTGATGACGAGTTCGACGACCTTGGCGAAGCGCTCGGCGTCGAAGGACTGGTTGCCCTTGCCGTCGTCGTTCAGGAACTTCATCAGGTTGAGCGAGGCGAGGTTGCAGGACGTGTTGTCCAGGTGCATGTACTCGCTGCACGGGTTCGACGCGGTGATCCGGCCGGACTCGGGGCAGGTGTGCCAGTTGTTGATCACACCGTCGTACTGGATGCCCGGGTCGGCGCAGGCCCACGCGGCCTCGGCGAGCTTGCGGAAGAGCGCCTTGGCGTCGACCTTCTCGATGACCTCACCGGTCATACGGGCACGCAGGCCGAACTCGGTGCCGTTCTCGACGGCCGTCATGAACTCGTCGTTCACGCGGACGGAGTTGTTGGCGTTCTGGTACTGGACGGACGTGATGTCGTCGCCGCCCAGGTCCATGTCGAAGCCCGCGTCGCGCAGGGCGCGGATCTTCTCCTCCTCCTTCACCTTGGTCTCGATGAAGGCCTCGACGTCCGGGTGGTCCACGTCCAGGACGACCATCTTGGCCGCGCGGCGGGTGGCGCCGCCCGACTTGATCGTTCCTGCGGACGCGTCGGCGCCGCGCATGAAGGAGACCGGGCCGGAGGCGTTGCCGCCGGAGGAGAGGAGCTCCTTGGAGGAGCGGATGCGGGAGAGGTTCAGGCCGGCGCCGGAGCCGCCCTTGAAGATCATGCCCTCTTCCTTGTACCAGTCGAGGATCGACTCCATGGAGTCGTCGACGGCCAGGATGAAGCAGGCGGAGACCTGCTGCGGCTGGGGCGTACCGACGTTGAACCACACCGGGGAGTTGAAGCTGAAGATCTGGTGCAGGAGCGCGTAGGTCAGCTCGTGCTCGAAGATCTCCGCGTCGGCGGGCGACGAGAAGTAGTCGAAGTCCTCGCCGGCCTTCGTGTAGGTCTTCACGATCCGGTCGATCAGCTGCTTGAGACCGGTCTCCCGCTGCGGGGTGCCGACCGCGCCGCGGAAGTACTTGCTGGTGACGATGTTGACCGCGTTCACCGACCAGAAGTCGGGGAACTCGACACCACGCTGCTCGAAGTTGACCGAGCCGTCGCGCCAGTTGGTCATGACGACGTCACGGCGCTCCCAGCTCACCTCGTCGTAGGGGTGCACGCCCGGGGTGGTGTGGATGCGCTCGATACGCAGGCCGCCCTTGGCAGCCTTGGTCCCCTTGGCGCGGGAACCACGTGCCGAGCCGCTCGCCGTCTCTGTCATGCCGCTTCCTCCCATATGCGGGCAAAAACGCCCTAAAGTGCCATCGATATTCCGCGGCACGGTGCTGTGTCTTGTATCTGCGTCTCTTCGCCTGGCCGACCGGCCGTGCCACGGCGCGTGAGCGCCCCGGCACGGGTGGTCCGGTCAGTCGGCGGCGGAGGCGGGCACGGGGACCTGGGCGGTCCCACCGCACTCGCACTCTTCAGGATGAGACCGCGGCACGCGGAGTTCCGCGATGGCGGTCTCGAAGTCTTCAAGGGTGTCGAAAGCTTTGTAAACGGAGGCGAAGCGCAGGTACGCGACCAGGTCGAGCTCCTGCAACGGGCCGAGTATGGCCAGACCCACGTCATGGGTGGTCAGCTCGGCACTCCCGGTGGCGCGCAGCGCCTCCTCGACCCGCTGGCCGAGCTTGGCGAGGGCGTCCTCGGTGACCGGCCGCCCCTGGCACGCCTTGCGCACGCCGGAGATGACCTTGGTGCGGCTGAAGGGTTCCGTCACTCCGCTGCGCTTGATCACCATCAGCGAGGCCGTCTCCACCGTCGTGAATCGACGGGAGCAGTCGGGGCACTGGCGGCGCCTGCGGATCGATGTGCCGTCGTCCGTGGTGCGACTGTCGACGACACGGCTGTCGGGGTGCCTGCAGAAGGGGCAGTGCATGGTTCCCTCACCCTCCCATTTGGCACGACCGAATCACCCCACGGAGGCCCCCGAAAGACGGAGGCGGACTCCGTCGGGGGCTCGTGAAGCAGCCACCAGCATATGCGATGACGCGGCCCTCGGAAGACCCGAGGACCACAACCTCTGGGTGGCAGCGCTCATCCAACCACTAGATCTTGGGTTGTGGCGGATTTACGCGGCTCCGCGTGTCGCGGCGTCCGATGGGCGGACACGGGGTCTTCCGATGCCACACTGGACGCAGGCCCGAAAGGCGGCGATCCGACCGGGAAGGGTACCGTAAGCGGCGGATGCCGAGCCGAACCCGCGTTCGGCGAACCGATCGTCCATACACCCCTTGATATATCCACACAGGGCGATCTGCGATTTTTCACTCGAACGTGTGTTTGGCGCAACCTTTCGAAAGCTACTACCGTTGTCCAGCTAGGGAGAACATTTCGAGAGGGGCCGACGTGACCACCACCGCAGACAGTGCCGCCATCACTGCCCAGAACCGCTCCCAGAGCCGACTCGAGCCGGTGCATGCCATGAACGACGCAAACCTGAACCCGGATGCGGAACCCGTAGTACGACCCGCACGCTCGCTGCCAGGTCGACCTCCAGGCATCCGCGCCGACAGCTCAGGGCTCACGGACCGGCAGCGGAGGGTCATCGAGGTCATTCGCGACTCCGTGCAGCGGCGGGGTTACCCGCCGTCGATGCGGGAGATCGGCCAGGCGGTCGGCCTGTCCAGCACCTCGTCGGTCGCCCACCAGCTGATGGCTCTGGAGCGCAAGGGCTTCCTGCGCCGTGACCCGCACCGCCCCCGGGCCTACGAGGTGCGCGGATCCGACCAGCCGAGCTCGCAGCCCACCGACACCACCGGCAAGCCCGCCGCCTCCTACGTTCCCCTGGTCGGCCGGATCGCGGCCGGCGGCCCGATCCTCGCCGAGGAGTCGGTCGAGGACGTCTTCCCGCTTCCCCGCCAGCTGGTCGGCGACGGCGAGCTCTTCGTGCTCAAGGTCGTCGGCGACTCGATGATCGAGGCCGCCATCTGTGACGGCGACTGGGTCACGGTCCGTCGTCAGCCGGTCGCGGAGAACGGTGACATCGTCGCCGCGATGCTCGACGGCGAGGCCACGGTCAAGCGCTTCAAGCGCGAGGACGGCCACGTCTGGCTCCTTCCGCACAACGCCGCCTACCAGCCGATCCCCGGCGACGAGGCGACGATCCTCGGCAAGGTCGTCGCAGTACTGCGTCGGGTCTGACCCCCGCCGCCCCCATACAGCCCCCGGGACCCACTGCGCCGGTTCCGGGGGTTGTTCTGTTCCGTGCGGCTCGACGCCGCTCGTGCCCCCGAGAACTACTTGCCGTCAGCCTGAGCGGCAGCGTCGATCGCGGCGAGCGAGCGGCGGGCCTGATTGCGGTCCGTGGTGTACCAGAAGTCCGGGAGCGTGGCCCGCAGGAAGCTCCCGTACCGGGCCGTCGCCAGCCGGGGGTCCAGGACCGCGACGACCCCCCGGTCACCCGAGGCCCGTACGAGACGGCCAGCGCCCTGCGCCATCAGAAGTGCGGCATGCGTGGCGGCCACGGCCATGAAGCCGTTGCCGCCGTGCTCCTCGACCGACTTCTGGCGGGCGCTCATCAGCGGGTCGTCGGGGCGCGGGAAGGGGATCCGGTCCATGACCACGAGCTGGCAGCTGGGACCGGGCACGTCCACGCCCTGCCAGAGCGACAGCGTCCCGAACAGGCAGGTCTTCGGGTCGGCGGCGAAGGACTTGATCAGCTCGCCGAGGGTTTCCTCGCCCTGGAGCAGGATCGGGTTGTCGAGCCGGCCGCGCAGCTCTTCGGCGGCCGCCTTGGCACCGCGCATGGAGGAGAAGAGACCGAGGGTGCGGCCGCCGGCCGCCTCGATCAGCTCGGCGAGCTCGTCCATCATGTCGCCGCGGGTCCCCTCGCGGCCCGGCGTGGCCAGGTGCTTGGCGACGTAGAGGATGCCCTGCTTGGGGTAGTCGAAGGGCGAGCCGACGTCGAGGCCGCGCCAGACGGGTACGTCATCGCCCTCGACCCCCTCGGGGGACAGCCCCAGGGAGGCCGCGACTCCGTTGAAGTCGCCGCCCAGCTTGAGCGTGGCGGAGGTCAGGACCACGGAGCGGTCCTCGAACAGCTTCTCGCGCAGCAAGCCGGACACCGACAGGGGCGCGACCCGGAGGGTGGCGCCGAAGCGGTCGTGGCGCTCGTACCAGACCACGTCGTATTCGGAGCCGTTGGTGATCCGCTCCGCCACCCCGTGGATGCTCTCCACCGCGGCCAGCGCCTGCTTGCGCACCGCGTCCTCGTCGTGGACGGACTTGTCCCGGGTCGCGCCGATCGCCGAGATCACATTGCGCGCGGAGTCCCGCAGGGACATCAGCGCGTAGCCGAGGTCCTCGGGGATCTGCTCCAGCCGGCCCGGGAGCGCCAGCTCCATGACCCGCTCGAAGGTTTCGGAGGCGGTCTGCAGGGAGTCCGCGGTCTTCTCGTCGACCAGCTTGGCGGCACGCTTCACGGCCCGGTTGACCTGGCCCGGGGTGAGCTCGCCGGTGGCGACCCCGGTCACCCGGGAGACCAGCTCATGGGCCTCGTCCACGATCAGCACCTCGTGCTGCGGCAGCACGGGGGCGCCTTCGATGGCGTCGATGGCGAGCAGGGCGTGGTTGGTGACGACCACGTCCGCGAGCTTGGCCCGCTCCCGGGCGGCCTCCGCGAAGCACTCGGCGCCGTACGCGCACTTCGTCGCACCCAGGCATTCGCGGGAGGAGACGGAGATCTGCGACCAGGCCTTGTCCGAGACACCCGGGATCAGGTCGTCGCGGTCGCCGGTCTCGGTCTCGTCGGCCCAGTCGCGCATGCGCAGCAGGTCCTGACCGAGCTTGCTGGTGGGCGCGGCCGCCTCGAACTGGTCGAAGAGGCCGTCCTCCTCGTCCTGCGGAGCGCCCTCGTGCAGACGGTGCAGGCACAGGTAATTGGACCGGCCCTTGAGCATGGCGAACTGAGGGCGGCGGCGCAGCTGCGGGTGCAGTGCCTCCACCGTCCGTGGCAGATCGCGTTCGACGAGCTGCCGCTGGAGGGCGAGGGTCGCCGTGGCGACGACCACGCGCTCGCCGTGCGCGAGGGCCGGAACCAGATAGCCGAGGGACTTACCGGTACCGGTACCGGCCTGGATCAGCCGGTGGGAGTTGTCGTCGATCGCTTCGGCGACGGCTTCGGCCATGGCCACCTGGCCGGGGCGCTCCGTGCCGCCGACGGCGGAGACGGCGGCGTGCAGCAGGTCGGTGAGGGAGGGTGTCGTCATAGCACTGCCAACCCTACGGGGCCGCACTGACAGCGAGCACACCGCCGAGCAATCATGGCCGGTACAGAGGGTTGGGTACGGTTCCGTGCTGGACGGCGTGCGGGCGGTCGGGGCGGTCGCGGTAGCCGTCCTCGTAGAGCCGGTTCCGGTTGAGGCAGAGCCGTCCGATGCGTTCGCCGAGCAGGTCGAAGAGCTCGTAGCGGTCCTTGAGCTCCGGAAAGCGGGTCTGGTGCCGCAGGATCTCCGCCCGTACGAGGGACCAGAACTCGCTCTCCGGGACGCCGAGGCCCTCCTCGCACAGGGCCGAGAGGTAGCGGAAGACGCCGACGAACAGCCCGGAGTGGATGAACTGGGGCAGGAAGTCGGCGGGCTCGGTGAGCAGGACCGCTCGGACCTCGTCGGGCAGGGACTCCAGCTCGGGGAGCGGCTCGTCGGTGATGTTGACGTCGTCCACGAAGTCCTTGACCGCGAGCCGGACCGGGACGTCCTGCTCGTCGAAGATCACGATGGCGTTCTCGCCGTGCGGGGAGAAAACGGTGCCGTAGCGGTAGAGGAAGCGGAGCAGCGGGGGCAGGAGGGCGGCGAAGAGGCGCTGCAGCCAGCCGGTGGGGGTCAGTCCGGACCGGGCGACGAGCTCGGCGGTGAAGGACCGGCCGCGCGGGTCGGTGTGGAGGAGGGAGGCGAGCGTGCGGGCGCGCTCGCCGGGTGCCAGCAGGCCGGTCAGAGGCTCGCGCCAGATCGCGCCGAGGAGCTCCTTGTACTGGTACGGCACCTCGGGGAGCACGTCGTAGACGGGGTGGCGGACGGTGACGGAGGCGACCTCGCCGAGCAGGACGACCCGGCACTCGTCGCGGAGGAAGGGGTCGCCGTCGCGGAGGGAGTGGATCCAGGCGGTGACGGCGGGGGCCGCGAGCGCGAGGTCGCCGGGCAGTCCGCGCCAGACCATGGTGTTGAAGACGGAGAGCGGGAGTTTGACGCTGTGCCGGTCGGGCCGGCTGAGGTTGAGGAAGGTGCGGACGGACTGCTGCGGGAGACGCACGTCGGGGTCGGCGGGGAGGGGTACCAGGGCGCCGGTGGCGAGGGCCGGGGCGAAGAGGGGGAGGACGACCTCGTCCCACTGCCAGGGGTGGACCGGGAGGTAGAGGTAGTGGAGCGGGTCGAGGCCGCGGCCGCGCAGGGACCGGTCGAAGGAGGCCCGGGTGACGGGGTCGAGCTCGGCGGTGTAGAGGCGGGCGGGGTCCTCCAGGCCGGCGGTCCCGCGGTACTCGGCGAGCGAGGTGTGGGCGGCGAGCCAGGGCAGCCGCTGGCGGGTGCGGGCCTCGGGGGCCCAGGCGGCGGTGTCGGAGGCGGAGAGTCCGATGCGGCCCTTGTTGGGGACGAGCCAGGGGTGGCCGGTCTGGTGGCCTTCGAGGGCGGCATAATCGAGGTCGGCGAGGGCATCGGCGGTGAGTGCGGTGTGGTCGAGCCGGGCGTCGGCGGTGAGGGTGGCGCTGAGCTCGCGGACGAGGTGACCGAGGGTGGGTCCGTCGAGGCCGAGGAGGGTGCGGGCCTGGATGAGGAAGGCGTACGGGTCCCCGAAGGCGGTCGGGCTCCCGAGGTCGCCCGGCATGGTCGGTGAGGGCGGTGAGGTCGGTGCCGGTGCCGGTGCCGGTGGGGTCAGGGTGATCGTGTCCGGGGTGACGTGCCAGCTGCCGTACGAGCGCCGGCGGGCGCGGAAGCCGAGGCTGCTTCCGTCGTCGAGGGTCAGGGTCCAGGCGTCCCCGGCGGCGGCCGGTGCGGGGACGGGGCGAATGATCTCCTCGTAGGCGAACTCGCCGAGCATCTTGGCGAGCAGCCGGCGGGCGGCTAAGTCCCAGGTCGCACGGTTGAGTTCGGGCGGCGTGCAGGGGTGCTGGGGCGACGGTGGCACGGTGGGGTCGGGCGCGTCGGGGGCCGCGGGGAAGTTCGGCACGTGACTCCTCGGAGGTCGGGAACTTTGCTTGACTACGCAGAGTTATCGAAGGGAGAGGTGCGAAGCTGCCGACGACGGTCGGGGTGTGCGGGGCGGCACTCAGAGGAGATTGCGCAGCACCCGCTCCCGGATCATCAGGGCGGCCCGCTTCTCGGGAAGGTCGATTTCCGCGGAGCAGCGGAAACCGGAGTTCAGGAAGGCTGATACGGAGGGGGTGTTGCGGATGTCCGGTTCCGCGACGACGCGTGTGCAGCGGGGGCGGTTGCCGAGGACCAGGTCGGCGACGGCGCGCAGCAGAGCTGTTCCCAGTCCCCTGCCGCGGTTCGTGCCGTCTCCGATGAGCAGGTGGATACCCGTGTCGTGGGGGCGCGCCGGGTAGTGCCCGGAGAGCGGGTCGAGGTCGGCCCGGTAGATCTCCCAGTAGCTCATCGGCGTGCCGTCGAGGAGGCCGAGGCAGGGGATGCTGCGGCCGTCGCCGTCGAGCTGGGCCCGGAGGTGGTCGGCGGTGACCGCTGCGGGGCCCGCGAGCTCCCAGTAGGTGGCCACCTCGGGGTCGTTCATCCAGCCGGTGAGGAGCTCCAGGTCACGGCGTGGCCGCACGGGTTCGAGGCGGAAGGCTCCGGCGGGTGTGGTGACGCTGCCCCAGATGGCGGGGGAATCGAGCAGGTCGGCCTCCGCGAGCAGAGGCAACAGCTGTGCGTCGAGGCGTTCTTCGCGCCTTCGGCCGGCAACTTCGAGGACGCCGGTGGCGGTGCGGGGGCTGTGGACGGATCCGGCGGCCGGAGCTGGGGCTGAGGTGTCGGTGGAGGGCATCGGGGGCTCTTCTCCGCGTCGGCGCCGACGCGTCAATCGTGAAGGGGGTTGGTGATGGTGACGTAGACGGACTGGGTGTCGACGGGGCCGACCAGCTCGTCGAGACCGCCCAGGCGGGTGAGCAGGTTCGCCTTGCAGCGCAGGGTGGGCGAGTCGAGCAGCCGTGCGGGGAGCGGGCCGAGGCCCGCGGCCTTGGCGAGGAAGCGGCGGAAGGCGGCGAGGAGGACCCGCTCGTCCGCGAGCCGCTGGGATCCGAAGGCACCGATGAGGCCGAGCACGTTGTTGATGCCGAGGTAGTAGGCGAAGCGTTCGTCGGTGACGGCGTCGGAGACGAAGGTGTCGCTGGCGCTTCCGATGCCGGGGAGCCGGTGCTCCAGTTCCGCGCGGCGCGATTCGCGGAAGTAGTAGCCCTGGTTGTCGCGGTAGCGGCCGCCGATCGGCCAGCCGGCCGGGTCGAGGAGCACCAGGGTGTTCTGCTGGTGCGCTTCGAGGGCGATACCGGCGAGCGCGTCGAAGGCGAGGACCGGCAGCACCACGTGGTCGAGGTAGCGCAGGAACCACTCGGCGGCGACGGCGGACGTGGTGTGGCCGGTGGCGGTGGCGAGCCCGGTGACGAGCTCGGCGAGGCGGGAGCTCATGGTGGTCCGGCCGGGCCACGGGCGGGGAGCGGTGAGTGCGGCGATACAGACGGGGTCGTCGCCCGAACGGAAGGGGTTGTGGCGCAGCAGGGCGTCGAGTCCGGGCACGGGGGTGCCGTCCGGGGCGTCCACGGCGACCCAGGCGGGGTCGCGGACGATGTCGAAGGCGGGGTGGGACGCCTGCCACTGCTCGGCGAGGCCGGTGCGGAGCAGCCGGTGCACCTCGACGCCGCGGTGGAGTTCCTTGCGGAGGTTCTCGCGGCGGGAGTTGGTGATGCGCAGGCCCAGGGAGAGCTTGAGCATCGCGGGGGCGCCCGGGCGGTGGACGGTGCGGACGGAGGAGGTGGGGTACCAGGGCTCGCCGTGCGCGCCCAGGTCGTGCAGAAGTCCCGCGTCACGGAGGGCGGTGACGGCGGGGCGCTGGAGCAGGTCGCGGGCCTGCCAGGGGTGTAGGGGAAGGGGGGTGGTGCCGTGGGGCAGTGGGAGCCCGGGGGCGAGCCGGCCGAGGAGCTGTGGGGCGGAGACGGGGCGGCCGCTCTCGGTCCAGGCCGATTCGCTCGCGAGAGCCGCGGGTTCGACCGCGAACCAGTGCAGGGGGAAGGAGCCGTGGAGTTCGGGTGAGTAGCGGCGTACCTCGGCCTCGGAGAGTCCTTCGCGGCTCTTCGGGTCCGGCTGGAGGGGGTGACCGAGGAGGAGCGCCTGTTCGGCGGTGAGGAATCGGTCACCGCCTACGGGGGCCGGGGCCAAGGGGCGTTCCCGCCGGTCGGCGATGAATTCGGCGGTACGGCGCACCGAGTCGGCGACCCGGCCGACGAGGTCGGCGGCGCCTCGGCCACCGCTCGTGCCCTCACGGGCGATGAGCGCGGCGATGGTGACGGCGTCGAGGGAGGGCGCGGCAGCGGTCGTGCCTTCGAGCCGGACCGCACCGAATCGGTGCCAGCCGGCATGGGACCAGTGGCGGACAGGGACGAGCAGGGCGGTGCCGGAAGCGGGAAGGGGGATACGCAGGGGGGTACCGGCGGGGCCGTCGGGACGGCCGAGACCGGATTCGCGGACCCAGCAGCGGAGCAGGTTCTCCACCGCCGCGGCCTCGGCGGCGACGGCCGGGTCGGGGTGGTTCAGGAGGTCGGGCAGGGTGGTCGGCTCCAGCCGCAGGGGGCTCGTCCATCCGGAACGGGGCCGGGGTGTGCCGTCCTTCTGCCGCGGCACCGTGGCCGTAGCCCCGGCACCGGTCCCGGTGGTGGCCGTGGCTGCCGGGGGGAGTTGCTCGGCCGGTGCTCCGGGTGCCCCCGCCGGGCCCGGCTGCGGCTGCTCGGCCGTGGCGCCGTCGGCGTGGGGCGGCATTCCGGCCGGGGGTGGGGTCGGGGTCGGGGTCGATGCCTCCTCCGCGGATGCGGACCGGGTCGGCGGGCTGACCGCGGAACCCGGGCCCTGCGCCTCGGGCACGTCGAGCCGGGGCGTCGGGTGCGGCGGCTCCGCGGCCTCCCGTAGCGGCGCCGCGGTGCCGGGCGGCGGTGACGGCTGCCCCGGGGCGACGGCCGCCTCGTGGTCCGGGAGCGGCCGCGGCTGCGCCTGGGCCGGTCCCGGCGGTGGGGCCGGCCGGTCGCAAGACAGCGGCTGGGTCTCCGTGATGGGGGTGGACTGGTGCGGGTCTGGCATCGCGGGTCCTCGGGGTGCGGGTCAGTGGGTCCGGCGGGCGGCGGCCGGGATGGCGTCGGCCAGGCGGTCGAGGACCGCCGCGGCCTGCTCGTCGGTCAGGGTCAGCGGGGGAAGGAGGCGCACCACGGCGCCGTGACGGCCGCCGAGCTCGACGATCAGGCCGCGGTCCAGGCACTCCTGGCGGACGGCGGCGGCGAGGGACGGTGCGGCAGCCCCGGTGTCGGGGTCGACGAGTTCGACGCCGATCATCAGGCCCCGGCCGCGTACCTCTCCGATGCAGGGATGGCTGCAGGCCAGGCCGTGCAGGGCTGCCAGCATCCGTCCCCCCAGGGCTGCGGCGCGCTCGGCGAGCCGGTTCTCGCGGACGAAGGCGAGCGTGGCGGCGCCGGCGGCCATGGCGAGCTGGTTGCCGCGGAAGGTGCCGGCATGCGCTCCGGGGGCCCAGACGTCCAGGCCCGCCCGGTACACGATCACGGCGAGCGGGAGGCTGCCGCCGATCGCCTTGGAGAGGACCATGACGTCGGGCACGACCCCGGCGTGGTCGACTCCCCAGAAGGCACCGGTCCGGCCGACGCCCGTCTGCACCTCGTCGGCGATCAGCGGGATCCCGCGCGCCGTGGTGATCTCGCGCATCCGGCGCAGCCAGGGGTCCGGGGCGGGGATCACCCCGCCCTCTCCCTGCACGGGTTCGACGATCATGCCGGCGGGGGCGGGCACCCCGCCCTTCGGGTCGTCCAGCAGGTTCTCCGTCCAGCGCGCGGAGAGTTCGGCTCCCTCGGGGCCGCCGACGCCGAACGGGCAGCGCAGGTCCTGCGGGTACGGCAGCCGGGTCACCCGTACCCCGGGGGCACCCCCCGACGCGTCCAGGGCCCCGGCGGTCATCCCGTGGTAGGCCCCGGTGAAGGCGAGCAGCCCGGGGCGTCCGGTCGCGGTGCGCACCAGTTTGAGGGCGGCCTCCACGGCGTCCGTACCGGCCGGGCCGCAGAACTGGATGCGCGCGTCGGCGGCCAGCGCGGGCGGCAGGTTGGCGAACAGCTCGGTGGTGAAGGCGTCCTTGACGGGGGTCGCGAGGTCCAGCACGTGCAGCGGGGCGCCCGAGTCGAGGACGCCGCGGATGGCTTCGAGCACCACCGGGTGGTTGTGCCCGAGGGCGAGCGAGCCGGCACCGGAGAGGCAGTCGAGGTAACGCCGCCCGTCGGCGCCCTCGATGGTCAGCCCACGGGCCCGCACCGGGACGATGGGCAGCGAGCGAGCGTACGTCCGGGCGGCGGACTCCCGCTGTGCCTGTCTGCGCAGGATGCCTTCGGGGGCGGCGGGACCCCCCGGCCCACCGCTCACGCCCGGGCCGCCCGGCCCGTCCGCGACACTCGGCCCGTCCGCGACACTCGGCCCGTCCGCGACACTCGGGGCGCTCGCAGCACTCGGGGCGCTCGCGGCGTCCGGACCCGGTCCCCGGCTTCCCTGCGGCGGCACTTGAGGCGGGATCTCTGTCGCGGCCGCCGCCGCGACCGGCTCGGTGACAGCCACGAGTGTCGGTCCTCCCGCACTGATTGCTCTTCCGGATTGCGTCTCGAACATGAACGCTGCTCCCCCATCCCCCGTACGTACCAACGACGGTGACGGCGAGGGATCACGGGTTGACTCAAGATCCTTGTCCCGCAAGGGGAGAGCGCCAGGAACCACAGCCCCGGCCTGTGTCGTCCTCGGCGACAGCGGCATAGTGGGGGGCTACTCCACTCCTCGAACTCCCAGGGGGACGAACGACATGCGACCGAACCGACCGGTCACCGCGATTCTGTGCGCGGCCACGCTCGCGCTGACCGCGGCTGCCTGCGGCCCCGGCGACGGGGAGGCCGGCGGCGACGCCAAGCCGACCGTGGCCGCGAGCCTGCCGGGCCAGGAGGGGATCAAGATCCCGGACCAGCTCAAGGACAAGCTCAAGGAGCACGGAATAGACCTGGAGAAGTGGAAGGGGGGTGAGTGGAAGAACTGGAAGAAGGAGGACTGGCTCCGCGAGGCGGGCGACTACATCAACCCGGTCATCGAGGGCCTGTGGGACCCGGACCGCATGCGTGACGCCGAGCAGCCGCAGCGCCCGGCCGTCGACCCCGACGCGGGCAAGGACCAGGGTGTCACCGACCCGACCCCGGCTCCGGTGGCGGCCAAGCAGGCCACCCCGCCCTACCACACGAGCGTTCCGGCGTCCGGCAAGGTGTTCTTCGACGGCCCCGAGGGCTCGATGGTCTGCTCGGCGACCGTGATCAAGGACCCCGCCCACCCCGGCAAGTCCAACATGGTCTGGACCGCGGGCCACTGCGTCCACGCGGGCAAGGCCGGCGGCTGGTACCGCAACATCGCCTTCGTCCCGTCCTACAACAACGCGGGCAAGCCGTCGGCGCAGCTCAAGGGCGCGCCCCGCGAGACGGTGGCCCCGTACGGCGTCTGGTGGAGCGACTGGGCGCAGACCTCCGACCAGTGGATCGCGACCGGCGGTCCGACCGGTGGCGCGGGTGCCCCCTACGACTTCGCGGTGCTGCACGTGGCGCCCGAGAAGGGCAGCACCAAGTCCCTGGAGGAGACGGTCGGTTCGGCGCTCCCGGTGGAGTTCAACGCGCAGGCCGTGCCGAAGGTCGCGAGCATCACGGCGACGGGCTACCCGGCGGCGGCTCCCTTCGACGGCCAGCGCGCCTTCCAGTGCACGGACAGGCCGGGCCGGCTGTCCCTGAGCGCGAACGACCCGGTGATGTACCGCATCGGCTGCACCATGACCGGCGGTGCCTCCGGTGGCGGCTGGGTCACGGCGGGATCCGACGGCAAGCCGGCGCTGGTGTCGAACACCTCGATCGGCCCGGCCAAGGCGGGCTGGCTGGCCGGACCCCGGCTGGGGCCGGAGGCGAAGGGCATCTTCGACGCCGTCAGCGCCAAGTTCAAGTAGTTCGAGCGGATCGAGTAGCCCCGGACCCTGAGCGTGACCGAACGGCTGAGGCCCCCCTGCACCGCAGGGGGGCCTCAGCCGTCAAGCCGTCAAACTCGCAAGCCGTCAAACTCTCGAGCGGTCAGACTCTCAAGCCGTCGGGCACGCTCAGCGCTTCGCCAGCGCGTAGGGCGCCAGGTCCGCCGCCAGTTCCTGGTGGACCCGTGCCTTGAGCAGGGTGCCGTCCGGGGTGTGCTCCTCGGAGATCACCTCGCCCTCGGCGTGCGCCTTGGCGACCAGCGAGCCGCGCGTGTACGGCACCATGGCCTCCACCTCGACCTCGGGCCGCGGCAGCTCGGAGTCGATGAGCGCGAGGAGTTCCTCGATGCCCATGCCCGTCCGCGCCGAAACGGCGATGGAGTGCCGCTCGATCCGCAGCAGCCGCTGCAGCACGAGCGGATCTGCGGCGTCCGCCTTGTTGATCACGACGATCTCGGGCACGTTCACCGCGCCGACCTCGCGGATCACCTCGCGCACCGCCGCCAGCTGCTCCTCCGGCGCCGGGTGCGAACCGTCCACGATGTGCAGGATCAGGTCGGAGTCCCCGACCTCCTCCATCGTGGAGCGGAACGCCTCGACCAGGTGGTGGGGCAGGTGCCGGACGAAGCCGACCGTGTCGGCCAGGGTGTAGACCCGGCCGCTCGGCGTCTCGGCCCGGCGCACGGTCGGGTCGAGGGTGGCGAACAGCGCGTTCTCCACCAGCACGCCCGCGCCCGTGAGGCGGTTGAGGAGCGAGGACTTGCCCGCGTTGGTGTAACCGGCGATGGCGACCGAGGGCACCTTGTTGCGGCGCCGTTCCTGCCGCTTGATGTCACGGCCGGTCTTCATCTCCGCGATCTCCCGGCGCATCTTCGCCATCTTCTCGCGGATCCGTCGCCGGTCGGTCTCGATCTTGGTCTCACCGGGGCCTCGGGTGGCCATGCCGCCACCGCCGCCGCCGCCCATCTGGCGGGACAGCGAGGCACCCCAGCCGCGCAGTCGCGGCAGCATGTACTGCATCTGCGCGAGTGCGACCTGCGCCTTGCCCTCTCGGGACTTGGCGTGCTGGGCGAAGATGTCGAGGATCAGCGCGGTCCGGTCGACCACCTTGACCTTGACGACGTCTTCGAGGGCGATGAGCTGGCCGGGGCTGAGCTCACCGTCGCACACGACGGTGTCGGCGCCGCTCTCCATGACGATGTCACGCAGCTCGCGCGCCTTGCCCGAACCGATGAAGGTGGCGGGGTCCGGCTTGTCACGGCGCTGGATCACACCGTCGAGTACGAGGGCACCCGCCGTCTCCGCGAGGGCGGCGAGCTCCGCGAGGGAGTTCTCCGCGTCGTTCACCGTGCCGGAGGTCCAGACACCGACCAGTACGACGCGCTCCAGGCGCAGCTGCCGGTACTCGACCTCGGTGACGTCTTCCAGCTCGGTGGAGAGGCCGGCCACGCGGCGCAGGGCCGCGCGCTCGGAGCGTTCGAACTGCTCGCCGTCCCGGTCTCCGTCGACCTCGTGGCTCCAGGCGACGTCCTCTTCCATCAGGGCATCGGCCCGAAGGCTCTCGGTGAAGCTCTGCGAGTCCCGCACGTCCTGTGCGTCCCGCGCGTCCTGGGAAGGGGAAGAAGAGGAGGTCATTGGATCCTTACGTCGATTCGAATAGCAGTGTCACGTTAACTGTCACGTCCAACGTGTCACACGGCCGGGGGATTCCCCGCGCGGCCCCGTCGATGGTGACATGCCCGTTCCTCAGCGGTCACACCCTTTATCGGGCGCTCCCGTCGGCCGCGGCCCTGCCGGAGGCCGCCTTGCCGCTCCATTCCGGGTGCCCCGGCATCGGCGGGGTCGTGGACCCGTACAGCCAGGGCTCCAGGAAGGCCGTGAGGTCGCGGCCCGCTTCCTGCGAGGCCAGGCGTACGAAGTCGGCCGTCCCCGCGATCCCGTCCCGGTTCTCCGCGACCCAGCGCCGCTCGGTCTTCTCGAAGGCCTCGGTGCCGATCTCCTGCCGCAGGGCGTAGAGGATCAGTGCGGACCCGTCGTACACCACCGGCCGGAAGAGCCCGATCTTCTCGCCGGGTGCGGCGGCCTTCGGGGCGGCCGGCGGGCCGCCCGCCGCCCGCCACTGGTCGGAGCGCTGGTACGCCTCGCGCATGCGCCGCTCCAGGGAGTACTTGCCGAGGCCGTCCGCGTACAGGGCCTCGTACCAGGTGGCGTGTCCCTCGTTGAGCCACAGGTCGGACCAGGTGCGTGGGGTGACGCTGTCGCCGAACCACTGGTGGGCGAGCTCGTGGACCATGACGGACTCGACGTACCAGTCGGGGTAGCCCTCGCCCGCGAACAGGCTGCTCTCGAAGAGCGAGAGGGTCTGCGTCTCCAGCTCGAAGCCGGTCGTGGCGCGTGCGATCAGCACCCCGTAGTTCTCGAAGGGGTAGCGGCCGACCCGCTCCTCCATCCACTCGATGTGGCCCGCGGTCTTCTTGAGCCAGGGGTCCAGCCGCTTGCGGTCCTGGGCGGGCACCACGTCGCGCAGCGGCAGCCCGTGCGGTCCGGTGCCGTGCACGACCTCGGAGCGGCCCACAGAGACCTGGGCCAGCTCGGTGGCCATCGGGTGCCGGGTCCGGTACGTCCAGGTCGTCGTGGGGCCGAGCCGTACGGCGGGGGCCACCGGTTCACCGTTCGCGACGGCCGTGAGGCCGGCCGGGGCGGTGATCCGGAAGGTGAAGACCGCCTTGTCGGCGGGGTGGTCGTTGCAGGGGAAGACGCGGTGCGCGGCGTCCGCCTGGTTGGCCATGGCCAGGCCGTCCTCCGTGGGCACCCAGCCGCCGTCGCCGCGGCCGCGCGGATCGCTGGTGTGCCGGATGGTGATGTGCAGCGGCATGTTGTCCGCCACCGGGCGCGCGGGCGTGAGGACCAGGTCCTCCGCCACGCTCTCGAACCGCGCCGGCTCCCCGTTGATCTCGGCGGACGCCACCTTGCCGTGGGTGAAGTCCAGATTGATGCGCTCCAGCCGCTCCAGGGCGCGGGCGTCGATGACGGTGACCGCGTCGAGCGGGCTCAGGTTGTCCTTGTAGGCGAAGGACAGGTCGTACGAGAGCACGTCGTACCCGGGGTTCCCGAGCTCCGGGAAGAGCCGGTCGCCGATGCCCAGCGGCTTCGGCGGGGGCAGGACGGCGGCGACGAGGGTGAGGGAGGCCGCGGCGAGCAGGGTGGCGCGCAGGCGCGGGGAGGAGAGCTGCATCCACCACCGCTTACCAGCGCCCGCCGCACGGCCGCGCACGACGCGCGACGAGTCCACCCGAACGGGGCCTTCCGGCGTCGTTCCGGCCTACGTCGCCACCGGCCTCCGTACGCACCCGCGCCCGGCCGGCGGCTACACGCGGCTGACGTCGTACACGCCCGGCACGTCCCGCATCGCCCGCATCAGTGCGGGCAGCCCGGCCGCGTCGGGCAGCTGCAGGGTGTAGCTGTGCCGGACGCGCTGTTCGACCGGCGGTTCCACCGTCGCGGAGACCACCTCGACCCCCTCGCGGGCGATGGCTTCGGTCAGATCGGCCAGCAGATGCGGGCGGCCGAACGATTCAGCGAGGAGGGTGACCCGGACGTCCGCCGTGGCCCGCCAGTGCACGGCGACGGAGGTGCGCCCCACCGCCCGCATCTGCGCCACCGCCGCGCAGTGGATGCGGTGCACGGTGACGGCCCCGCCGCGGACCAGGAAGCCGGCGACGGCGTCCGGCGGCACCGGGGTGCAGCACCCCGCCAGTCGCACGGGGGCGTCCGGCAGATCGGCGACCGCGTTGCCCCCGCCGCCCCGGGCCCCGACCACGGACAGCGGTGCCCGGGCGGCCGAGGTCGTGGCCATGGCCCGGTCGGGGTGGGCTTCGAGCCAGCTGCTGATGGCGATCCGGGCCGCGGGGGTCCGGGCGTGGTCCAGCCACTCGGGGGCGGGTCCGGAGGAGGCGTCCTGGGCGAGCAGCAGCTGGACGGTGTCCCCGTCGGACAGCGGTGAGGACAGGGAGGTGAGGCGCCCGTTGACGCGGGCGCCGATACAGCCGTGGGCCGCCTCGCCGTGCTGCGCGTAGGCGGCGTCGATACAGCTGGCCCCGGCCGGCAGGCTGATAGTGCCGGTGGCGCTGCCGTCGTCCCGGAACACGGTGATCTCCCGGTCCTGGGCCAGCTCCGCCCGGAGCACGGTCCAGAAGGTATCGGGGTCGGGCGCGGACTGCTGCCAGTCGAGCAGCCGGGACAGCCAGCCGGGCCGCGTGGGGTCCACGCGCTCCTCGTCCGGGTCGGTGGCGGCGGCGTCGGGGGTCGCGGTGGCGTACGGATTGCCGAGGGCGACCACGCCGGCCTCGGCGACGCGGTGCATCTGCCGGGTCCGCACGATGACCTCGGCCACGTAGCCCTCGGGGGTGGCGACGGCGGTGTGCAGCGACTGGTAGAGGTTGAACTTCGGGGCGGCGATGAAGTCCTTGAACTCCGAGACGACCGGGGTGAAGCAGGTGTGCATCTCGCCGAGCACGGCGTAACAGTCGGCGTTCTCACCGACGAGGACGAGGACGCGGCCGAAGTCGGAGCCGCGCAGTTCGCCGCGGGTGCGGGCGATGCGGTGCACGGAGACGAAGTGCCGCGGCCGGACCTGCACTTCGGCGGTGATGCCCGCGTCGCGCAGGACGCCGCGTACGGAGTCGGCGATGGCGGGCAGCGGGTCGCGTTCCCCGGCGTGGGCGGCGATGAGCGCGCGGGTGCTCTCGTACTCCTCGGGGTGCAGGATCGCGAAGACGAGGTCTTCCAGCTCGGTCTTGAGGGCCTGCACGCCGAGCCGTTCGGCCAGCGGGATGAGGACGTCGCGGGTGACCTTGGCGATGCGGGCCTGCTTCTCGGGGCGCATCACGCCCAGGGTGCGCATGTTGTGCAGCCGGTCGGCGAGTTTGATGGACATGACGCGGACGTCGTTGCCGGTGGCGACGAGCATCTTGCGGAAGGTCTCGGGTTCGGCGGCGGCGCCGTAGTCGATCTTCTCCACCTTGGTGACGCCGTCGACGATGAAGCACACCTCGTCGCCGAACTCCGCCCGGACCTGATCGAGGGTCACGTCGGTGTCCTCGACGGTGTCGTGGAGCAGAGAGGCCGTCAAGGTGGTGGTCTCGGCGCCGAGTTCGGCGAGGATCAGGGTGACGGCGAGTGGATGTGTGATGTACGGCTCACCACTTTTTCGCATCTGACCGCGGTGCGAGGTCTCCGCGAGGAGATACGCGCGGCGCAGAATGGACAAATCGGCGTCCGGGTGGTGGGCGCGGTGTGCCTCGGCCACGTGGCCGATCGCGTCCGGAAGCCGGTCTCGTGACGTCGGCCCGAGCAGGGCCGCGCGCCCGAGCCTGCGCAGATCGAGCCTGGTCCGCCCCCGTCTGCGGAGCTCAGGGCGCGCTTCGGGGTGTGCTTCGGGGTTCGTGGCCTCTGCACTCATGGGCACCTCCGGCGGCTTCGACCGGCGGTGGTGGGCATGGGGTGAGCCCTCAGGGCCGGTGCCTGATGTTACCGACCCCACCACGTGGCGCAGTCCACCTCTCGCTCAGCGTGAAACGGATCACCCGTTAGAGGGAAGCTTCAGCCGAAAGCCGTTTCGGTGAGCCAGGTCCCGTCGAACTCCCCCGCAGCCACGATCACGGCCGGTCCGGTCATGTCGATCTGTCCGTCGGGGTGTTCGGTGATGATCAGGGTTCCGCCGGGGAGGTCGACGGTGTACGCGACCGGTTCGCCGGTGGCGGCCGGGTCGGCGCCGTCGCGGCGGATGGCGGCCACGGCGACGGCGCAGGCGCCGGTGCCGCAGGAGCGGGTCTCGCCGGAGCCGCGCTCGTGGACGCGCATGGCGACGTGCCGGGGGCCGCGGTCGACGACGAACTCGACGTTGACCCCGGCGGGGTAGGCGGAAGCCGGGGTGAACGCGGGGGCGGTGTAGAGGTTCCCGGCGTGGTCGAGGCTCTCGACGAAGGCCACCGCGTGGGGGTTCCCCATGTTCACGTTCCGCGCGGTCCAGCTCCGGGCGTCGACGCTGACCGTGACCTCGCCCTCGGGCAGCTCGGCGCGGCCCATGGAGACGGTGACGTCGCCCCCCTTGTCGAGGTGCACGCGCTTGACGCCGCCGCGCGTGGCGACGGCGAGGTCGCCGGGCTCGACGTGTCCGGCGTACCGGAGGTAGCGGGCGAAGACGCGCACGCCGTTGCCGCACATCTCGGCGATGGAGCCGTCACTGTTGCGGTAGTCCATGAACCACTCCGCCTCGTCGGCCAGGTGCGCGGCCTCGGGGTGCGCGGCGGACCGGACGACGTGCAGGACGCCGTCCGCGCCGATCCCGGCACGCCGGTCGCACAGCTTGGCGACGGCGGACGCGGGCAGCTCGATGGCGTTGTCCGGGTCCGGGACGATCACGAAGTCGTTCTCGGTGCCGTGGCCCTTGAGGAAGGAGAGGGTGGTCTGCGTCACCCGCCCATGGTACCGAGCCCCAGCTCAGAGGCGCCGGACCGTCCGAGGGGCGGAACCGTCCGAGGGGCGGAACCGGCCGGGGAGGCGGAACCGGCCGGAGGCGGAAGCGGCCGGGCGGCGCTCAGCGGAGCCGGGCGACCCGGTACACGGCGAGACCTACGACGGCCAGTGCGACGACGGCGTACAGCGCGGCCATGCGCCAGTCCGGGCGGCGGCCGCTCCCCCGGGCCGGGAGACCGGGCCACGTGTAGCCGACCCGTCGGGCGGCCATCATTCCCCAGCCTCCGGCGCAGCAGCTGATCAGGAAGCCGAGCATGGCGACCACCGCGCCGCCGTCGCCGAACTCGAAGGCGAGCGGGAAGGCGAACATCAGCGAACCGGTGGCGGCGAGCATCGCGATCGGGGCGATCTGCCACAGGCGCAGGCGGCGCTGCGGGCGCAGTTCGACCTCGAACTCGGGTCCGGCCGCGGCCTCCGCCTCGGCGGAGTCCGGGGTGTCCGGGCCGTCCGGGGTCAGTCGCGCCGGATCGGCGGGCAGCCCGAGCCCTGTGGGCCCGTCCGTCCCGTCCGTCCCGTCCAGAAGCATCGGATCCGCTTCCCTCCGGGTGTCGTCCTGCCCGGTGTCGCGAGGGCCGGCCTCCATCGCCACGCGCCCTCCCCACTCGGACTCAGTACGCCGCCGTTCATCGCAGGTGATCGCACCCGCTGGAGTTTGATGATGGCACGCCGCTGGCCCCACTACTGGCGCGTGAGGCGTCCCGATGCCATCACGTGATCAGGCTGTGACCGCTCGTTCGACCAACGACTGCGCGAGTCCGGGGAGTTCCCCCCGGTCGGCGACGGCCCCGCTGAGCCAGTGCACGCGCGGGTCGCGGCGGAACCAGGAGTCCTGGCGGCGGGCGAACCGCTTGGTCGCCCGGACGGTCTCGGCCCGGGCCTCGTCCTCGGTGCACTCACCGGCGAGCGCGGCCAGTACCTGCTGGTAGCCGAGCGCCCTGGAGGCGGTGATTCCGTCGCGCAGCCCGCGGGCCTCCAGCGCACGGACCTCGTCCACCAGCCCGGCCTCCCACATCCGGTCGACCCGCAGGGCGATCCGCTCGTCGAGCTCTGGGCGGGCCACGTCGACCCCGATCTGCACGGTGTCGTAGACGGAGTCGTGGCCGGGCAGGTTGGCGGTGAAGGGGCGGCCGGTGATCTCGATCACTTCGAGGGCGCGGACGATGCGGCGGCCGTTGCTGGGCAGGATGGCCTGCGCGGCGGCCGGGTCGGCCGCGGCGAGGCGGGCGTGCAGGGCGCCGGGGCCACGGAGCGTGACCTCTTCCTCCAGACGGGCCCGCACCTCGGGGTCGGTGCCGGGGAACTCCATGACGTCCAGGGCGCCGCGGACGTACAGGCCGGATCCGCCGACGAGGACGGGGGTGCGGCCCTCGGCGAGCAGTTTGTCGATCTCCAGGCGGGCCAGCCGCTGGTAGTCGGCGACGTTGGCGGTGTCGGTGACGTCCCAGATGTCGAGGAGGTGGTGCGGGACACCGCCGCGCTCCTCGGTCGTCAGCTTGGCGGTGCCGATGTCCATCCCCCGGTACAGCTGCATGGAGTCGGCGTTGACGACTTCGCCGTCGAAATGGCGGGCCAGGGCTACACCCAGGTCGGACTTTCCTGCCGCGGTGGGACCTACGACGGCGATGACCCGCGGGGCGGGGGCTGCTTTCCTCACCGCACCAGTCTCGCAAACCCCACGGCATGTACCCGATCGAGTTACGTGACGGGGTGAGGCCGGGGTCGTTGCCCTGGCGAGGTTCCGGCCGGACATGCGCCCTGCGTACGCCCGGCGCAGGCCGGTCCGGTCGACGCGGAACTTCACTCACACGAGTAACGTTACGGGAGTAGACATGGGCGTTTTTGATCGGTTTTTTCGCCGTAAGGACGAGGTTGTGACCGAGGAGGTCGCGGCGGAGGACCTGACGGCGGAGTCCGGTGCGGCCGAGGAGGCCGAGCCTGTTGCCGAGAAGTCTCCGGAGCCGGGAGTCGTGGAGATTCCGAAGCAGCTGGCGGCCCCGGTGGCCGCGGACAGCGAGACCGGCGAGGGCGCCCGCACGTAGCGACCGCCGACGGAAGGTGACCCATGGGCCTGCTGGACAATCTGAAGGCCAAGCTCGGTCCGGCGAAGGACAAGGTCGGCGATCTCGCCCAGCAGCACGAGGGCAGGATCGGCGAGAGTCTGGACAAGGTGGCCAAGGCCGTGGACTCCAAGACCAAGGGCAAGTACAGCGGCCAGATCACGAGCGGGACGGGCAAGGCGAAGGACGCCCTGGGGAAGATCGCGCACAAGGACGCTCCTGGCGGGCCGACGCCGCCGGCCGCCTCCTGACGCGGTCCGGGAAAGGGGCGCGGGGGGGGGGGGGGGGGGGGGGGGGGCCCCCCCCCCCCCCCCCCCCCCCCCCCCCCCCTTCGCCGTTCCAGGAGCCCAGGGGGTGTCTTGTCGGCCCCTGTCGGCTCGGCCGCGGCCGCCGCGCGGCTACGACCAGGCGGCGACGAAGTACCCCACGCCGTACGGTGCGTCCTCGTACAGCAGGCGCCCTTCCAGCTCCGCGCCCTCGGCGGCGCCGGCCAGCACCTGCCAGGGGGCCCGTCCGGCGGCCTGGAGCTCGGCCGCGAGAGCGGCGTCGATCCCGGCGAGCGCGGCCACGTCGGCGGCGCCCAGCGCGCGGGCGGCGGCGGCATCGAAGGCGGCGGCCCGCTCGTCGAGGTAGCCGGGGGCCTTGAGGGTGCGGCAGGCGCTGCCGTCCCCGAGGACCAGCATGGCCACGCGTTCGGCGGAACCGCCCAGGTCCGCGCCGAGGAGGCCGCAGCCGCTCGGGGCGAGGTCCGCGGCGACCGCCACTCCGGCGACCGGGGCGGCCGCCCAGCGGGCCTGGCCGAGCAGCCAGCCGGCCACCGCGAGGGAAGCCGGGAGGACGGTCCCGGTGGCGTGGCCGCTCGGCGGTTCGCCCAGGTCGGGGCCCAGGGTGACGGTCAGGTCCACCCCGAAGCCGGCGAAGCCGCCCGGGGTGCCCTGGTCGTACGCGCCGCCCTCGGCTGCGGCCCCGACCACGACCAGCAGGTCGGGCCGGGACGCGGCCAGCACCGCCAGCGCGTCGGAGCAGGCGGAGCGGGCGTCGCCGAGTTCGGCGGCGGCCCCCGCGGCGACCTCCGGCACGAGCAGCGGCGGGGCGGGACAGACGGCAGCGGCTACGAGCATGATCCGCAGCCTAGCCGCAGGCGCGGGACCCGTGTCGCTCAGGAGGAGGCGGGCACCGAGCAGCCGGAGGTGACGGTCGGCAGGGGCGCCGGGACGCCCAGCGTCGGGATGCCGAGCATGACGCCCGCCGGCTGGGCGGGGGCGGCGTTGCGCTTCTCCCAAGCGTCGCCGGCGCGCGTCCGGCGCACGGTCAGCGTCGGGCCCTCGGCCAGCAGGTGGTGCGGGGCCGCGTAGGTGATGTCCACGGTGACCACGTCACCCGGGCGGACCTCCGCCTCCGGCTTCGTGAAGTGGACCAGGCGGTTGTCGGGCGCGCGGCCGGAGAGGCGGTGCGTGGCGCCGTCCTTGCGGCCCTCGCCCTCGGCGACCATGACCTCCAGCGTGCGGCCGACCTGCTTCTTGTTCTCGTCCCAGGAGATCTCCTCCTGGAGGGCGACCAGGCGCATGTACCGCTCCTGGACCACTTCCTTGGGGATCTGCCCGTCCATGTCGGCGGCGGGGGTGCCGGGCCGCTTGGAGTACTGGAAGGTGAAGGCGTTCGCGAAACGGGCCTCGCGCACCGCGTGCATCGTCTGCTGGAAGTCCTCCTCCGTCTCGCCGGGGAAGCCCACGATGATGTCGGTGGAGATCGCGGCGTGCGGGATCGCGGCGCGGACCTTCTCGATGATGCCGAGGAACCGCTCCTGCCGGTACGAGCGGCGCATCGCCTTCAGGATCGTGTCCGATCCGGACTGCATCGGCATGTGCAGCTGCGGCATCACGTTGGGGGTCTCGGCCATCGCCGCGATCACGTCGTCCGTGAAGTCGCGCGGGTGCGGGGAGGTGAAACGGACCCGCTCCAGGCCCTCGATCTGGCCGCAGGCGCGCAGCAGCTTGCTGAAGGCCTCGCGGTCACCCAGGTCCGAACCGTAGGCGTTCACGTTCTGGCCGAGCAGGGTGATCTCCGAGACGCCCTCGGCGACCAGGGCCTCCACCTCGGCGAGGATGTCGCCGGGCCGGCGGTCCTCCTCCTTGCCGCGCAGGGCCGGGACGATGCAGAAGGTGCAGGTGTTGTTGCAGCCGACGGAGATCGAGACCCAGGCCGCGTACGCGGACTCGCGGCGGGTCGGGAGCGTGGAGGGGAAGGCCTCCAGCGACTCGGCGATCTCGACCTGCGCCTCCTCCTGGATGCGGGCGCGCTCCAGCAGCACGGGCAGCTTGCCGATGTTGTGCGTACCGAAGACGACGTCGACCCAGGGGGCCCGCTTGACGATGGTGTCGCGGTCCTTCTGCGCGAGGCAGCCGCCGACGGCGATCTGCATGCCGGGGCGCTTCGTCTTCATCGGGGCCAGCCGGCCGAGGTTGCCGTACAGCTTGTTGTCGGCGTTCTCGCGGACCGCGCAGGTGTTGAAGACCACGACGTCGGCGTCACCGTCGGCGCCCTCCGGCGCCCGGACGTAGCCGGCGTCCTCCAGCAGACCGGAGAGCCGCTCCGAGTCGTGCACGTTCATCTGGCACCCGTAGGTGCGCACCTCGTAGCTTCGCTTCACGTCCACTGCCTGGCTCCGGTCGCTGCTGGTCATGCAACAAGGGTAGGCGGTACCCGGTGGCCCTCCGGTCCCCCGTTCAGCCGACCCGGGGGAAGGCGGCGGCCGAAGAGGAGGAGTAGCAGGTCCTGGGCTTCTCCGTACACCGGAGTTCCTTCGCCGAGACACCAGTCCAGGTCCTGCGCGCGCAGTTGGACGCCGGTCAGGTCCGCACCGAAGAAGCGCAGGGACCGGGGGGTCACCGCGTCGAGGAGGAGCCGCAGCCGGTCCTCGGGGACGCGGCGCGGGTGGCCGAGGGCGACGGTGATGTCGAGGCCGTGGACCACGTCGTGGGCGAGGGCTCCGGTGGGGCCGGCGGCCGGCGGTTTCCAGGGGTGGCCTGCGTTCTCGCGGAGCAGCGCCCCGAGCTCGCGCGTCGTGAAGGCGGCGGCGTCGCGGCGGGCCGTGCGGTCGGTCATCCGGTGCAGGCTGCCGCGGGCCCGCAGCAGTTCGGCGGCGAAACCGGGGAGGGTGGTGCGGAAGCCGAGGGACAGGTGGGCGGCGACCTCGCGGACGCGCCAGCCGGCGCAGAGCGAGGGGGCGTCCCACCGGTCCGGGCTGAGGGCGTCCAGTACGTCGGCCAGCGCGCGGCGTTCGTCGGCGACGGCCGCGGCGATCGTACGGCGGCGCACGGAGGCGGGAGAGGTGGAGCGGGACGCGGTCCGGGGCGCGGGGCTCGGAGCGGGTCGGGGCGTGGGTTCGGGCGTGGGTCGGGGCGTGGGTCGGGGCGCTGATCGGCTCATGGCTTCAGGGTCGAGGGGCGCCGGGCATAAGTCCAAGAGCGGTTCATTCTGCGATCTAGAATCCGTGCTTATGGAACTGGCTCAGCTGCGCTACTTCGTGGCCGTGGTGGAAGAGGGCGGCTTCACTCGGGCCGGGGCACGGCTGCACGTGTCACAGCCCGGGGTGAGCGCTCAGGTCGCGCAGCTGGAACGCGAGCTCGGGCAGCGGCTGCTCGACCGGTCCGGGCGGCGGGTGACCCCGACGGAGGCGGGCCGGGCGGTGCTCTCGTACGCGCGGGCCGCGCTGGCGGCGGTGGAGGGCGTGCGGCGGACGGCCGAGGAGCTCTCCGGCCTGCTGCGCGGACGGGTGGCCCTGGGGCTGGTCCCGGGGGCGGCAGGGGCGGTGGTGGACGGGTTCGACGTGGTGGAGGTGCTCGGGGCCTTCCACGACGAGCACCCCGGGGTGGAGATCGCGCTCTCCGAGGACACCTCCGAGCGGATGCTGGCCGCGCTGCTGCGCGGGGAGCTGGACCTGGCGGTGGTCGGCCTCGCGGGGGAGCCGCCGCCGGGCGTCTCCTGCCAGGTGGTGCTCGACGAACCGCTGGTCGCGGCGGTGCGGGCGGACGATCCGCTGGTGGCGGCCGCCGTGGACGGCGGGATCCCGCTGACCGCCCTGCGCGGGCGGGCCCTGATCAGCCTGCCGCGGGGGACGGGGCTGCGCGGGGTGCTGGAGCGGGCGTGCGCGCAGGCGGGCTTCGCGCCGCGGGTGGACTTCGAGGCGGCGGCGCCCGCCGTGCTGGTCCGGCTGGCCGCGCGGGGCCTGGGGGTGGCGGTGGTGCCGTCCGGGGCGGAGTCGGGAGCGGGCCCACGGACCGGCGTGGGCAACGCCACCGCCACCGCCACCGGCGGCGGCAGCGGCAGCGGCAGCGGCAGCGGCAGCGGCAGCGGCAGCGGCGGACTGTGCGCGCTGCGGATCACCGAGCCGGGGCTGTCCGGGAAGGTCGCGCTGGCCTGGCGCACGGACGGACCGGCCGGGCCGGCCGCGCGCAAGCTGCTGGGAAGGCTCCGCTCGGGAGCTCCCGGACGGCCCGCGCCGTGACAGGACGGCGGACGGGTGGCAGGATCGCGGCCATGCCTCTCGTACCGCCCCGGATCAGCAGGCGCCACGCCCTGCGGGTCCTGGTGGCCGTACTCGCCGTGCTCGGCGTCCTGACGTGGTGGCTGAAGCCCTTCGGGCAGCCGGAACTCCAGGGCGAGCTGACCTTCAGCACGGGCGCGCGGACCGGGGTCTACCACCGGTACGGGCAGCTCCTGCAGCAGGCGCTCGGCCGGGACATGCCGGGGATGGACGTACACCTGGAGACGAGCGAGGGCTCGCAGGAGAACCTGAAGCGGCTGGCCACCGGTGAGGCGGACTTCACGGTGGCGACGGCGGACGCGGTCGCCAAGTACCAGCTCGACAAGAAGCCGGGCGCGGACCGGCTGCGCGGGGTGGCGCGGCTCTACGACGACTACGTGCAGCTGGTGGTCCCGGCCGACTCACCGGTGCAGTCGGCCCGCGACCTGCGCGGCAAGCGGGTGGCGATCGGCCAGCCGGGGTCCGGCGTGCGGCTGGTCTCGGAACGGCTGCTGAGGGCGACCAAGATCGACCCGGTGCTGGACATCACGTCGGTGTCCATCGGCATCGACACCATGCCGGGCGAACTGGAGGCCGGCCGCATCGACGCGTTCTTCTGGTCCGGCGGCCTGCCGACGAACGCCGTGCGCGAGCTGTCGGAGCGTTTCGACATCCGGCTCGTGCCACTCGGCGACCTGGTGGAACAGCTGCAGGAGACCGGCAGCCCGGGGCGCTACTACCGGACGGCCGTGATGCCGCAGGACGCCTACGCGCGGGCGCGCAACACCAGCTCGGTGTCGACCCTGGCCGTGCCGAACCTGCTGGTGACCACGGCGGGGACCGACCCCCAGCTCACCGAGCAGCTGACGCGGACGGTGATCCTCAGCCGCGACCTCGTCGGGCGCCAGGTGCATGCGGCGCAGCTCGTGGACCTGCGGACGGCGATCTATACCGACCCGCTGGACCTGCACGAGGGCGCGCGCCGGTACTACCGGTCCGTCAAGCCCTGAGGCTCCCGGGGGTTCCGAGCGTCCTGAAGGTCCTACGGGTCCGGCGGGTCCGGCGGGTCCGGCGGGTCTGGCGGGTCTGGCGGGTCCTGAAGGTCACGAAGAGGACGGCGCCGAAGGCAGCAGCATGGTCGCCGCCGCGGCCGCGCCGATCAGCCCGGCATGGGTGCCCAGCATCGCCGGCACCACCTGGACGTCCTTGACGAACGAGAGCGTGGCGTAGGCGGCGAGGTGGCTGCGGATCGGGGCGAAGAGGGTGTCGCCGGCGGTGGCCACCCCGCCGCCGATGACAGCGATGTCCGTCTCCACGAGGGTCGCGGTGGCCGCGATGGCGGCGGCCAGGGCGCGGCCCGCCCGGTCGAAGGCGGCCAGGGCGATCGGGTCACCCCCGGCCGCGGCAGCGGCCACGCCCGCCGCCGTGGCATCGCCTCCGCCGCCTGCCTTGTGCGACCCGTCGTCCGGCTCCGACGGTGTCCATCCCTGGTCCAGCGCCCAGCGGGCGATCGCCGTACCGGAGGCGATCGACTCGACGCACCCGTGGCCGCCGCACGCGCACGGTTCGCCGTCGAAGGCCACGCTGATGTGGCCGATGTGTCCCGCGTTGCCCGTGGGGCCCGGGTGGAGCTGGTTGTTCAGGATCAGCCCGCCGCCCACGCCCGTGGAGACCACCATGCACAGGGCGTTCGCGTGGCCCCGGGCCGCGCCCAGCCAGTGCTCGGCGGCGGTCATCGCCACCCCGTCACCGGCCAGCACGGTCGGCAGGTCGGCCCCGCGTGCCGCGAGCTCCGCCACGACGCGCTCCTGGACCGGGAACTCCCGCCAGGCCCCGATGTTGACCGGGCTGACCGTGCCCCGGGAGGTGTCCACCGGCCCGGCGCTGCCGATCCCGCAGCGGACCGCCGAGGCCCACAGCGGCGACGCGGAGAGGTCGGCGACGACCTCGGCGACCGCCGCCATGACTCCGTCGGCGTCCGCCCCGCGCGGGGTCGGGCGGCGGGTGGTGGCCGTCATCGTGCCGTCGGGGTGCACCAGCGCACCGGCGATCTTCGTACCCCCGATGTCGATCGCCACCGTCGGCCCGGAGGCCGCTGCGGCGGCCCGCGGTGAGGGGAACGGGGCGCTGGGAATGATCACGGTGGCGGCTCCAGGAAGGTTTCAGGATTAAGTATGCGCCGGGGGCGGCGCCGTGCTCTCGCGAGGCTCCAGCCTCGGCCGCTCGCTGATCCGCACCCCGGGCGGGCTGCCCGCGAGGACGGCCAGGAGTTCCTCGGCTGCCAGCCGGCCGAAGCCGGCGGTGTCCCGTACGAGCGCGGTGAGCCTGGGATGGGTGACCCGGCAGAGCGCGGAGTCGTCCCAGGCCACGATCGACAGCCGGCCCGGGACGGGGATGCCCAGCCCGGCGGCGACCGCGCTCCCGGCGACCGCCATCACGTCGTTGTCGTAGACGAGCGCCGTGGGCGGATCCGGCTCGGCGAGGAGCCGTCGGGTGGCCGCCGCGCCCTCGGCGTCGGAGTAGTCGGTGACCACCGAGCGCACCTGGTCGGGGCCGAGGCCGCGACGTGCGGCCTCGGCCCGCAGGGACTCCATCCGGCGGACGGTGTGGGCGAGGCCGGGGAGCCCGGCGACGTGCACGATCCGGCGGTGGCCCAGCCCGTACAGGTGCTCGAGGACCTGGGCCATGGCGCCGGCGTCGTCGGCCCGGACCGAGGACAGGGTCGCGGAGGGAGCCGGGGCAGGAGCCGTGGAGGGGCCTCGCCCGCCCCCGTCGACGCCCCCGCCCCAGCTCCCGCTCCCGTCACCGGGGCCGCCGGCCGAGGACAGGGCCTCGCCGATGGTGACCGCGGGCAGGGCCAGTCCTTCCAGGAGCGCCGGTCGCGGGTCGCTCGTACGCGGGTCGACGACGAGGACGCCGTCGACCCGTCGCTCGGCCCACCAGCGGCGGTAGACGGCGCACTCGGCGTCGATGTCCTCGACGACCTGGAACAGCAGGGCCGTGCGGGCGCCGGAGAGGACCTCCTGGATGCCGGAGACGAGCTGGAGGAAGAAGGACTCGACGCCGAGCGTGTGCGCGGGCCGGGCGAGGACCAGGCCGACGGCTCCGGAGCGTTCGCCGGACAGGGCCCGGGCCGCGCTGTTGGGCTGCCAGCCGAGTTCCTCGGCGACACGGCGGATCCGGGCCCGGGTGTCCTGCGAGACGCCCGGCCGGTCGTTGAGCGCGAAGGAGACGGCGCTCTCCGACACACCGGCCTGCCGGGCGATGTCCTTGATCGTGGGTCTGCGGGCCATGGCCTGCCTCATTCGTCCTTCGGGTGCGTCACATGGCGGAATACGGACGGCAATGGCCGGACCGTACGCGATCCTGCCCTGACAGGCCGCTTTTATGACGATCCATTGGTTTCCGGGAGGGCTGTCGAGCGGCGGACGGGACTCCGTGACACGTCATCACATACGTGTACGGAGCTTCGCGCCCGGCCACCCCGGCCGGCTGCCCGGCGGCCTCCAGGCGGCCCGAGGCTGCGACGGCCCGGGCGAGTTCCACCGGTGACCCGGCGCACGCCGGAGCCGGCGGGTCCCGGAACCCGGTGAGGTCGCGGCCGCGGCCGCGGCTCCGCAGCGCGCGCAGCACAGCCCTGGCCAAGGTGACGGCCGCCGTGACCGAAATACCGCTGATACCACTGTCCATTTCCACGCAGTTCCTTGCCGTCAACCACAACTAAAGCGCATTAGTTTCCTCAGGCTCTTCTGCGCAGAACCCTTGTGTCAACCGGGCTGAAGCGCATAAGTACACCCACGGGTGCCCTGTTGACTTTCCTCACCCGCACCGGCAGGTTGTGCCGCATCCGGTGAATTCCGCCAGTACTCGCGTACTCCAGAACTCCAGGACGCCCTGTGCCCGATGACGCGCTCCGCTTCGGTGCCAACTACACGCCGGCCCGCGGCTGGTTCCACCACTGGCTGGACTTCGACCTCGCCGAGGTGCGGGCCGATCTCGATTCGATCGCCGCGCTCGGGCTGGACCACATCCGCGTCTTCCCCCTGTGGCCGGTCTTCCAGCCGAACCGGACGCTGATCCGGCCGCGCGCCGTCGAGCAGCTCGTCGCGCTCGCCGACGCGGCCGCCGAGCACGGGCTCGACGTCAACGTGGACGGCCTGCAGGGGCACTTGTCGAGTTTCGACTTCCTGCCCGCCTGGACCCGGACCTGGCACCGGCGCAGCATCTTCACCGACCCGGAGGTGGTCGCCGGGCAGGTGGAGTATCTGCGCACGCTGGCCGCAGCCCTCGCCGACCGGCCGAACTTCCTGGGCATGACGGTCGGCAACGAGATCAACCAGTTCTCCGGGGCCCCGCACCCCGATCCCGACCGGATCACCCCGGACCAGGCCGCCCGCTGGCTGGAGCGGATGCTCGCCGCCTGCGAGGAGGGCGCCCCGGGGCGGCTGCATCTGCATGCCGAGTACGACGCGGCCTGGTACCAGGACGGGCACCCCTTCACCGCGGCCCAGGCGGCCCGGCTGGGCGGGGCCACCGCCGTGCACTCCTGGGTGTTCAACGGCACCGCGCAGCGCCACGGCCGGAGGGGGACGGCGACCGAGCACCACGCCGCGTACCTGATCGAGCTGTCCAAGGCCTGGGCCCTGGACCCGCACCGCCCGGTGTGGCTCCAGGAGGTCGGCGCCCCGGCGCCGCTGATCCCGCCCGAGCACGCGGCGCACTTCACCGAGGCCACCGTCACGAACGCTCTGGACTGCCCGGACCTGTGGGGCGTGACCTGGTGGTGTTCGCACGACGTGTCCCGGGAGCTCGCGGACTTCCCGGAGCTGGAGTACGGCCTCGGCCTGCTCACCAACGACCGCCGGACCAAGCAGGCCGGCGCCGCCGTCTCCCGGATCGCCGCGCGGTGGCGGGGCCGCGCGCACCGCCCGGCCCCGCGGTCCACCGCGCTCGCCGTGGACGTCGGCGCGGATGCGGGTGCGGACGGGGTCGCGGGCGCTGACACCGGCGGGGCGGCGGGGGCTCCGGGACGCTCGGTGTGCGCCCCGGGCGGCGCGTTCTTCGAAGCCTGGGCCTCGCTGACGGCCCAGGGGGTGCGCCCTGCGGTGGTCCTGGCGGAACGTGCCGCGGACCCCGCCCATCTGGCCGCGCGCGGCATCACCGACGTGCTGCGCGTACGCGACGTGACGTGACGTGACGTGATCCGACCTGCCCTGACCGGCCCAGACCCGGCGTGACCTGACCTGACCCGGCGTGACCTGACCTGACCTGACCGAGTGATCCCCCGATCCTTCGATCCACCGATCTCTTCGTGAGGAGCCCCGCATGCCCGAGACCGACAACGGCGTCGATCCCCGCACGCCGCCCGCCCCGGTACGGCCGACCCGGCGCAGGGTGCTGGCCGCCGGGGCCGGGGCCGCCGCGCTGCTGGGCCTGGCGGGCCGCGCCCGGGCCGCCGCCGCGCCCGCCCCCTCACCCGTGGGAACGCCGGCACCGGCCCCGGCCGGCCTGGCCCCGTACGCCTCGTACTGGTTCCCGGACTCCCTCCCGTCGGGGACCCCCGGCCCCGGGATCGTGTGGCGCTCGCTCAGCCGGTGGACCCCCGAGAGCGACCCCGATCTCGCCCACAACACCTCGACCGTGCCCCTGGCGGAACGGTTCACCCCGGTCCCGGCGAACCGGGACGCCCGCGCCGGCCAGGCCCGTATCTCCTCCCTGGTCTCCTTCGGGCCCACGGCGGGGAACCCGTCCCAGGGCTCCCCGACCGCCGACCACTACGCGCTCACGCACTGGGCGTACATCGACGAGCTGGTCTTCTGGGGCGGCTCCGCCGGCGAGGGCATCGTGCTCGCGCCGAACGCGCCCGTGGTCGACGCCGCCCACCGCAACGGGGTCCGGGTGCTGGGCAACGTGTTCCTGCCGCCCGTCGCCTACGGCGGCGACCTCCGGTGGACCCGCGACCTGGTGCGCCAGGACTCCCTCGGCCGCTTCCCGATCGCCGACAAGCTCGTCCAGGTGGCGCGGACCTGCGGCTTCGACGGCTGGTTCGTGAACGCCGAGACCGACGGCGGGGACAGTGCGCTCGCCACCCGGATGCGGGAGTTCCTGCGCGCCCTGCGGGCGGCCGGCGAGCCCCACGGTCTGCGCATCACCTGGTACGACGCCATGAACAGCACCGGCCGGGTGGGCTGGCAGGGCGCCCTCAACGCGCTCAACCAGGAGTTCTTCGAGGACCGGGCCGGGAAGGTCTCGGACACGATGTTCGTGGACTTCCGCTGGACCCCGGACACCCTGGCCGCCTCGGGCACGCTCGCCGGCCGCCTCGGCCGCTCCCGCCACGAGCTGTGGGCCGCGGTGGACACCGAGTCCCGCGGCTGGGACTCCGCCGTCGACTGGGACGCGTTCGTCCCGCGCGGGCGGGACCACGTCGTCAGCTACGGCTTCTACCGGCCCGAGTGGACCCGCAACCACCTCACCGACCGCTCCCCCGGGGCCTTCCACCGCGCCGACGACCGGTTCTGGACGGGCGAGTCCCTGGACCCGGCCCGGCCCGCACCCGAATCCGGGTCCGGGTCCCGCTGGCGGGCCCCCGCGACGGTCGTCGCCGACCGGTCGACCGTCACCGGGCTCCCCTTCGCCTGCTCCTTCAACACCGGGCACGGGCTGCGCTGGTACGACGGCGGCAGGGTCGTCTCGGACGCGCCCTGGAACCACCTCGGGCTCCAGGACCGGCTCCCCGGCCGCCGCTGGGCGGTGGACACCGCCGGGGCGCGCCCCTCGGTCACCCTGGACTTCGCGGACGCCTGGCGCGGCGGCTCCAGCCTCCTCGTCGAAGGCGCGCCGACCGCGCCCGTGATCATCGGGCTGCATTCCACACGGCTGCCGCTGACCCGCAGGTCGGTCCTGGAGCTGGTGCACGCCACCGGACCGGAACCGGTCCCGGCAGAGGTCCCGGCACAGATCGCGGTGGAGGTCGGCGTGGCCGTGAGCGAGCCGTCGGGCCCCGGCGAGCCGGTCCCGTACACGTGGCTGCCGGCCGGGACCCGGGACGCCGGGCAGGGCTGGCGCACGACACGGGCCGGGCTGGCGTCGCTGGCGGGCAGGACCGCGTACGGCCTGGCGGTACGGATCACCGCGCTCGGGAAGAAGCCTGTGGTGTGGCGGATCGGCGCCGTGTCGGTGCGCGACGAGACCCGCACCCGGCGCCCGGCCCCGCCCACCGCGCCGGTCGTGGACGCCTCGTCCCGGCAGGGCGACCGGGCCTGGCTGCGCCTGTCCTGGCGGGCGGCGGCCGGTCCCGGCGGGCGGCCGCGCCACTACGAGGTGTGGCGGGTCCTCCCCGACGGCACCCGGCGCTTCCTCGGGGGCACCTGCGGCACCGCCCTGTACCTGCCCGCCGTCCCGCGCGCCGGGCGGGAGCGGGCAGCCGCCTTCGAGGTCCGGGCCGTCGACGAGCTGTACGCGGTGTCGGAGGCGGCCCGCACCACCCTCGTCTGGTAGCCGGACCCACCAGGCCCGGGGTCGGCCGCCGTGGGGGTCGGCCGCCGTGGGGGTCAGGCGCCGTGGGGGTCGGTGCGCGGGACGGCCACCGTCACCCGCAGCCCGTGCGGCGGGTTCTTCTCGTAGGAGAGGGTCCCGCCGCCCGCGGCGAGCAGGGCACGGGAGATCGACAGGCCGAGCCCGGAGCCCTTGACGTTCTGGTGGCGGCCGCTGCGCCAGAACCGGTCGCCGACGCGGAGCAGCTCGTCCTCGGTGAGGCCGGGACCGCGGTCGGCGACGACCACCCGGACGGAGCGCCCCTCGCTGGAGACGGAGACTTCGACCTCCTCACCCGTGGGGGTGAATTTGAGGGCGTTGTCGATGACCGCGTCGAGCGCGCTGGACAGGGCGATGGGGTCGGCCCAGCCGGTGATGGCGGTCCGGCCCGTCTCGGTGAGCCGTACGCCCTTCTCCTCGGCGTACGGGCGCCACGCGGCGACCCGCTCGGCCGCCAGGGCCCCGACGTCGGTGAGGCTGATCTCGGCGGAGGCGTGCTCGGCCAGCGCCAGGTCCAGCAGGTCGTCCAGGACCTGGGTCAGGCGCTTGCCCTCGGCGCGCACGGAGGCGATCTCCTCGTTCCCCTCGGGCAGCTCCAGGGCGAGCAGCTCGATCCGCAGGAGCAGCGCCGCGAGCGGGTTGCGCAGCTGGTGGGAGGCGTCGGCGACGAACGCCCGCTGCTGTTCCAGGACCTCTTCGACGTTGTCGGCCATCTCGTTGAACGAGTGGGCCAGGCGCTGGAGTTCCGGCGGCCCGCCGGCGGCCGCGACGCGCGAGTTCATCCGTCCGGTGGCGATGCCGTGGGCGGCCGCGTCCAGGGTCTGCACGGGCTTGAGCACCCAGCTGGTGAGCTTGAGGGCGGCACCGAAGGCGACCAGCATGGCGGCGGCGAGCCCGCCCGCGATCAGCAGCCAGCCCTTCAGGATGCGGGCGCGCATCTGGTCGGTCGGCGATTCGGTGGCGACGACCGCGACCACGTCGCCGTCGAGGACGACCGGGGAGACGACGAGCAGTTTGCCGTCGGTCTGCCAGGGCCACACCTGCGGGGGATCATGGCTGCGCCGGCCGGCCAGCGCCTCCGCGAAGGCCCGGCGGCCCTCGGCCGATTCCGGGAGCTGCCACCACCCCGGGGACCGGGCCAGGGCGTTGTAGTTGCGGTGGAAGATGCCGACGCGGATTCCGTACAGGGTCTGGTAGCGGGCGAGTTCGAGCCCGAGGGCATCGCGGCGCTCTTCGGCTCCGGTGGCGGATCCCGAGCCCTCGGCATCGATGAAGAACTGCGCGAGGGCGGCGAAGCGGGCGCTGTCGTCGATCCGGTCGACCACCACCCGCTGCTGCTGGCCGGCGGCCAGGCTCACCGCGAGCGGGAAGCCGAGGGCGAGCAGCGTGCCCGCCATCAGGATGACGAGCAGCGGGAGCAGACGGGCACGCACGGCAGGGGGCCCCTAGGGAGCGGCCGGGGCGACGAGCCGGTAGCCCACCCCTCGGACGGTCTCGATGAGGGCGGGCATGCGCAGCTTGGAGCGCAGCGAGGCGACGTGGACCTCCAGGGTGCGCCCGGTCCCCTCCCAGCTCGTGCGCCACACCTCGCTGATGATCTGCTCGCGGCGGAAGACGACGCCGGGCCGCTGCGCGAGCAGGGCCAGCAGGTCGAACTCCTTGCGGGTGAGGGGTACGTCGGCGCCGTCCACGCTGACCCGGCGGGTGGGCAGCTCGATGCTGACGGGGCCGAGGCGGACGGTCGCGGGCGTACCGGTGCCGGGGGCGGCGGCCTCGTCGGCGGCTCCGGTGCGCCGGGCGACGGCGTGGATCCGGGCGAGGAGCTCGCCGGTGTCGTAGGGCTTGACCACGTAGTCGTCGGCGCCCATGTTCAGGCCGTGGATGCGGGAGCGTACGTCGGCCCGCGCCGTCACCATGATCACGGGTGTGGCGGTGCGCTTGCGGATCTTGCCGCACACCTCGTAGCCGTCCTGGTCGGGCAGGCCGAGGTCGAGCAGGATCACACCGTAGGGCTGGGGGGAGGCCGGGGCGCCGGCGGCCAGGAGCGCCTGCAGGGCCTCTTCGCCGTTGCGGGCGTGGGTGACCTGGAAGCCGTGGCGGGCGAGGATCGCGGACAGGGCTGCCGCGACGTGATCGTCGTCCTCGACGAGCAGCAGTCTCATGCCGTCCCCCTCTCCTCTTGTCTCGCTCGGGCTTCACCACGCATGGTCACACGCAGGGCCGCACGTAGGGCCACCATGCATCCACGCCCATGCGGAGTCCCACGTCAAGGGGGTCCCGCCCCGGCGCGCCTTCCGTTATGCACCCGGTACGCGTCCATGATCGATCACATCGGTGGTGCGCACGGAGCGTATCCGGAAGAGGCCGGATCGTTATCCTCAATTCTCCCTCAGATGTGATGACGTTGTGCGCGTCACGTCACTACTGTCCTCCCAACCGAGGAGGACGGAGCAAGAAGCCGATGAGCGGAGTATCAGTGACCAAGGACGTGCAGGACGCGGCCGGTGCCGCAGACGACCTGGTCGTACTGAGCAACGTCAACAAGCACTTCGGCGCGCTGCACGTGCTTCAGGACATCGATCTGAGCATTGCCCGCGGTGAGGTGGTCGTGGTGATCGGTCCTTCGGGATCGGGCAAGTCCACGCTGTGCCGGACGATCAACCGCCTGGAGACCATCGACTCGGGCACCATCACGCTCGACGGCAAGGAACTGCCCTCGGAGGGCAAGGAACTCGCCCGGCTGCGCGCCGACGTCGGCATGGTCTTCCAGTCGTTCAACCTCTTCGCGCACAAGACGGTGCTGCAGAACGTCATGCTGGGCCAGCTGAAGGTCCGCAAGACCGACCAGGCGGCGGCCAAGGCGAAGGCGCTGTCCCTGCTGGAGCGGGTGGGCGTCGGCACTCAGGCCGACAAGTACCCGGCGCAGCTCTCCGGTGGTCAGCAGCAGCGTGTGGCGATCGCCCGGGCGCTGGCCATGGAGCCGAAGGTGATGCTCTTCGACGAGCCGACCTCGGCGCTGGACCCGGAGATGATCAACGAGGTGCTGGAGGTCATGCAGCAGCTCGCCCGGGAGGGCATGACCATGGTGGTCGTGACGCACGAGATGGGGTTCGCCCGCTCCGCCGCCAACCGGGTCGTCTTCATGGCCGACGGAAAGATCGTCGAAGAGGCGACTCCCGAGCAGTTCTTCAGCAACCCGCGCAGCGATCGGGCGAAGGACTTCCTGTCGAAGATCCTGCACCACTGAGGTTTCCGTCTGGTAGTCATCCGTATGCGGATCACCGCCGGATCGTTCCTGTCGGCCGTGCGTGCGCCGTATGCGTCGCCCGTCGTTCAACAACGTCTCATCCGAGGGAAGTTCATCATGAAGATCTCCAAGGCCGCTGCGGCCGCGGCCGTAGCCGTAGCCCTTTCCCTGACCGCGACCGCCTGTGGCGGTGGCGCCGACAAGGCGAGCGATGGCGGCACCACCGGGGGGAGCAACGAAAAGATCGTCATCGGCATCAAGTTCGACCAGCCCGGTCTCGGCCTGAAGACCCCGGACGGCAAGTTCACGGGCTTCGACGTCGACGTCGCGACCTACGTCGCCAAGGAGCTCGGCTACCAGCCGAACCAGATCGAGTTCAAGCAGGCGGTCAGCGCCGAGCGCGAGAACCTGATCTCGAACGGCGACGTCAAGCTGGTCGTCGCGACGTACACCATCAACGACAAGCGCAAGGCGCGGGTCGACTTCGCCGGCCCGTACTTCCTGGCCCACCAGGACCTGCTGGTCCGCTCGGACGAGACCGGGATCACCAAGGCCGAGGACCTGAACAAGAAGAAGCTCTGCTCGGTCACCGGCTCCACCTCCGCGCAGAACGTCAAGACCAAGCTGGCCCCCGACGCCGACCTGCGTGAGTACCCGGGCTACTCCGAGTGCCTCACCGGCCTCGAGAACAAGGCCGTCGACGCGGTGACCACGGACGGTTCGATCCTGGCCGGCTACGCCGCTCAGGAGAAGAACAAGGGCAAGTTCAAGCTCGCCGGACTGAAGCTCAGCGACGAGCCCTACGGCATCGGTCTGAAGAAGGGCGACAAGGACCTGCAGACCAAGGTCAACGCCGCGCTGAAGAAGATGGTCGAGGACGGCTCCTGGCAGAAGGCCGTGGACGCGAACCTCGGTCCCGCCGACTACAAGGCCGACCCGGCCCCGCAGATCACCGAAGGCAGCTGATTCATCGGTGAGGTGGGGGGGGGGGGGGGGGGGGGGGGGGGGGGGGGGGGGGGAGGGGGAAGGGGGGGGGGGGGGGGGGGGGGGGGGGGGGGGGGTTTGGTTTTTTTG
>NZ_JBVIWA010000005.1:347657-349518 GCF_055595065.1 Streptomyces sp. NPDC040545
AACAATACAACAACCAACACCAAAAACACAAAACCCCCCCCCCCCCCGCCCCCCCCCCCCCCCCCCCCCCCCCCCCCCCCCCCCCCCCCCCACCTCACCGGCCATCCTGGGGAGAGCGCAGGGCAACGTGTTCGACTTTCTTACTTCCGGGCAGTACGACGTGCTCGGAGCCTTCTGGGTGACGGTGCAGCTCACCCTCTACTCGGCGATCGGATCCCTGATCTGGGGCCTGATGCTGGCCGGCATGCGGGTCAGTCCGGTCCCGCTGATGCGGACCTTCGGCACGACGTACGTCAACGTCGTGCGCAACACTCCGCTGACCCTGCTGGTGCTCGGCTGCTCGCTGGGCTTGGACCAGACCCTGGGCATCACGCTCGCGGGCGGGAACTCCAAGGAGATCGGATTTCGCCTCGCAGTCCTGGGCTTGATCGCCTACACCGGCACCTTCGTCTGTGAGGCGCTCCGCTCGGGCATCAACACCGTGCCCGTCGGCCAGGCCGAGGCCGCTCGTGCGCTGGGTCTGAGCTTCTTCCAGGTGCTCACTCTGATCGTGCTGCCCCAGGCCTTCCGGGCGGTCGTCGGACCGCTCACCAATGTGCTGATCGCCCTCACCAAGAACACCACGGTGGCGGCGACCATCGGCGTGGCCGAAGCGGCCCTGCTGATGAAGGAAATGCTGGAGAACGAGGCGGACTCGCTCTTCGCGGTCTTCGGGGTCTTCGCCCTCGGCTTCGTCCTGCTGACCCTGCCCACCGGCCTGCTTCTGGGCTGGGTGGCCAAGCGAGTGGCGGTGAAGCGATGAGCTCCGTTCTGTACGACACCCCCGGCCCCAAGGCCAAGTTCCGCAACTGGATCTACACCGGCGTCTTCGCGGTGCTTGTCGCGCTGGCGCTGTGGTGGATTCTCGCCCGGATGGCGGAGAAGAACCAGCTCGACGCCGACAAGTGGACCCCCTTCGTCACTGACAGCCAGGTCTGGACGACGTTCCTTCTGCCCGGCCTCGGCGAGACGCTGAAGGCAGGTCTGATCGCCATGGTGATCGCCCTGCCGCTGGGCGCGATCCTCGGTATCGCCCGGCTCTCGGACCATGCCTGGGTGCGCGTACCCGTCGGCGCGGTCGTGGAGTTCTTCCGCGCCATCCCGGTCCTCATCCTGATGATCTTCAGCTCGGCGCTGTATGTAATGCTCGGCACCGTCAGCTCCGACCTGCGGCCGCTGTATGCCGTTGTCACGGGCCTCGTCCTGTACAACGCCTCGGTCATCGCGGAGATCGTCCGGGCCGGCATCCTGTCGCTGCCCCGCGGCCAGACCGACGCCGCCAAGGCCATCGGCATGCGCAAGGGTCAGACCATGCTGTACGTCTTGGTCCCGCAGGCCGTCACGGCGATGCTGCCCGCGCTGGTCAGCCAGCTCGTGGTGATCCTCAAGGACACGGCACTCGGCGGCGCCTTCCTGGGCTTCGCCGACCTGATGTCGATGAACCGGCAGATCTCCGCCAACTACAGCAACACGATCGCGACCATGGTCGTGATCGCCCTGATCTACATCGCGGTGAACTTCACCCTGACCACGCTGGCCTCCGCGTTGGAGAAGCGGCTCCGGCAGTCGAAGAAGGGCACCGGCGCCGTCCTCGAGGGCGACGTGGCCGAGGTCGACGCGGGCGGCGCGGCCGGCGTGGGCAAGGCCCCCTGACCCGAAGGCCCCGGCCGGTGCCGGGGCACCATCGCTGACCCCCAGTCAGTACACAGGCATGGGACATGTGGTGGGGGGGGGGGGAGCCCCCCCCCCCCCCCCCCCCCCCCCCCCTCCTCCCCCCCCCCCCCCCCCCCCCGGTGTCCACTCTTTTTCCCCCCCCCCCCTT
>NZ_JBVIWA010000005.1:349528-392398 GCF_055595065.1 Streptomyces sp. NPDC040545
AAGAGGGTCGGGGAGGGTGCGGGGGCACCGCTGCTCACCCAGGGGGGGGGGAGGGGGGGGGGGGGGGGGGGGGGGCCCCTCCCCCCCCCCCCCCCACCACACGCATGCTCGGGTCCTGCATCACCTGACGCACGTGCGGGTGCCAGCTCTGTGGCCCAATCCAGGTGTAGGGCTTCAGGACCATCCGGCGGGGTGGTGATGCCATGGCGCTCGCCCGGCCGTCCGCCGTACGAACACCCCTGCAGCGCCCCTCCGCGACAGCGTCGACTTCGACATCCGGTCACTCTTCCCATGGGCCGGGTGGACCCGGGCGTCGCGCTCCTCGGCGACTCCGGCGTCTGGAGACCAGAGCGGCAACCTGCTCGTTCGTCCCCGTCCGAGTGCGGCCCGAACGCGGCATGTCTTTCAGACCCGCAATGCGGCACTCCCGAATCGAGCCAGCCAGCGGACCACTGCCTGCGGCGTGGAACCTACCAGGACAGCGCCATCCTTGTTGCCGCACCCAGTTGACGCGGTCCACTCCTCATCCGTCTGCGCCAGATCAGCCCTCCATATGAGGATGGGCGCGGGCAGCAGCATCGGACTGTCGACCGACCCAGGCAATGCACGGCGACTCAAAAACGCACGCTCGATTTGATCACCCCTACCGTCGGTTCCTCTACACAGCCAGGTCATCGTCAGCGTCACGTGCAGCAAAGAGAATGACGGCACTGGTCCTTGTGGGCGACCTCACGGTCTGAGCACAACCAGGGACCATGCGGCGGGGGAATGCAAGGCAGCGTGGTGTCCCATCGGAAGACGCGATGGGACACCACATTCAATCGACTACTCATAGGCTATTGACGCAGGCTATGCAATCAGGTGCCAGTGAGTGATTCGACTAGTAGGACCTGGTCCAGAACGAGCCGCTCTTGACAAGCGTGTACGGCGGGCAGAAAGCGAACGATACACTGTCACGGCTCCAAGCAACGGCGTCAACAGTCACGACCGGGTCGCCGTTCCACGGCTGGCATAAGGCGGACGCCTTCCACCTTCCGCCGCTGCCGCCATCACAGGAGGCTGCAATTCCGTTACTCTCGGGGACCTTCCAGCTCGTGCACCCCGTAGGCCAGCCCGCAGGGGCCGCAGAAGCCGTCCCCTGGAGTCCGATGCCTGCCATCGCCCCAGCAGCGATCAACGCCGCAAACATCTTCTTCTTCATTTATCCGATCCTTCCTGGAACGCTTTGACTGTACTCAGGTGTTGTTGCGAGGCGAGGTCTCAATTCCTGCGGAGATTGCACGATAGGACCCTTGGCAGTAGCCAATTGAAGTCCCGCGCTGCTTCCATGGACCGAACCACCACTCCTCCTTCCCGGTCTCCTCGTCCTTACATATGGCGTTCACCCGGTACGAGCCGCCGTTATGGTTGTCGCACCATGCGACAGCCCCCCACTTTCCAGGGGTCTCGTAGTGGCACCCGCTGGGGCGCGCCAGCGTGGCAGCAGATGCAGTTGTAGCCGCACCGAGCGAGAATACGCCGACCATAAGCAAGCCGACCGCCGGAGCGGCGGCAGCACGAAGGCGAATATCCTTCAGCAACCTCTTTACCCTTCATCGGTGACAGACTCATGTGGCGTCTGCCATGTCACGGGGACCGAACTCACACCCCCTTGCACACGCAGGGAGTTTCCCGCCCCTTGCGCACCATCGACAATTCCATGCCCAGCGAATCCGCGCAAGCAAATACCGATCTCTTGAGCTTCACTTGAGCATGCCGAAAATCAATGGATGGATTCCGGCACCTGAATCCGTCAATCGACAGCCATAAGTGTCCGGATATCGCGCGATCGACCAGCAAAAAGACCCACTGGAGCGACTGTCCGGCCGATAATCGACGTCCACTTGAAGCCATTCCTGCCCAGAGTTCGACTGAGCGGCCACGCCTGTCTTTGGAGTGCGGTCGCAAGCCATACACTGTTCGGAATCATCGACTCCGGATACTGCCCGCCGGACCGGCGTCACTTGACGCAGGCACCTACAGTGGGTTGCATACGTTCTGTGATCACATACCGGACATCGGGAGCCGCGCCATGGACCCGGTGATCGTCGTCGGCGCGGGGCCCGTCGGGCTGTCCCTGTCGCTCGCCCTGGCGGCTGCGGGCGTGCCCTCCGTCGTGCTCGACGAAGGGCCCGGCAAGGAAGAGGTCCGCCCGGCCCGCACCGTCGTCCTGCACGCCGAAACGGCGGCCATGGCGCACCGGCTGGGCTGTACGACGCTGCGCGACGAAGGGGCGTACTTCGCCGCCTGGCGCACGATGCGCCGCAGCCGGCCCGACCGGCGGATCACCTTCGAGGAGCACCCGGCCCCGCTGCACGTACCGCAGCACGCGCTGACGCGCGGACTGCGCCACGCCGCCACGGCCCATCCGCTCGTCCAGCTGGTCACCGACAGCAAACTGGACTCCCTGGAGCAGGACGGCCGGGGCGTCACCGCGCACACCCGGGGCGCCGAAACCACCTGGTGGCGCGGGAGTTACCTGGTCGGCTGCGACGGTGCCCGCTCCACCGTGCGCAAGCTGCTCGGCATCCGCTTCCCGGGCCGCACCGCCGTGGAGCGGCACGCCGTGGCCGCGCTGCGCACCGAACTGCCCTGGCCCGGCGAGGCCTTGCTGCACCGGAGCCCGCCCCAGGAGGTCACCTCGCGGCCGCTGCCCGACGGGGTGTGGCGGCTGGACTGGCTGCTCCCGCCCCGCGGGGAACTCGTGACTCCCGATGCGCTGGTGACCCTGATCCGCGACACCCTCGCGGTGTGGTGCGGCGGCACGACACCCCCGTACGACCTCATCGACACCGGGGTCCACACCCTGCACCACCGCCTCGCCCGCCGCTGGCGCGACGGCCGCGCCTTCCTCGCCGGAGACGCCGCCCACCTGCTGGGCGCGCTCGGCACCCAGGGCGTGGAGGAGGGGCTCCGGGACGCCGAGAACCTGGCGTGGAAGCTCTCCCTGGCCTGGCACCAGGGAGCCTCCGAGGCCCTGCTCGACAGCTACGAGAGCGAGCGGCGCACCGCGGTCGCCTCCCGGCTGCGCGCGGCCGACCAGGCGATCCCGTCGCTGCGGGCCGGCGGCGGCCTGCGCACCTACCTCCCCGGAGCCGCGCGCTCCGCCGAATCCCTGCTCACCGACGGCCACCTGGGGCGCGGGCCGCTGGGCGCGGAACCCACGTACGCGCCACCGGTCGCCGTCCGGGAGGTGCCGACGGCCACGGAGCCGGGCGGCCCGGTGGCCAATGTCCCGGTGACCGCACCCGACGGGGCGACCGTGCCCCTGCGGGACCTCCTCGGGCAGGGCCGGCTGCTGGCGGTCCTGGTGGCTCCCGGCACCGGGGTGTGGGACCGGCGACACTGGCTCGGCGCCGGGCTGATGCCCCGCCTCGCGGCGGCGGTGAGCGCCCTCCCGGTCCGCACCGACCTGCTGGTCGCGGACAGCTACCCGGGGGCCCCGGCGCACACCGTGCTGCTGGTGCGGCCGGACGGGCACCTGGCGGCGACCTTCGCGGGGGTCCGCCCGGCGGAGCTGTACGAGGCGGCGGACACGGTCCGGGCGGGCGCGCCCGCGTCCCGGGTGCCGACGCCCTCCACGGCGAGCACGGCCTCCAAGCCGGCGCCGTCACCGACACCGACCGTGGTGATCGATTGACCGTCTCCGGGACTCCGTGGTTCACTCGCGGAATGACCGGCAACGACGTACGCCTGTGGCGGAGGGTCCATATGGACCTGCTCCGCTACGCGGGCTGCGTGTGTCGCCCTTCCTGCTGATTCGCCCTTCCCTCCGCGCGCCCCGTGCCGTCCACCGGCCTGCGCGCACCTCCGCGAACCCAGGAACGGTCCCCCTTCATGACTGCACCCGTATCCGCACCCTCGTACGCCCCGGAGACCGGCTCCGCGGCCGGGGGCCCCACGGCCGCCGAGCTCCTCGACTTCGCCCTCCGCACGGCGGCCGACCCCGCGGTCGTGGCCTCGCTGCCGCTCGATCCCGAGGGCCGCACCTGGATCCGGCTGGACGGGCCGGGCGGCAGCGAGGCGTGGCTGATCGGCTGGCCGCCGGGCACCGGCACCGGCTGGCACGACCACGCCGAATCGCGGGGCGCGTTCGCCACCGCCCGGGGCCGGCTCACCGAGCACTCGCTGGCCGTACGCCTGCCCTCGGAGGGCTGGAAGTCCCTGGAACTGGCCCCCGACATCGACCGGCGCCGCACACTGGCCGCGGGCTCGGGGCGAGCCTTCCGGGAACACCACGTGCACGAGGTCTTCAACGAATCGCAGGCCGAGCACGCGATCTCCGTGCACGCCTACTACCCGCCGCTCCCGCTGATCCGACGCTACAGCCGCAGCGGCCCGGTGCTCAGCCTGGAGCACGTCGAGCGTCCGGCGGACTGGCAGTGAGCGCCCCGGCCGGCATCGACGAGCTGCTGGAGCGGGTCCGCGCGGGCTACACCCGCGTGGATGCGCGGGAGGCGTACGCCGCCTCCCGCGCCGGGGCCCTCCTGGTGGACATCCGCTACCAGGCGCTGCGCGAGCGGGACGGGCTGATCCCGGGCGCGGTGGTGGTCGAGCGCAACGAGCTGGAGTGGCGCCTGGACCCCCGGGGCAGCCACCGCCTCCCCGAAGCCACGAGCCACGACCTCCAGGTGGTGGTGATCTGCAACGAGGGCTACGCGTCCAGCCTCGCCGCGGCCTCGCTCCACGCCCTGGGCCTGCACCGCGCCACGGACCTGACCGGCGGCTTCCAGGCCTGGAAGTCCTGCGGCTTCCCGGTCTCACCCGCCTGAGCTCTCCGGGCTCCGCCCGGACCCGGTCCTCAAACGCCGGACGGGCTGGAAGATCCAGCCCCGGCGGCGTTTGAGGCGCGGGGCTTCGGGGGCTACGCCTTCGCCGTGGCGACGTCCACCGGAGGTACCCGCAACGCCACCCGGCCCGGGAGGGCAGTGGCTGCCAGGGCGAGCACCCCGGCCACGCCCACCACCGCCGCGTAAGCCACCGGCAGCACCGCGGGCGCCGCCGCCCCCGTCATGCCCACGCTGAACGCGGTCAGTACCGCCAGCGCGATTCCCGACCCCAGCGCCGTCCCGATCAGGACCACCGCCAGCGCCTCCGTCCGCAGCATCCGCAGCACCTGCCGGCGCTTGGCCCCGGCCAGCCTCAGAATCGCGAACTCCCGGAACCGCTCGGCGGTCGACATCGCGAGCGTGTTCACCACCGCGATCGCGGTGAAGGCCAGCACCAGCCCCATCGCCAGCAGGTTGATCTCCGCCCCGGCGTCCTGCCGCTGCGCCCGTGCCGCGTCGGCGTCCGCCGCGGACAGGACCTGTACGCCCGGGAACGACCGTACCGCTGCGGCCAGTTGCTCCCGTCCGGTCCCCGAACCCGGTTCCGCCGCCACCAGCACACCGCCGGCCAGCGGATTGTCCGCGTGCGCGGCCACCAGCCCGTGCGGCAGCGTCAGATCGCCGAAGCCGAGCCCCCGCGCGTACACGGCCGAGACCGTCAGCGTGACCGGGGTTCCGTCCCCCAGCGTCAGCTTCAGCGGGCTTCCCGGCTTCAGCCCCAGCTGGTCGGCGGCGAGTTCGCTCACCGCCGCGCTCCCCTCGCCGAAGCCGTCCAGGCTGCCGCCGGTGACCTCGGGGTCCCAGGTCCGGGTCAGCCCGGCCGGGGTCACGCCCTGCGCGGCGTACTTCGTCAGCCCCACCCGTACCGACGTGTGCACGATCTCGGTGGCCGCCGTGACCCCCGGGGTACGCCGGATCGTCTCAGCGGCCTCCCGCGTGACCCCGGGACCCTGCGCGGCCAGGACCCACTGGGCCCGGATCCCGTCGCGGGCCTGGGCCCGGGCGGCGTCCCCGAGCGTCGGGGTGATGAACAGCACGGTGCAGGTCATGCCGATCAGCAGCGCGAGCGGGGTGACGGCGGAGGCCATGCGCGTGGCGTTCCCGCGCAGGTTGGCGGTGGCCAGGTGGCCGCCGGGGCCGGCCAGCCGCAGTGGTCCGGCGAACAGCGCGGTGGCGCCCCGTACGAGCAGCGGGCCGAGCAGCGAGACCGCCCCGGCCAGTACCACCACGGCGAGGAAGGTGACCGGGGTGGAGGCCGGCTCGGTGCGCAGCGAGCCGAGCACGACGACCAGCACCGCCCCGCCCGCCAGCAGCAGCACGCCGAGCACGCTGCGGATCCAGCCGGGCCGCCGCCGCTCGACGGCGGCTTCGGCGAGCGCCTCGGCCGGGCGGATCCGGGCGATCCGGCGGCCGGTGATCCGGGCGGCGGCCCAGGCTCCGAGCAGGCTGGCGGCGACGGCCGCGAACATCGGGAAGATGCCGGCGGTGCGCTCCAGGGTGACGGGGACGACCCCGCTGTCGACGAACCGGCCGTGGAGCCAGGCGGCGAGCGGCAGCCCGGCGAGCGCTCCGGCGACGCCGGCGGCCAGGCCGACGAGCAGCGCTTCCCGGCCGATCATGCGCCGTAGCTGTCCCGGGGTGGCGGCGATGGCCCGCAGCAGGGCGAGTTCGCGGTAGCGCTGCTGGACGGAGAGTGCGAAGGTGCCGACGACCACGAGGATCGCGACGAGCAGCGAGGTGCCGCCCATCGCACCGCCCATGGAGACCAGCTTGATGCGGGCGCCGGCGGCGTCGAGGAATTCGACGGGGCCGCGCTCGTCGCCGGTGGCGACCTGCGCGGTGGTGCCCCGCAGCGCCCGCTCGACGCGGGCGGCGAGCTCGGCGGCGCCGACACCCGGTGCGGGCAGCACTCCGACGGCGCTGACCTGGCCGTCGCGGGCCGCGAGCCGCTGGGCCTCGTCGTCGCTGAAGAAGAGCGCGCTCTGCTGGGCGGGGCCGCCCCGGTCCGTCGTCGCGACCCCGCTGACCCGGTACGTCCTGGGTTCGCCGGTGGACTGTACGGCGAGCTCGGAGCCGGGCTTCAGCCCGGCGCGGGCGGCCAGCGCACGGTCGACGACGACCTCGCCGCCGCTCTGCGGCGCGCGGCCCTCGGAGAGGGTGAAGGGGGTCAGTGCGGCGGATGTCCAGGCGTGCCCGTACGAGGGCACCGGCCCGCCGGGGCCCTTGAGCAGGGGGACGGCCTGGAAGGTGAGCTCGGGGACGGCCCGTTCGACGCCGGGCACGGCGCGGACCGTGTCCACGGTGGCGGCGGGGAGCCAGGCCCGCTCGGCGACGGGCTTGGCCTTGTGCTTGGTCTTGGTCCGGCCGCCCTTCTTCTCCTTGACCGTGGTCTCGTGGACGTTCTGGTCGGCGGAGACGAGGATCGGCGTGGCCGCGTAGCGCTCGGTACCGATCTTTCCGCGGAGTCCCGTTTCCAGGAGCGTCCCGCAGGCGGTGACGAGGGCGGCCGCGCACAGCAGTGCGACGAAGGCGCCGAGGAAACCGGCCTTGCGGTCCCTGACGGTCTGAAGGGCGTAACGCAGCATCATGCGGCCAACTCTGCCGCCGTGCGCGGCGCCTGACACTGGCGTATCCAGGCGTCCGGTCCCGGGGGCTACCCCCACCCCGGGCCCACCGTCTCACTCCCCCGGGTACCCGAGGTCGTCGGCGTCCTCGCCCTCCGTCTCCAGGGCGCGGCGCACCACCCGCAGGGCCATGCCCTCCGGGTATCCCTTGCGGGCGAGCATCCCGGCGAGGCGCCGGATCCGCTTGTCCCGCTCCAGGCCCCGGGTGGAGCGGAGCTTGCGCTCCACGAGTTCCCGGGCGGTCTGTTCCTCCTGGTCGGAGTCCAGCAGCTCCAGGGCCTCCTCCACGAGGGTGGCGTGCACCCCCTTGGTCCGGAGCTCCTGGGCCAGCGCCCGGCGGGCCAGGCCCCTGCCGCGGTGCCGGGACTCGACCCAGGCACCGGCGAAGGCCGCGTCGTCGATCAGGCCCACCTCCTCGTACCGGGAGAGGACCTGCTGCGACACCTCCTCGGGGATGCCCCGCTTGTGCAGGGCGTCCGCGAGCTGGCGCCGGGTACGCGGGCTCCCGGTGAGCAGGCGCAGACAGATCGCCCGCGCCTGCTCCTCGGGGCTCTGGGGCGGCAGCTCCGAACGGCCCTCACGGCCGCCCCGGCGCTCGCCGCCCCCTTCCTGCTCCCGCACGGGTCAGCTCTTGGCCACGGCGGCCTTGGCCGTCGTCTTGGCCTTCGATGCCGGGGCGGGCACGGCGGTGGCCGCGGCGTCGGCCGCGCCCGTACCGGCTTCGGCGGCGGCGTCCTTGCGGACACCCACGCCCAGCTTCTCCTTGATCTTCCGCTCGATCTCGTTGGCGAGGTCGGGGTTGTCCTTCAGGAAGTTGCGGGCGTTCTCCTTGCCCTGGCCGAGCTGGTCGCCCTCGTACGTGTACCAGGCGCCTGCCTTGCGCACGAAGCCGTGCTCCACGCCCATGTCGATCAGGCCGCCCTCGCGGCTGATGCCCTGGCCGTAGAGGATGTCGAACTCGGCCTGCTTGAACGGGGGCGCGACCTTGTTCTTGACGACCTTGACGCGGGTGCGGTTGCCGACCGCGTCCGTGCCGTCCTTGAGGGTCTCGATGCGGCGGATGTCGAGGCGCACGGAGGCGTAGAACTTCAGCGCGCGACCACCGGTGGTGGTCTCGGGCGAGCCGAACATCACACCGATCTTCTCGCGGAGCTGGTTGATGAAGATCGCGGTGGTCTTGGACTGGTTGAGCGCACCGGTGATCTTCCGGAGCGCCTGGCTCATCAGGCGGGCCTGGAGACCGACGTGCGAGTCGCCCATCTCACCCTCGATCTCCGCGCGCGGCACGAGGGCCGCCACGGAGTCGATGACGATCAGGTCGAGGGCACCGGAGCGGACCAGCATGTCCACGATCTCCAGTGCCTGCTCGCCGGTGTCCGGCTGCGACAGGATGAGGTTGTCGGTGTCGACGCCGAGGGCCTTCGCGTACTCGGGGTCGAGCGCGTGCTCGGCGTCCACGAAGGCGACGGTGCCGCCGGCCTTCTGCGCGTTGGCCACGGCGTGCAGGGTCAGGGTCGTCTTACCGGAGGACTCCGGGCCGTACACCTCGATCACACGGCCGCGGGGCAGCCCGCCGACGCCGAGGGCGATGTCCAGCGCGGTCGACCCGGTGGGGATGACCTCGATGGGGTCGTTCGGCTTGTCGCCGAGGCGCATGACCGCACCCTTGCCGAATTGCCGTTCAATCTGTGCGAGAGCGGCGTCGAGAGCCTTCTCGCGGTCGGTGCCTGCCATGGGTTCCACCCGGTTTGCTTGAGTCGATCGCTTCACGTCACTGACGCTAATGCCTGCCACTGACAATGCGCCTCCACGAGCGTTTCGGCTGTGGATAACTCATCAGAATGGATGTTCGATTTCCCTGTCAAGCGCGCCACGCTCACCCGGCCGCCCCGCCGACCCAGGCCGTCTCTTGCGGATCTTGCGGATCTTGCCGGAAGAGGCGACCTAGTCGTCCTCGTCCGTGACCGTGTCCCAGGCCACCAGCGGGGTCCCCGCCGCGGTCAGGACCTCCAGCACCCGGCATTCCATGAGCTCGGCGGCGGCGTAGAGCCGTCGGCGGACCTGCTCCGAGTCCTCGGGCGGGAAGCCGATCCGGATCTGGTGGGGGCGGGACGCGTCGTAGGTGAGCAGCCAGTCGGTGTCGACAGTCGCGAAATGGTCCTGCCCCATCTCGTCGTGCTCCGACCGCCACGTGCCCCGGTCCGTGGTGGGGGCCAGTGCCGCACGCAGGAGCCTCAGGCGCTCTTCGTGGGGCAAGGGCCCCTCGGACAGCCGCAGGCACCGGTCGACGCGTGGCCGGAAGGCGTTGAACCAGGGTGCCAGGTCCGGCTCCATGGCGCCGAGCAGGCCGGAGCGGATGCGGCCGGCGGCCCAGCCCTCGATGAACCCGGCCGCGCCCGTGCGGTGCGTCTCGTACCAGCCTTCGCTGCTCCACACGACGACGGGCCACTCCCCCGGCTCCCCGTCGGTGAGCCAGCACAGCCGATCGGCGTCCATGGTGGTGCCCCAGACCAGCAGGCCGCCCGGCGCCGGGTGCAGCGGGTGCGGGTAGCGCTCGGTGTCCGGATCGGGCGATCCCGGCGGGTAGGTGCGCTGCCACTCGATGCCGTTGTACTCGCTCGTGCCGAACGGTGTCCGCAGGTAGAGGAAGTCGCAGAACTCCCCCCATCCGTAGGTGGCGACCAGCCGCTTGTAGTCGTCGGGCAGCCGCACCCCGACCGCGGCCTCGGCGGCGTCCCAGTCGCCACGGGCGTCGATGGGTACGGCCGGCGGCGTCACGAGCCGCGCCAGGGTGTCGCCGTACCCGATCTCCCCGGCCTGCCCGGCCTGCCCGGCCTGCCCGGTCACGGCAGGTCGCGCAGTACGAGCGCCTCCGCGAAGGGCCTGCCGGTCCGCTTCGCGTAGGTCATCCGCTCTCGCACCTCGTGCAGGGTGCGCGGCCGGTAACCCGGTCCGCCGCAGCAGCTCTTGTGGAAACGCACGCCCGCGTTCAGCAGCACGCCGAGCGTCCGCCATGCCGCGGCGTCCCGGCGCCGCGGCACGGCGAAGGCCGAGCCCGCATGGACCAGGGTGCCCGCACACCGCGGACAGATCCGCTCCCGGTCCCTGTCGTAAAGGTCGTAAGGCTGCTTGTACGAGGCCCGGCAGGGCAGGCAGACATAGGAGGTCTTCGCATGAGCCATGCGAGCAGGGTAGGCAGCACCCCGCGCCGGGACCGACACGATGACCGGGCCGTCCGGTACCGGCACTCGGCGGAAGCTAGCAACAGCCTCTGACAAGAGCTCCGTCGGCTGCGCCGGCTCCGTCACTTGTGCGCCAGGGCCGCCTTGATCATCGTGACGGTGTTCACCAGCTTGGGGAGGCCTTCCGTCTGGACCCCCGTGATGCCCCGGGAAACCTGGCTCCCGTCCTTCTTCGCGGCCCCGTCGGCGCATTCGCCCGCCCCCCGCCTGAATCCGCCGAGGGCCTCCTTCCAGTACCGCTGGGCGGCTTCGTCCGGGATCGGGTCGAGCTTCTCGGCCTTGGCGGTCTGGGCCAGCAGGTCCTGGCAGGCGGGTCCCTGGACGTCGATTGTGCGCATGCTCACCTCGTTGACCCGGCCGGCGTCCTCGTTCAGCTTCCGGATCTGGGCCTCGCCCCCCGAGCTGTACCACTCCTCCAGCCGCTCGGCCGGGGTCTGGGAACAGCCTCCGAGCAACAGCGAGACGGCTGCGACGGTGACGACGGCGGTGACGCGGGTCGCCGCGGGGACACGCACACGGAATCTCATGGAACCTGGAACCCCCCTGGATCGGTCCGACCGATGCTGCCAGGGACGCTCCGGGCCCGTGCCCCTCGTGATGGATTCGTGACGGGTCGCCGGTCAGAGGGAGATCGCCGTCCCGAGGGATTCGGCGCACAGGAACTTCGGCGCGCCCTCCTCGTAGAAGACGTCGAGGGCGGTGATCGTGAATCCCGCCGCCGCCAGCAGCTCCGGGGCGGGGCGGGTGAGGTGGCAGCCGCCCAGGAGCCGCATGTTCAGGGGCTCCAGCCGTCGCTGCAGGCGGCGTACGCGCCGGTCGCCCTCCGGGGCGAGCCCGTGTTCGACGAAGTGCAGCGTCCCGCCGGGCCTGAGTACGCGGCGCAGCTCGCGCAGGGCGGCCACGGCGTCCGGGATGGTGCACAGCGTCCAGGTGGACAGCGCGGAGTCGAAACCGCCGTCCCCGAAGGGCAGCGACTGGCCGTCCAGGCCGGCCCGCCGGACCGGCACGCGGGCGTCGCGCACGCGTGCCGCGGCCAGCCGCCACGCGACGTCGGACGGCTCGACCGCCGAGACGCCGGTCGTCCTGCGGATAAAAGGGGGCGTTGCACCCCGCGCCGAAGCCGATCTCCACGACCTCGCCCGCCAGCCCCGCGCAGACCCGGCGGCGCAGCGGCCGGGCCGTCCTGGCCCCGCAGGCGACGGCGAGGCTCCGCGGAACCGCCGGCTCGGCGTAGAACCCCATGGCGGCCTCCGGGACTCTCTTCTCCTCCTCAGGATGGCACCGCGGCCCCACGCCCACGAACATCCCGCCCGAGTGACAACCCAGGGTTGACGCTCACCGAAGTGTCAACCTACGGTTGCGCTATGACGAACCCTTCGGTGGAACCCGTTCGCATGACCAATCCGGTACGCCTCGACGACCTGATCGAGGCCATCAACAAGGTCCACACCGACCCCCTGGAGCAGCTCAGTGGCGCCGTCGTCGCGGCAGAGGCTCTCGGGGACGTCGCGGACCACCTCATCGGCCACTTCGTCGACCAGGCCCGCCGCTCCGGTGCCTCCTGGACCGACATCGGCCGCAGCATGGGCGTCACCCGCCAGGCGGCCCAGAAGCGCTTCGTCCCCAAGGCGGACAAGGAGGGTGCCGGCGGCCTCGACCCGAACGCCGGCTTCGGCCGCTTCACCCCCCGCGCCCGCAACATCGTCATGACCGCCCAGAACGAGGCCCGCGCCGCCGGCAACACCGAGATCCGCACCGAGCACCTGGTCCTGGGCCTCCTCGCCGAACCCGAGGGCCTCGCCGGGTACGCCCTGCGCGCCCAAGGGGTCGCGGCGGACGACGTGCGCGCCGCCGTGACCGCCCTGCTGCCCCCGGCGCAGCCGGAGGTCCCCGACCTGGTCCCCTTCGACGCGTCCGCCAAGAAGGTCCTCGAGCTCACCTTCCGCGAGGCCCTGCGCCTCGGCCACGACTTCGTCGGCACGGAGCACGTCCTGCTCGCGCTCCTGGAGCTGGAGAACGGCGAGGGCCCGCTGAGCGGCCTCGGTCTGGACAAGGCCGCCGTCGAGACGACCGTCAGCGAAGCCTTGGAAGTCGTACGCGTCGTCGCGGACGAGAAGTAGAGGAATCCGCGTCCTGGGTCAGTTCGTAGCGCTTGACGTACGCGCCCAGGAAGGCCTGCAGCGTGGCGACGGCGGGGATCGCGATGAGCGCCCCGACCGCGCCCAGCAGGGCGGTGCCCGCGATGACCGATCCGAAGGCCACCGCCGGATGGATGTCCACGGTCCTCGAGGTCAGCTTCGGCTGCAGGACGTAGTTCTCGAACTGCTGGTAGATCACCACGAAGCCCAGTACGTACAGCGCGTACCAGGGGTCCACGGTGAAGGCGAGCAGGACCGGCAGCGCGCCCGCGAGGTAGGTGCCGATGGTGGGGACGAACTGCGAGACCAGCCCCACCCACACGGCGAGCGCGGGCGCGTACGGCACCCCGAGGACCGCCAGCACGATGTACGTCGCGACACCGGAGATCAGAGCCATCAGCCCGCGCGAGTAGAGGTACCCGCCCGTCTTGGCGACCGCGATCTCCCAGGCGCGCAGCACCTCGGCCTGCTTCGCGGGCGGCAGTACGGAGCACAGCGCGCGCCGCAGCCTCGGTCCGTCGGCGGCGAAGTAGAAGGAGAACAGCCCGATCGTCAGCAGCTTGAAGAGTCCGCCGAGCACGGTGGCGGAGACGTCGAGCACGCCGGACGCGCTGTTCTGCACGTACTTGCGCAGCCAGTCGGAGCGCAGCACGCTCTCCTGGATCTCCAGCCGGGACAGTTCGGTGTGGAAGGTGGAGTTGATCGCTTTGATCACCGAGTCGAGATAGCCCGGGAAGCCCTCGACCATGGCGACGATCTGCCCGGCGAGCAGCGAGCCGAGCAGCGCGAGGAAGCCGGCGGTCACGACGAGCACCGCGAGGAACATCACGAAGGTGGCGACCCCTCGGCGCATGCCGCCGGCCGCCATCCTGGCCACCGCCGGTTCGATCGCGAGCGCGAGGAAGAACGCGATCAGGATGTTGACGAGGAGGCCTATCAGCTGGTGGAAGGCCCAGCTGCCGAGCTGGAAACAGGCCACGAGGGCCAGTACGAGGATCACGGCGCGCGGCAGCCAGCGCGGCATGCGCGCATCGTCCGGGGCGGGAGCCGCGCCAGCCGGCGGCGCGGGCGGACCCGGCCGGTCCGGCGCACCCGGCCGGCCCGGCGATCCCGGCTCCTCCGCCTGCACCGCCGGTGTCACTCCCCGCGCGTCGGCGGACTGATCGGTCGTCTCTTCGCTGGCTGCCACGGCGCCAAGTCTGTCCCACCCGCGCCCGCCACCGCGAAACCGCGCGCCGGTCAGCGCAGCGAAGCCGGCACGTCCATCGCCGAACACACCGCGCGCCACACGTCCTTGGCCTCCCAGCCCGCGTCCAGCGCCTGGTGGACGGTCCGTCCGCCCAGTTCCGTCATGACGTGGTCCCGCGCGAAGGAGTCGGCGTAGCCCGCACCGAAGTGCTCCGCCATCCGCTCCCAGAAAATCGTCAACCGCATGCCCCCAGTATCCCGCCCCGGGAGAGTGCACCGCTCGCGTTCGGCCCTCCCCGGCGCACCGCCGCGTCCTAGGTTGCACGCATGCCCGGAGACGAAGCTTCCTCGCAGACCCAGCCGTCCCCCCAGACCCTGCAGATCCCCCGGCCCCCCCAGCCCCCGCAGGCCCCGCAGGCCCCGCTGGCCCGCGCCGAGGGGTTCATCTGGCTCACGGCCCGCGTGCTGGAGCAGCGGCGGTTCGCGTTCCACTTCCTCGGCGGGGACGCCGACCCGGTGGATACGGCCCTCGGTTCGTATCTCAACGCGGACGGGGGCTACGGTCACGCACTCGATCCGGATCTCCGCGGTCCGCTCAGCCAGCCGCTGCACACCGCGCACGCGCTGCGCGTGCTCGACAGCCTGGGCCGCTGCGCCGGGCAGCGCATCGAGCGGCTCTGCCGCCACCTGACCGGGGTCTCCACCGCGGACGGCGCGCTTCCGGTGGTCTTCCCGGCCCCCCGCGACTATCCCGCGGCCCCCTACCACCCGATGCACGACGACCCGCCGGGCGAGCTGCTGACCACGGGCCCGGTCGTCGGCGTACTGCACCGCAACCGGGTCTGGCACGCCTGGCTCTTCCGGGCCACGGACTTCTGCTGGGACCGGGTCGAGAACCTGCGCCACTCCCACCCGTACGAGGTCCAGAGCGCGGTGGCCTTCCTCGACGGCATCCCCGACCGGGCGCGCGCGGCGGCGGCCGCCGACCGGCTGGGCCGGCTGGTGCGCGAGCAGAAGCTCGTGGTGCTCGATCCGGTGCGGCGGGCGGAGTACCCGGAGGCCCCCGGCTACGCGCCGGGCGAGCGGCTGTACCCGCACGACTTCGCCCGGCGGCCGGAGTCGCTGGCCCGCGGCTGGTTCACCGACGCGGAGCTGCGCCGCTCACTGGACTTCCTGGCCTCCGAGCAGCAGCCGGACGGCGGCTGGCCGGTGCGCCGGCGGGCCTGGGCTCCGGGCAGCTCGCTGGAGCGGCGGCCGATCGCCACCCTGGAGGCCCTGCTCACCCTGCGGGCGTACGGGCGCCTGCCCGCCGACGTCAGCCGCCCAGGGCCCGTACGCCCGCGGTGACGACGACGGCGGCCGCGACCACGACCAGGAACGGCGCGCGCAGCAGCAGCGCCAGCCCGGCGGCCGCGAGCCCGGCGGCGCGGGCGTCGACGACGAGGGCGGACCCGGTGCTGAAGGTCTGCTGGGCGGTGAGCGCGGCCAGCAGGGCGACCGGCAGCAGGGCGGCCAGGCGGCGCACGAGCGGCCGTTCCAGGGCCCCCGCCGGGACGAGCAGCCCGGCGAGCTTGACGGCGTAGCAGCCGACGACGGTCAGTCCGATGGCGATCCAGACGTTCACGAGCGGCGTCCCTTCATCCACAGCACGACGGGGGCGGCCAGGGCCGCGATCAGCACGGGTACCCCGGCGGGCAGTACGGGCAGGAAGCCGAGCCCGAGGACGAGCGCGAGGGCGGCCACGGCCCGTTCGGTGGAGGTCTTCAGCATCGGTGCCAGCAGCGCCAGGAACACGGCGGGTCCGGCGGCGTCCAGGCCCCACGCCCGGGTGTCCCCGATGGCCTCGGCGCCGAGCGCGCCGAGCAGGGTGGTGAGGTTCCACAGCACGTAGAGGGTGAGCCCGGTGACGGTGAAGCCGAGCCGGGCCGACTTCCGGTCGGGCTGGGCCAGCGCGACGGCGGTGGTCTCGTCGATCACCCAGTGCGCGGCGAGGGGCCGCACGGGGCGGGGCAGCTCGAGCAGCTGCGACAGGCGCAGCCCGTAGAAGGCGTTCCGGGTCCCGAGGAAGAAGGCCCCGGCGGCGGCGGTGAACGGGTTCCCGCCCGCCGCGAGCGCCCCGACCAGCGCGAACTGCGAGGCGCCGGTGAAGACGAGCAGGCTGAGCACACAGGCCTGCAGGGTGCTGATGCCGGCCCCGGCGGCGGTCACGCCGAAGGCGAACCCGGACAGTCCGACGGCAACGCCGACTCCCAGCGCGTCGCGTACGACGGCCGCGCGCGGCCGCTCGTCGGGCGCCGGTGTCTCACGTATCTCTGGTTCTGTGACCAGCTGGTTCTCTCGCACGCTCCGAAACTACGGGGTGTCCGCCGAGTGGGTCTTGTACGTTCTTGCGCCCGCCCGGCGCCCTAGAGCACCCGCTCCCGCCGGTACGCACCCGGTGGGACGCCCACGATGCGGGTGAAGTGCCGGTTCAGGTGTGGCTGGTCGGTGAAGCCCACGGTGACGGCGGCCTCCGCGGGGGCCGTACCCGCGTCGAGGAGCCGGCGCGCCTGCCGGACGCGGGCGTCGGTCAGCCAGGTGTGGGGCGGCATCCCGTAGCGCTCGCGGAAGGCCCGCAGCAGGGCGAAGGGGCTCGTACCCAGCTCCGCCGCGAGCTGCTCCAGCGACGGCGGGTCGGCCATCCGCTCCTGCAGTACGGCCCGGGCGGCCGCCGCGTCGGCGCCGCCCGCGCCGCGGACCGTACGGGCGGGCAGCGGTCCGGCGTGCCGGGTCAGCATCCGCGCGACCACGCTTCGCAGCAGCGTGTCGGCGGCCAGCGCGTTGCCCGCCTCGGCGGCCCGGTGGATCTCGGTGATCGCGCGGGCTCCCTGCGGGTCGGTGACCATATCGGTGGTGAAGCCCGGGGTGCCGCGCAGGATGCCGATCTCGTCGGCGACCTCGACGATCAGGTCGCGCGAGGGGTAGAGGGTGGCGTAGGCCCAGCCCTCGGGCACCCCGGCGCGCGCGGTGTGCGGCACCTCGGGGTTGATCAGGACCACGCTGCCGGGCCCGGCGCGCACCACGTGCCCGGGGAGCCCGATCTCCTCGATGCCTCCGGTGACGGCCGCGATGACGTACCCGTCGTGGGCGTGGCGCGGGAAGGTGTGGCGTACGTAGTGGGCGCGCAGCAGGTCGAGCCCGGGCAGTTCGGCGTACTGCCAGTGCCGTGCCCACTCCCGGCGCCCGTCGGCGCCCCCGTCCGTCCCCATCCCCCCATTCTGCGCCCCGACCCGGTCGCGCGTTTCCCCAGGTCCGGCCCGTTGTCAGTGGCCGGGTGCACGATGGGGGCATGGCAGGCGCTGCGCTCGACTCGTTCTCCCCCGCGACCCGCTCGTGGTTCACGGGGGCCTTTGTGACGCCCACCGCCGCGCAGGAGGGCGCGTGGCGGGCGATCGGGGAGGGCTCCGACGTGCTGGTGGTGGCCCCCACCGGCTCCGGCAAGACCCTGGCCGCGTTCCTCGCCGCCCTCGACCGGCTCGCTTCGACCCCGCCGCCCGCCGAGTCGAAGAAGCGCTGCCGCGTGCTGTACGTATCGCCCCTGAAGGCCTTGGCCGTCGACGTGGAGCGCAATCTGCGCAGCCCGCTGACCGGGATCCGCCAGGAGTCGGTCCGCCTGGGCCTGCCCGAGCCGGACATCCGGGTCGGGATCCGCTCCGGCGACACCCCGCCCGCCGAGCGGCGGACGCTGGCCACCCGCCCGCCGGACATCCTCATCACCACGCCCGAGTCACTGTTCCTGATGCTGACCTCGGCGGCCCGGGAGGCCCTGGCCGGGATCGAGACGGTGATCCTGGACGAGGTGCACGCGGTCGCGGGGACCAAGCGCGGCGCCCACCTCGCCCTCTCCCTGGAGCGGCTGGACGAGCTGCTGCCGCGCCCGGCGCGCCGGATCGGGCTGTCGGCGACGGTCCGGCCGGTGGACGAGGTGGCCCGGTACCTGGCGCCGCGCGGCAAGGTGGAGATCGTCCAGCCGCCGTCGGCCAAGGAGTTCGACCTGTCGGTGGTCGTCCCGGTGCAGGACATGGGCGAGTTGGGCGGCTCCCCCGCGACCGAGGGCAAGGAGGGCGGGGACAAGCCGTCGATCTGGCCGCATGTGGAGGAGCGGATCGTCGACCTGGTGCAGGCGCACCGCTCGACGATCGTGTTCGCCAACTCCCGGCGGCTCGCCGAGCGATTGTGCAACCGGCTCAACGAGATCGCGTACGAGCGCGCCATGGGCGAGAAGCTGCCGGACGGCAAACCGCCGGCCGAGATCATGGCCCAGTCGGGCGCCGCACTGGGCGCTCCGCCCCTGCTGGCCCGCGCACACCACGGCTCGGTCTCCAAGGAGCAGCGGGCGCTGGTGGAGGAGGACCTGAAGGCGGGCCGGCTGCCCGCCGTGGTCGCCACCTCCAGCCTGGAGCTGGGGATCGACATGGGCGCGGTGGACCTGGTGGTCCAGGTGGAGTCGCCGCCCTCGGTGGCCTCGGGGCTGCAGCGGGTGGGCCGGGCCGGGCACCAGGTGGGCGCGGTCTCCACCGGGGTGGTCTTCCCCAAGTACCGGGGCGACCTGGTGCAGGCGGCGGTGGTCACCGAGCGGATGCGCACGGGGGCGATCGAGTCGCTGCGGGTGCCGTCCAACCCCCTCGACGTACTGGCGCAGCAGCTGGTCGCGATGGTCGCGATGGACACCTGGCAGCTGGACGACCTGCTCGCCCTGGTGCGGCGGGCGGCGCCCTTCGCGGCGCTGCCGGAGTCGGCGTTCACTGCGGTGCTGGACATGCTGGCCGGGCGCTATCCGTCGGACGCGTTCGCCGAGCTGCGGCCGCGTGTGGTGTGGGACCGGGTGGCGGGGACGGTCACGGGCCGGCCGGGTGCCCAGCGCCTCGCGGTCACTTCGGGCGGCACGATCCCCGACCGGGGTCTGTTCGGTGTCTTCCTCGCGGGCTCCGACCCCAAGAAGGGCGGCGGCCGGGTCGGGGAGCTCGACGAGGAGATGGTCTACGAGTCCCGCATCGGGGACGTCTTCACCCTGGGCACCACCTCGTGGCGGATCGAGGACATCACCCGCGACCGGGTCCTGGTCACCCCGGCCCCCGGGGTGCCGGGCCGGCTGCCGTTCTGGAAGGGCGACCAGCTCGGCCGGCCGCTCGAACTGGGCCGTGCGGTCGGCGCGTTCCTGCGCGAGCTCGGCGGCATGGGCGAGGAGGACGCCCGGCTGCGGCTGCTGGCGGCCGGCCTGGACGCCTGGGCCGCCGAGAACGTGCTGGCCTACCTCGCCGAACAGCGCGAGACCTGCGGTCACGTGCCCGACGACCGGACCATCGTGGTCGAGCGGTTCCGCGACGAACTGGGCGACTGGCGGGTCGTGGTCCACTCGCCTTTCGGCGCGCAGGTGCACGCCCCGTGGGCGCTGGCGCTGGGCGCCCGGCTCGCCGAGAAGTACGGCATGGACGCGCAGGTGATGCACGCCGACGACGGGATCGTGCTCCGGCTGCCCGATGCGGACCTGCTGTCCATGGACCTCCTGGACCACGACCCGGCCGCCGCGCACGGGTTCGAGTTCGACGACGAGCAGGCCCCGCTGGGGGCGGCCGATGTCGCCTTCGACCACGGTGACATCAACCAGATCGTCACCGACCAGGTCGGCGGCTCCGCGCTGTTCGCCTCCCGCTTCCGCGAGTGCGCGGCCCGCGCCCTGCTGCTGCCGCGCCGCAGTCCCGGCCGGCGCACCCCGCTGTGGCAGCAGCGCCAGCGCGCCTCCCAGCTGCTCCAGGTGGCCTCGGAGTTCGGGTCCTTCCCGATCGTGCTGGAAGCCGTACGGGAGTGCCTCCAGGACGTCTTCGACGTGCCCGGCCTGACCGAGCTGATGGGGGACATCGAGGCGCGGCGCGTGCGGATGGTGGAGGTCACCACCCCGGAGCCCTCGCCCTTCGCCCGTTCGCTCCTCTTCGGGTACGTGGCCCAGTTCCTCTACGAGGGCGACTCGCCTCTGGCCGAGCGCAGGGCGGCCGCGCTGTCGCTGGACTCCCGGCTGCTGGCCGAGCTGCTCGGCCAGGCGGAGCTGCGCGAACTCCTCGACGCGCAGGTGCTGGAGGAGCTGGAGCGGGAGCTCCAGTGGCTCACGGAGGACCGGCGGGCCAAGGATCCCGAGTCGGTGGCCGACCTGCTGCGGCTGCTGGGCCCGCTGACGCAGGACCAGTTGACCGAGCGCGGGGCGGATCCGGCCTGGGCCCGCGAGCTCGCCGCGGCCCGCCGCGCCATCCCGGTCAGGATCGGCGGCGCGGACCACTGGGCGGCGATCGAGGACGCGGGCCGGCTGCGGGACGCGCTGGGCACGGCACTGCCCGTCGGTGTCCCCGAGGCGTTCACCGAGCCGGTCAAGGACCCGCTCGGGGACCTGCTGGCCCGGTACGCCCGCACCCACGGGCCCTTCACCACGGCCGCCGTCGCCGCCCGCTTCGGCCTGGGCGCGGCGGTGACCGAGGGCGCCCTGCACCGGCTGGCCGCGGCCGGCCGGGTCGTGCAGGGCGAGTTCCACCCGGCGGGCATCGGCCAGGAGTGGTGCGACGCGACGGTGCTGCGCAGGCTCCGCCGCCGCTCCCTCGCCGCGCTCCGCCAGGAGCTGGAGCCGGTGCCGCCGACCTCGCTGGCCACCTTCCTCCCGCAGTGGCAGCACCTGGGCGGAGCCCTGCGCGGCCTCGACGGGCTGGCCCGGGCGGTGGAACAGCTCCAGGGCGCCCCGGTCCCGGCCTCCGCGCTGGAACGCCTGATCCTCCCGTCGCGGGTGAGCGGCTACTCCCCGGGCCTGCTGGACGAACTGACGACCGCGGGCGAGGTGGTCTGGGCGGGCGCCGGGGCGCTCCCGGGCAAGGACGGCTGGATCTCGCTCTACCTGGCCGAGGCGGCCCCGATGCTGCTGCCCCCGCCGCACCCGCTGGAGCAGAGCCCCCTCCACCAGGCGGTCCTGGCGTCGCTGGCGGGCGGGTACGGCCTGTTCTTCCGGCAGATCGCGCAGTCGATCCGCGGCGAGTTTCCCGAGGTGTCCGATGTCGCCCTCTCCGAGGCGGTATGGGATCTGGCCTGGTCGGGCCGGCTCACCAACGACACCCTGGCCCCGTTGCGCTCGCTGCTCGGTTCGGGCCGCACGGCAGGCTCGACGGCCCACCGGGCCCGGCGCACCGTCCCCCGCGGCCGGTACGGCACGCTCAGCGCGACCGTGTCCCGTACCGGCCCGCCCACGGTCTCCGGGCGCTGGTCCCTGCTGCCGGCCGCGGCCCCCGACCCGACGCACCGGGCCCATGCGCTGGCCCGCACCCTGCTGGACCGGCACGGGGTGGTGACCCGCGGGGCGGTCGCCGCGGAAGGGGTGGAGGGCGGCTTCAGCGCGGTCTACCGCGTCCTGTCGGCCTTCGAGGACAGTGGCCAGGCCCGCCGGGGCTATGTGGTCGAAGGACTGGGCGCGGCCCAGTTCGCGATGGACGGCGCGGTGGACCGGCTCCGGGCCGCCGAGCGGACCCCGCCCCCGCTGGCGGCGGTGGTGCTGGCGGCCGCCGATCCGGCGAACGCGTACGGGGCGGCCCTGCCCTGGCCCGAGCCCCCGGCCGGGGCCACCCACAAGCCGGGCCGCAAGGCGGGCTCGCTGGTGGTCCTGGTGGACGGGGAGCTCGTCCTGTACCTGGAGCGCGGCGGCAAGACCCTGCTGGCCTGGCCCGCCCCGGAGGACCCCCGGCTCGCGGCGGCCACGGCCGCCCTGGCGGACGCCTCCCGCGCGGGCACGCTCCCGTCCCTCACGGTGGAACGGATCAACGCGACGGCGGCCCTGACCTCTCCCCTGGGCCCGGCCCTGGAGGCGGCCGGCTTCCACGCCACGCCGAGGGGGTTGCGCCTGCGCTCCTGACCGCCCGAACGGTCCCGACTGTGCCACCGGCGTCCTGAACTTGTCACAAACCCGTCGCCGATCGCCTGCTGGCTGGCCGATCCCCTTATTGATCCTTTATCAAGATGATCACAGGCATTGCACTGGCAATGCGCAGTCATGGGGGACGAGAAGAGTGAGCACCATCAGCATGCGCAACACCGCCCTGGGCGCGGTCGGTCTGGCCGTCGTCGGCAGCCTGGTCCTGACCGGCTGCAAGAGCGGCGACGAAGAGCTCCCGGCACAGCCGGCCGCGTCCGGCCCCGGCAGCACCCCGCCCGCCCCCGGCGCCTCGGCCAGCCCTTCCGCCGACGGGAGCGCGGCTCCCGCCGGCGCCCCGGGCACGGCGAAGCCGGGCCAGGTCTTCAAGATCGGCGAGGCCGCGGAGATCCCGTACGACTACGGAGACTTCAAGGGCAGCCGGCTCGCCCTCACCGTCACCGCGATCGAGCAGGGCACGCCCGCCGACCTGGAGGGACTGAAGCTCGGCGACAAGGCGAACGGCAAGGTCCCGTACTACATCCGCTACACGGTCAAGAACATCGGCACCACGGACATGTCGTACGCCTCGGTCGGCCACGTCAGGGGCCTGCTCGGGGACGGCACCGAGGCTCAGAGCCTTGCGGTCATCGGTAAGTTCGAGAAGTGCAAGGACGAGTCCATGCCGAAGGGCTTCGCCAACGGCCAGACCCAGACCAGTTGCGCGATAGCCCTCGCCCCGTCGGCCCAGGTGAAGGTCGCCGGCGCCGAGTACTGGGGCAACCCGTACAACGCGACGAGCAACAGCAAGGGCATCACCTGGAAGTAGCCCCACCGCCGGTCTCCGCGGCACCCGCCCGGACCCGGCACGAGCGCGGGCCCCGGGGCGGCCGGCCCCGCACGGACCGCGGCAGCGCCGCCCCGGGCACCCGCCCCCGGGCACCCGGCCCGGGTCGCGGTCTTCCGACCCGGCGCGGAGCGCCCCGGCGGACCGCGGCAGCGGGGCTGTCCCCCTGACACGTTCCGGGGGCGGGGATGTGGTCTGCCCGACCCCGCGCGGAGCGCGCCCGGGCAGACCGCGGACTTCGCGCGGAGCGGGGCGCGCCGGACAGGGGGCGAGCGGCGGCACAATGTAGCCATGCCCGAAGGCGACAGCATCCGGCGCGTGGCGACCCGGCTCCACACCGCCCTCGCGGGCCGCGTACTCACCCGCAGCGACCTGCGCGTCCCCCGCTTCGCCACCGCCGACCTCACCGGCCGCGTCACCCTCGACGTCACCCCGCGAGGCAAGCACCTCCTCGCCCGCTTCGAGGGCGGCCTCACCCTGCACAGCCACCTGCGGATGGACGGTGCCTGGCACGTCTTCGCCTCCGGCGAGAAGTGGCGCGGCGGCCCCGCCCACGAGATCCGGGCCGTCCTCGGCACGGCCGACCACACCGCCGTCGGCTACCGCCTCCCCGTGCTGGAGCTGATCCGCACCGCCGAGGAGAACCGGGCCGTGGGCCACCTCGGCCCCGACCTCCTCGGCCCTGACTGGGACCCGGCCCTCGCCGCCGCCCACCTCCTCGCCGCCCCCGAGCGCGCTCTCGGCGAGGCCCTGCTCGATCAGCGCAACCTCGCCGGAATCGGCAACATCTACAAGGCCGAGCTCTGCTTCCTGGCCCAGGTCACCCCGTGGACCCCGGTCGGCGCGCTCCCCGAGTCCGATCTCCCCCGGCTGGCCGCCGCCGCCCACCGGCTGCTGTCAGCCAACACCGGCGAGCGGCCGGGCCCGCGCAACACGACCGGCAGCCGCCGCCCCGGCCAGGACCTCTTCGTCTACGGCCGCACGCGCCGCCCCTGCCTGCGCTGCGGCACCCCCGTCCGCGAGGCCCTCCAGGACGGCCGCCCCACCTACTGGTGCCCCCGCTGCCAGCAGGGCCCGACACCCTGAGGTCGCCCTCGGGCCCAGTCACCGAAGCCCCGGACCCGGCCGGCCCCCACCGATTGACGGTCCGTCAGATGCGGTCGTACGGTCCGGACATGCCCACACCCACAGCCCCGTACGGCCTCACCCGCCGCACCGCCCTGATCACCGGCGCCGCCAGCGGCATCGGCCGCGCCACCGCCGTCCTGCTCGCCGAGGCGGGCGCGCATGTGCACTGCGCGGACCGCGACGAGCAGGGTCTCGCCGAGACGGCCGCCCTCGTCGCCGAAGCCGGCGGAGCCGCCACCGTCCATCCCCTCGACGTCACCGACCGGGCCGCGCTCCGGGCGGCCGTCACCGCGGCGGGCCCGCTCGACATCACGGCCGCCATCGCCGGAGTCATGCACAGGAGCAGCGTCCTGGAGACGACCGACGCGGACCTCGACCGGATCCTGGACATCAATTTCAAGGGGGTCCTGCGCACCTGCCAGGAGGCCGCCCGCTCCATGATCGCGGCGGGCCGCCCGGGCTCGATCGTCACCATGGCCTCCGGAGCCGTGGACGCCGCCCAGCCCGGCCTGCTCTGCTACAGCGCCGCCAAGGCCGCCGTCGTCCAGCTGACCAAGACCCTCGCCACCGAGGCCGGCCCGCACGGCATACGGGTCAACGCCGTCGTCCCGGGCTGGATCCGCACCCCCATGACCGGCCGCCACAGCCCCGAGGTCCAGCAGCAGACCGAGGCGGCGATGGTCCGCATGTCCCCGCTGCGCCGGGTCGGCGAGCCCGAGGACATCGCCCGGGCGGTGCTCTACCTGGCCTCGGACGCCTCGTCCTTCATGACGGGTCAGATCCTTCGCCCGAACGGCGGGGTGTCCATGCCCTGGTAGCCCCGTCGGCCTCCGACAGCGCCTTCCGCCGCGCGTTGCGCACCGGGCCCGGCACACAGTGCACCGGCAGCAGGCCCAGCCCCCAGCCGCCCACCGCCACCGCGCCCTCCACGGCCCCGGACTCCGCGGGCACCAGGACCAGCCGCAGCACGGCCCACCACCACAGCGCCCCCACCGTCAACGCGAGGACCGACACCGCGGGTATGCGCAGCAACCGCCGCACGACTGCCTCCCAGGGGCCGGAACCCGGACGGCCCCATCCTCCCGCACCCCCTGCGCGCCCGCACCCAGAACGGCCGGGAGCCCCGGCCGGTGCACCAGGCACCGGCCGGGGCTCCGGCCACGCTCAAACACGCACGTGCTCGCTCACGCGGCTACGACATTCACCGCTTCCGCAGGCGCCTTGATGGTCACCCGCTCCGGTCCACCCGCGACCGAAGCCATGGAGACCGAATTGAGCATCGGGCGGACCGGCACACTCACCGGTTCGCTTGCCGCGGCCGACTGTGCCAGCTCGGCCAGCGACAGTTCGTCACTGACTTCGCGCATCAGCTCGGACATCCGTACGTCCAACGCGTCGCAGATCGCGGAGAGCAGCTCGGAGGATGCCTCCTTCTGCCCCCGCTCCACCTCGGAGAGATAGCCGAGAGAAACTCGGGCCGACGAGGAGACTTCGCGCAGAGTACGGCCCTGGCGCTGGCGCTGCCGACGCAGCACGTCACCCAGCAGGCGACGGAGCAGAATCATCGGTGGCTCCCTCCTCTGACCGTGTAGCCGCATCCTTCACGCCCCACCGTACCGCCTCGCGCCGCGGCCGTGCGGGGAGCGATGTCGTGTTCACTCAGGGCTGCAAACATCAAATCCCCCCGTTCTGTTCCGTATCCTGCCCCCGCGCATTCTCACGGAGTTGGTCCGAGAGAAGCATCAGCACTGTGCGTGCACTCTCCCTACGGATTTCCGCGCGGGAGCCTTTCAACCTCAGACGGACCGTTTTCCTGCCCCCTGGACCGTCCACCGCGACGAAAACGGTGCCCACCGGCTGCCCGTCCTGCGGCTCCGGACCGGCCACCCCGGTGGTCGAAATTCCCCATGAAGCGCCCATCACGCGCCGCACGCCGGCCGCCATCTCCGCTGCGACCTGCGCATTCACCGCGCCTTCGGCCGCAAGCAGTCCCGCGTCCACCCCGAGCACCAGGTGCTTGATCTCCGTCGCGTACGCGGTGACCGAGCCGCGGAAGGACCGGGAGGCTCCGGGGACGGCCGTGAGCTCGGCGGCCACCATGCCGCCGGTCAGCGATTCCGCCACGGCGACGCTCTCGTCACTCTCCGCAAGCAGGCGCAGCGCATCCGCTGCCACTCCGGCCGCGTCCACCGCTCCCGAAGCGGCTTCCGCCGCCGGAAAATCCCCCGCCGCGTCGGTCACCGCGCGGCCCGCTCCGCAGCCCGCTCCTCGGCGAGACCCTGGCGGCGCAGCACGACCGCCTGCCGGATGTAGTCCAAACCGGTGACGACGGTCAGCACGACGGCGATCGCCATCACCCAGAAGCGCATGGTCGCCAGCGCCCCGGTCAGTGCGAGCACGTACATGCCCACGGCCGTGCCCTGCGCCAGGGTCTTCAGCTTTCCGCCCCGGCTGGCCGGAATCACTCCGTAGCGGATGACCCAGAAGCGGAGCAGGGTGATCCCGAGCTCCCGTCCGAGGATCACCCCGGTCACCCACCAGGGGAGGTCACCGAGCCAGGAGAGACAGATCAGCGCCGACCCCATGATCGCCTTGTCGGCGATGGGGTCGGCGATCTTGCCGAAGTCCGTGACCAGGTTGTACGTCCGGGCAAGGTGCCCGTCGAAGATGTCCGTGATCATGGCGACGGCGAACGCTGCCCAGGCCCAGGCCCGCCAGGCCGGGTCGTAGCCGCCGTCGGCGAGCAGCAGCAGGACGAAGCCCGGCACGAGCACGAGCCGGATCATCGTCAGGATGTTGGCGATGTTCCACAGGCTGGCCTGATTGACCGCCGCGGCCCCCAGCTTCGCGCCGGGTACGGGCCGGCGGCCGGTCCCGCCCGCCGCAGATGCCGGGACTCCGGTCATCCGGCCGCCTCCTCAAGATCCATGCCGAGGGGCTCGGCCACCAGGTCCACGCCCAGGGTGCCGACCACCTTTGCCGTGACGATACGCCCGGGGACCAGGCCCGTGCTGTCCGTGAAGACCACCTGGCCGTCCGTTTCGGGCGCCTGGTGCGCGGCGCGCCCGTAGGCGCCCTCGCCGTCCTCGTCGACCGCTTCCACGGTCTCGACGAGCACTTCGAGGGTCTCCCCGATGCGCTCCTCGGCGCGCTGCGAGGTGAGCTCCTCGGCGAGCCGCTGCATGTGCGCGAGCCGCTCGGCGATGGTGTCCTCGTCCAGCTTGTTCTCGTAGGTGACGGCCTCGGTGCCGTCCTCGTCGGAGTAGCCGAAGACGCCGATGGCGTCGAGGCGCGCGTGGGTGAGGAAACGCTCCAGCTCGGCGAAGTCCGATTCCTTCTCGCCGGGGAAGCCGACGATGAAGTTGGAGCGGACGCCGGCCGTCGGGGCCTTGGAGCGGATGGTGTCCAGCAGCTCCAGGAAGCGGTCGGTGTCACCGAAGCGGCGCATGGCGCGCAGCACGTCGGGGGCCGAGTGCTGGAAGGACAGGTCGAAGTACGGCACGACCTTGGGGGTCGAGGTGAGCACGTCGATCAGGCCGGGCCGCATCTCGGCGGGCTGGAGGTAGCTGACGCGGACGCGCTCGATGCCGTCCACCTCGGCCAGCTCCGGCAGCAGGGTCTCCAGCAGCCGGATGTCGCCGAGGTCCTTGCCGTACGAGGTGTTGTTCTCGGAGACCAGCATGATCTCCTTGACGCCCTGCTCGGCGAGCCAGCGGGTCTCGCCCAGCACGTCGCTGGGGCGGCGGGAGATGAAGGAGCCGCGGAAGGACGGGATGGCGCAGAAGGAGCAGCGCCGGTCGCAGCCGGAGGCCAGCTTGACCGAGGCTACGGGGCTCTTGTCCAGGCGGCGGCGCAGGGGCGCGCGCGGACCCGAGGCGGGCGCGAGCCCGTCCGGCAGATCGGCGGGGGCCTCCGCAACCTCCGCCGACGGAGTCGGCTCACCGGTCGCGGCCTGGGCGTGGCCCGGGAGGGAGACCTCTGCGGCCTGGCGCTCGGCCGGGCTGATCGGCAGCAGCTTGCGCCGGTCGCGCGGGGTGTGGGAGGCGTGGATGCCGCCGTTGAGGATGGTCTGGAGGCGGTCGGAGATGTCGGCGTAGTCGTCGAAACCGAGGACTCCGTCGGCCTCGGGGAGCGCTTCGGCGAGTTCCTTGCCATAGCGCTCGGCCATACAGCCGACGGCGACGACGGCCTGGGTCTTGCCGTGATCCTTGAGATCGTTGGCTTCCAGCAGGGCGTCTACGGAGTCCTTTTTGGCGGCTTCGACGAAGCCGCAGGTGTTGACGACGGCTACGTCCGCATCGGCGGCATCCTCGACGAGCTCCCAGCCATCCGCCGCCAAGCGGCCTGCGAGCTCCTCCGAGTCCACCTCGTTACGGGCGCAGCCAAGAGTGACAAGGGCGACGGTACGGCGTTCGGGCATGGACTCAAGACTACTTCGTCCCGGCGTCGGCCCCTGCCGCAAGTCCCCGTACAGCAAGATCCCCGGGGTGCGGCGCAGCGCCCCGGGGATCCGGATTCAAGCCTTCCGCCCTAGGGCGGTCCCGCGTCAGCCCGCCTGGGGCTGGTCCTGGGCGGGGTCGGCCTTCGTGTATTTCAGACGCTCCACCTGACCCGGCTGGAAGTCGTCCTTGATCTCCTTGCCGTTCACGAAGAGCTTCACGGCCCCGGCGTCGCCGAGCACGAGGTCGACGGACTCCTTGTCCGTGAAGGTCTTGGACTCACCCTGCGTGATCGTGCCGTCGAAGAGCAGCCGGCCGGTGGAGTCCTTCGCGGAGATCCAGCTCTCGCCCGTGTCGGCCGTCAGGACCACGGTGACGAGGTCCTTGGGCGCGGCGGCGATCGCACTGTCCGAGGGCTCCGGCTTGGGCGCCTGCGGGGTCTGCGGAGGCGGGGCGACCGGCTTGGCGCCGGTCTGCTTGGGTGCGGGCTTGGGGGAGGCGGAACCTTCCGCCACGGGGCGCTTGTCCTTCTCGTCGCCACCGCTGAAGGCGGTGAAGCCCACGAAGCCGATCACGGCGACGATGGCGGCAACCATGGCCGCGGTCCAGTTGGGCCGCTGCCGCTCGGGGCGGATCCGCTCGGCTTCGAACATCGGCGCGGCGGGCGTGGGTGCCGGCCGGCCGCCGTGGGCCGCGTCGTAGCTCTCGACCAGGGGTGCCGGATCGAGGCCCACGGCGCGGGCGAGCGTACGGATGTGACCGCGGGCGTAGACGTCGCCGCCGCACCGCGTGAAGTCGTCCTCTTCGATCGCGTGCACGATCGGGATGCGCACGCGGGTGGTGGAACTGACCTCGTCGACTGTGAGCCCGGCGGCGATCCGGGCCTTCTTGAGGGCCGTCCCGATGGACGGTCCTTCGACGGGACGTTCGACGATGCGGTCCTCGGACCGGTCGTCGGTCGAAGGCCGCTCTTCTTCGGGGGAGTTGGAGTTGCCGATGGACACGTGGGCGCCTTTCGAGCGTGTAGCCACCTGCTGGAAGTCCAGTCTAGGGGGGTGACGAAAGGGTGGAGCAACCGGAGGGTGCACTCCCTACGCCATCCGAATGGCGAAGGGAGGTCATGCTCGGGTGCGGCGGCCCGGCACTGCGAGCGATCTCGTGCGCCTACCGCCACCTCTCTTCAACTTGACGCGGGCCCAAGGGAAACGGTTGCCCGGAAATTCATTACGGATGGGCCTCGCCGCGGATGACGGCGAGCACTCCGTCCAGGTCATCGGCCTTCAGCAGGACGTCGCGCGCCTTCGAACCCTCGCTCGGGCCGACGATTCCCCGCGACTCCATGAGGTCCATGAGCCGCCCTGCCTTCGCGAACCCCACCCGCAGCTTGCGCTGGAGCATGGACGTGGACCCGAACTGCGTGGAGACCACCAGCTCCGCCGCCTGGCACAGCAGGTCCAGGTCGTCGCCGATGTCCTCGTCGATCTCCTTCTTCTGCTTCTGCCCGACGGTGACGTCGTCCCGGAAGACGGGCGCCATCTGGTCCTTGCAGTGCTGGACGATCCCGGCGATCTCGTCCTCGGTGACGAAGGCGCCCTGCAGGCGGACCGGCTTGTTGGCACCCATCGGCAGGAACAGCCCGTCGCCCTTGCCGATCAGCTTCTCGGCGCCCGGCTGGTCGAGGATGACCCGGCTGTCGGCGAGCGAGGAGGTGGCGAAGGCCAGGCGCGAGGGCACGTTCGCCTTGATCAGGCCCGTGACCACGTCCACCGAGGGCCGCTGGGTGGCGAGCACCAGGTGGATGCCGGCCGCGCGGGCCAGCTGGGTGATGCGGACGATCGAGTCCTCGACGTCGCGCGGGGCCACCATCATCAGGTCGGCGAGCTCGTCGACGATCACCAGCAGGTACGGGTACGGGCTGAGCTCCCGCTCGCTGCCCGGCGGCAGTTTGATCTTGCCGTCCCGGATGGCCTGGTTGAAGTCGTCGATGTGCCGGTAGCCGAAGGCGGCCAGGTCGTCGTAGCGCAGGTCCATCTCGCGCACGACCCACTGGAGCGCCTCGGCGGCCCGCTTGGGGTTGGTGATGATCGGCGTGATCAGGTGCGGGATGCCCTCGTACGCCGTCAGCTCGACGCGCTTGGGGTCCACGAGGACCATCCGGACGTCCTCCGGGGTGGCCCGGACCATGACCGAGGTGATCAGGCAGTTGATGCAGGAGGACTTGCCGGAACCGGTGGCGCCGGCGACCAGCACGTGCGGCATCTTGGCGAGGTTGGCCATGACGTAGCCGCCCTCGACGTCCTTGCCGAGCGCGACCAGCATCGGGTGGTCGTCCTCGGCCGCGTCCGCGAGGCGCAGCACGTCACCGAGGTTGACCATCTCGCGGTCGGTGTTCGGGATCTCGATGCCGACCGCGGACTTGCCCGGGATCGGACTGATGATCCGGACGTCCGGCGAGGCCACCGCGTAGGCGATGTTCTTGGTCAGCGCGGTGATCCGCTCGACCTTGACCGCGGCGCCCAGAGTGACCTCGTACCGGGTGACGGTCGGGCCCCGGGTGAAGCCGGTGACGTCCGCGTCGACCTTGAACTCGGTGAAGACGTTGCGCAGCGAGGCGACCACCGCGTCGTTGGCGGCGCTGCGGGTCTTGCCGGGCCCGCCCTTCTCCAGCAGGTCGAGCGAGGGCAGCGCGTACGTGATGTCCCCGCGCAGCTGGAGCTGCTCGGCGCGCGGCGGCAGCGCCTGGGTCTGCGGCGGGGCCTTGGTCAGGTCGGGCACCGACAGCGTCCCGGAGGCCGCGGCGGTGGTGGCGTGCGGCTGCCCTGCGCCGGCCGGTCCGGAGGCACTCTCGGGGGCGCTCGCCGGGGTGGTGTCCGGTACGGGACGCTCCGCGCGGGCGGTCGGCACCGGAGCGGTGAGCTCCGCGCCGTCGCGCTCGGCGGTGATCCCCTGCGTGAGGTCGGCGACGAGCGGGGAGGGCGGCATTCCGCCGTAGACCACCCCGTCCAGCGCGGCGGCGGCCGCCGCTGCCACGTCGACGGCGTCCATCCCCCGCTCCATGGCGGGCCGGGCCGGGGTCCGGCGCGGCCTGCGCCGCCGGGCGAGCGCCTCCTCCTCGGCCTCGTCCGCCGGGTCGCCGGAGCCCTCACCGGCTCCGCCGCGGGCCAGCCACCGCTCCGGGTCGTGCCGGTCGCCGGCGGTGCCCTCGGCCTCGCCGTAGCCCTCGTCGTACTCGTTCGGGGCGATGATCCCGAGCCGGATGCCGAGCCTGCGCAGCCGCTGCGGGATCGCATTGACCGGGGTCGCCGTGACCACGAGCAGCCCGAAGATCGTGAGCAGCACCAGCATGGGCACGGCCAGCGGCGCGCCCATGGTGAAGATCAGCGGCTTGGAGGCGCCCCAGCCGATGAGGCCGCCCGCGTTCTGCATCGCGGTGGTGCCCTCGTCGCGGCCGGGCGCCCCGCAGGCGATGTGGACCAGGCCCAGGACGCCGATGACGAGGGCGGACAGTCCGATGCCGATGCGGCCGTTGGCATCGGTCTGCTCGGGATGGCGGATGAAACGCACCGCCATGACGCCGAGCAGGATCGGCACGAGCAGATCCAGCCGTCCGAAGAGACCGGTGATCAGCATCGTGACCAGGTCCCCGACGGGACCGCTCAGATTCGACCAGGTACCGGCGGCGACGATCAGCGCGAGGGCGAGCAGCAGCAGCGCCACGCCGTCCTTGCGGTGCGCGGGGTCGAGGTTCCGGGCGCCCTGGCCGATCCCGCGGAAGACGGCGCCGACCGCGTGCGCGCAGCCGAGCCATACGGCGCGCACCAGCCGCACCACGCCCCCGGTCGGGGAGGGCGCGGGCTTGGCCGCGACCTTCTTGACCGGGGCCCGCTTGGCGGCCGCGGCCTTCTTGGCCGGGGGCTTGCGAGCGGGCGCGGCCTTCTTCGCCGGCGCCGTCGTACGGCCGGTGCGGCCCTTCGCGGTGCCCGCGGTGCTCTGGGAACCCTTACCGGACGTACGTGAGGCCATGGGCCCGAGGTTACCGGTGCGCGTGCCGGTGGACACGCGTGCCCACCCCTTCACCCGTTCGTGTCGTCGGCTCCGCAGGCGCTTTGACACACCGCCAGTACCGACCCGGGCACGGTCAGTTCTGCGCGGGCAGGACCGAGGCCCCTCCGGCGGTCCCGGGCTCCAGCGCGTCGAGTGCCCTCCGCAGCCCGGTGAGTTTGCGCTCCAGGTGGGCCGCGGTCGCCACCACGCCGGCGTCGGCCGAGTCCTCGCCGAGCTGCTTGGTCAGCGCCTCGGCCTGCTCCTCGACCGCCGCGAGCCGGGCGGAGAGCTCGGCCAGCAGTCCGGCCGTCTCCTTGCCCGCGTCCACGCCGCCCGAGCTGCCGCCCTCCAGCTGGAGCCGCAGCAGGGCCGCCTGCTCCCGCAGTTGGCAGTTCTTCGTGTACAGCTCCACGAAGACCGAGACCTTGGCCCGCAGCACCCACGGGTCGAAGGGCTTGGAGATGTAGTCGACCGCACCCGCCGCGTAGCCGCGGAACGTGTGGTGCGGACCATGGTTGATCGCGGTGAGGAAGATGATCGGGATGTCCCGGGTCCGTTCCCGCCGCTTGATGTGCGCGGCCGTTTCGAATCCGTCCATGCCCGGCATCTGGACATCCAGCAGGATGACCGCGAAATCGTCCGTCAGCAGCGCTTTGAGCGCTTCCTCCCCCGACGACGCCCGGACCAGTGTCTGATCGAGCGCGGAGAGGATGGCCTCCAGCGCCAGCAGATTCTCCGGCCGGTCGTCGACCAGGAGGATCTTGGCCTTCTGCACCATGCCCTGTCCTCCTCGCCCCGGCATGGGGCCTACCCGGCTCCGGGCTCCGGCCTGTGCGCCGGGCCCCGCCCCAGAGGACGGCATCCTTGCGCCGTCCGTCCTTGTGCCGGTCATCGTAGCCCCAGTCCCGAGATCGCCACACCCTGTCACCGAGATGTCACTGTGCACGAAGCGCAAACGCGGTGGGAGAGCAGAAGGTTCCCCGTTCACAGCCCTCTCACACCGCTCCGGGCGCAGTGGGTCGGCGATCGGTGTCCTTCCGCTCTCCCGGCGATCACTTGCCGCGCATCCACTGCTCCATCACCGACAGCAGGTAGTCCGGATCGACCGGCTTGGTGACGTAGTCGGAAGCACCGGAGTCGATCGCCTTCTCCCGGTCCCCCTTCATCGCCTTCGCCGTCAGCGCGATGATCGGCAGCCCGGCGAACTGCGGCATCCGCCGGATCGCCGAGGTCGTCGCGTACCCGTCCATCTCGGGCATCATGATGTCCATCAGTACGACCGTCACATCGTCGTGCTGCTCCAGGACTTCGATGCCCTCCCGCCCGTTCTCCGCGTACAGCACGGCCAGTCCGTGCTGCTCCAGCACGCTGGTGAGCGCGAAGACGTTGCGGACGTCGTCGTCGACGATGAGCACCTTCTCGCCGTGGAAGTCGTACGTCCGGGGCACCACCGGAAGCTCCTCGTCCGCGCTGCCCCAGCCGTCCTCGGCCCCCACCACGTTCGGCTGGCCCGGCACCGCCGTACGCGGCTCCAGATCGCTCGCCGCCTTGCGCCGCCGCCGGAACAGCGCGGCCCCGCCGCCCTGCCCCTGCCCGGCCGGATCGGCCGCCGACAGCGCCGGCCGCACCGGCTGCCCCTGCACCGACGGCAGGGCCGCCGGGCCCGCCTGGGTGCCCGGCAGCACCGGCCGGCCCGCGGCCGGCGATCTGCGGTACAGCTCCCCGCGGGCGCCGCCGGGGGTCGGCGGCGCGTACCCCTGCGGAGGCAGCTCGCTCGGGTGCAGCGGCAGGTACAGCGTGAAGGTGGACCCGCGGCCCGGCTCGCTGGCCGCGTGGATCTCCCCGCCCAGCAGCCGGGCGATCTCCCGGCTGATGGACAGCCCCAGCCCGGTGCCGCCGTACTTGCGGCTCGTCGTCCCGTCCGCCTGCTTGAACGCCTCGAAGATCACCAGCATCTTGCTCGCGGCGATCCCGATCCCGGTGTCGGTGACCGAGAAGGCGATCAGGTCCGCGTCCGCCTCCCGCAGCGAACCGGCCTCCAGCAGCTGCTCGCGGATCGCGGTGGGCACATCGGCGCCGGCCGGCCGGATCACCAGCTCCACCGCCCCGGTGTCGGTGAACTTCACCGCGTTGGACAGCAGGTTGCGCAGCACCTGCAGCAGCCGCTGCTCGTCGGTGTGCAGCGTGGCGGGCAGCTCCGGGGAGACCCGTACCGAGAAGTCCAGGCCCTTCTCCGCCGTCAGCGGCCGGAAGGTCGCTTCCACGTAGTCCACGAGCTGGACCAGCGCGATCCGGGTCGGCGAGACGTCCATCTTCCCGGCCTCGACCTTCGACAGGTCGAGGATGTCGTTGATCAGCTGCAGCAGGTCCGAACCCGCGCCGTGGATGGTCTCGGCGAACTCCACCTGCTTCGGCGAGAGGTTGCCCTCCGCGTTGTCGGCGAGCAGCTTGGCCAGGATCAGCAGCGAGTTGAGCGGGGTCCGCAGCTCGTGCGACATGTTCGCCAGGAACTCCGACTTGTAGCGCATCGAGACCGCGAGCTGCTCGGCACGCTCCTCCAGGACCTGCCGGGCCTCCTCGATCTCGGTGTTCTTCACCTCGATGTCCCGGTTCTGCTGGGCCAGCAGCTCGGCCTTCTCCTCCAGCTCCGCGTTGGCGGCCTGCAGGGCCTTCTGCCGGTTCTCCAGCTCGTCGGAGCGCTCGCGCAGCTGCTCGGTCATCTCCTGCGACTGCTTCAGCAGCATCTCCGTCTTGGAGTTGACGCTGATGGTGTTGACGCTCGTACCGATCATCTCGGCGATCTGGCTGAGGAAGTCCTTCTGGATCTGGGTGAAGGGCGTGAAGGAGGCCAGCTCGATGACGCCGAGCACCTTCCCCTCGAAGAGCACCGGCAGCACGATCACATGTGCCGGCGGCGCCTCGCCCAGCCCCGAGGAAATCTTCAGGTAGCCCGGCGGGGTGTTCTCGACGAGGATCATCCGCTTCTCCTCGGCGACCGCCCCGATCAGCCCCTCCCCCGGCCGGAAGGAGATGGGCATCTGACCGCCCGCGTACGCGTAACTCCCGCGCATCCGCAGCTCGTACGAGCCGTCCGCGCCCCCCTCCGTCCCGATCTCGGTGGTACCGCCGGCCGGCAGCGCCAGGAAGAAGGCGCCGTGCTGCGCGGAGACCACCGGGGTCAGCTCGCTCATGATCAGCGAGGCGACGTCGTCGAGCTCCCGGCGGCCCTGCATCAGGGCGGAGATCCGGGCGAGGTTGCCCTTGAGCCAGTCCTGCTCCTTGTTGGCCAAGGTGGTGTCGCGCAGGTTCGCGATCATCGTGTTGATGTTGTCCTGGAGGACCTGGATCTCGCCCGCCGCGTCCACGTCGATCTTCAGGTTGAGGTCGCCGCGGGTCACCGCGGTGGCCACCGCCGCGATCGCGCGCACCTGCCGGGTGAGGTTCCCGGCCATCTCGTTCACGGACTCGGTCAGGTCCCGCCAGGTACCGTCGACGTCCCGGACCCGGGCCTGGCCGCCCAGGATGCCCTCGGTACCCACCTCGCGGGCCACCCGGGTCACCTGGTCCGCGAAGGAGGACAGCTGGTCGACCATCGTGTTGATGGTCGTCTTGAGCTCCAGGATCTCGCCGCGGGCATCGATGTCGATCTTCTTGGTCATGTCGCCCTTGGCGATGGCGGTCGTGACCATGGCGATCTGCCGCACCTGACCGGTGAGGTTGGAGGCCATGAAGTTCACCGAGTCGGTGAGGTCCTTCCACGTCCCCGAGACGCCCGGCACGTGCGCCTGGCCGCCGAGGCGGCCCTCCGTACCCACCTCGCGGGCCACCCGGGTCACCTCGTCCGCGAACGAGGACAGCGTCTTCACCATCGTGTTGACGGTGTCGGCGAGCTGCGCGACCTCGCCGCGCGCCTCGACCGTGACCTTCTTCGTCAGGTCGCCGTTGGCGACCGCCGCCGAGACCTGCGAGATGTTGCGCACCTGGGAGGTCAGGTTGTTGGCCATCAAGTTGACGTTGTCGGTCAGGTCCTTCCAGATGCCCGTCACCCCGCGCACCCGGGCCTGGCCGCCGAGAATGCCCTCGGAGCCCACCTCACGCGCCACCCGCGTCACCTGCTCCGCGAAGGACGACAGCTGGTCCACCATCGTGTTGACGGTGGTGACCAGTTCGAGGATCTCGCCCTTGGCATCGACGGTGATCTTCTTGGAGAGGTCGCCCATGGCCACGGCCGTGGTCACCTCGGCGATGTTGCGCACCTGGGACGTCAGGTTGTTCGCCATGAAGTTGACGGACTGGGTGAGGTCCTTCCAGGTACCGGAGACCCCCTTCACCTCCGCCTGGCCGCCGAGGATGCCCTCGGTACCCACCTCCCGCGCCACCCGGGTCACCTGCTCCGCGAAGTTCGAGAGCTGGTCGACCATGGTGTTGAGGGTGTTCTTGAGCTCCAGGATCTCGCCCCGCGCGTCCACGTCGATCTTCTGCGACAGGTCACCGCGGGCCACCGCCGTCGCGACCTGGGCGATGTTGCGCACCTGCGAGGTCAGGTTCCCGGCCATGCCGTTCACCGAGTCCGTCAGGTCGCGCCATACACCGGCCACCCCGGGCACCTGCGCCTGACCGCCGAGGCGGCCCTCGGTACCCACGTCGCGGGCCACCCGCGTCACCTGCTCGGCGAAGGCCGAGAGCTGGTCGACCATCGTGTTGATGGTGTTCTTCAGCTCCAGGATCTCGCCCCGGGCGTCCACGTCGATCTTCTGCGACAGGTCACCCCGCGCCACCGCCGTCGTCACCTGGGCGATCTGACGCACCTGGGAGGTCAGGTTCCCGGCCATGAAGTTGACGGAGTCGGTGAGCTCCTTCCAGGTGCCGGACACCCCCTCCACCCGGGCCTGGCCGCCGAGGCGGCCCTCCGTACCCACGTCCCGCGCCATCCGCGTGACCTGGTCGGCGAAGGAGGACAGCTGGTCGACCATCGTGTTCACGGTGTTCTTCAGCTGGAGCATCTCGCCGGAGACGTCCACGGTGACCTTCTGCGACAGGTCGCCGTTGGCGACCGCCGTCGTCACCTGGGCGATGTTGCGCACCTGCCCGGTGAGGTTGCGGAAGGCGGTGTTCACCGAGTCGGTGAGGTCCTTCCACGTCCCCGCGGCCCCCGGCACCTGCGCCTGGCCGCCCAGTTCACCCTCGACGCCCACCTCACGGGCCACACGCGTCACTTCCGCGCCGAAGGAGGACAGCTGGTCCACCATCGTGTTGACGGTGTTCTTCAGCTCCAGCATCTCGCCGGCCACATCGACGGTGACCTTCTGCGACAGGTCGCCGTTGGCCACCGCGGTCGTCACTGTCGCAATGTCCCGCACCTGGGTGGTGAGGTTGCGGAAGACCGTGTTCACCGAATCGGTGAGGTCCTTCCACGTGCCCGCCGCTCCCGGCACCTGCGCCTGGCCGCCGAGCGTTCCCTTGGCCCCGACCTCGCTGGCCACACGGGTGACCTCGTCCGCGAAGGTCCGCAGCGTCTCGGTCATCTGATTGATCGTTTCGGCCAGCTGCGCCACCTCGCCGCGCGCGCTGACCCGTACCTTCTGCGACAGGTCACCGTTCGCGACCGCCGTGGTCACCTGCGCGATCCCGCGCACCTGGGCCGTCAGGTTCCCGGCCATGGTGTTGACCGAGTCGGTCAGGTCCTTCCACACGCCCGCGACCCCGGGCACCTTCGCCTGGCCGCCCAGCTCGCCCTCGGTACCCACCTCGCGGGCGACGCGGGTCACCTCGGAGGAGAAGGACGACAGCTGGTCCACCATCGTGTTCACGGTGTTCTTCAGCTGGAGCATCTCGCCCGCCACGTGCACCGTGACCTTGCGCGACAGATCGCCCTTGGCGACCGCCGTCGTGACGAGAGCGATGTCACGCACCTGAGCGGTGAGCCGGTACGCCATCGTGTTGACGGAGTCGGTCAGATCCTTCCAGGAACCCGACATCCCGCGCACCTGGGCCTGACCACCGAGCTTGCCCTCGGTACCCACCTCCAGCGCCACGCGCGTCACCTCGTCGGTGAACGCCGACAGCTGGTCGACCAGGTTGTTGACCGTGCGCCCGACCTTCAGGAACTCCCCGCGCAGCGGATGCCCGGCCCCCTCGGCCGCCTGCGTCCGCAGATCCATCCGCTGGTCCAGATCGCCCTCGGCCACCGCCGACAGCACCCGGCCCACCTCGGACACCGGCCGGGCCAGATCGTCCACCAGCTGGTTCGAGGCATCGATCGCGGCCGCCCAGGAGCCCTCACAGGCACCCGTTTCCAGCCGTTCGCTCAGCTTGCCCTCGCGGCCCACCATCCGCCGCACCCGGGACAACTCCCCGGTCAGGTGGAGATTACGGTCGGCGACCTCGTTGTAGACGGCGGCGATCTCCGCCATCACGCCCTCGCCGGACACCGTCAGCCGCTTGCGGAAATTCCCGTCCCGCATCGACACCAGGGCCGTGAGCAGCCGGTTCAGTGCGGCGGTATCGACCTCTGTCGTGCCGCTGCGCCGGGAACGTCCGCCCTTCGGCCGCGTTCCCGTACGCCGTACCGCTGCGCCAGACTCCACCGTGTCCCTCCCGAAAGGGTCGACCACTTTTCCACCGGACGCCTGACTCGTCACAAGCCGGCTCTGCAAGCCTGCCCAGTGTTTCACCCTGGCCGAACCCGGCCATAACACTTCGGCACCATCGCACACCCGCCGTACCCTGCGGGTGGAATCCCGGACGACGGCACCATGCCGTCCGCGAAGGTAAGTAACCTGGCACCCGATGTCCAACCGCGTCGAAGGAGATTCGTGATCACGGCACGGGCGGCTGCCAGCTTCGATCCCCTCGGGCGCTCGGTCGCCGCCGCCCGCGGGTTCGTCCGCGACACCCTGCACGGCTGGGGCTTCGCGGACATCGTCGACGACGCGGTGGTCCTCACCAGCGAGCTCGTCACCAATGCCGTGGTCCACGCCGGCACCCGGGCCGAGGTCCTGTGCCTGCGCGCCGAGGGCGGCGTACGGGTCGAGGTCGCCGACCGGTATCCGGAGCGCGAGCTCCCGCTCCAGCACCCCGGCGAGCGCCCCTACGCCGACCCCGACCGCGAGAACGGCCGCGGCCTGATGCTGTGCGCCGCCCTCGCCACCCGCTGGGGCGTCGAGTACACCGCCACGCACAAGCACGTGTGGTTCCGCCTGGACCTGCCAGACCGGCCGGTCGGTACCCGCTCCGCGGGCCCCGTCGTCCCCGACCAGCTGCTGCCCCTGGCCGACAGCCGGGTCCGCGTCGCCGTCCTCCAGATCGACTCGACCGACTCCATCTCCGCCTGGAACGAGGACGCCGAGCACATCTTCGGCCACCCCGCCGAGAAGGCGCTCGGCCGCCCGCTCGCCGAGCTCGCCGCCTGGCCCCAGACCCCCGGCACCGGAACCGGCATCGCCGAGGCCCTGCGCCTGTCCCGCTGGGAGGGCAGCTACGGCGTCCGCGGCGCCGACGGCCGCGTCATCCCGGTCTTCGCCTCACATCTGCGGGTCCGCGACGCCCACGGCGAACCGTCCATCGTCTGCCTCCTCGTCCACGACGACGAGCGCGCCCTGCTCCAGACCCCGGTGCGGGTGCCCACCTCCGACAGCGGCCACTTCACCGACCCACGCCCCACGGACCCGTTCGAGGTATTCATCGGCTCCCCCGCCCCCGACGACCTCGACGGGCTCCTCCAGCGCACCGTGGAGCGCGCCCGCGACCTCCTCGACGCCGACGCCGCCTTCCTGCTGCTCGCCACCGACGACGAGACCGAGCTGGAGGTCCGCGCCACCACCGGCCTGCCCTCCACCCGCCAGCGCTTCGCCCGCGTCCCCGTCGAGGCCGGCACCAACCGCTACGGCTCCGCCCGCATGCCCGCCGTCCACGACGACCTCATCGCCTCCCCAGGAGCCGTGCCGCTCCTGGAGGCCACCGGCATGCGCTCCGCCGTCACCGTCCCCCTCAAGGTGGAAGGCCGCCTCACCGGCTCACTCGGCGTCGCCGCCGAAACCCCCGGCCGCTACTCCAACGAAGAGGCCCTGCACCTCCAGTTCGCCGCCGACCGCATCGCCCTCGCCGTCGAATCCGCACGCCTCGGCGAACTGGAACGACTGCGCCGCGGCTCCCTGTCCTTCCTCGTCGAGGCCTCCGACCTGCTGGCCGGCACCCTCGACCGGGACCAGACCCTGGCCCTGATGGCCCAGATGACCGTCCCGACGCTCGCCACGTGGTGCGCCGTCTACACGATCGCCGACCAGTCCTCCGACCCGTACCTCTCCTACGTCCTCCACGAGGACGAGGAACGCATCGACGGTCTCAAGGACCTGCTCTCCCGGGTCAGCCCGCCCGAACCGGTCCGCGAAGCCGGCGCCCGCCCGTGGGCCGAGGCGACCCTCGCGGTCGGCGGCGAGACCGTGGTCCTCCCCCTCCTGGCCCGCAACCGCGTGATCGGCATGCTCACCCTCGGCAAGCCGCGCGAGGAGCACTTCCGCCAGGAGATCCTCGAACTCGCCGAGGACCTCTCCCGCCGCGCCGCCCTGGCCCTCGACAACGCCCGCCTCTACTCCGAGCGCACCGCGATCAGCCGTTCCCTCCAGCGCAGCCTCCTGCCGCCCGGCTCCCCCGCGATCCCCGGCATGGAGGTCGAGGTCATCTACCGCGCGGCCGGCGAGGGCAACGAGGTCGGCGGCGACTTCTACGACGTCTTCCCGATCCGCGACGGCGCGTACGGCTTCGCCATCGGCGACGTCTGCGGTACGGGCCCCGAGGCTGCCGCCGTCACCGGCCTCGCCCGGCACGCGCTGCGCCTGCTGGCCCGCGAGGGGCTCGGCGGCCCGGCGGTCCTCGAACGCCTCAACGCGGCCATCCTCGACGAGGGTGCCCGCAGCCGCTTCCTCACCCTCCTCTACGGCGAGCTCCACCCCCAGCCGGACGGCGGCGCCCTGATGAAGGTGGTCTGCGCGGGCCACCCGCTCCCGCTGCGCCTGCGCCCGGACGGCCAGGTCGACGCGGCCGCGGACCCGCAGCCGCTGCTGGGCGTGATCGAGGACCTGGACCTCTACGAACAGACCCTCACCCTCGACCCCGGCGATGTACTGCTCTGCGTCACCGACGGCGTGACCGAACGCCGCGAGGGCACCCGCATGCTGGGCGACGACGGCCTCGCCGAGGTCCTCACCACGTGTACGGGCCTCACCGCGGGCGCGGTCGCCTCCCGCGTTCTGCGTGCGGTGGAACGCTTCGCCGCGGAACCCGCGTCGGACGACATGGCGATCCTCGCCTTCCGCGTCCCGGAACAGCGCACCGGCGAATAGGCCACCGGCCGGCGCGTGCCTCCGCCGCCAAGAGCCTGGGCCCGGCGTGCGCCGGGCCCAGGCTCAGGAGAGTACGAGTACGTGGCGCCCCGAGTTCACCCCGGACGGGCCGGCGAGACCCGGCGGGTGGCGGAACGCAGTGCGAAGGCCATCACCAGCTCGAACACACCCAGCAGGACGAGCCAGAGCCCCAGCAGCCGGGTCAGGGCCACCGCGGAGTCCACCGGGAAGCAGAGCACGACGATTCCGGCGACGGCGCCGAGAGCACCGAGTCCGAACTGCAGGCCCCGGTGCACGAGCGTGTGGTCGGCGATCGCGGTGAACGCCGCGAGCACGCCGGACAGCAACCAGAACACTCCGATGATCAAGCTCAGCGCGCCGATGGTCTGCATCGGATGACGCAGCACCAGGACGCCCGCCAGGAACGCGAGCATGGCGATGAGGACACCCGCCAGCCTGCTGCCGCCGTCGCGGCTGTGCGAAAAGGCGGTGACGAACCGGAAGGCGCCGGCCACCAGGAGTTGCAGACCGATGATGACGGCCAGGATGTGCAGCGTCTCGTCCGGCCAGACGAGCACCAGGATGCCGGGGATCAGGGTCGCGAGGGCGAAGCCGAGCGCCCAGTGCCACGTGCTTCCGATGCGCTTGAGGACGTCCTCGGGGTCGCCCTGGGTGTGCTGTGGCGCCGCTGCGTCGGGGGGTACGGTCATCACGCCTCCTGGGCCAGCCGAGCGGCCCGTGGGGGCACCTCGAAGCCGCCGTACGTACCTTATCTACCCTTCACATCCATGGTAGGCAGCTCTGCTGCGGCCCGCCCCTCCGGCATCGGCGGCTCTCGGCGGCTCTGCCGGCCGTACGGCAGGAGGACGTGCGTGCCGGAAAACAAAAAAGGCCCCCGCCAATTGGCGGGGGCCTTTTTCAGTGGAGCCCTTTAACGGAATCGAACCGTTGACCTTCTCCTTACCATGGAGACGCTCTACCGACTGAGCTAAAAGGGCGGGTTGTTCGGCGGCGTCCTACTCTCCCACAGGGTCCCCCCTGCAGTACCATCGGCGCTGAAAGGCTTAGCTTCCGGGTTCGGAATGTAACCGGGCGT
>NZ_JBVIWA010000006.1:0-287935 GCF_055595065.1 Streptomyces sp. NPDC040545
GCGAACACGACGTGACCGTCGAGACCAGCAACGACCGCATCGCGGGCGACCTCACCAAGTGGCTGGCCGCCCGAGCTACCTAAAACACGGCCTAGCCCAGCAGCCGGCGCTTCTGCTCGGCGAACTCCGTCTCGGTCAGCACGCCCTGTTCCTTGAGGGTGCTGAGCTGCTTCAGCTGTTCGATCTTGGTGGTCATGTCGTCGGCCGGCGCCGCGGCGGGCGGAGGCGGGGGCGGGGGCGGGGGTGCCGCCGCCTGCTGCTGGGCTTCCTGCTGGGCCTGCTGCTGGGCTTCCTGCTGCGCCCATCGGCCGCCCTGGCGGCGGGACACACGGTTGGACACCGCGGTGGCGGTGCCCGCGATGACGGCGGTGCGGGCGACCCCGCGAAGGAGTCCGGGCATGATGCTCATCTCCAGGCTGTGTGGGCTTCATTCTCCGGCGGGCGGTTCCTCCAGGGCGTCCAGCGACGCCAGCAGGGCCTGCACGGGAATCCTTCCGGCGGCCACGAGCTGCGCTCCGCCGCGTCGCAGGGCACGGGCGAAAGGCGCCGCCCAGGTGTTCTCGTACACGATGACCCCGGCCGAGCTCCCGGGTTCCAGGGCGGCGGCCGCCTCCTGGATGTCGCCGTCGTCGAGCAGGCCGGACGACGCCCCCTCGAACACGGTGAGGTCGACCTCGCCGCCACCGAGGTCCTGGAGTTCCAGCGCGGTCACCGTGCCGTCCTCCTCCTTGCGGATGAAGGCGAAGTCGAAGATGCGGATGATGCCCCGGTCGACGAGGTCGACGAGGATCGGGAACCCCTCGCCGGTCATCCGGTTGCCCGGGAACTCGACCACGATGTAGTCGACCGGGCCGAGTTCGTCGATGTCGCCGAAATCGGCTCGCGGCTCGGTCTCGCTGCTCATGGCAGCTCCTGTCGCAGAGAGGGGGGAAGGTCTTTTCATTCCAGCACGCCGCCCGCGCCCCCGCATGTCTGGCCGGTCCCGCCGGCCGGTCAACCCGTCAGCTCGTAGATGCTCTGCCCGGTCAGCCACAGGCCGAGCAGCAGGCAGACGAACACGATGGCCTCGTCCTTGTGCCCCTCCATCCACGTGCGCATCCGCAGCAGCCGGTCCTGGGCGGCCTCCGGTGCGAACACCATGTACAGCTCCGCGGCCAGCAGGCCGGAGCTGGCCAGCAGGCAGAAGCCGAACAGGGCGATGAACGTGGTCGCGTGCGAGGTGTCGGCCTCGATCACGGTCGTCGCGCCCGCCGCGACCATGCCCCAGGGCTGGATCAGCACGGCCAGGCCCGCCGCGGCCCACACCGAGCCGACGTCCACGTGGGAGGGCTTCGGGGTGGTGTCCCGGGCTGCCTTCAGTTTCAGGCGGCGGTAGCGGTGTACCCCGTAGACCACCAGTCCCACCCCGATGGCCAGCTTGAGTGCGAGCGCCGCCACGCCGGGCGGGGACCGGGGCGCCGGGGGCTGGCCGCCGGTCAGCGCCAGCACGATCGCGATCACCGCGACGAGGTTGGCCAGCCAGGCCAGGAGGAAGGCCAGCCCCTTCCATACGCCTCTGGGCGAGGACACCACGAGGATGAACGCCATCAAGGGCAGCGGGTAGAGGGCGATGGCCAGCGCGATCAGCATGAGGTCGAGGACCATGGCGCCCCAATCGTGCGACGACATACGACACTACGCACCGCACCGGGCTCCGACACCTTTTGCCCATCGAGATGCCGCCCTGGTCCGCGTCCACCAACCTGGACGCAGACGAAGGAGGCCGCCATGACGACGACCCCGGATCCGCGGTCCGTGCCGCGCTCCGCTGCGGGCCGCTGATGTGGTCGGAGCGCAAGGCACGGTGGCGCAAGCGCTCCCGAGAGCTGGTCGCGGCCGCCAAACGAACGCAGGAGCGGGCCGAGACCCGGTTCCCCGTGATCACCCATGTCACGGAGCGCATGATCGGCGTGAACATCTTCGACTCCGCCACCCGGCTGGCCGCCCAGTGCTTCCTGACCGCCGTGCCCCTGCTCTTCGTCGTCGCCTCGTTCGCCCCTGAAGAGGTACGCGACCAGCTGGTCTCCTCCGTACGCACGATGTTCGGGCTCACCGGTCAGGCGAGCGATCAGCTGGGCGACGTGTTCGACGGATCCGGCGAGGACGACATCCGCAACGCGGTGGGAGCGGTCGGCGCCGTGATCGTGCTGCTGTCCGCGACCGCGGTGAGCCGTGCCATGCAGCGGCTGTGCAAGCGTGCCTGGCAGATCCCGCGGGGCGGGACGCGGATCGCGATCTGGCGCTGGTTCGCCTGGATTGCCGCCTGGACGGTCCTGCTGATCTTCCAGGGGCCGGTCCGCGACGGATTCGGACTCGGCCTGTGGCTCGGCATCCCCCTCACGCTCCTCGTGCAGACGGCGGCCTGGTGGTGGAGCCAGCACCTGCTGCTGGGCGGGGTGATCCGGTGGCCCCCGCTGCTGCCCGGCGCCCTCATCACCGCCGTCGCGGTGACCGCGCTGTCGCTGGGCGCGCGGGTCTACATGCCGATCGCCCTCAACCGCTCGCTCGCCACGTACGGGTCCACCGGCTCGGTGTTCGTCATCCTGTCGTGGCTGATCGTGCTGTGCGTGGCCGTCGCCGCCGGCATCACCCTGGGCGCGGCCCTCGCGCAGGAGCCGTACCTGGCCGGGCGGCTGGGCAGCCCGGTGCCGGGCAGGATCCGGCAGGAGCGTGACTGAGGAACGGCGGCGGTGCCCGTGGGGCAGCGGTGTGGGGTGAGTGCGATGCTGGGAGGCGGGGGTCCTGGGGGCCGGGAGGTCGACGACGATGACGATGCGCGACACGGACGCGACCGCGGCCACGACGGCGACCGCGGCCACGACGGCGACGGCGACGGCGACGGCGACGGACGGTGGTCCCCGGCTCTCCCCCGAGGACCGGGCCGTGAACGGCCGGGCCGCCCGGGCCGCCTCTCCGAGATCCGCCCACGGAGACTTCGAGCCGTCGGCCGACCGACTGGATCCTATGGATGTCATCGAGCGGCAGTCCGCCACCCGGTTGCAGGAGCTGGTGCCGATCCGTTACGGCCGGATGGCGGAGTCGCCGTTCCGTTTCTACCGGGGCGCCGCCGCGATCATGGCCGGCGATCTGGCCGGCACACCCGACTCGGGTATCCGGGTCCAGCTGTGCGGCGACGCGCACATGCTGAACTTCCGGCTGCTCGGCTCCCCGGAGCGGAACCTGCTGTTCGACATCAACGACTTCGACGAGACGCTGCCCGGACCGTGGGAATGGGACGTCAAGCGGCTCGCGACCAGCCTGGTCATCGCCGGGCGGGAGAACGGCTACTCCGAGCGCGAGCGCGCGTCGATCGTGACATCGGCGGTCGCCGGCTACCGCGAACAGATGCGTACCTTCGCCCAGATGCGCAACCTCGACGTCTGGTACGCGAGGGTGGACGAGTCGCACCTCCAGGCGGTGGCGGAGGGCGCCCTCCAAACCCGCGGCCGCAAGAACCTGTCCGAGGCGCTGAGCAAGGCGCGCGGGCACGACAGCCTGCAGGCGTTCGAGAAGCTCACCGAGGTGGTCGACGGACGCCGCCGCTTCGCCGCCGTGCCGCAGCTGATCACACCGGCTTCCGAACTGCTGCCGGGTCAGGAGCGCGACGTGATCGAGGACCAGATCCGGGACCTCGTCGGGCGGTACGGGGACAGTCTCCAGACGGACCGCAGACACCTGCTGCGGCAGTACTCCATCGTCGACATGGCCCGCAAGGTGGTGGGTGTCGGCAGCGTCGGCACGCGGTGCTGGATCGTCCTGCTGCTGGGCCGCGACGGCGACGATCCACTGATCCTGCAGGCCAAGGAGGCCGGTGAATCGGTGCTCGCCCCGTACGTGGGCGCCAGCGGGTACGCCACCGGGGGCGAGCGGGTCGTGGCGGGTCAGCGGCTGATGCAGGCCGCGAGCGACATCTTCCTCGGCTGGCAGCAGACGCAGGGGATCGACGGCGTCGAACGGGACTTCTACGTACGCCAGCTGCGCGACTGGAAGGGCATCGCGGAACCAGCCCGGATGGTGCCACGCGGTATGCGGGTCTTCGCCGGCCTGTGCGGTGTCACCCTGGCACGGGCGCACGCCCGGTCCGGCGACCGGATCGCCATCGCGGCCTACCTGGGCGGTGGCGATGTCTTCGACCGGGCGCTCGTACGGTTCGCGGAGAGCTACGCCGACCTCAACGAGCGCGACCACCAGCGTCTGGTGGACGCCATCGCGTCCGGCCGGGTGACCGCCGTCGCGGCCTGAGCCGGACCGGACCGGACCGGGCCCGCGCTCCGGCGCTTCGGCCAGTCGGCTGACACGGCTGACACGGCGGGCGAGGTGCCCGGCCGCCTCACGCCGCCATGGCAGTCTGCGCGCATGACAGCGGCGAAGGCGGGACCGGCCGGGGCGGCCGGGAACGCGGGGAACACCAAGCTCATCCTGCTGACACTCGCGGCCGGGCAGTTCCTGATGGCCCTGGACAGCTCGGTCATGAACGTCTCGATCGCCACGGTGGCGGAGGACATCGGCACCACGGTGAGCGGTATGCAGGGCGCGATCACGGCCTACACGCTGGTGATGGCGATGCTCATGATCACCGGTGGCAAGGTCGGCGCGCTCATCGGCCGCAAACGGGCGTTCCTGATCGGCTGCGTCATCTACGGACTGGGGTCCCTCACGACCTCGCTCGCTCCGAACCTGACGGTCCTGCTGCTGGGCTGGTCGTTCCTGGAGGGCGTGGGAGCGGCGCTGATCCTGCCCGCGATCGTGGCGCTGGTCGCCTCCAACTTCGGCAAGGAGCAACGGCCCGCCGCCTACGGCCTGGTCGCGGCGGCGGCAGCCGTGGCGATCGCGGTCGGACCGCTGATCGGCGGCGCCGCGACCACCTTCTTCTCCTGGCGCTGGGTGTTCGCCGGGGAGGTCGTGATGGTCCTCGTCATCCTGCTGCTGGCCCGCCCGATCGCCGACGCGCCCCCGGACCACCGGCCGCGGATCGACGTACTCGGCGCGATCCTGTCCGCCGCGGGCATCGGGCTGTTCGTGTTCGGCATCCTGCGGACCAGCGAATGGGGCTGGTTCCGTCCCAAGGCCGGGGGCCCCTCGTGGTTCGGCGTCTCGCCCGTCGTCTGGCTGGTGATGGCCGGGCTGATGCTGGTGTGGCTGTTCTTCCGCTGGGAGGCACGCCTGGTGGCGCGGGGTGTCGAACCGCTCGTCGAACCGGATCTGCTGAAGAACCGGCAGCTCTCCGGCGGACTGACGATGTTCCTCTTCCAGTACCTCGTGCAGATGGGCGTGTTCTTCGTCGTCCCGCTCTACCTGTCGGTGGCGCTCGGCCTGTCCGCCCTCCACACGGGCGCGCTGATCCTTCCGCTCTCCATCACGCTGCTCGCCGCCGCGATCGGGGTCCCCAGGTTCATCCCGAACGCATCGCCCCGGCGCGTCGTGCGGTGGGGAATCCTGGCGATGTTCGCCGGCGCCGTCATTCTGCTGGCCGCCCTCACCCCGGATTCCGGCGCGGAGGTCGTCACCGTACCCATGCTGCTCATCGGGCTCGGGATCGGACTGCTCGCCTCCCAGCTCGGGGCCGTCACCGTGTCGGCCGTACCGGACGAGAAGAGCGCCGAGGTCGGCGGCATCCAGAACACCGTCACCAACCTCGGCGCCTCGATCGGCACCGCCCTCGCCGGGTCGATCATGATCGCCGTGCTGACGAGTTCGTTCCTCACCACCATCGACCAGAACCCGGCGATCCCGGCCGACGTCAAGACCCGCACGCACACCGCCCTCGCCGGGAGCGCCCCGTTCCTGTCGGACGAGCAGCTCACCACGGCCCTCGAAGAGGCGGGCACGGACCCGGTGGTCGCCCAGGCGGCGCTCGACGCGAACGAGAAGGCACGGATCGAAGGGCTGCGGGCCGCACTCGCCCTCCTCGCTCTGGCGGCGTTGCTCGCCCTCTTCTTCACCCAGCGCATCCCGGCGGCCCAGCCGTCCGCGGCGCACGGGCCGGACGGCGCCCCGTCATGACGGGTGCGGACTCGGGGTCGTCCCCTCGACGGGGGCGGTGGTGTCCTCGGCGAGGAAGTCCGTGACCGCGAGGGCGAAGAGCAGGGCGAGGGCGAGGCCCACGACCACCCAGCCGGTGGGGTAGGACCACAGGACGTAGACGATGACGGCGATCGCGACCAGGCCCCAGGTGAACCAGGCCCGGTGGCGCCGGATGAACGGGCCGACCGGACCGGTGCGCAGGCCCAGCCGGTCGGCCGTGGCGCGGGTGGCGACGATGCCGGAGTGCCAGATCTGGCGGGCGGCCGTGGCGTACTTGCCCGGGCCGGAGAGCCAGGCGGCGAGGGCGATCACGATGCCCAGGACCACGACCATCCGGATCGTCGTGCGCAGCAGGCGGATCATCGCGTCGTAGACGGAGCCGGCCGCGGCCTGGGAGACGGTGTCCGGGAGCGCGTTGAGGTAGACGGTACGGAAGACGGTCAGCCCGAGGCCGAGGACCGCGACGGAGAACGCCACCGCGAGGGCCGCGGTGACCAGGATGCGGCGCCGGTGGGCGGAGAGCAGGACGCCCGCGGCGACGAGCACTACGGCGATGATCGGCAGCCATACGCCGAGGATCTGGAGCAGCCGGAAGCCGGTCTTGACCCGGCCGATGTCGTTGGACTGTACGACGGTGAAGTCGGTGTGGATCTCGGGGATCTTGGCCGCGACGCCCATCCCGGCGTCCACGAGCCGCGTTTTGACCTGTTCGATCACCGGTGCGAGGTCGATGGTCACCGCGTCGTTCTTGATCTCCACCGCGCCGTCACCGCTGCCGGTGAGGGCTTTGACGAGCGAGGTGTGGATGGTGCGGTTGGCGTTGGTCCAGATCGTCTCGAACTGGTCCGAGGCGATGACGTCCTGCGCCTTCTCCTTGACGAAGCTGCTGACCGCGCCCTCCAGCGAGCCGCCGAGCTTGCCCAGTGCCTTCTGGAGCAGCGGCCGTTGGTCGGGGGCCACGTCCTCCAGGAGGGTGGCGAGGTCGAGGTGCTCCATCAGGGCGGCCGTGACCCGGTTCGCGGCGGCCGCCTGCACATCGGGGTCGGAGGCCAGTGGGGCGACGGTGGAGACGTAGCGGTCCGTGTTCCCCACGATGCTGGAGGTCCAGGACGCGACGATGCCGAGCGGGGCCAGCACGCAGCCGATGATGATCAGCAGTGCGGACAGCAGCGACTTCATCCGGTGCTTGGGCGGAGTCCGCCGCGCGGCCTCCGATTCCAGGGCGGCGACCCTGGCCCGCAGCGCCGCGAGTTCGCCCGCGCTTTCGTCACCCTGCATGGCTGACCTCCTACGGGGTCGGGAGCCGTGGATCCCGGAGGATCGGTGGATGACGCTGAACCTGCGCCGGAGCAGGCGGCTCCCCTTGCCCCACAGCCTGCCCCGGCGCACCGGGGGCGGCATCCGTAGTTCGGCCGTACGAATGAACGCGGCGGTTCCGCGGGTTCAGCAGGCGGGAGGAGAGACCGGGGCGGGCGCGCTGCGCGCTGCCACTCGGCGGGGAGGACGTCCGTACGGAGCGGACGACCAAGGGAAGGGAGGAGCACCCACTCCTTTCCACTCTCAAGTTATAACGCACAGGGGGGCTTGCGGCAAGGCCCCACCCGTACCGCAGAATCGCTCCTCGAAGCCAGGACCTGCGGAAACGGGAGATCCCCATAGTGCGTGTGCTGTTGTCGGTTGACGGGTCGTTCGATGAGTTGGCGGGTGCCACCACCGCAGATCGGAGCTGCTGATATGAACTCCCTGATTACCACCAGTGCGTTCGACCTTCCCGCCCGCCTCTCCCCCAAGGCCGACCCCGCGCTGATCGGCGGCGACGAGAAGCACTTCGCGGCCGTCGCGCAGAGCCTCGAACAGACGATCGCCGAGCTGTCCGACCGCCTGGAGGCGCTGCGCAGGGCCCCCGGCGGCCTGGGCCGGGAGGCGATGGACCGGGACGTGGAGATCCACCGGCTGACCGGCCGTCTGCGGACCCTGCGGCGCTTCGGGTTGGACCTGTGCCTCGGGCGCATGGTCGGCGAGGACGACCCCGAGCCCGTGTACATCGGGCGGCTCGGCCTCACCGACGGCGCGGGGAACCGGCTGCTGATCGACTGGCGCTCGCCCGCGGCCGAGCCGTTCTTCGCCGCGACCCACGCCAGCCCGATGGGGCTGGCGAGCCGCCGCAGGTACCGCTGGACCCGCGGCCGGATCGGTGACTACTGGGACGAGGTGTTCACCGCCGACGGTTTCGAGGGGCACGCCGCGCTCGACGACCAGTCCGCCTTCATCGCCGGGCTGGGCAGCAGCCGGTCGCCGCGGATGCGTGACGTGCTCGCCACCATCCAGTCCGACCAGGACGCCATCATCCGCGCGGGTTCGCGCGGCGCCCTCGTCGTCGACGGCGGTCCGGGCACGGGCAAGACCGTCGTGGCCCTGCACCGCTCCGCGCATCTCCTCTACTGCGACCCTCGCCTCGGTCACCGTCGGGGCGGTGTGCTGTTCGTCGGTCCGCACCAGCCCTACCTGGCCTATGTCGCCGATGTGCTGCCCAGCCTCGGTGAGGAGGGCGTGCAGACCTGCACCGTGCGGGACCTCGTCGCCGAGGGGGCCTCGGCCGAGGCCGAGGCCGACCCGCGGGTGGCGTTCCTGAAGTCCTCCGCGGACATGGTGAAGGCGATCGAGAAGGCCGTCCGGATCTACGAGGAGCCGCCCGCCGAGGGGATGACGGTCACCACCCCCTGGGCCGACGTCTGGCTGAGCCCGGACGACTGGGCCGAGGCGTTCGAGGCGGCCGCGGGTACCGCGCACAACGAGGCGCGCGAGCTGATCTGGGAGGAGCTGCTGACGATCCTGCTCGACAAGTTCGACGACGAGGACCTCTCGCCCGACCTGCTGCGCAGATCGCTGCGGTACGACGAGGAGCTGGTCGCTGCGCTCGACCGCGCGTGGCCGACGATCGATGCGGCCGATCTCGTCGGGGACCTGTGGTCGGTACCGTCCTACCTGCGGATGTGCGCCCCCTGGCTCGGCCGTGAGGACGTGGCGCGGTTGCAGCGCGCGGACGCCCAGGCCTGGACGGTGTCCGACCTGCCGCTCCTGGACGCGGCGCGGCAGCGGCTCGGCGACCCGGAGTCGGCGCGTCGGCTGCGGCGGCGGGGCGCCGCGGTGGCAGCCGAACGTGAGCGCATGGCCGGGGTCATCGACGACCTGCTCGCGGCCGACGACGACGGCGAGGGCGCCGTGACGATGCTGCGCGGCAAGGACCTGCAGGACAGCCTGATCGACGAGGGCGCGCTGCCCGGCGCGGACCCGGACCTGCTCGCCGGACCGTTCGCGCACATCGTCGTGGACGAGGCTCAGGAACTGACCGACGCGGAGTGGCAGATGCTGCTGCTGCGCTGCCCGTCGCGCAGCTTCACCATCGTCGGGGACCGCGCCCAGGCCCGGCAGGGGTTCACGGAGTCGTGGCGGGAGCGGCTGGAGCGGATCGGGTTCGACCGGGTCGACGTGGCCTCCCTGAGCATCAACTACCGGACGCCCGAGGAGGTCATGGCGGTGGCGGAGCCGGCCATCCGGGAAGCGCTCCCGGACGCCAACGTGCCGGCCTCCGTCCGCAGCAGCGGCGTTCCCGTCGTGCACGGATCCGTCGCGGATCTGGACTCGGTCCTCGACGGCTGGCTGGACGCGCACGCCGACGGGGTCGCCTGTGTCATCGGCGCCGACGGTATCGGGGCCGGCGGCATCGGGGCCGGCGCCTTCCGGGAGACCTCCCGGGTCCGGTCGCTGACCCCCGGGCTGTCGAAGGGGCTGGAGTTCGACCTCGTGGTCCTCGTCGACCCGCAGACCTTCGGTACGGGGATCGAAGGAGCGGTCGACCGCTATGTCGCGATGACCCGTGCGACACAGCAGCTCGTCATCCTCACGAGTTCCTGACCCGCTCGTGGCGCCGGTCCACCGGCGGACGAGTGGGCCGGGCCCGGCCGGATCCGCGCCGCCGGCGGACCGCCGCGGCCGCCAGGACGACGAGGACCGCGGCGCCGTACGCGCTCGCGCTCAGCGCCGGCCGGTGGCCGAGGACCGGGGCGAGGAGGTAGACGGCCGCGCCCGCGAGGGCGATGCCGATCCATTCCCGGCGTCCGTCCAGGGCGATCAGGGGCAGCGCGTACGAGGAGTAGCCGGGGGTGAGGAGCGCGAAGCGCCTGCGCCTCGTCGAGGCACGGCAGTACGAGGTCCGCGCGGGGCGGAGCACAAGCTGATGAAGTCACCCTCCACACCGTAGGAATGGGGACCGGGGAAAAGGGGCCCGCAGACCTTACGAAACACGGACGCCGTCCCACGGGAGGGGGTCCGCGCCACACCCGGGCGCGGGCAGGTGACAGCCTGGGGTCATGGCAGTGAGCAATGTGGACAGTACGAACGAGGGACCCGTCGGCGTCCAGGGCAGCGTTCTGGTCGTCGACGACGATCCGACCGTCTCGGAAGTGGTGGCCGGGTACCTGGAGCGGGCCGGATTCACGGTGCGCCTGGCGGCGGACGGGCCGGCCGGCCTGCGTGCCGCCGAGGAGCACCGCCCCGACCTGATGGTCCTCGACCTGATGCTCCCCGGGATGGACGGCCTGGAGGTCTGCCGCCGGCTGCGGGCCGGGGAGAACGGCGGCCGGCCCGTCCCCGTCATCATGCTCACCGCACGCGGCGACGAGGACGACCGGATCCTGGGCCTGGAGGTGGGCGCGGACGACTACGTGACCAAGCCCTTCAGTCCGCGGGAGCTCGTGCTGCGGGTGCGGTCCGTACTGCGCCGGGCGCAGGCCGGCACGCCGGCCGGTGCCCCGGAGGGCGGTCCGGAGGGCGGTCCGCGGCTCGCGGTGGCGGGCCTGGTGCTGGACCCGGCGGCCCGCCGGGTCCACAAGGAGGGCCGGGAGCTCGCGCTCACCCTGCGGGAGTTCGATCTCCTCGCCTACTTCCTGCGCCACCCCGGCCAGGTATGCGACCGGGAGCGGCTGATGCGCGAGGTCTGGGGCTGGGACTTCGGCGACCTGTCGACGGTCACCGTGCACGTCCGGCGGCTGCGCGGCAAGATCGAGGATGATCCGGGGAGCCCGCAGCTGATCCGGACCGTCTGGGGTGCCGGCTACCGCTTCGAGCCGGCCCCGGACACCGCGGCCGAGCACGCCTTCCGGACGGAGGACGGCCATGCGTGACTTTCTGCTGATCGCCCTGTACGCGCTCCTCGGCGCGGGCGTCGCCGGACTGCTCGGGGCCGTGGCGCTGCGGGTACTGCGCCGGCGCAGCGTCGCCGTCTCCCTCGCGATCGTCGCCGCGGTCGCCGTGTCCGCGATGCTCGCCGGAACGCTGACCGTGGCGTGGGCGATGTTCCTGTCCTCCCACGACCTGGCCGTCGTGACCATGGTCGTCGCGACGGCCGCGGCCGTCTCGATGGCCACCGCGCTGCTGCTGGGCCGCCAGGTCGTCCGGCGCTGCCGGGAACTCGTCGGCGCGGCCCGGGTCTTCGGGGAGGAGGGTACGTTCGCGGCGCCGACCGTGCCCGCTCCCGCCGAACTGACGGCACTGAGCGACGAACTGGCCCTCACCAGCGAACGGCTGGCCGCGTCCCGCGAGCGCGAGCGGGCCCTGGAGGCCTCGCGGCGCGAGCTCGTGGCCTGGATCTCGCACGATCTGCGCACCCCGCTGGCCGGGCTGCGCGCCATGTCGGAGGCGCTGGAGGACGGCATGGCGGCCGATCCCGCCCGCTACCACCGGCAGATCCGCACCGAGGTCGACCGTCTCAACTCCATGGTCGGCGACCTCTTCGAACTCTCCCGCATCCACGCGGGCGCGCTGTCCCTCACCCTGACCCGGATGTCCCTCCATGACCTGGTGGGCGACGCCCTGGCCGGCACCGACGCGCTCGCCCGCGAGCACGGCGTACGGCTGGTGGGCGAGGGGGTCGCCTCGCTGCCGGTGGAGGTGGACGGCAAGGAGATGACCCGGGTGCTGTCCAACCTCCTGGTCAACGCCATCCGCCACACACCGGCCGACGGGACGGTCGCGATCGCCGCCGAACGCCGCGCGGACTCCGTGGTGCTCTCGGTCACCGATGCCTGCGGAGGCATCCCCGAGGAGGATCTCCCGCGCGTCTTCGACACGGGCTGGCGCGGCACCCCGGCCCGTACCCCTCCCTCGGGTGCGGGCCTGGGCCTGGCGATCGTCCGGGGCATCGTCGAGGCCCACGCGGGCCACGCGAACGTCCACAACGTCTCCGGCGGCTGCCGCTTCGAACTGACCCTGCCGGCTGCCGCCGGCTAGTAAGTCCAGGGAGGGGTCAGAAGAACATCCAGGCCGGGGTCAGGTTGCCGTTGATCGTGAACATCACTTCCCCGGCCGGACACGGTGGGTCGTGATTCGGTCAACCGCATCGGCGGTGCGGGCCCCGATCTCCGGTGCGCGGGCGGCCGTCGCCGCCAGCAACTGGCGCAGCGCCGGTCCGGGAGGCCCGGGCAGCACCGCCAGGTAGGTGGTCAGGGCCGGCCGGGTCAGCGGCCGGATGGGCCGCGTACAGCCGGTCCCGCCACAGCGGCAGCAGCTCCAGGCCGGGGGCCTCGGGGAAGGCCCGGACGAGCGCCGCGTCCAGCTCCCCGGAACGCACCGCCGCGAGCCGCTCGGTCACCGGCAGCCGCACCGGCCGTACCTGGAGCCCGGGCGCGCGGGCCGCGAGTTCCTCCAGCAGCCGGTGGACCCGGTCCCCGGGCCCCTGCACCGTGCCCAGCCTGAGCACACCGCTCGCCCCCGCCGCTACCTCGGCGGCCACCCCCCGGGTGCGGGCGGCCGCGGCGAGCACCGCCCGCGCCTCCGGGAGCAGCCGCTCGCCGGCGCCGGTGAGGCCCACCCGGCGGGTGGTGCGGTGGAAGAGCACCAGGCCCAGTTCCCGCTCCAGCAGGCCGATCTGGCGGCTCACCGCGGACTGGACGGTGTGGAGTCGCTCGGCGGCCCGGCCGAAGCCCCCTTCCTCGGCGACCGCCACGAAATACCGCAGCTGACGCAGTTCCATCCGCGGCCCTCCCCGCCCCGACCCATCACGATCGGAGATGACTGTACGTGCGAAACGGCGCTGGTTCGGCGGCTGTTGCCCTGCTCGAATGGAGCGGTCGGTACGACGGACGGAAGCGGCGGAAGGACAGCGGATGGGACAGCACCAGGGACAGGTCGCGGGCACGGCGCTCGTGGTGCGGGCGGCGGACGCGGAGGAGGTGCCGCTGCCCCGCTCGGGGGCCTTCCGGCTGCTGGCCGACGGTGGCGCGGCCGGGGTGAACCGGCTCAGCCTGGGCGCGGGGTCGGCCGGGGCGCCGCGGCACTTCCACACCCGGTCCACCGAGCTCTTCTACGTGCTCGGCGGGGCCGCGGACTTCCTGCTCGGCGCCGAGTCCGTGCGGGTGGCGGAAGGCGGGCTGGTCCTCGTACCGCCCGGGCTGACGCACGCGTTCGGCCCGGCGCCGGGCGGGGGCGCCGAGCTCCTCGTCGTGCTGACCCCCGGGGTGGAGCGCTTCGGCTACTTCCGGACGCTGGGACGCATCCAGCACGGGCTGGCGGGGTTCGAGGAACTGCTGCCCCACCAGGACCGCTACGACGTCCACTTCCCCGGGGCCTGAGGCCGGGCGGGGCGGGCGCCGGTGCCGGTCTCGTGGCTCGGGGAGCGGTTGTCGCGCCCCCCTGGAAGCCGACGAACACGGCTGCACGTTCTCCGGAAGCCCGCGGCCCCGGCACCGGCCCCCACGTCCGTGCCCGCCCCCGCACGTCACGGATCCGCAAGGACCCGGACGGCGGCGCACCCGTGGCCGATCAGCGAACGGGACCCGACAGCGGTCCGGGGAGCGCCGGCATGATCGGGGGCAGTGCGCGCGGGGCGACCGGGGCCTCGGCCGACGGGGTCTCGGCGGAACGGTTCTTCGCGGCCGGGTCCGGGGTGCGCGGCGCGGTGGTGCCGCAGAGGGCCCGGTCGCGGTAGTCCCGCATGGCGGCGTCGGCCGGATGCGGGTCGAAGTCGGTGCCGGCGGCGTTGACACGCTGGTATTTCATCAGGTTGTACCCGACGGCGAACTGACGGCTGCCGTCCGGGCTGGACAGGGCCCAGGTGCCGGCGCCCCAGACTCCGCCGTCGTGGCCCCAGGCCGGGCCGCACGGCGTGTCCATGGAGTAGATGCCGAGGCCGTAGCGCATGACCACGGCGCCCGTCTTCTTGTCCTTGACGTCGACGGTGGTGCGCATCTGGTCCAGCTGGCGGCGCGGGAGGAGGTCGCCGCCCAGCAGGGCGCGGTAGAAGGTGTTGAGGTCCTGCGAGGTGGAGACGAGGGCCCCGGCGGTTCCGGCCCAGGTCATGTTGTAGTCGCTGTAGTCGCGCGGGGGGTCGATGAGCCCGTAGAAGTTCTCGTACATGCGGGCGTGGGCGCCGCGGATGCGCGGGTCGGTGCCGGGGAAATAGGTGTCACGCAACCCCACGCGCCGGATCACGTCCCGCGTGATCACCTGCTCCGGGTCCTGGCCGGTCACCTTGCGGAGCACCTCGCCGAGCAGCACGTAGTTGGTGTTGGAGTAGGACCAGTCGGTGCCGGGTTCGAACTGCTGCGGCCGGGCCACCCCGTAGCCGATCAGCTCGGCGGGCTTGATCGTGCGGTACCGGTGCTCGTCCAGGCTCTCCGTGGTCCCCTTCAGGAGGGAGGGGAAGGCGTCGCCTATGTAGTCGTGGATGCCGCTGGTGTGGTTCAGGAGCATGCGCACGGTCACCTTGCGGCCGCGCTCGCCGGGCAGCAGCTCGGGCACGTAGTCGCCGACCGGCCGGTCCAGGTCCAGCCGGCCCTTCGCGGACTGCTGGAGGACGGCCACGGCGGTGAACGTCTTGGTGACGCTGCCGACGCGGTGCCGGAGGTCGGGCCGGACCTTGCGCCCGGTGGCGGTGTCGGCGAGGCCGGCGGCGCCGTCGAAGCGTTCGCGTCCGTCGCGGACCCCGGAGTAGACGCCGTACACGCCCGCCTCCTGGATCGCCTTCAGCCCCGCCTGCAGCCGCGTCCGGTCGAGGTGCCGGTCGGCGTCCTGGCCGTAGGTGGTCGGCGCTTCACGGACTGTGGCGCTCGCGGCCGGTGCGAGGCCCGCCAGCAGGGCCAAGGCGACGGCGGTGACCGAGGCGGCACGGCGCAGTCGGGGTGCGGGGCGGTCGGCAGGACGGGTGTGGGGCACGGCGGCTCCTCGTCGGTGGCCCGGTGGGGCCCGGCGATCTTGGTCCCTTCCATTGTTCGTTCCCGACCCGCGCCGGGGCCTCCTTCGTCCGGACGAACCAGGCATCAACCTCCAGACCGAGAAGCACCTTGACAGGCCATTACATTTGTCACGTCACCCTCCCGGGCCCGCGGCCCCGTCGGGCGCGGCATCCCCTGGCCCGCACACCCCCTGACCAGCGGACTGTGACTCCGCCCACCCTCCCTTGACCGGAGAAGGAAGGGCTACCTAACTTCGATGTATGGCCCCCCACGACCCCACCCCTCCCTCCGACGCCTCCGGTACCCCTGGTGCCTCCGGTACCCCTGGTGCCTCCGACGCGTCCGAGCTGGTCGACTTCGCCGTCGACCTCACCTCGCAGGAGGTGCTCCGGCGCGCCCAGGTGATGGCGGCCCTCGGCCCGGACTGGGATCCGATGGAGGTGCTCCTCGGTGAGGAGGCCGCCTACGACCTGCTCTATTCCGGGCTCGACGCGGAACAGCAGCGCCTCTACGACGACCTGGTGGCGGCCGGTGTGCTGCCTCCGCGCGGAGACGGCCGTGCTGCCGCTTGACCCGCAGGCCGACCCCGGGCGCCGCGCCTGGGTGGCCTGCCCGAAGTGCGCGGACGCGCGCGGCTGCGAACCGTGCGAGCAGCGGCGCACCTGCTCCACCCACTGGCGCTACCTGCTCACCAACACCGGCAGCATGCTTCACCTCCAGTGCCCCGGATGCACCCATGTCTGGGTGCACGAGAGCGGCTTCGGAGCCACCCGTTCCCAGTGGGACCGCGTCACGGGCGCCCGGCCCGGCTCCTGACCGCCGCGCCGGGGGTCAGGTGGCGGTCCAGCCACCGTCCAGGGGGATCGAGGCACCCGTGACGTAGCCGGTGTGCGGGCCGCAGAGCCACAGGACGGCTGCGGCGACCTCCTCCGGTTCGATCAGCCGTTTGACCGCGGAGCGGCTCAGCAGTACCTCGGACACCACCTCGGCGGCGTCGATGCCGTGAGCGGCGGCCTGGGCCTCGATCTGCCGCTCGACCAGTGCCGTGCGGACGTAGGCGGGGTTCACGCAGTTGCTGGTGACGCCGTGCGGGGCCCCTTCGGCGGCGGCGACCTTGCTCAGCCCTTCGAGTGCGTGCTTCGCGGTCACGTAGCCGGCCTTGAACGCGCTGGCGCGCAGCCCGTGCGCACTGGAGATGTTGACGATCCGGCCCCAGCCGCGTGCGCGCATGTGGGGCATGGTCCGGCGGATCAGCAGGAACGGCGCGTGCACCATCACGCGCTGCATGAGTGCGAAGCGGTCCGGCGGGAACTCGGTCAGCGGGGCGACGTGCTGCAGCCCGGCGTTGTTGACCAGGATGTCGACGTCGGCCGGCAGCTCCCCGACCGTCTCCTCCCGGGAAAGGTCCACCACGTGCGCCTGCCCGCCGATCGTCTCGGCGACGGCCTTCGCGGTGGCGGCGTCCTTGTCCACCACGTGTACGTGGGCCCCGGCCGCGGCGAGCGCCGAGGCGCAGGCCCGGCCGATACCGCCGCCGGCGCCGGTCACCAGGGCGGTACGGCCCGCCAGGTCGATGGCCGCGGCAGCGGCAGCTGGTCCGTGGGGTACGGGAGGGTATCCGCTCGTCATGCCCGGAATCATCCGGGACACCCGCGGGCCGCTCCCATGTGTGCGGCCGCCACAGTCGGGCCGCGAGGTGTGTCGGCCGCCGCCAGGGCCTCCACGGACCGGCCGCGCAGACCCGCCCAGACCCGCGGAGGCCCGCCCAGACCCAGGGAAGAGGCCCGCCCAGACCCAGGGAGGCCCACGGAAGCCCGTACGGGCCGACCGCTACGCGGGCCCGAGCAGGTCCAGCAGCGGGGCCAGCGCGCCGGGCCGCCGGTCGACCGGGAGGTGGTCGACGAAGTGCACCGGGCAGCCGAGTGCCCGCGCGCCGCCGTCCGCCTCGCGGCTGTCGCCGACCATCAGCACCTCGGCGGGAGCCAGACCCAGCCGGTCGCAGGCGGTCCGGAAGATCACCGGATCGGGCTTCTGAGTGCCCAGCTCGAAGGAGAGCACGTAGGCGTCGACCAGCTCGTCGAGCCCGTGCGTGCGGAAGACCGGCCGCGGGTCCCATCCGATGTTGCTGACCACGGCCACCGGGCGCCCCCGGCGGCGCAGGGCACGCAGGGTGGGCCCGGTGTCCGGGTAGGGGCGCCAGGCGGCGGGGGTCATGTGGCGGTCGTAGAGCGCCCGCGCCAGCTCCGGGTCCGTGATCCCGGCAGCGCGGGTCAGGCCGCCGTAGGCGGCCCGGTGCTGCTCGGCGCTGAGGTCCCGCTGCTCCCACAGGGTTTCGAGGTGCGCCGGCAGGTGCCGGGGCGACGGTCCGCCGGGCAGTGCGCCGTACTCGGTCAGCCGCCGCGCCGTCTCGCCGAACTCCTCCTCGGTCAGCGGGATGCCGGTTTCCGCGAGGGCGGCGGCGAGCCACTCCTCGGTCGACTCGACGCGCAGCAGCGTGCCGGAGAAGTCGAACATCACTCCCTTGATCATGTGGTGATCGTAGTCCGGTCCGTCCCGGCCCCGAGCCGGCCCGGTCCGAGCCGCCTCCGGGGGGGCTCAGGTGGTCGGGTGCAGCCTGGACGCGACGGGGGCGGCCGGTGAGCCCTCCGGACTCCCGTCGACGGCGGCCAGGGCGCTGCCCGCCAGCCAGGTCCGCCAGTCCACGTTCCAGTCGCCGAAGCCGTTGTCGAAGGGGGCCATCTTCGCCCCGCCGCTGTTGACCACCTCCACGATGTCTCCTTCGCGGACGGTCTCGAAGAACCAGGCGGCGTCCTCGGTGCTCATGCCCGTGCAGCCGTGGCTCACGTTCTCCTCGCCCTGCGACTCGACCGACCAGGGCGCCGCGTGGATGTACTCGCCGCTCCAGGTCACCCGGGTCGCGTAGGAGACGGGCAGGTCGTAGAACTCGCTGGTGCCGCGCTTGATGCCGACCGTGTCACCGCGCATCCGGACCTTGGGCTCCTTGCGCAGCACGACCTTGATGCCGCTGCGGGTCCTGAAGCCCGCCTTGCCGGTGGTGACCGGGATCGTCCTGATGACCCGCCCGTTGCGGCGTACGGTCATCCGGTGGGTGGCGGAGTCGGTGACGGCCTCGATCCGGTCCGCGATGGTGAACTGCACCGCGTCGGAGGGGCCGCCGTAGTCGTGGTCCCCGACCTGGATCCCGTCGAGACCGCTGCGGACGCGGACGACGGTGTGGGCGGGCCAGTACGTACGCGGCCGGAAGTGCAGGGTCGATTCGTCGACCCAGTGCCACGCGCCCTCGACATGCGGCTCGGAGGTCACCTGCAGTGCCCGCTCCAGCCGCGCGCGGGCCGGGAGGTCGTCGGCGGGCACCGGGCGGCTGAGGCTCGCCGTCACGATCTCCCCCGCTCCGTACGTGCCGGGGCCCGGCCCGAACTCGGCCGTCAGCCTGCCCCCGTCCGAGGGCGGCGCGGTCCGGAACGCCATGGTCACCCCGACCGCGGTCCCGTCCGCGTCCAGGGCGCCGACCTGCACGGTGTAGGTCTCGCCCGCCCGCAGCGACTCGGTGTTCAGCCAGCGCTCGCTGTGCGGGGCGAGCTCGCCGGCGAGATGGCGGCCGTGCCCGTCGCGTACGGTCACGTCCGTGAGGCGGCCCGGTTCCGCGAGGGCGATCTGAAGCGGCCCGCCGGAATCCGTGGGGAGCACCTCGGTCCGAGCGGTCCGCGCCGCGCCGCCGAGGGAGGGCTCCTTCACGACGGATCCCACCCCGCGCGCGGTGGCCCGTACCCGCTGTTCCTGCCAGCCGCTGCACAGCCCGGGGCGGAACATGCGCACCGGGCACGACCCGTCGCCGGATCCACCGCCCTCCTCCAGCACTCTCCCGACCAGCAGGGTGACCGCGGCCTCCCGCGGCGGGCCCGGGAGGGTCCCCTGCGCAGTGTCCGCATCGGGCGCCCGGCCCGGCGCTGCGGCGACGACCAGCATGGCCCCCGTCACCGCAGCCACGGCGCCCCACGCCTTGGTCGGTCGTCTCCGTCGCATTCGTGGCATAGCCGTATCAAAGCGATGCCGCGCCGAAATAATGATCATTCGCTCGGCGCTGCGGCCGAACGGGCACCCAAGAGAACTCGGACGGAGCACAGAACCCGGCCCGGGCGAGCGGAGCACGGCCGGAGGTCCGATAATCGGATGCCCTCGGACGGGCCGCCCGCGACAATGCGGCCATGGCTATCCGCACAGCACGGCTGGACGAGCTGACGGTCCTCCAGGACATCGAGAGGGCCGCCGGGCACTGCTTCCGGGACATCGGCATGCCGGAGATCGCCGACGACGAGCCGCTGACGCCCGACGAGCTCGCCCCCTACCAACGGGCCGGGCTGGCCTGGGTGTCGGTCGACGGGGACGACCCGCCGGGCGCCTACCTGATCGCCGAGCGCGTCGAGGGCAACCTGCACGTCGAGCAGGTGTCCGTCCATCCGGACCGCGCGCGCCGCGGGCTCGGCCGGGGGCTGCTGGAGCACCTGGCGGAGTTCGCCAGGCGCGAGGGCGCGCCCGCCCTGACCCTCACCACCTTCACCGAGGTCCCGTGGAACGCCCCGTACTACGCGCGCTGCGGCTTCCGGCCGCTGGCGGACGCGGGGCTCACTCCTGGCCTGCGGGAGATCCGTGAGCGCGAGGCGGCGCACGGCCTGGACCGGTGGCCGCGCGTCTGCATGCGGCGGGACCTGTGACGGCGCCTCGGACCTGTGCGGGGACGGCCAGACGTGAACGATCGGCAATTCGATGAGGCATACGGGATGTTCGAAGGAAAATTGGTACGGCTGCGTGCGCTGCGCTCCGAAGACGCCGAGCATCATCTTCGGTGGCGCAACGACCCGGAGGTGGTGCACTGGGCCGCGGCCGGTGATCCGTGTTTCGGCCCGGTCACGGCGGAGGCTGTCGGGCTCGGCTTCGAGACGATGCTGCGCCTGAGCCCGAGGGAGTCGGCCGTGTTCACGGTCGAGGACCTGGCATCCGGAAGGGTGACAGGCATGGCCGACTACCGGGACCTGGACCCGTACGCCGGAGTGGCCACGCTGGGTATCACCATCGGCGAACGGGAGTTCTGGGGTTGCGGCCACGGCAGCGACGCGCTGCGGCTGCTCGTCGGCCACCTGTTCGGCGCGTACGGCCTGAGCCGCCTGGAACTGGACACCTGGAGCGGCAACGAGCGCGCCGTGCGCGCCTTCACCAGGCTGGGCTTCCGGGAGGAAGGCCGCCGCCGGTCGGCCGTGCTGGTCGACGGGAAGCGCTACGACCGCGTGCTCTTCGGGATGCTGCGGGAAGAGTGGGCGAACCCCGCGTGATCGAGGCTGCGGGCAGGACGGAGCACCCCGGTTTCGGTGTGGTCAACGGCGCCCGGAAGGCCATGGCCGAAACCGTGCGCGTACACACCCGCGCGCCTTCGCCGAGCGCGAACCTGCGTCGCGTCCGGGCCCGCGATGTGCTGAGGTGGCCTGATGGATCTTCTTGTACTGGGCGGGACCGCATGGCTGGGACGTGAGATCACGCGGCAGGCGCTGGAGCGGGGTCACGCGGTGACCTGCCTGGCGCGCGGCGAGAGCGGCGCCGTCGCGCCCGGTGCGCGGCTCGTGGTGGCGGACCGGAACCAGGAGTCCGCCTACGCGGAACTCCTCGACCGCGACTGGGACGCCGTGATCGAGGTGTCCTGGCAGCCGGCCTTCGTCCGCGGCGCGCTCGCGGCCCTCGCGGGGCGGGCACGGCACTGGACCTACGTCTCCTCCATCAGCGCCTACGCCGACCACGGCACGGTCGGCGCCGACGAGTCGGCCGCGCTGCTGCCGCCCGCCGGGGGCGACCACGTGGAGCGGGAGGAGTACGGGGAGGCCAAGGTGGCCTGCGAGGAGGCTTCGCGCGCCGCGGTGGGAGACCGGCTCGTCATCGCCCGGGCCGGCCTGATCGGCGGCCCGGGTGACGCGAGCGGACGGTCGGGTTACTGGGCGGCGCGCTTCGCCCGCGACGTGGACCAGCCCGTGCTCCTCCCCCGGTCCCCCGAGGTGCCGACCCAGGCGGTCGACGTGCGCGATCTGGCGGGCTGGCTGCTGGACCTGGCCCAGGAGGGGACCACCGGGACCTACGACGCCGTCGGTCCCGTCGTCCCCTTCGGCGACTGGATCGACCTGTCGGCACGCGCGGCCGGGTACACCGGGCCGGTGGCGGAGGCGGACCCGCAGTGGCTCTTCGACCAGGGCGTCGGGCCGTTCATGGGCCCGGAGTCGATGGCCATGTGGATGCCGGATCCGAAGTGGGCCGGCTTCTGCGCCCGCAGCGGAGCCGCGGCGCACGCCGCCGGGCTGCGCGACCGCCCGCGCGCGGAGATGCTGGAGGACCTCCTGCGGTGGGAGCGCGCCGAGGGCCTGGAGCGCCCCCGCCGGGCCGGTCTGAGCACCGCCCGCGAGCGGGAGCTGCTCGCCGCCCTCGCCGACGCGCCGGAGTGACGCCGCTCGGGGCCCGGGAGAACTACCGGGCCTTCGGAACCCCGGCCCCCTGACCCGCCGTTGCGGCGGCGGCTCGCTCACTCCAGGCCGTACCGCCGGGCCGACTCCTCCTCCTGGGCCAGCCGGTGCAGCGCCTTCAGCACCGGCTGGAACAGGATGGTCGCCGCCAAGGCGGTCTCGACCTTCTCCGCCTCCGAGGGGAAGGTCTCCACGAAGTCCAGGTCCCGCACGGCCACTTGGTGCATCAGCTGCGCGTACGGGGCCATGAGCTCGGCGTCCCAGGGATAGCCGAGCCGGGTCAGCGTGGCCACCGCCGCCACGAGCGAACGGTGGACCGGGGAGAGCTCCCCCAACTCCCGTGCGGTGGACCAGCCCAGCGCCCGCAGCAGCTGGTCGACCTCGGCGCGCGCGGCGGCCGTGGCCTCGTCCTCGCCGCTGCCCTCGCCGCCGCCACCGCCTGTGCCGTCGGCCGGTTCGGCCTCGTGGGGCAGGGCCCACAGGGCCGCGCCCAGGCGCATCGTCCGGCCCAGGGATTCGTCGTCGACGTGCCCGAGCACCTTGCGGACCCTTGCCACCGGCACCCGGCCGACCTGGATCATCGCGCGCACCAGCCGCAGTCTGCGCAGATGGCCCTCGTCGTAGTCGGCGGTCGTCGCGCTGACGCGGCGGCCCGGCGGCAACAGCCCTTCGCGCAGGTAGTACTTGATCGTGGCGATGGACACGCCGCTCCGCTCACTCAGTTCCGCGAGCCGCAATCTCTTGAACCTTCCCTTGGCGAGTGTCACTATCCAATCATGTGACGGTTGGACAGCAGTGCTATCCAACACGGCGATCGGGAGGCCGGCATGTTCGCGAAACCCTTACCGGGCCGTACCACCGCAGCAGCCGAGGGGGACGTCGTCGTCCTGCTCATCGGAATGCGCATCAACCACTTCTGGGCCGTGCACCACTGGGTCCCGGTGATCACGGCCATGCCGCGCATGCTGCGGGAGCTCGCCAAGGATCCCGTCCGGGGGCTGCTCGGCCACGTCCTGCTCACCGCCTCGCCCCGCACGTACTACGTGGTCCAGTACTGGGAGTCCAAGGAGAAGCTCTACGCGTACGCGGCGGCTCCCGACATGCTCCACCACAAGGCCTGGTCGATCATCAACCGCAAGGATCGGGCGGGGCAGTTGCGCCGCCACGTGGGGCTCTGGCACGAGTCCTACATCGTGCCCGAGGGCTCGTACGAGTCGATCTACTTCGACATGCCGCCCTTCGGGCTGGCCGCGGCCACCGGGGTGCTGCCCCTGGAGAGCCGCGGCCGGCGCGCGGCCGACCGGTTCGGGCACCGCTCGCCCGCGGCCCGGCCGGACCGGTGAGCGGGGCCCGCGGTCAGCTCACCGCCGGGGCCTGGTCGCGATGGTGGCCGCGACGGTGACGGTCCGGGTGCAGGTGCCGTCGGGGCAGCGGTCCAGCAGGGCGTGGCGCAGCTCGGACTCGAAGGCGTCCTTGCGGTCGCCGAACAGGGCCGGACTGGAGCAGGCCCGGGAGAACTGCAGGCCGATCACCTGGTCCACCGTGCAGCGCGTGGACCGCTCCCACGTGGTGGTCTCGACGCGGGAGAACACCGACTTCGCGAGATGGTCCTCCACGTCCCGCAGTTCCGCCACGTCCCGCAGTTCCTCCATGTCCGCCGGTTCGTCCGCCGGCCTCGTCGTCACCTCCGTGCCGTCCGCCGCCCCGCCGCCGGGTCCGAGGAAGCGCGTGCGCACCTCGTCCACGACGGACGGCCAGGCCGCCGCCACGGAGGTGACGACGGCGATCCCGCCGCGCGGTGCGAGCACGGCGTCCAGGTCGGCCGGGACCCGCACCCGGTCCATCCGGTGGAACGCCCCGCCGATGACGCACAGATCGATCCGGGGCAGGCACAGCCTGCCGATGGCGGCTGCGTCGCCGCGCAGCCAGGAGATGTTCCTGCGGCCCTGCTCCTCGGCGAGTCGGCACCCTTCGGCGAGCATGGCCGGCTCCGGGTCGACGGCGTAGACGTGCTCGGCCAGCGGAGCCAGCGGCAGGCTGAGCGTGCCCGGTCCGGCGCCGAGGTCCAGTACGGTCTGGGAGCCGTCGAGCGCGAACCGGTCCGCGAGGAGCGCGTAGAGCTCCGCCGGGTACGGCGGCCGGTAGCGGGCGTAGTACGGGGCGGCGGACGCGTACGGGGTACTCATGGGGTCCTCCCTGGCCGGGGTTGCATCCGCCGATCGTGGAGCACAACCCGGCCCTCGGCAGCGTCTGGCCCCTCAAATCCCCCGTACGGATGCCTGCCGTTCACCTGTCACCCGGTATCCGATCACTTCTGCGGGGTCAGCCGCTCCCACAGGAAGGTGTGGACGAGTGCCTCGTTGAAGGCCGTCTGCCGGTGGTCGGTGGCGCCCGCGTGGCCGCCCCCGAGGTGCTCGTGGAAGAGGACGGGATGCCCGTATTCGCGCAGCCGCGCGGCCATCTTGCGGGCATGGCCGGGGTGTACCCGGTCGTCGCGGGTCGAGGTGAGCAGGAGCAGCGGCGGGTACGCGGGGCCGTCCGCCCGGATCCGGTGGTACGGGGAGATCCGCTCCAGGTGGGGCCGGTCGGCCGGGCTGTCGGGATCCCCGTACTCAGCGATCCAGCTGGCCCCGGCCAGCAGCTTGTGGAAGCGCAGCATGTCCAGCAGCGGCACGTGCGCGACGACCGCGCCGAACAGTTCCGGGTCGCGGGTCAGCATGGCGCCCATGAGCAGCCCGCCGTTGCTGCCGCCCTCGATGCCCAGCTGGGCGGGGGTGGTGATGTCCCGGGCGGTGAGGTCCCGGGCGACCGCGGCGAAGTCCTCGTAAGCCCGGACCCGGTTCGCGCCGAGGGCCGCCTTGTGCCAGGCCGGCCCGTATTCGTGCCCGCCGCGGATGCCCGCGACGACGTACGTGCCGCCGCGCGCGAGCCAGGCCCGGCCGGTGACCGCGCTGTACTGCGGGACCATGGAGATCTCGAAGCCGCCGTACCCGTAGAGCAGGGTCGGGCCAGGACCCGGGCGGTCCTCGGGTCCGACGACGAAGTACGGCACCCTCGTGCCGTCCGCGGAGGTCGCGAAGTACTGGCGTACGGCGAGGCCGGCGGTGTCGAAGAGCGCCGGGCTCTGCTTGAGGCTCTCGCTCCCGCTGTCGTCGCCGGCCGTGCCCCGGTAGAGGGTGGAGGGCTGGAGGAAGCCGGAGACCTGGTGGAAGTACTCGTCGCCGACGTCCGGGTCCGTGTCGGTGACCGAGGCGGTGGACAGCGGCGGCAGGCCCGGCAGCGGTGCGCGGTGCCAGCCGCCGTCGCCCGGGGTGAGGAGCTCCATCCGGGAGGAGACGTCGGCGCGGGTGCTGAGGATGAGGTGGTTGCGGGTCCAGCTGTACCCGGCGAGCGCGGTGCGCTCGTCGGGGGTGAACAGCACCTCGGCCTCGCGCTCCCCCGCCAGGAAGGCGTCGAGGTCGAAGGCGAGCAGGCTGCCGGCGCCATGGCCGAGCCACGGCGACTTGGTGGTGACGGTCAGCCACCGGCGGTGGACGGAGGCGCCCGCGTCGTCCGGGACGTCGATCTTCTGCGGCGGGCCGGCGGCGTCGTCCGGGAGCAGGAAGAGCTCCTGGTTCCAGAAGTCGATCTGCCGGTGGACGAAATCCCGTTCGAAGCCGGGGGTGTCGTCGTGCCATCCGGAGGCGGACAGGTCCGTCGGCCGGCCCTCATAGACCAGCTCGGCCTCCGCGAGGGGCGTGCCGCGCCGCCAGCGGCGTACCTGGAGCGGATAACCGGACCCGGACATCGAGCCGGCGCCGAAGTCCGTGCCGATCCAGACCCGGTCGTGGTCGATCCACCCGATCCGGGTCTTGGCCTCGGCGACGGTGAACCCGTCCTCGACGAATTCCAGGGTCTCCAGGTCGAACTCGCGCGCCACGCACGCGTCCGCGCCGTCCCGGGACAGCAGGACGAGGGCGTGCCGGTGCTCGGGGGCCAGGACCCGGCTGCCCGCCCAGGCCCATTTCTCGTCCTCGGCCTCGGCGAGCGCGTCGAGGTCCAGGAGCACCTCCCAGGCCGGCCGGTCCGTCCGGTACTCCTCCAGCGTGGTCCGCCGCCACAGGCCGCGTACGTGGTCGGCGTCCTGCCAGAAGTTGTAGAGGTGGCCGCCCCGGCGGACGGTGTAGGGGATCCGGCCGTCGTCGTCCAGGACCTCGCGCATCTCCTGCTCGAGGACCTTGAACCCGGGGGAACCGGTCAGCTCGTCGACGGTCTCGGCATTGCGCTCCCGCACCCAGGCGAGGGCGGCGTCGCCGGATACGTCTTCCAGCCACAGGTAGGGGTCTACATCGCTCATCAGGTGATTGTGCAGGAAGCGAGGGCGGGTGTCCGCCGCCCGGCCCCTGTCAGCCGTCGCCCGGCCCCTCGCGGCCGTCGTCGCGCGTCGGACCGCCCGCCGTCGGATCTGCGCCCGCCGGGCCGGTGGCCATGAGGCGGGCGTCGCGCAGCGCCGTGTGCACCGACCAGGTCACCGAGACCAGCGGTACCGCGACCACCGCGCCGACCACCCCGGCGGCGATGGCTCCCGCGACCACCGAGATCGCCACCACCAGCGGGTGCAGACTCACCGCGCGGCTCATCACCAGCGGATGCAGCAGATGGCCCTCGATCTGGCCGATGACCACGATCAGCGCGACCACCAGGCCCGCGACGAACGGCCCCTTCGCGGCCAGCGCGACCACCGCGGCGACCGCCAGCGCGACCGGCGATCCGACGAGGGGGATGAACGCGGCGAAGAACTCCAGCAGGGCCAGCGGCACGGCCAGCGGGACCCCGAGGAAGTACAGCGCCACCCCGACCAGGACCGCGTTCGTCGCCGCGACGAGGACGATCCCGCGGGTGTAGCCGGTGAACGTGCGCCAGGCGGCGCCGCCGGCGATGCCCACGCGGGCGCGCACCGACGGGGGCAGCTGCGCGCAGAACCAGGACCACTGCCGCTCACCGCCGTGCAGGAAGAAGAAGGAGGAGAAGGCCGCGAGGGCGAGCACGGTCAGGACCTGCACCAGGCGCCCGGCTCCGCTGAGCGCCTGGCTGAGCAGCGTGGCGCGGTGGCTCGACAGGTACGCGCCGAGGCGGGACTGGAGATCGGTGAGCGTGTTCGGGTTCAGCCGGAAGGGCGGCCGCTCCAGGTACTTCTCGATGCTGGCGACTCCCTCGCGGAACTCCCGGGCCAAGGTGGTGCTCTCCCCGGCCACCGCCGTGCCGACCAGGGCCAGCACGCCCAGCAGGAGCAGCGCGCTGCCGAGGAGGGTGACGGCGACCGCGACCGAGCGGGGCAGGACGCGCGCGAGGCGCCGGGTGGGCCACCACAGCAGGGCGGTGACGACGAGCCCGAGGAAGAGTGCCACGGTGATCTCGTGGAAGCGGCCGAGCACGGAGAAGAGCGCGTAGACGGCGGCGCCGACCACCAGCAGGCGCCAGGCGTACGACGCTGCCGTACGCAGGAACGCTGACACCGGCGGCATGACCCATGGGTGCCACACCGGGCCGGCGATGCCACGCGCCGGGCTCCGGGTTCGCCCGTCCGTGATCGGTGCGGGGCCGATGCGCGGAAAATCCGTTGCCCCCACCGGGACGTCCACGGACGATGGCATCTCGTGAGCACTTCCCGGTGGACCGCCGTACTGCCCGATTTCGCCCCGCTCCGTTCCGGCCGTGACTTCAGGCTGCTCTTCTTCCAGGGCACGGTGACGTACTTCGGGTCCTTCATGGCGATGATCGCGCTGCCGCTGCAGATCAAGCACCTGACGGACTCGCCGATGGCGGTCGGTGCGATGGGTGCGGTGGAGCTCGTTCCGCTGGTGGTCTTCGGGCTGTACGGGGGCGCCCTCGCCGACGCCGTCGACCGGCGGCGGATGATCCTGCTGACCGAGGCCGGGCTCGGGGTGCTGGCCCTGGTGCTCCTGGTGAACGCGCTGCTGCCGGATCCGCTGCTGTGGCCGCTGTACGTGGTCGCGGCGGGGGTGTCGGCGCTGAGCGGGCTCCAGCGGCCGGCCCTGGACTCGCTGATGGCGCGGATCGTGCCGCACGAGCAGCTGACGGCCGCCGCGGCGCTCAACGGGCTGCGTTACCAGTTCGGGGCGATCGCCGGTCCGGCGCTGGCCGGTGTGGTCGTCGCCTTCGCCGGTCACGCCGCGGCGTACGCCGTCACCGTGCTCGGTTTCCTCGCCTCGGTGCTGCTGTGCCTGCGGCTCAGTCCGGCGCCGCCGGTGAAGGGGGCCGAACGCCCATCGTTGCGCGGGATCGCCGAGGGCGCGCGCTACGCGTGGAGCCGGCCCGTCCTGCTGGGGACGTACGCCGTCGACCTGGCGGCGATGTTCTTCGCCTTCCCGAACGCCATCTACCCCTTCCTCGCGGACGAGCTCGACGCGGTCTGGGCGCTGGGGCTGATGTACGCGGCCGGGGCGGTGGGCTCGCTGGTGCTCGGCATGACCAGCGGCTGGATGTCCCGGGTACGCCGGCACGGGCTGCTGGTGGTGTTCGGTGCGGGGGTGTGGGGCCTGGCGATCGCGGGGGCCGGCGCGTCCTCCGGCATCTGGCTCGTACTGCTGTGCCTCGCCGTGGCGGGTGCGGGCGACATGATGAGCGGGCTGGGCCGGGCGACGATCTGGAACCAGACGATCCCGGAGGAGCTGCGGGGCCGGCTCGCGGGCATCGAGGTGCTCTCGTACAGCGTGGGACCGCAGCTCGGGCAGGTCCGGGCGGGCACGACGGCCGGCTGGACCGGCACCCGTTCGGCCTTCTGGGGCGGCGGGCTGGCCTGTGTGGCGTCGGTGGCGGTGCTGGCCGCCCTGCTGCCGAAGCTGATCTCCTACGACGCCGACACCGACGAGGACGCGCTGCGCCGCCGGGCGGCCCGGGAGGCGGAGCAGGCCGGCGCGCCGGTCTGAGGCCGGGACGACCGGTTCAGACACCGCTGGTGGCGGTGATCCTCCCGTCGGCGACGGCGGCGGTCAGCAGTGCGTGGTCGGCGCGGGTCCGGTCCGCGTAGCGCAGCGCGAAGCCGGCCACGGCGCGGTCGAAGGTGTCGGCGCCGCCGAGGTAGCCCGCGATGGCGATGCGGTCGCCGGTGCGGGCGTGGGCGCGGGCCAGGGCCCTGCCGCACAGCTCGGCGTACCGGCCGAGCATGTTCGGGGACATGCCGGCCACATCGGCCGACCCCTTCATGTCGCGCAGCTGCCGTCCGTAGAAGTGCCGCCCGGCGGGTCCGGTCGTCCAGCCGAGGAAGATGTCGCCCGCGGCCTGCATGCGGCGCTGGCCGGCGACGACCCGGTGCCCTTCGTGATCGTGTCCGTCGTCCGGGAGGTGGCCTTGCAGGACGGACGGCACGGCTTCCTTGATCTGCAGGAAGAGCGGGTCGTCGGCATCGCGTCCGAGGAGCAGCACGATGAAGCAGCGGGTCCCCACGCTCCCGACGCCGACGACCTTGCGCGCCGCGTCGGCGAACCGGAAGCGGTCCAGCAGGAGGCGGCGCTCCTCGGCGAGGGTGCTGCGGTACCTCGCGAAGATCTGGTCGACCTCCCGCGAGTCCGCCCGGGCGAGCGGCTCCAGCAGCGGCGGGTCGTGGATGATCCGCCGGCGCCCGCCCTGGACCTCGGTGAGCTTGCCGAGCGCACGCAGGCTGGTGCGGCGGCGGGCGCGCGCCAGGTTGGCCTCCACCCGGTCGCGCTGTTCGGGCTTGCGGATGAGGGGCAGCAGCTCGGCGGTGTCGATCCGGTGGTACCAGACGTCCAGCTCGCGGTGTCCGGCGAGCTCCCGGATCGTCTGCCGGTAGGCCCGGGCCGCGCCGAGGGCGGCTCTCGCGGCGCGGTCGTCGCCGTGCCCGTTGTCGCGGGCGGCCACCGCGACACTGGCGGCGAGCCGTTTGACGTCCCATTCGAAGGGGCCGGGGAAGGTCTCGTCGAAGTCGTTGAGGTCGAAGAGCAGGGCGCGTTCCGGAGAGGCGAACATGCCGAAGTTCAGCAGGTGTGCGTCCCCGCACAGCTGGACGGTCAGGCCGGTCTGCGGGGCGGCGGCCAGGTCGGCGGCCATGACGGAGGCTGCGCCGCGCAGGAAGGCGAGCGGCGAGGCCGCCATCCGGCCGTAGCGGATCGGCAGCAGCTCGGGCACCCGGTCGGCGCCCTGCCGCTGCAGTACCCCGATGGGGTCGGGCCGGTCCGGGGAGGCGGTCCACCGCCCGTGGGCGGACCGGCCGGTGATCTTGCGGACGGCCCGTCCGCGCCGGAGCCGCTCAGCTGGACTGGTCATGCGCCGCTCCTCGTCGCCGGTCCCTCCTCATCCTCGCCGCACGGCTCCGGTCCCGCATGTCGCCGTCCCCCGAGCGGTCCGGGGCGGCTCCGCTCAGCTCTCGTTCTCGGCGAGGATCCGGTCGGCCGCGTAGTGCGGGCAGTTGAGGGTGTGCCAGGTCACCGACAGTGACCCCGCTCCGGTCCGCAGGGTCCGCACCACTCCGTCGGCGGCGGTGGCCTTGCAGAAGGGGCACATGACGGTCTCCGGGCGCAGTAGATCGAACATGCCGTGTCCTTCCCGCAGCTTTCTCACACCGGACCAGTCCAGAACTATCAAATCCGGCGCCATTCGGCCGCAGTACCCACAAGTACGGATGGAAATCGGGGGCCAGGACCGCACGGAAAGTGCGGTGGGACGGGAAGCGGGGAGGCATCCGCGGGCGGCCGCCCCGGCCGTGAGGAGCCTTGCGGCGGCGCGGAGTTCACCCTCGGACCGGGTGCGGGGCGGCCGGGCCCGCCGTCACCCCCGCGAGGCGGGCGACGTCGTACGGGTTGCGCGGGAGCGGGGCGGTGACGGGGCCCGGCCGGAGACCTTGCCGGGAGGTTACTCGCGAGGAAACACGACCTTTGGCTATGGTGAGCGCCCTCCGGTCGAGAACCCTTCGGATTCCATGATCAAATACGGATCCGCCATGACGATCGAAGGATGTCCTGCATCCGGGACATGACTATGCAGTGCAGAGCGACGCGATGTCGGCAACACCGCCCGGCGTCGGCGCGGTACGAGCCGGCCTGCCCTCGCCCTGTCATCCAGGGCTGGAGGGCGGCGGTCTTCTCATTCACCTACCTCGCGAAGGCAAGGCAGAGATGTCAAGAATGCCCCGTCGGTCCACCCGGCTCCAGACGCACCCGGTCGACGAACGACTCCCCCTCCCCAGGCTCGCCCTGTACGGCTTCCAGCACGTCCTCGCGTTCTACGCGGCGGCCGTCATCGTCCCGGTCCTGCTCGGGAACGCGCTGGGCCTCTCCCCCCAGGAGCTGGTCCACCTCATCAACGCGGACCTCCTGACCTGCGGCGTGGCCTCGATCGTCCAGGCCCTCGGGGTCTGGAAGATCGGCGCCAGGCTGCCCCTGGTCCAAGGCGTCACCTTCACCGCGGTCTCCCCCATGATCGCCATAGGCACGGGAGCGGGGGGCGGTACCGCCGGCCTGCTCGTCGTCTACGGGGCGGTGATCACGGCGGGCATCGCGACCTTCCTGTTCGCCCCGCTCTTCAGCAGGCTGGTGAAGTACTTCCCGCCGGTCGTCATCGGTACGATCCTCACCATCATCGGCATCACGCTGATCCCCGTGGCCCTGCAGGACGCCGCGGGAGGCGCGCACCTCATCGGCACCCCCGCCTACGGCGCCCCCAAGAACCTGGCCTACGCCCTGGGCACGCTGCTCTTCATCCTCACCATGGTCCGGATCGGCAAGCCGTTCCTCAGCAGCCTCGCCGTCCTGCTCGGGCTCGTCGTCGGCACGGCGGCCGCCTGGCTCTTCGGCGACACAGACTTCGCCGCGGTGCGCGAGACCGACTGGTTCGGGATCACCACGCCCTTCCACTACGGCATGCCGAGGTTCGAGCTGCTGCCGATCGTCGCCATGCTCGTCGTCGTCCTGATCACCATGGTGGAGACCACCGGCGACGTCTACGCGATCGGCGAGATCACCCGCAAGGAGGTCGACGCCGACACGGTCGCCCGGGCCCTGCGCGCCGACGGCGCGGCTACGGTGCTCGGCGGCGTCCTCAACTCCTTCCCGTACGTGGCGTTCGCCGAGAACATCGGCCTCGTGCGCATGTCGAAGGTGATGAGCCGGTACGTGGTCGTCGCGGCCGGGGTGTTCATGGTCGTCCTGGGGCTGCTGCCGAAGGCCGGCAGTCTCGTCGCCTCGATCCCGCACTCCGTGCTGGGCGGGGCGGCGATCTCCATGTTCGGCATCGTCGCCGCGGTCGGCATCCAGATCCTGGGGAAGGCGGATCTGCGCGAGGAGCGCAACACCCTGATCCTGGCGGTCAGTCTGGGCGCCGCCCTGCTGCCGGCCACCGTAGGCCCGTTCTTCGACCGGATGCCGGACGACCTGCGGGCGGTGCTCGACAGCGGGATCACGCTGGGCGCCCTGACGGCCATCACGCTGAACCTGCTCTTCAACGTGTTCACGCGCCGCGGCACGATGGAGATCGACTGGGACGACATCGGCGAAGAGGGCCCGGCCGAACCGTATTCCGGCGCACCCGCCCGCTGAAGCGGACCACCGGCCGGGCGCTCCGCGCGCCCGGCCCCTGGTCGGTGCTCCAGGTCAGCGGCCTGCCGCGGGAAACGGCGGCGCCTCGCCCGCCTCGCCGATCAACTCCCAGAAATGATCGACCAGTCGGCGCAGGTACGCGGCGCGTTCGGCCGCGATCTCCTTGAGCCTGGCGTCGTGGTTGCGGGCGACCAGGTGCCCCATGTACCGCTCCGAGAAGGCGGCGAACTCCGCGTGCATCGTGCGCAGCGCGTCGCCCACGCTCGTCACGTCCACGACCACGATCTCCGCCACCGGGTCGATGTAGGTCTTCCACCGTCCGGCGACGGCCGCGCGCAGGTGCTCGGCCAGCTCCTCCACCCGGCCCATGATCCCGATCAGTTCGCGCAGCGACAGCCCGAGGGCCTCCACGAGCGCCCTGGTCTGCCAGGTGTCCCCGTTCCAGCGGCCCGCCGATTCGGCGGCGCGGTATTCGGCGGGGTCCATGCCTATGCGGTAAGCCAGCCGTTCGACAGTGAGCCGGCGCGCCAGCCGGTGCTCGGCGAGGGTGCGCGGTTCGATGCCCATCAGTGTGGTGGCGTCGCACCACAGGACGTCGGCCAGGGCGAAGAGTTGCCGGTCGGAGGGCGCCTGGACGCCCTGCTCCCAGGCCAGGACGAGCTGGGGGTGGACGGGGATGCCGCAGGCGGCCATGGAGTGGGCCACCTGGGCCGTGGTCAGGCCCATGCGGGCGCGCGCGGATCTGGCCTCGGTCGGGGAGAAGGGAGTGCTGTGCACGTACGAGACACCTCGCAGCCCCCTCGGGCGCGCGGCGGTCGAGGGGAGGACGGATTGATGGATGAACACCAAGCGCGGGCACACTAACAGATGTTCAGTGGGGCGTATCCGTCCATACCCCTACGAATCCAAGGCTACGCAGGACCTCCGGGCTCGAAGCCCGCGAGCATCTGTTCCAGCGCCGCCTGGTCCGGCCCGGTGAAGGGATCGAGCCCCGGGACCGCGGCGATGGTGTCGATGAACTGCGTGGTCAGACCCACGGCGGGCGGCAGGTGCGTGCACAGGATGGCTTGCGGGTCCATCGAACGCAGCGGGTCCACGGTGGCCAGGAACCGGTCCGGGTCCACCATCTGCACCCAGGGGCTGTCCACGCTCGCCCACAGCCGCTGGGCGGCCCTGAGGTCCTCGGCCGGCACCTGGCCGACGTCCGCGCTCATGGCGATGTCCGCACTGGGCATGGGGCCGCCGAAGCAGTCGGAACTGAAACAGGTCCGCGAACGGTCGTCGTAGAAGCCGACGGTGGCCGGGTTGTCGTACAGAGGGGGCCGGAAGGCGTGCAGGGTCCGGTCCCCCACGTCCAGGCTCTGGCCCGGATTGAGGAAGTACACCCGGTCCATGGGCAGGGGCCGTTCCGTGGACATGATCCCGGCGCCCAGGAAGGTGGTCACCAGCCGTGCCCCGGGGGCGGCCTCGAGCAGGGCGAAGAGGCCGCCCGTGTGGTCGCGGTCCGGGTGGGTCAGCCAGATCCACCGCACGTCGGCGGGATCGATCACCGAACCGAGCGTCTCGAGGAAGTCCCGGTCGGGCAGGCCGAGGCCGGTGTCGACGACCACCGGCTGCTCCGCGTGCAGCACGAAGGAGTTGATCGCGAGGAATCCGATGCCCGGAACCTCCAGGCAGTCCGCGAGGACGGTGGTGTCGGGTCCCACCTTGTGCGTGCCCATGGCGATCTCCACAGCTGTGCGAGGTACGGCTCCTCCCTCCATCGTGGCGCCCTCCGCCGGTGCCCGCGCGCGGGAGGCGGTGGCGGTGCCGGCGCGGCCGGCTCAGTTCGGGCAGTCCGTGTCCCGCGCCGGGCGGCGGCCGCTCGTGAGGAACTCGGTGACGGCGCGGTCGCCGCACGCGTTGCCGTTGCCGAGGTACAAACCGTGGCCGCCCTGCTCGACCGTCACCATCCGGGCCCGGTCGCCCAGCGCCTCGCGCATCTTCAGGCCCCCGGAGAGCGGGGTGGCCGGGTCCCGGCGGCTCTGGAGCATGAGGATGTCGGACGGGCCGTCGCCCGTGATCCGGGTCGGCTTCTGTGTGGGGGTCTGCCAGAAGGAGCAGGGCAGTACGTTCACCGGCATGCCGGCCGTGAGCGGGTACCGGGCGCGGTCGGCGTCGACCGCCCGCTGGTACGAGGCCGTGGGCACGTCCGGCCACGCCACGTCGTTGCAGATGACGCTGACCATGAGCGCGGCGTCCTCGTTCCGGATGGGCGCGGCGAGCTCCTTGGGGAGCACCGGGATCCCCGCCGGGTCCTGCACCGTTCGTACGAGCCGGGCGAAGGGGGCGAAGGCGGCGTCGGCGTAGAGCGCGTTCTGGAGGGCCTGGCGCAGCCCGTTGCCGGTCAGTGGCACTCCGGGGGTCGTCGTCGCCCTCGGCTCGCGGTCCAGCCGCGCCGCGAGCGAGACGAGGAGCGGCTCCACCTCCTGCGCCGTCGCGGCCAGTCGCAGGCCGTCGCGGTCCCGGTCGGGGTGGGTCGCCCAGGCCGCGAGGTCGGGGAGGCGGTCCGCCGCGCCCTGCGACATGTTCGCCAGCCAGCCGCGGGCGACCCGCTTCGGGTCGGGGTCGCCGCTGCTGTCGAGGACCCAGCGGTCGGTGTGCCCGGGGTACTTCTGGGCGTACACGGCGCCCACGTACGTCCCGTACGAGGTGCCCCAGGCGGAGAGCTTGCGCTCGCCGAGCGCGACGCGGAAGCGGTCCATGTCGCGGACCTGGTTGGCCGTGGTGAAACTGCGCAGTTCGGGGCCGCCGCTGCGGGCGCAGGCCGCCGCGATGCGCCGGGAGCGGGCGATGTTCCCGGTGATGTCGCCGTCCGGGCCGGGCCAGGACCGCAGGCTGGTCAGGTACCGGTCCTCGGGGGCGAGGTCGCAGCTCGCGGTGGTACTGGCGCCCACTCCGCGCGGATCGAAGGCGACGAGGTCGTAGGCCCCGGCGAGCTCCCGTCGCAGTGCGTCGGCCTTCTGCGTCAGGCGCTGCACACCGGATCCGCCGGGGCCGCCGGGTATCACGATCAGCGTGCCGCGCCGGGCCTGGGGGCGGTCGCTGCGGATGCGGGAGACGGCGATGGTGAGCTGCCGGCCGTCGGGGGCGTCGTAGTCGAGCGGGACGGGCAGCTCCGCGCACTCCTGGGCGGCGGGCGCGTCCGGATGAGTGCAGCGGTGCCAGTCGAGCTGCGGGCCGGCGGGTGCGGGGCGGGCCACGGCCGGTGCGGCGGCCGCGGTCGGACCGGCTGCCACGGCGGCCGTGGCGAGGGCGAGGAGCAGGGCCTTGTGCGGGTAAGTCGTCATGGCTCAAGCCTTGTTGACCTCCGTCCGAGGTCCCATCCGGCTTGCCGGTCGGCCGCCGGTGGGGGTAACCCCCTGCTCCCCGTTCCGTGCCGGCAAGACACCCCCTAGGCCAGCGGCACGCCCCGGGCCGCGATCCAGAGCTCGTACCACTCCTCGTGGGTGAGCTCGGGTTCGCGCAGCGCCGCGTCGCGGCAGGCGCGGATCCGGTCGGGGCGCGCGCTGCCGATGACCGGCGCGATGGCGGCGGGGTGCCGCATCAGCCACCACAGCAGGACCGACTCGGGCGTGGTGTCCTTCTTCCGGGCCAGCTCGGCCAGCAGGGCCGCGGTGGCGCGCTCGGCGGGTGTCTCCTGGAGGCCGGTGAACCGGCCCTGCGCCAGCGCGCCCCACGCCTGGAGGCGGATGCCGTGGTCGCGGCAGTGCTCCAGCGTGCCGAACGGGAACCCGTTCTGCGCGGATTCCGGTGTGTTGAGGAGGACTCCGGCCTCGACCCAGGCACGGCTGTGCAGGCTCATCTCCAGCTGGTTGGCCGCCAGCGGTACGTCGAGCCGGGCCTGGAGGTGGGCGATCTGCGCGGCGCCCATGTTGGACACGCCGAAGCCCCGTACGAGGCCCTGGCGGTGCAGGGAGGTCAGCGCGGCGGCCATCTCGTCCACGTCCGCCAGCGGATCGGGGCGGTGCAGCAGGAGGACGTCGATCACATCGGTCCGCAGCCGCGTCAGGCTCTCCTCGACGCGCCGGGTGATGCTCTCCCCGCGCAGGTCGTACATCCCCGGGCGGTCCCTGTCGCCCAGCCGGATCCCGCACTTGGTCTGGAGCGTGATGCGCTCGCGCAGCCCGGGTGTGCGGGCGAGCACCTCGCCGAAGACGGCCTCGGCCTTGCCGTGCCGGTAGATGTCGGCATGGTCGAAGGTGGTGATCCCGCTGTCGAGGGCGGCGGCGACGGCCGCCTCGGCGGCATCGATGTCCGCGGGCCCGTACGGGTCGGGGTCCCAGCTCCCGCCCAGGCCCATGCACCCGTACAGCACCCGGTCACCGCTCAAGCTCGTACTCGCGTTCGTCACCAGCCCACCCTAGAGGGTGTCCGAGGGGCGCTTCACGGGTATGCGGAGGGGTTCACACCGGGGCCGATGCACGGTCTGACCGGCTCATACCCAATGATGTCCGGATGCAGAGACACATGGAGACCGGGCGGCGGTCGCTCCGCCGCCGGTTCGGCCGCACGGCGGCGACCCTGAGCCTGTTGACCGCGGTGGCGTGCACGTCGGGGCAGACACCGGATTCGGTCATGGATGCCGGTGCGGGCGCCGGGACAGCCGACGACGTCTCCGTGGCGACCTGGAACATGTGCGGCGTACGGCAGTGGAGCTGCGAGAAGACGGGTGGTCCGAAGGAGAAGCTGGGGCAACTGCGCGACCTGATCGGTGATTCCGGCGTCCAGGTCCTGCTCCTGCAGGAGGTGTGCTCCGAGGACCTGACCTCCTTCGCCCGCGGCCTCGGCCCGCAGTGGCAATCGGCCTTCGAACCGTATGCCGAGGTGGACGCGAACGGTCGCCGTACGTCCGTCGACTGCACCGGACAGGGGAAGGGGCAGGCCGGCTACGGCCTGCTGGCCGGCTCCCAGCTCACCGACGTGGAGGCGATCCCGACCGAGCAGCCGACGGTGGGCCTGCACCGAGGGGTCCTGTGCGCGCGGATCCCGGCTCAGCGGCTGCGGGTGTGCAACGCGCACCTGTCGCTGCGGGAGAGCGACGACGAGCACCCGGACTGGGACTTCCGCGACGACCAGCTGAGCTCGCTGTTCGCCGCCGCCTCCACGGACGCCGGTACGGTCTTCGGCGGGGACTTCAACTCCCCGCCGCCGATGGGTGACAAGAACACGTCCGCCTGGATCTGGCCGAGCGAGGCCTACACCACCTACCGCGAGTGCGACCAGAAGGGCAGCTCGCGGGCGGGGCGTTCCACCCTCAAGGACGGCTCGAAGATCGACTACCTGTTCACCCAGCTCCCCCGCACGGCCTGCAAGGTGGTGGAGACCAAGGCGTCCGACCACCGGCCGCTGGTGATGCGGGTGACCCGCCCGCCCGAAGACCCGGCGACGATCAGTACCGTGCGTTGAAGTACGCCCCCTGCGCGGGCGCGGGGTAGGAGTTCATGATCAGGGTGAAGGGGACGGCCGTCCAGGGCGAGGCGTTGCCGACGGCGTCCACCGCGATGGCCTCGACGAAGTGGTCGCCTTGGTTCCAGGCCCAGCCGGGCTCCCACACCCAGCTGCCGTCGGCCCGTACCTCGCACGTTCCCAGGGCCGCTCCGCTCTCCTGGAAGTCCACACGGACGGCGCCCTGGGCGTAGCCGGCGAAGCCGACGGCGGGGCCGGGCAGCTGCTGGTGAGCCACCGGGGCGGTCACCGTCAGCATGAGGCGCTGCGCCGGCCTCGGCGCGGGCGCCGGCGTCTGCACCGGCACCGGGGCTTGCCCCGGTGCCGCCGCGGAGCCGGGCAGTGACGCGTGCGCCACGGCCGTGAAGATCACTTCGGTGCGTTCGGACTGGTAGTTGCTGGCGTCCGCCGCGAAGACCCGGACGGTGTGCTTCCCCGCGGCCCACGGCTTTTCACGCTGCCAGGCCCAACTGCCGTCTGCGGCGACGGGCGACGCGCCCTGGTACTTTCCGTTCTCCCAGAAGCTGACACGAACGGCGCTGAGAGGGGCCGTTCCCGTGAAACGAACGGCGTTCCCGGGCACTTGACCGTTCGCCAACGGCATCGAGATCACCGGTCGGGGGAACGAATCGCCCCTCACCTGGGAGGTCTCCTCGAGATACGCGTCAATGCCGGAGGTGTCCCTCCTCGGCTGCTCGTAGCCGTAACTCACGGCACCTATGCGGGGGGTGATGCCTTCGACGAGGAGGTTCAGCAGACCCATGATCGTGGGGAGGTTCCGCGGTACGACGCTGCTGTGGTCGGCGACGAGGGGAGAGTCGTTGAAGAGGAGGTTGAAGTTCTCGTACCCCTGGAACAGCCCGAGGAAGGGTTCCACCTCGCGCGTGTACTGATCGTCCTGCGGGGAGGTGGTCAGATAGATGTTGGCCCCGCGGTTCGCCCCGCTCCGCACCAGATCGGGCAGGAGCGAATCGAGGAAGTGCACGTTCTGGTCGGTCACCTCGCCCATCATCAGACGCGCGGCGCCCGGGATGCCCGCCCTGACGTACGACCCGATCAGGAACTGCGGCACGCTGGTCACCACGTTCCTGAGGCCGTACTTCAGCCCGAAGTAAAGGGCAGCACTGCCGCCCTTCGAACTCCCGATCGTCGTGCAGTCCGCGGGCGTGAGGGACAGCGCGTTCAGGACGCGAGAGATGAGCCCGGCGACGGACTGTTCGAGGGAGAAGTCCATCCCCTTGCACAGGTAGTAGCTGTTCGCCCCGTCGAACTTGTCACGGATCCAGAGGATGTTCGAACGGACCTTGTCGAGAACGCCGTTGGACATCCCGTACTCGTCGGGGGCGGTGAAGTTGGCGAAGACGACGAGCAGATGGCGGTTCCCGTTCCTCGCGTGGGAGAACCGGTACTCGATCGGCACCGCCCCGGAGCTGTCCACGCCCGTGAAGACGGCGCGCGCGTTCTGGGCTGCTTTAGACATGCTCGGAATCCATTCTTCTCACCGGCTGGCGCGGCACCTGGCCGAGGGTGCCCCTGCTCGAGAAACCCGCCTGCCCCGGCTCCCCCGCATGGCCGGGGGCGCGGCCGCCGGCCGCGCCGACCGCAGGGGCCTGGGCCCGCGCGGGGTCGAGGTCCCCTCCGGCGATCAGGATGCGGTCGGTCAGCCTGGCCGAGGCGTAGCCGTCGTCGAGGTCGCAGAACTCCTGCTGGAACCAGCGGTAGCGGGCGGCGTAGCCGTGCTGGATGCGGTCGATGTTGCGGATCGCCCCGATCAGCTCCGGGGAGGTGTACACGAGGGGGCCGGGGGCGGACTGCTCGAAGTCGAAGTAGAAGCCGCGCAGGGTGTCGCGGTAGTGGTCCAGGTCGTAGGTGAAGAAGAGGATCGGCCGCCCGGTGTTGACGAAGTCGAACATCAGGGAGGAGTAGTCCGTGATCATCACGTCGGCGATGAGCGAGAGGTCCGCCATGTCCGGGTAGTCGGACACGTCGAAGACGAAGCCGTCGCCGGCTCCCGGTACGGGGTCGACGACGTTGGGGTGGCGCCGCACGAGCAGGACGTGGTCGTGGCCGAGCTGCGCCTTGGCCTCGTCGAGGTCGATGCGGAAGTCGAGCTTGTACTTCCCGGGTGCGTAGAACTGGTCGTCGCGCCAGGTCGGCGCGTACATGATGGCCTTCTTGCCCGGCGGCAGGCCGATGCGGCGGCGCACTTCGGCCGCCCGCTGCCCGGAGTCCGCGCGGCGCAGGATGTCGTTGCGGGGATAGCCGCTCTCGACCATCTCGCCGGGGAACTGGAAGGCCCGCTTGAGGATCGGGGTGCTGAAGCTGTTCGGGGACACCAGCATGTCCCAGTTCTGCACCTCCTTCTCCACGCGCTCCAGGTACCGCTTGTCCGCGAAGTGCACGGCTTCGATGTCGTGTCCGATGCGCTTGAGCGGGGTGCCGTGCCAGGTCTGTACGACGACCTGGCCCTCGCGCTTCTCGAACCAGTCCGGGAGGTGGTTGTTGGCGACGATGTACTTCGCCCGGGCCATGGCCTCGTACCAGTCGGGGGACCACATGCGCACGGGCCGCGCGGTGGGGGGAACGTCCACCTGGTCGTCGCGCACCACCCAGAGGTGTTCGAGGTCCAGGCCGCGGCGGACCATCTCCTCGTGCAGCGCGCGCGGGCTGTCGGAGTACTGGGTCCCCTTGAAGGCGTCGAACAGCACGGCCTGGGTGACGGGCTTGCGGCGGGCCGCCGGATACGTCTTGGTGCGCATCAGCTTCTGCCGGTAGGGGCCGCGGGCCTCGTCCGGCATCGCCGAGTGGACCAGCAGGGAGAGCCGGTCGTAGGCCTCGGACTGGAGCTCGTAGCGGCGCTCGTTGCTGGCCATCTCCCGCGGCAGGGTCGGGATCAGATCCTGCGTCATCTTGACCATGAGGTCGCCGGTGCGGTTCTCCGGGGTGACCGCGGAGGGGTCCTGGCGGCGCAGGAAGAAGTCCCAGCGGCCGGCGGCGAGCGGGATGTCGCCGGCCAGGGTGCGCATCGCGGCGGGGGTGACGACGAAGCGGAACTCGTCGCCGTGCCAGGTGATCGGGGCGACGCGCTCCGCGCCGTGGGCGCGGGAGCGTACGACGACGTGCGCCGTGGCGTACTCGGACGCGTCGAGCATGTCCTGCGCGGCGTAGCCGACGACGACCTCCAGCGAGCCGTCCTCGCGCCAGGTGGCGGACTTGGCCAGCGGGAGGGTGTCCCGTTCGAACAGGACCACGTAGCCGGAGCCGTTGCGGTGCACGAAGACCTCGCGGTCCCCGCCGTCGGTCTGCAGACCGGCCGGCATCCGGTAGTGGCCGTCGGTGGCGTCCTCCGCCATCACCGGATAGATGGCGGCCTTGCGTCCCTCGACGTGGAAGGTGGTCTTCCAGCCGTTGGCGCCGGTGTTCCAGGTCTCCGGGATCCCGTCCGAGGAGCTCGTGCGGTGTCCGGGGACGAGTGCCTTGACCGGGATGCGGGTGACGAAGCGGAACCAGCCCTCGCCGCCGGGCGTGAAGTGGACCCAGGAGTCGTGCCGGCCGGCGCCGCTCATGCTGGTCACCCGGAACTTGCCCCACTCGGGGAGCTTGTCGCCCAGGTAGACGCCGCCGAGTTCGATGTGGTCACCGACGACCCGGTGCCGGGTGATGCGGCACCGCACCCGCTCCACACGGAGCTTGAGCTTGCCCTGCATGAAGAGCGGCACCACGCGGGTGTTCTTCTCCACGTAGCGGTAGGGCGGATTGGCCGCGCTGCCCGCGCCGCCCCGGGCTATGCCCTTGTAGCGGAACAGGCCGCGGCTCAGTACGCCGGCCGCCACGTCCCACGTGCCCTCGACCCACTCGCCCTTGCGCTTGAGCCGCGTGGTGTCGAAGCTGACCTGGAAGCCGGACCAGTCGTAGCAGTAGCGGCTCTGGTTCGAGTACTCGGTGGCTTGCGGGTAATAGGTGGTCTTCGCCTTGGCGACGACGACGCGGCCCTGCTTCTTGTTGCGCAGCGCGATCGCCTTCATCGACATGTGCCGCTTGTGCACGTTGATGAAGCGGACGTACGCGGACCCCTCCAGGGTCAGGTGGTCGTCGTCGTCCCAGGTCGCCCGGTTCAGCGAGCCGTGGAGCGAGAGTTCCTTGTCGAGCCGGTAGGCGCTCTTGTCGAGGCCGATCGAACGGTCGCCGAGGTAGGGGTAGTTGAGGTAGCGGTGGAAGCGGCGCTGCACGGGCAGGGGCCCGCCCTTGCGCTCGAACTCGACGACGTCGAGCAGCTCTTTCAGGCGTCCCTCGCGCACCAGGAGCCACTTGACCCGGGCGTCGGCGGGAAGTTCCTGGATGATGTCCGCGTCGGCCTCGTCCAGGAATTCGTTCGCCCACTGCATGAAGGCGTCCTGGTACTCCTCGTCGGCGTCCGGCAGCACCTTCAGATGCAGCATCAGGTCCGACTTCAGGCAGGCCAGGTCGTACTTGCGCTTGTGGTCCGAGTAGGACCGCGCACGGTGTCCGGCGAGGAAGCGGCTGACCGACCGGACCGCGGAGACGCGGTCCTGGAGGTTGCTGAACTCGGTGTGCCGCTGGGTGATCGAGGGAGCCGCGCCGCCCTCGCGCCGGCGCCAGAAGTAGACGATGTCCGTGAGGATGTCGACCTTGGCGGCCCGGAAGTGGGCGAACATGTTGACCCAGGAGTCCTCGTACATCACGCCCTCGGGGAAGGCGATGTAGTGGTAGTCCCAGAAGGAGCGCCGGAAGAGCTTGTTCCACACCGTCCGGTCGTAGATGAGGTCCGGCACCTTGGTGATGTGCGTGCCGCGCCTGCTCTTCTGCATGGGCGCCTTGTGCAGGGGGGACTGCCACCTCTTGGTGGAGTTCATCATCTGCACGTTGCCGGACACGAAATCGGAACCGGAGGCCTCGAGGGTCTGCACGAGCAGCTCGTAGGTGTACTCGGGTATGACGTCGTCGCCGTCGACGAATGCGAGGAATTCGGCCTGCGAATGGGCGGCCCGAATGCCGACATTGCGGGCATGTCCCGGTCCCATGGACTCCTGGCGCAGAAGCTTGAACCGGGGGTCGCGACGGGCGAAGTCCGCCGCGATAGCCGTCGAGGAGTCGGTCGAGCCGTCATCGACCATGATCACTTCAAGCGCGGAGAACGTCTGCCTGGCTATCGATTCCAGACATTCCTGGAGGTATATCTCAACATCCTGGAAGGGCACGACAACACTCAGGCGGGGCATACCTGCCACTCAGAAAGCTCCTCGATAGACACACTTGTCACGGCGTACCGGGAGTTGTCGCAGCACGCCACCAGACCCGCCCCTGAATCTGGCCACCCACCGCTCCCCGAACCCTCGACCCGCCCCCGCTGCCCTCCGGCCGCACACTTATACGACCTTGACAGCGCCTGGGCAGCGTAGGGCAATCACTTAATGGCGAGCAAGTATTCACGGGCGGTTCACATGCTCAAAACTTCACACGTGCGAATGAGCAGAGCCCTTCCATGCCTGCGGGGGAGGTCAACTCCGCCTGCACCCAGGGTGCTGCATACGGAAGCATTGCTTCAATCGCCACAGCACGGGTGTTGAGGTGAGGTGGATCACCCCACCCGACACCACGGACCGAAGGCCAGGCCCGGGTCCGTCTGATCCTGCCGGGCGACGAGCAGTCCGCCGTCCATGTCGATCATCGCGATCGTGACCGAGCCGCGGGCGTCGAGCGAGATGGCCGGCAGCCCCGCGCACCGATCTCCGACGGGAGCCCACCAAGTGCCGTACTGCTCGCCCTCCGTCGGGTAGGCGGCGATCTCCGGGTAGCCCTCGGCCCCCCGCTGCAGCAGGACGGTGCAGTCGTACCCGCCGATGCGCGTACGGGCGACGTCCACCGGGCCGACGCCGCCCGCGCCGCCCAGCGGCATGAGCGCGGGCGACACGCCGGCACGGGCCTGCGGGCGGTAGGCGATGACGCCGCCGTCCGCCGGGTGGCGCCAGAAGTAGGTGCCGGTGCCGGGGCCCGTCTCGCAGGCGCTGTACGTTCCCTCGACGGAATCGGCCTCGACGCGCCCGAGCCACCTGAAGTCGCTTCCCGGCGCGTCCTGACCCCAGTACGAGGCCCCGCCCCGGAAGGGGGCCAGGAATTCGGCCCGACCCTGGGCCGTCACCAGGGGAACGACAGCCTCACGGGCCCACTTGCCCTGATAGTCGACCCAATCGCCCCATTTACCGTCGCCGTGCCGGGATCGGCCCCAGACTCCCACGCCGAACCGGGTGGCGAGGAGGTGGAGCGACCCGGTGCCGTCCGGGAGCAAGATCGGATCTCCCGGCGCGGGCAAGGGATCCCCACCCTCCCGCTCGCGGTCCGGGAAGGGGTTGCCCACCGCGCGCCAGTCGCCGAGCGGGCGGCCGGTCTGGTACTGGGTGGCGATGATCAGCTCGCGGCCGCCCGGCGCCCCGTCCCGGTGGCGGGTGCCGGCGAACCAGACGAATCCGTTGGAGTCCTGGGCGAGCGTGAACCGGCCCGCCCATCCTTCGACGGGGAAGAGCTCGGGCCCCTGCCAGAGGTCGGAGCCGGGCGCGGACTCGGTCCAGCGCACGAGGCCTTCGGAGCAGCTCGCGTAGGCGGTGAGCCGCCCGTCCCGGCCGAGCCGGAGCCAGCCCCGGGCCGCGCTCCCGCCGTCGGCCGCCGCGGCTATCCCGGAGCCCGGCACCGCGGGCGCGACGGAGGTGGCACCTCGGTCCGCTTCCATACGTCCGCGTCGCGCCATGTCCTGCCCACACCTGCCCCAACTCGTACCTTTTGCCCGGCCTTACCCGGCGGGCCGTTGGACAATTTACGGCAGTGGGGCAACCGGCGGGTGCCGGGGCGGATGTCCCCGACGGCCTCCGCTTCCGTGCAACCTAGCCTGATCCGCCCGCCTCCACCACCAGGTGTCGATCACACCTCGCCACCGGTCGGGCCGTCGTCCGCGCGACCGAAGAGTCGGGTACGGGTACTACGCGGGGAGTACGCCTGAAACGCTACGCCGGGGTGACGCGGGTGACGGCGGACGCCATCTGGCGTGGCTGTATGGAAGAGCTACGAGAGCGCCCGGGTCTCCCGTGGCGGCGGTGGGTGGAGCGGACCGGGCGGGGCCCGGCCTGGCGCTCGGCGCTGCTCGTGGCCGTCTTCGCGCAGATCGGCGCGGGGTGGGCCGCGCACGCGCAGAGCGGGCGGGTGGCGCTGGACGGCTTCGCCCGACCGCGCCCAGCTGGTCGTCCTGGCCTACGAATCCGGCCTGGTCCGCCCCGGCTGGCTCGGCTGAACGTTCGCCGTGTCGGCGATGGCATGGTCACGTAGGGTCAGGGCTGTGGAGACGTCACATCGGCCCGCCGTGCGGGTGATCTGCCTGGATGCCGCCCAGCGCCTGCTCCTGCTCCACTGGCGTGATCCGTTCGACGGCGTGATGCTCTGGGAGCCGCCTGGCGGCGGCATCGAACCGGGCGAGACACCGCTGATAGCGGCCCGGCGGGAACTGGCGGAGGAGACCGGCCTGGACCCCGCCGCGGTCCGTGAGCGGTCCGTCTCGGTCCCACGCGACATCCGGTGGAACGGGAAGCGGTATGCCGGGCCGGAGGACTTCTTCGTGGCCCGTTTCGGCGAGGAACGGCCGACGTTGAGTCCGGCCTGCCTCCTCCCCGATGAGCGGGCCGGTCTCCACGGCCACGCCTGGGTCACGTGGTCCGACCTGAACACGCTGCCGGATCGGATCGAGCCGCCGTCCTTGCTGTCCGTTCTCGCCGCCCTGGTACCGGACGGCCCCTGGCACGACCTGGCGCGCTGAGCGCGTCACGTCCGCCCCGTTGGGAGGTGGTGGTGTCCGAGCGACAGGAGCGGCACGCTGTTTCCGTTGAAGTACCACAGCGCACTCGTGTACCAGAGGACCACCACCACGACCACCAGCGCGCCCCCCGCCAGTGGCAGGGCCCAGCCCGGCAGGCGCCGGCTCCGCACCAGCAGGACCTTGGCGGCGAAGGCTCCGTAGAAGAAGCAGCCGGCGACCGAGTGCAGTGCCGCACGCGAGCCGTTCAGCTGCACGCCGTAGGCCTGGATGCAGTGCACCGTGATCGGGATCGTGAGGGCGAACAGGAGCACGCCGACGATCCGGTGGGTGAGCGGCACCGGGCCCGGCACCCGGCGTACGCCGGGCAGCCGGCCGTACATCCACAGCGCCAGCACCAGCTGGAGGACGGCCAGGGCCAGGACGCCGGTGGCGAGCTGTGCCTTGAGCCGCACGGCATCGATGTCCGCCTGGCCGAACAGTGTCACCGTGTAGTCCGGTGTGGTCGCCCGGCCGACCAGGAAGACGGCGACGAAGACCGCGGCGGCAGCCGCGAACGCCAGTGCGAGGGCGAGCCCGGCTTCCGGGCGGCGCAGAGCGGGGCGGTCGTGCGACATGGTGCTCCTCGTCTCGCAACCCTGAGTGTTTGCGGTTCGCCATCCCTTGTACTCGCCCTGCGCGGAAGATGGCGGCCGACGCGGCCGTAGCGAGCGCGACTCCTAGCCGGTGTGCCGGGCGTCAGCAGACCGGGCGGTAGGGCAGGTCGGGCACGTTCTGCTCCCACTGCGCGGGGGTGAGGTCCCAGCCGACCCGCTCGCACAGCGCCCGCGCCACGGTGCTCGGTTCGAGGTCGAAGACGCGGTGCGGGTGCTTCGAGGACGAGACGTGCAGCCGCCCTCGGCTGTCGAAGGCGAGGGCGCGCAGCAGTCCGGCGGACCCGCGCAGCGGATCGCCGAGCCGGCGCCGGGCGGGTACGTCCCACAGCTGGACCCGGCTGTCGCCGACGATCGCGGCCAGGGTCCTGCCGTCGCGGGAGAACCGCAGCCCCGCCACCCGCCCTCCGAAGTCGTCGCCGCGGGTGGCCGCCGTACTCGACAGGCCTCCCAGGCGGCGGCGTCCGTCGCCGTCCCACAGTGTGACCGTGCCCTGCAGGAGGCTCACCGCCAGCACCGAGCCGTCGTCGCTGAACTCCAGGTCCTGGATGACACCGGGGCCGAGGACACCGCGCTCGACGGCCCGGGTGGCGAGGTCCACGCGCTCCCCCGCGGAGGTGACGAGGAGGGAGCCGTCGGGGCTGATCGCGAGGTTGGCCGCGCCGGCGCCGGCGATCTCGTACTCCTGGCGGCCGGACCCGAGGTCCCACATCTGCAGGGCGTGCCTGACGCGGCCGGGCCCGTCCTGCTCGGTGACCGCGACGGCCAGCCGGGTGCCGTCCGGGGTGAACGCGAACCCCCTGATGGAGACGACGGGTTCGGGCAGGGTGAGCTCCGTGCGCAGCCGGTTCTCGCGGGTGTCCCAGACTGTCACCCGCTGCTTGCGGTCCTCGTGCCAGGAGGCCGTGGCGAGGAGCCTTCCGTCGCGGGAGTAGGCGGACGAACCGTCGTCGTCCTCGTCGTAGGAGTCCGGGATGGCCGGCATGACGGGGTGGTGCGGCAGCCTGCGTTCCTGGCCGTCGGCGCCGTCGGCGGTGCTCCACAGCCGGAAGCGGTCCTCCGCGTCGCTGTCCGTGGCTCCCACCGTGGCGAGCGTCGCCGCGTCCGGGGCGAAGACCGCCTCGGGGACGTTCGCCTTGGCGGCCGCGTCCTGGAGTCCGTACGTCAGGTCCAGCGAACGGACCTGGCGGTCCCTGGCCACGTACCGCAGCAGGCGGCTGTCCGCGTCGAAGGCGACGGACAGGTTCATCGCCCGGCCGTCCGTGTCCAGCCGGGGGTAGCCGAGCAGGACGGACGAGGTCGAGGTCCCGGTGTCGGCCCACAGCTTCAGCTGGCTTCCGGTGATCTCCACGGCGAGCGCGCCGTCCGGGCTGAGGGCCGCGACCGAATCCGCGCCGAACTCGCGTACGGCGGTGCGCGAGGACACGTCCCACAGGGTGGAGGTGCGGCCGGTTCCGGTGTGGATCAGGCGCTTGCCGTCCGCGCTGAAGGCCAGGCTCTGGCCGGTCTCACAGGTGATCGTGGGATAAGGGGACTCCCGGCGCAGTTCGGCCGTCCGCCCGGTGGCCGTCGAGTACAGCTGAACGGGCCTGCCCGGCGGGCAGTAGGCGTAGGTCGCACCGTCCGGGGACAGCGCGTCGGCGGTGCTCACCGGTGGGCGCAGCACCGTCCGGCCGGAGCGGCCGTCGACGAGGACCACCTCGTCGGGACCGGTGGTACTGATAACGACCCAGGTGGCCTCCCGGGCCATCGCGAGGACCTTGGGCGTCGGGCTGTCCGGCAGGAGCAGCGCGCCGGCCTTGCCGGTCCTGAGGTCGATCAGCTGGACCCCGTGGCTCATCGGCTGCGCGGCCGAGGTCCCCGTGGGATCCACGGCGGCCGGCAGGTCGGGGGTGCCCGCGGGCAGGTCGGCCCGGCCGGTGCGCTTGCCGCTGACCACGTCCCAGATCTCCACGCTCGTCTGGGCGTCGAGTACGGCCAGGGTCCGGCCGTCGAGCAGGAAGTCCGCGTGGTCGTCGTAGTAACCGGTCGAGACCCGGGCGAGGTTGTTGGCGACGCCCCGCTCGTCCTGGCCCAGGGATCCGTACAGGGCGGCCCGTGCGTCGTCGACCGGGGCGATCCGCCAGGCGGCGACGCTCAGCAGGGCGGCCATTTCGGGGTCCGAGGTGCGCAGGCTCTCGGCGATGGAGGCCATCGTACGGGCGGACGCCTGGCGGGCCCGTTCGTCGCTGACGCTCTTCTGCTGCCAGGCGACCAGGCCCGCCACGAGCGCGAGGGACAGCAGGGCCGCCGCTCCCGCGCGCAGCCGCCGGGTACGCCTCCGGCGTGCTGCGGCCGCCTGGCGGCACGCCTCCAGGAACGCGCCCTCCAGCCGGCTCGCGCGGTGCCAGCCGGGCGCCCCGGCGACGCAGGCGCGTGCCGCCTCCGGGGCGTCGCCGGCCGGGAGGTCCTCGGCCCGCCGCCCCTGCCCGTCCCAGTGCCCGGCGGCCGCGGTGAGCCAGCGCAGCAGGAGCAGCGCTTCGCGGTCGCGGTCCACCCAGTCGCGCAACCGCGGCCAGGCGCGCAGCAGGCCGAGGGAGGCGAGGCGCGCGGTGTCGTCCTCCAGGACGAGGAGCCGGGCGACGGCGAGGGAGTCGAACGCGTCACGCAGCGCCCCGCGTTCCTCGTACGGGCGGCCGTCGAGCCATTCCGCGGTGGCGGCGGTGCGGAGGGTGTCTTGGGAGCCGTCGGCGGCGGCGCCGGGGACGATCAGGCGGAGCGTGATCTCTCGTACGGCCTGCCGGACCGGTTCAGACAGGCGCTGGTACACCGTCTCCGCGGCGGCGCCGAGGGCCGGCTCGGCCGCGTCGGCGGTGGCGTCGCGCAGGCGCCCGGCGTTGTCCCGCCCGGCGGCGAGCAGCGCCGCGTCGGCCGCGTCGGCCGCGTCGGCCGGGCCGCCCAGCATCCTGAGCAGGAGCCCGGTGGCGGTGGGGCGGTCCGCCGGGGCCTTGGCCAGGGCCTCACCGACCAGTTCGCGCAGCGCGGGCGGCAAGGGGGTGAGGTCCGGGTGGTGTTCGGTGACCCGTACGACGACCTCGCCGATGTTCTCGCCGCGGAAGGGATCGCGTCCGGTGGCCGCGAACAGCATCACCGCTCCCCAGGCGAAGACGTCGGCGGCGCCGTCGGCGCGGCGCCCGGTGAGCACCTCGGGGGCCATGTAGCCCGGTGTGCCCATCAGATGTCCGGTATCGGTCAGCGACATGTCCGCGGTGCGGGCGATGCCGAAGTCGATGACGCGGGGGCCGTCGGGGCCGAGGAGGATGTTGTCGGGTTTGAGGTCTCGGTGGACGACACCCGCGCGGTGGATGGCGGCCAGGGCGGTGGCGGCCCCCGTCGCCAGCCGCACCAGCGCGTCGCCGGTCAGCGGGCCCGAGTCTCGGACGGCTTTGCGCAGATCCCGGCCGGGAACGAACTCGCTGACGATGAAGGGTCGTTCGCCGTCGGTTCCGCTCTCCAGGATCCGTGCGGTGCAGAAGGACTCCACCCGCTGCGCGGCGAGCACCTCCTTGGCGAACCGGCCCGCGATCTCTGGGCGGGCCACGAGCTCCGGGCGCAGCACCTTGACGGCGACGCGCTGCCCGGCCTCGTCGTAGCCCTCGTACACCGTCCCCTGGCCACCCGCGCCGAGGCGGGCGGCGAGCCAGTACCCGGCGATCCGTTCCGGATCCTCGCTGGTGAGCAACTCGGCCATTCTTCCCCCTGGTTCAGCGTCCCCCGGTGCGCGCGCGGAGGGTACCAAGCGGTGCGGCGACCGGGTAGGGGGCCCGGGGTCGGGGTGCGCGGTCAGGCCGCGCCGGTCGGCGTCAGCGGCCGATGACCTTGTCCGTGCGGTCCGGCTGCGGCCCCAACTGCTTCAGTTCCGCGAGGAGTTCGCTCTGACCCGTCAGGAGCTCGGTCAGGATGCGGCGCGCCGCGCGCAGGAGGTCGGCCACGTCGCCGCCGGCGAGGGCGTAGCTGACGGTCGCTCCGTCGCGGATGGAAACGACGATGCCGGACCGGCGCAGGACCGCCAACTGCTGGGAGAGGTTCGAAGCCTCGACGTCGATCGCGGCGAGCAGGTCGCGTACGGGGACGGGGCCGTTCTGCAGGAGTTCCAGGACGCGGATGCGGACGGGGTGTCCGAGCATGCGGAAGAACTCGGCCTTCGCCTGGTAGAGGGGGACCTGCATTCCCATGAGTGCTCCTGCTGTTGCTTCAAACCTTGCTTGGGGGCGCGGGGCTTCCAGTCGGCCGACCACCCATACATTCGTACGGACGGGCCCACGCACGCCCGGGGATTACCTGTTTCAGATGTGCCGGATTGAAGAATTCTTCAACTCGTGGGCATGCGTGGGCGCGAGATTGCAGGACTCAGAGCTCCAGAGCGGCCTCGATGCGCTTGAGCTGGTGACGGGCCATGGCCAGGTTGGACTGGGTCTTGTCCAGCACGACGTACAGGAACAGCCCGCCGTGACCCCGGCCCTTGAGCAGCCGGATCAGGTGGTACTGGCCGCCGAGGGTGATCAGGACGTCCTCGATCTCGTCCTTGAGGCCCAGCATCTCCATGGTGCGCACCTTCGCCCGGATCACGTCCGTGTTGCCCGCGGCGGCGACCGTGAGGTCAAGATCCTTCCCACCGCCGAGGGTCCCCAGCGCCATACCGCTGGTGTAGTCCACCAACGCGGCTCCCATCGCACCCTCGATCGACGTCATCGTCTCCTTCAAAGAGACCTCAACGTTCGCCATCGGTATTCGCTCCCTTGCCTTCTACGGACTCCGCCCGGTGCTCAGTGCTTGCGGACACCGGACTGCTTGTGATCCCGACGCTACCGAGCGTGCGTGGCGGCGTACGGGGAACGGGGGATTGCGTGGAATGTGCGCATCGCCCTCTGCTGTCCCACGCGTCCCGGCTCGCACGGCTGCACCCCGGGTACTCCCGTAGAAGTACCCGGGGTGCAGCCGGCCGTACGACGAGCGGAGGGAGCTTTCCGAAGAGTCTCGGGATGAGAAGAAACGCCCGTGCTTCCGAGGAGATGAACCGAGATGGGCCCCTTCACCACCCTCGCCTACGACGGGCCCGGCCCGTGGATCCTCTTCCTTCCGCTGGTCTGGGCGGCGGTCGTCGTCGGTGTCGTCACCGGGCTGCGCCGCACCGTGCGGCACGGGCGCCGCGGGACGGCGGCGTACGGTGAGCGGTCGCCGATCGCAATCCTGGGGCGGCGCTTCGCCGCCGGGGAGATCGACGAGGACGAGTACGGGCGGCGGCTGTCCGTCCTGGACGAACAGTTCGGCCGGTCCCTCAAGGACGGTGCTGCGTGACCGGGCCGAAGGCCGCCGCAAGACGGTCCAGGGTCGTGCGCATCCCGGCGCGGTTGACCGCGATGCGCCGGTCCGGGCCGGTGCCGGCGAACACCGCGCCGAGCAGCGTGGTCAGGCGGGAGCCCCGGCCGGTGCGCAGGTCCTGCCAGGTCTCCGTGACGCGCGTGCGCTCGCCCTCCGGTTCGAACCGGTAGCCCCAACGCGCGATCGGCAGCCCGAAGATGCCGATGTCGAAGGTGAACTCACCGGTTCCGTCCGGCGCCTGCGCCGGCGCGCGCAGGGCTGTGATCCGGCCCACCGTAAACCAGACGAACGGCCCTCTCCGGTTGAGCCCGACGAAGCGGCTGCCGGGGCGGGCCGGCGGCCGCAGCACCCAGACGCGGCGGCATTCCGGACTCCAACGGCCCATGTTCCGCAGGTCGGACACCACCCGGTGGACGTCCTCGGGGGCGGCGTCCACCACGATGCGCTCCGCCAGGCTCCACCGGCGCCCGCTCATGGTGCCCCTCCCTGTGATCGTCCCCGTTCCACGCCTGGAGTGTAGGCAACGAGGAGGGCCTCGGCGACGGCGGTGCGGGCGTAGAGCACGGAGCGGCCGGCCCGGTGGGCACTGACCAGGCCCGCTGCGCGCAGCGCGGTCAGGTACTGGGACACTCCGGCGGCCGAGAGCCCCGTACGGCGGGCCAGTTCGCTGGTGGAGGCCGGGGTTTCCAGTTCGCTCAGCAGCCGGGTGCGGGAGCGGCCGAGCACGGCGGCCAGGGCCTCGGTCCGGCCGGCGGGCCGGGGTTCCCACAGGGAGCCGGTGCCGCGCGCCGGATAGGCGAGTTGCGGCGGTTCCGGGGGCGTCACCCGGGTGAAGGGGACCGGTTCGATGAAGACCGAGGGGATCAGCAGCAGCCCGGCACCCGCCGTTCCGCGGGACAGGGGCCGATGCCGGCGGGACAGCCGGAGCGCGTTGTCACCCCAGCTCACCGAGGGATGGAGGTCGTTGAAGAGGCGGCCCGCGCCGTGCTCGGCGGCCTGCCGGGCCCGGTGGAAGACATCGGCGTCGAGCACCGCGCGGATCCGTGCCCAATACGGCGCCAGGGCCAGCTCCCAGTAGGTCCCGATCTCTTCCGCGACCCGGACCAGGCGGGCCTGCGGGTCGGCGTACAAGGTCCGCGTGCGCGGGCCGAGGCGTCCCTGTTCCTGTCGCAGGCGGTCGAGCTCCTGGCGGACCCGGGAGGCGGGTGTGGCCTGGATCCTGGCCAGTTCCTCCGCCAGGGAGGGAGCCGGACCGGTGGGCGCCGGGTTGAGGAAGTCGGGTACGTACCCCGAGGGCGGGACCAGTTCGGCCAGCCAGCCCCGGTCCAGGCCGGCGGCCGCCAGGCGCGGCCCCACCTGCCCGGTCCAGGGCCGGTGTACGGCGGAGGTGGCCCCGGAAGCCAGCAACCGGTAGCTGGGCCCGACCTCCCACATCGGCGAGACGGCGAACCGCATCTGCGCGAGATCGCTCACGGAGAACGCCAGTTCCGCCAGCACGGCCACTCCAAGGATTCAGTCATGCCTTAATGAATGGCCTGGCAGCCTACCGGGTGGCGATCATCCGGGCATGACCTCACAGACGATGACGGCGGACGCCGCAGGCACCTGGAACCTCGGCGACCTGAAGATCAACCGGATCGGATTCGGCGCGATGCGCCTGACGCAGACCGGCGAGGCGTTCGCCGACGACGCCGCACCCCGGGACCGCGGCCAGGCGATCGCCGTGCTGCGCCGGGCGGTCGAGCTCGGGGTGAACCACATCGACACCGCCGCGTTCTACTTCTCGCCGCTGCGCTCCGCCAACGAGCTGATCAACACGGCGCTGGCCCCCTACCCGGAGGACCTCGTCATCACCACCAAGGTCGGTCCGGGCCGGGACCCGTCCGGCGCCTGGCGCGAACACGCCACCCCGGAGCTGCTGCGCGGCCAGGTCGAGGAGAACCTGCGCCAGCTCGGCCGCGACCACCTCGACGTGGTGAACCTGCGCATCGTCGGGACCGATTCCATCGCCGAGCGCTTCGGCGCGCTGGCCGAGCTCCGCGACGCGGGCCTCATCCGCCACCTCGGCATCTCCAACGTCACCCCCGAGCACCTCGCCGAGGCCCGGGCCATCGCGCCGGTGGTCTGCGTGCAGAACATGTACGGGATCGGGGTGCGGCCCGAGCACGACGGGTTCGTGCGCACCTGCGGTGAGCAGGGCATCGCGTTCGTCCCCTTCTACTCCATCGCGGGGACCGGTCGGCAGGCGGGCGCGAGCGGAGCCGAGCGCGAGGAGGTGCGCGCCGTCGCCCGGGCGCACGGCGCGAGCCCGGCGCAGGTACGGCTGGCGTGGACGCTCCGGCGGGGACCGCACGTACTGGCCATCCCCGGCACGGGCGACCCGGACCACCTGGACGCGAACGTGGCCGCCGGGTCCCTGCGCCTGTCGGAGGAGGATCTCGCCGTCCTGGAGGCGGTGCACCACAGCTGACGGTGCGTCGCGCCGGTGGGGCATTGGGGCCGTCACCCCGGCCGCACGACGGGCCCTGGTCCGCATCGGCTCGTACGCCCCGCGATCGGGGAACCACCCCCGTAGCTCATACCTCGGTCTCGGAGGCCGCTCCCCCGGCCGGGGGAGCGAGATCGTTCCGCCGGTCGACGCCACCCCGCCCTGTTCGGTGCGAGGTTCGGAACATGACCGGTGTCGAACGGACGATGAAGGCGCCCCGGAGCGCCTGGTGGCGGCCATGGCCGCGCTGGGTGGCCTGGGCGACGGTGTGGGGGGTGCTCTACGCCGGCTTCGGCCTGGCCTGCGCGCTGAGCGGGACTCCCTTGCCCTACCACGGCGGTGGCTCAGGGGTCCCCTGGCTGGGTTGGGCGGTCGGGGCGCTGGGTGCGCTGGGGGCGTCGGCCGGTGGAGCGGTGGTGCGGTACGGGCTGCTGCCACCGTTGCGGATGGTGCTCCGGGTGCTGTGCGGGCTGGCAGGGATCACCGCGTTCAGCCTGCTGATGGATGTGATCACGCTGATGCTCGGTCAGGGGTTGGACAGCCCGGCCTCCGCTGCGAACAAGGCCCTCGCGGCGGCCGGGGCGGTCCTGCTCGCGGCGACGGCCCGGTCCGACCGCCTGCCTGCCGGTCCTGCCGGTCCTGCCGTACGAGCGCCGTCCGCCGCACCGCAGGGTCTGCGACTCGCCGCCTGGGCAGGGACGCTGGCCTTCGTCCCGTACGCGGCGATGAAGCTGGTCTGGGCGTCCGGCGGGACGTTCGCGGGGATCACCGGTGCGGAGATGCTCGCGGTCTCGGAGCGCAACGGTGCCTCGGGGATCTTCCTCACGCTGGAGTCCTGGGGCCTGGACCCCACCGCGCTGCTGGCCGCGCTCGGCGTTTTCCTGCTGTGGGGCCTGATCCGCCCGTGGGGGCAGGTCTTCCCGCGCTGGACGCCGTTCCTGCGCGGCCGGCGGGTGCCGCGCTGGCTCCCCCTCACCCCGGCTCTGCTCGGCGCTGCCACGCTCGCCCCGTACGGCGTTCTGGGGGTCGGATACCTGATCCTGGCCACGACCGGCGTGGTGACGCTGCGGAGCGGCGACTTCCACTCCTCGGGCGACGCGCTGCTGGTCGGCTGGATCGGGATGGCCGCCTTCGCCGTCTACGGCATCGCCCTGACCGTCGCGGCGCGCTCGTACTGGCTCCGGACGCGTCCCGCCGGCCGGACGGATGCCGGCACGGACTGACCGTCCGCGATGCTCGACGGTGCGGCTCTACCACTCCTCGGCGGGTTCCTCCGGTACCTCGCCCGTCCGGTACTCGGCATCCGCCAGCAGTTTCTCGGTCACCCGTACGCCGGTGAGTCGCTCGGTCAGCGCGAGCACCGCGGCCTTCCTGTCGACGTCGGGGTCTTCGTCACCCGTCGGGTTGAGCCCGACCTCCCTCATCAGGGCGTTCAGCTCATCGGGGGTGCTGCCGGTCCGGTCCGCCGGCCACTCGAAGGTGGTCCGCAGTTCCCCGTCCTCGTACCAGTGGAAGAAGTCCATGGGCTTCCCCCCGTTGCTCGAATGAGAGACGGCCCGCGTCCCGGCGGAGAGGGCTTCCATGAGGGCCGGCCGTGTTCCCAGATCGCCGCCGAACTCCAGGACGAGGGTCCAGTCCCCTCCCTCACCGGGCACCGTGAACGCTCCCACGAGAAAGGACTCGGGCCAGTTCTCGTACCCGGACAGGATCTCCGTGTGCTCATGGATCAGTTCGTGGAACCCGTCACACGTCTCTCGTGGCTCGGCTCCCGCCACTGCGAGCAGCTCCGCGGGCGACAGCCCCCGCACCAGCGTCAGCGTGTACCCGCCCTCCAGTCCGTAGGCGAACAGGGACGAGGAACGTATCCAGCCGTAGTCGGCTGCGGTGGCTGAGGTCATACGGCGCATCCTGCCACCACCCACCGACACCGGGGATCAACCCCCAGTCCCCGCCGGGGCCGGTTCATGGCGATGAGTCCGGGTGGGACCGCTCCGCGCCGCACCGGCTCGCCCCCGGCAGGGTGGGGCACCGCAGGTCGGACTCCGTTCCGGCCTGCGACGACCTTCAGGGGAGGTCGTCGGTCGGCGGGTCGGCCTCGTACACGTGGGGGGTGTCCCACTCCCAGTCCAGCAGCTCGGCGCCGCCGAGGACCACGTCGTCGGGGTCCGGCATGCCGGCCCGGCGCAGGAACTCGATGACGTCCTCGTCCGAGTGGGCCAGGCCCAGGGACTCCTCTCCGTTCGAGGTCCGCAGGGTCACCTGCCGGCCCCCCGACGGGAAGATCCGGTGTACGACGACGGGTGCGTGATGCATACCCCCAGCCTCGCCCCGCCGGCCCGGCCCGGCACCTCAGGGAGTGCGGCCGGCCGGGGCGGCACGGCCGGCGCGCGTGGGGATGCGGAACGTGGCGGGGTCGGGGTAGGTGGCCTTCTCGGCCCGTACGACTTCCTCGATCGCGGTCTTGAAGGCGGGCTCGAAGAAGTCGACGGCCAGCAGCAGCCGCAGTCCCTCCAGCGTCGGACCGAGCAGCGGGCGGCCCATGCGGGCACCGCCGCCCGAGATGCCGGGGAAGCCGCCCCGGGCGGTCTCCGGTCTCTCTCCCGCACGCTCCTCGAGGCCGGCGGCCGCGTAGCCGGCGATCAGTGCGAGCTCGGCGAGGTACTTGCGGGCCCCGAGGGCCATCTCCTCGGCGCCCTGGAGCGTCTGGACCGAGCCGCCCGCCACCTTGAAGTCGTCGCTGATCCTCTTGAGGCCGCGCGCCTCGTACACGGCGCGCGCCTCCTCGAAGAGCCGCCCCGCCTCGTCGACCGCCTTCATCGCCGTCACCAGCTGGTCGATGTCGATCTCGCGCTTCACGTTGCCTCCTGGTCCGGAACTGTGCTGCACCGACCGTAGGAGGCAAAGCCACCGGTGCGGAACACCCGTGCGCGGACCGTTATCGGTGCACTCGGGGCCGTCCGGGACCCCTCCCCCGGCACCCGCGTCAACTCGCCACGCGGTCTTGCGACTTGCGGCCGGGATCCCAACAATGCACATGACAACCGGAGGATCTTCGGTCGCATTGTCATCAGAGGGGAACCCCCACATGAACAAGCCTCTCACCGGCGCCTTACTCTCCCTGCTCCTGCTGGGAGCGGCGGTCACCCCCGCCGTGGCCGCGCCCACCGCACCCACCACCACCCCGCCCGCCGCCTCCGAAGCCACCGCCGTCGCGGTCAACTTCGCGGGCACCGTGGCCCTCAGCAACTGTTCCGGATCCGTCGTCCGCGCGCCCGGCTCCCAGCCGGACGACCTCGCGCTGGTGCTTTCCAACGGGCACTGCCTGGAGTCGGGCTTCCCGGCGGCCGGCGAGGTCATCAAGGACCGCCCGTCCAGCCGCTCGTTCTCGCTGCTCAACTCGGCCGGGTCGAAGGTCGGCACGCTCCGCGCGAGCAAGATCGCGTACGCCACTATGACCGACACCGACATCTCGGTCTACCAGCTGACCCGGACCTACGCCCAGATCCAGAGCCAGTACGGCATCACCGCGCTGACGCTCGACGGCGCACGCCCGGCCCAGGGCTCGGCGATCAAGGTGGTCTCGGGCTACTGGAAGCGGATCTACACCTGCAACGTGGACGGCTTCGCCTACCGCCTCAAGGAGGGCGCCTGGACCTGGAAGGACTCGGTCCGCTACACCTCCGCCTGCAACACCATCGGCGGCACCTCCGGGTCACCGGTGGTGGACACGGCGACCGGCAAGGTCGTCGCCGTCAACAACACGGGCAACGAGGACGGCGCCCGCTGCACGGACAACAACCCGTGCGAGGTCGACCAGAACGGCAACGTGACGGTCCGCCAGGGCATCAACTACGCCCAGCAGACGTACATCATCGTCCCCTGCATAGCGCCCGGAAACAAGATTGACCTGAACCGCCCCGGCTGCGTGCTCCCCAAGCCGTAATCCCGCGTGCGTCCCCGCCCGACCGGAAAAGCCCCACGGCCGGGCCCCGGGCGGGGATACTCAAAGGCGTGGAACTGCACATCGATCACCGCTGGCTGCTGGAGCGGCAGGAGGCGCTGTTCAAGGACGTGGCGGTGGCCGACCACTCCGCCCTGGTCGCCGCCGTGGCCCGGCACCGGGTGAACACGCCCAGCCTGGAAGTGGACGACCCCGACGCCTTCTGGCGGGCGGCCGCCCTGCTCGACGCGATCGTGCTGCTCCGGCCGCTCCCCGACTCCAACGAGTACTTCGCCTACGGGGTCGCCGTCGCGTACATCGAGGCCTCCGGCAAGGCGGTGGACGCCACGTACGAGCAATGGCGCGACCTCATCACCGACATCCGCATGCTGCGCGCCACCGTCTTCGACGTGGCCGCCCGGCTCCGCTCCTGGCAGCCGACCCAGACGGTGTAGGCGCCGCGGTTTCAGCGCCTGCGCTGGGCGGGGGTGCCGACGAGGAGCGCGTCGGACACGAGGCGCGCGCCGCGGGCGAGCCGTCCCAGCTGCTCCAGCTCGACGGCGTACATCCTGATCGAGTTCTCGATGACCGACTCGGCGATGCCCATGGTGGGCAGCTCGGCGCGGCTGGTCTGCAGGGCCGCCCGCACCGCGCGCATCTCGTGCTGCAGCTGGAGCTGGACGTGCCGGGCCAGGAGGGCGTGGTGGCGGGTGAGCGTCAGGTAGCCGCCGTAGCGGGCCGGGAGCAGATCCCGCAGCCAGCGTGTGGCCGTGCGCTCCCAGTCGTGCGTACCGGGTGCCTTGACCTGCATGGGCCAGTCAGGGCTGAGGGTAAACGTGGCCGTCTGAGGCATTCTCGTCACTTCCGAGTGGTGTCGAACTCTGATCGAGACGTTCTGGGGGGCGGCCTCGGCCCAGGGGTTGACCGAGGCCGCCATGGGCGCTCTGCGGGGATCCGAAAGCCTGGACCCGACACGCGGTCGCGACCTGAGGAGGTTCGTCGTACCGCGAGTACGTTCGGGAGGACATGGGGGTCCTCCTTGGCATCTGGTGGATCCGGAGCGCCGTCGTCAGTAAACATATATACCGTCGAGTAAGCAAGAGTATGAAAAATTTCATGCACCCCGGGGACTGAATATCACCTGGTGAACCGGGCCGGAACGGGCTAGAGGAAGAAGCCGTGCTGGTCGGCCACGTGCTCGTAGCTCTCCAGACGGGCCTGGGTCCGCTCCGGGTCCGCGTCGGCCATCGCCTGCAACAGAGCCGCGGACAGCATCCCGGGCGCCGCGTACGAGTCGAAAACCAGCCGGGATCCGGTCCCGGCCGTCAGGGCCACGTCCGCCTCGTCCACCAGCGGCCCCAGGGTGGGGTCCGTGATCAGGACCACACGCAGCCCCGTGCTGCGGGCGGCGCGGACGGCGGCCAGGGTCTCCTTGGCGTGCCGCGGCATGGCGAAGGCGAGCACCCAGGTCCCGCCGGCCGCCCTGGACTGCAGCAGCGCGTCGAAGGCGACGCTGCCGCCGCGGGTCACCAGGCGGACGTCGGGGTGGATGCGCCGGGCCGCGTACGCGAAGTACTCCGCGAGCGAGACCGAGATGCGCAGGCCCAGGATGGTCAGGGGCACGGAGGCGGCCAGCTCGCGGCCGATGTCCAGCACCTGGTCGGTGTCGGCGAGCAGCCTGCGCACGTTCTCCAGGTTCTCGATCTCGGCGTCGACGGCTTCCTGCAGCTCGTTGCGGCGGATCTGCGCGCGGGTGTCCGCGGCACCGGCGACGGCGCTGAGCGCGATCGGCTGCAGCACGTCACGCAGGGCGGGGTAGCCGCTGAAGCCGAGGGAGGCGGCGAAGCGGGTCACGGAGGGCTGGCTCACGCCCACCCGCTCGGCCAGTTCGGTGATCGAGAGGAACGCGGCCTCGGTGAGGTGGTCGATCAGGTACTGGGCGATGCGGCGCTGGCCCGGTGACAGGCGGCGTCCGTCGAAGAGCGCGAGGAGCCGGTCGGCCGGAGGACGGACCTCTTCGGACGACTGTCCCCCTGGTGTGATCGCAGCCGCTTGTGCGCGTGCCTGCTGCCCCGATGACACTCGAGGGCCTCCCTAACTCATGTCACTCGCGCTCCAACATAGCTCACCCCCTGTGGCCGATGATGATCAGTCCTGGGCGCGCGAGGTCACGGGGGCGTCGGTGCGGTCGCCCAGGAACTCGTACCAGCGGCGCTGCAGGCACAGGTAGCGGGTGTCGGCCTCGACGAGGTCGAGGAAGGAGCCGATCGTACTGGTGAGGCGCTCGCCGAGGCCCGGGTCGGTGAGGGCGCCGTCCTCGGTGAACGCCTGGTGCGCGCCCGCCAGGCTGAACATGTCCGGGTAGACCCGCGCGCCGAGGTGTTCCAGCGGTACGCGCAGGGCCCAGAGCCCCCGGTTGCCGCCGACCATCGAGGGCGAGGCCGACACCAGGAGGGTCTGCTTGTCCTTGAAGGGCTGCGGGCGGTAGCGCGAGACCCAGTCGATGGCGTTCTTGAGCACGCCCGGTACGGAGGCGTTGTACTCGGGGGAGGCGATGATCAGCGCCTGCGCGGCGTCGATCCGCGCGCGCAGGTCCAGGGCTCCTTCGGGCAGTCCCTCGTCGGCCTCCGCGTCGCCGTCGTACGGGGGCATCGGGAAGTCGCCGAGCGTGGCGGCCTCCGCGGTGGCGCCGGCCCGGGACACCAGGGCAGCGGCCAGGGTGCCGAGGCGGGCGTTGACCGATCCGGTGCGGGAGGAACCGGACAGGACGAGCACGTGCAGGGAGGCACGGGCCGGATCGCCGTCGTGCGGACGGCCCGGATCCGCCGGGAAGTGGTCGGTGTCGGTCGGGTTCATGCCGTCTCCTCCTGCTCTCTTGCGGTCGGCCACACGCGGCGGGACCCGCACACTTCGGTGTGCGGGTCCCGTCCGGGCCGCGGGTCACTTCGCGCCGGGGTTCTCCCACCGGTAGAACTCGTGGGCCATGGCGTCCTTCGGACTGCGCCAGGTGTCCGGGTTGTGCGGGCTGATGTAGGCGGTCAGCCGGTCGCTGAGGTCCCGGAACTCCGGGTGCTCGGTGACCTTCGCGATGGCCGGGCCGGGCGGCCGGTCCGACTCGATCAGGTGCAGGTAGACGTCGCCGAACTGGAACAGGCTGCGGCGGGTGACCCCTACCAGGTGCGGGAGTTCACCCGCGTCCGAGCCCGCGAAGAGCTCGGCGATGTCGGGCGCCGATCCCGGCGCCATCCGGGCGACGATGAGAGCGCGGTGCGTCTGGTTCATCCGGGTGCTTGCCTTTCGTCTCAGACTCGGCTGACGGCGGGGGCACGGCCCTCGCGCTGGCGCTTCTCGATCTTGTCCCGGATGAGCGCCATCTGGATCGGGGAGTTGCGGTTGATGTTGTCGGTCATCCACGCGTCGTCGACCGGGGCGTCCGGCTTCATCGCGAAGTCCTGGGTCCACTTCATCCGGGTGCCACCGGGCACCTTGAAGTACTGCCAGTGGATGTCCATGTGTGCGAACGGGCCGGTCTCCACGCGCCGGGCACGGACCGTGAGGCCCTTGCGGTCGACGGTCCGCTCCGAGACCCAGCTCCACACCTTGCCGTTCTCGTCGGGGTGCATGGTCAGGCGGAAGCGGGTGGTGTCGCCCTTCTCCTCGATGATTTCGAGGGAGGCGTACTCGCTGAACAGCTGCGGCCAGCTGGGGAGATCGTTGGTCATCTCCCATACGAGGTCCACGGGGGCGTTGACGGTGATCTCGTTCTCGGTGTGTCCTGCCATGTCAGGCTCCGGTCATCAGACTGTGGTTGACGAGGTCGAGGAATTCCCCGGGGGTCTTGCAGCGGTCGGCGTGGGTGGGCAGCGCCCGCCCCCGCCGGTTCTCCAGTTCGCCGACGATCCCGAGCAGGCCCAGCGAATCGAGGCCGTACTCGTCGAACGCGGAGTGCGGGCGGCTCGCCAGCTCGGTGGGTTCGACGGTGATGCCGGCCTTCTTCATGAGGGCCGCCAGTTCCTCCAGGGTCAGCCGGTCGGACATCTTGGTTCTCCCTTCTTCCTACGAGCCCTTGCGGACGACGAGCGCGGAGTTCGACCCCATCCGGCCGCGGCTGAGCACCAGCGCGGTGCGCAGTTCCGCCGTGCGGGCGCTGCCGGTCACCACGTCGAGGTCGTGGCACACGTCGTAGACGTTCGGGGTCGGCGGGACGATGCCGTGCTCCAGGGCCAGGACCGCAGCCGCGGTGTCGAGGGCGGGCGCCGCGCAGTACGCCCTGCCGGTACCGGACTTGGGCGCCGTGACCGGCACCTTCCGCCCGTACGCGCCGAGGGCGTCGGCGATGGCGGCGGCCTCGGCCGCGTCGGCCTCCGGGGTCCCGAGGGCGTCGGCGAAGACCACGTCGATCTCCTCGGGCGCGCAGCCGGCTTCCCGCAGGGCGCCGCGGATGGCGTGGGCCAGCCCCTCGCCCGCGGTGTCCCGTCGCCGGGTGCCGGTGAAGGTCGCGGCGTGGCCGGCCAGGACCGCCCGTACGGTGGCGCCGCGGCGGCGGGCCTCGTCCTCGTCCTCGACGACGAACATCGCGCCGCCCTCGGCGGGGACGAATCCGCAGGCCTTGTCGGTGAAGGGCCGGTAGGCGCGCTCGGGGTCCTCCCCCGTGCTCAGCCCCTCGTACTCCAGCTGGCAGACGATGGAGTACGGCGCCAGCGGTGCCTCCGTCGCCCCGGCCAGCATGGCCCGGCTGCCCTGGCGGATCCCGCGGACGGCGTGCGCGAAGGCGTCCAGCCCGCCCGCCTCGTCACTGGCCACGACCCCGCAAGGGCCCTTCAGCCCGCGCCGGATGGAGATCTGGCCGGTGCTCGCCGCGTAGAACCAGGCGATCGACTGGTACGGGCCCACGAAGCGCGGCCCCTGCTCCCAGAGGTGCTGGAGCTCGCGCTGGCCGAACTCACCGCCGCCGGATCCGGCGGCGGTGACGACGCCCACGGAGAAGGGGTCGCCCTCGTAGTCGGCCCGGCCGAGCCGGGCGTCCTCCAGAGCGAGATCGGCCGCGGCCAGCGCGTGGTGGGTGAAGCGGTCGGTCTGGACGAGGAAGCGGTCCTCGACCATGGCGCCGGGGTCGAAGCCCCGGACCTCGCCCGCGACGCGCAGCGGGAGGTGCTCGCAGCCCGCCCTGGTGACCCGGTCCAGGACGCTGAGTCCGGACTGGGTCGCCTTCCAGAAGGCGTCGGCGCCCACGCCGTTGGGCGCGACGACTCCGATGCCCGTGATGACCGTACGGCTGGTCACGAGACCTCCTCCTTCGGCCGGGTCATGACCACGGCGGACTGGAATCCGCCGAAGCCGCTGCCCACCGAGAGCACGCTGCGCAGCTTGCGGCCGCGGGCGACGCGGGGTACGTAGTCCAGGTCGCACTCGGGGTCGGGCGTCTCGTAGTTCGCCGTCGGCGGTACCACCTGGTGGGTCATGGCGAGTACGCAGGCCGCGAGTTCGATGGCGCCGATCGCGCCGAGGGAGTGCCCCACCATGGATTTGATGGAGGTCATCGGCGTCTTGTAGGCGTGGTCGCCCAGGACCCGCTTGACCGCCGCGGTCTCGTGGCGGTCGTTCTGCTTGGTGCCGGAGCCGTGGGCGTTGACGTAGTCGATCTCGTCGGCGGCGACGCCCGCCTCGGCGAGGGCGGTTTCGATGGCCCGGGCCATCTCCAGGCCCTCGGCGGTCAGCCCGGTCATGTGGTGGGCGTTGCCGAAGGTGGCGTAGCCGCCGATCTCGCAGTAGACGGTCGCACCGCGGGCGCGGGCGTGTTCCAGCTCTTCGAGTACGAGGACGGCTCCGCCTTCGCCGAGGACGAACCCGTCCCGGTCGGCGTCGAACGGCCGGGAGGCGTGGGCCGGGTCGTCGTTGTTCGGCGAGGTCGCCTTGATGGCGTCGAAGCAGGCCACGGTGATCGGCGATATGGGTGAGTCGGAGGCGCCCGCGATGCAGACGTCCATCCGGCCCTCGGCGATGGAGTGGACGGCGTACCCGATGGCGTCGAGTCCCGAGGTGCAGCCGGTGGAGACCGTCTGGACCGGGCCCCGCGCACCCGTCTGCTCCGCGACGGCGGAGGCGAGGGTGGCGGGGGTGAACGCCCGGTGCAGGAACGGGCCGGCCCGCTTGTGGTCCACGTCCCACCAGGATCCGGACTGGCTGACGGCCACGTAGTCGTGCTCCAGCCGGGTGGTGCCGCCGACGGCCGTGCCGAGGGAGACTCCGGTCCGCCAGGCCTCGTCCGTGGTGAGGTCGAGGCCCGCGTCCTTCACCGCCTCCCGGGCGGCCACCAGGGCGAACTGGATGTAGCGGTCGGCCCGGTCCGCCTCGCCGGGTTCGAGGCCGTGCGCGGCGGGGTCGAAGTCGACCTCGGCGGCTATCCGGGAGCGGAACCCGGCCGGGTCGAAGAGGCTGATCCCGCGGGTCGCCGTACGGCCGTTGGAGAGCAGGTCCCAGAAGTCGCGGACGCCGATCCCGCCGGGCGCGACGACACCGACTCCGGTGACGGCCACCCGCCGGCGGGTCACGAGACCGCTCCGGTACGGTCCGGGGGCTGCTCCCACGCGGTGCCCTCCGGGTGCGGGGCCTGCTCGGTGTCCACGTGGCCGAGCTCGGGGCGCGGGGCCAGCGGGCCGAGGTGGAAGACCATGCGGGCCTCGGTGTCCCCCACGTTCCGGAAGCGGTGGCGCGTGTTGAGCGGAACCAGGAGTCCCTGGTCGGTGCGCAGCGGGTGGGCCTCGCCGTCGAGGTCGACCTCCAGCCGGCCGCTGACCACGTACACGAACTCCTCGGAGTACGGGTGGTAGTGCTCCGCGATCGACTCCCCGGGAGCCATGATCGCCAGGCCCATGAAGCCGCTGGTGGAACCCACCGAGGTCGGGGTGAGCACCGCCCGCAGGTCTCCGCCGCGCCGGCGGTTGGGGGGCGTCTCGCTGAGGTCCACGATGCGTGGGCGCTGTTGGGTCATGGCGGGTTCCTCCTGCGTGTGGGGAGAGCCTGGTGCGGATGGGGCGGGATCGGGGGTGGAACGGGGGGTGGGCCAGGGGCCGGGGAGGATCAGGAATCCGCGGGTGCCCGGCGGTCCGTGATCAGGTCCATGGTGTGGCCGGGGGTGCGGACCCGCCTGCCGGCCCGGGCCGTCAGCCGGTCGAGCACCGCCGCCTTGCGCGGTCCCGAGACGCCGAACGTGGTGTCGGGCTCGGCGTCGAGCGGGCCGCGGACGTCGATGAGCCGGACGACGATGTCGTCACGCTGGAAGATGCTGCTGCTCCGAACGGGGCTGGCCGGGTGGTGTGCGGCCGCCTCGTCCTGCCGGGCCAGGAACTTGGCGAGCGCCGCGCCGCAGCCCGGCTTGGCCGGGTAGAAGAGCGCGTGCCGCTTGACCTCTGCGGACTCGGCCTCGGGTGCGGCGATGTGGTGTACCGCCGGGAGCGCCGCCCGCATGAAGAACATGCGCGCGGACTCCGGGTCGTTCAGGTTCCGGTCCTGTTCGAGGTAGGGGTTGATGGCCTCCTCGACGGCGCGCACCTCGGGCTGCTCGGAGACGTGCCGCAGGGCCGCCATCAGGTCGCCCTGGACCTCGACCGTCCGTACGACCCGGTTGCCGTGCATGAACAGGGACGTGCGGCACAGGCGGGTGTGGTCGTCGACCCGGGCCGCCGGGGAGGCGTAGCTGGAGAGGATGGACGCGACGTCCTTCTCGCTCCCCGGCTTGACGGTGAAGGTGAGGGCGTGGCGCACGATGCCGGCGCCCAGCCGGGGGGTCTTCTGCAGGCGTGCCGTGGCCGGGCGGGACTCCTGGCCGTAGCCGCGGCCGGTCTCCCGCAGGACGGTGAACTTGAGCGGGCGCATGGCACGGGCGCACGCGCCGAGCGGCTTCACCTGTTCGGCGTGGTGCTCGCTGTTGACCCATGCGAGGTACTGCGGGGCACTTTCCCACTCGCTGGTGATGAGCCATTGGGAGGGATTCTCGAAGGACTGGCACAGCTGATCGCTGATGTGGCCCGGAACCGACGCGATGTCGTGGCGGAGCTGTTCGTACGCCTCGAAGAACTGCTGCTGGGTCCCCTCGTGGAGGTCCATCAGCAGGACGACCCGGAGCATGGAGCCGTCGAAGGCTGACTGCGACACCCGTTCGGACAGGGTGGTTGTCATCTACTCACTCCTTCATGAGGGGGTGGAGATCCATCGCATACGGACCCCTCGTCCGTCACCGGTGGCGTCCGCCCGGGCCGGCGGCCGCCTCTGGTGGGGAACGGCAGGCCGGCGCGTCTCAGGGGGAGCCGCTGTCGCTCATCGTCATCCGGGTGGGGACGTACCGCTACATGTCCGGATCAAGCGGGTGACAACCGGCGAATCGACTGGGCCTCATCCCGGATCGGGGGCATAAAGAGTCCACTCCCCCACACAGAAAACAGGAGCCCGCAGCTGATGGAAGACAACGCCGATGTTCGCGTACCGGTTCTCGTCGTGGGCGGCTCCCTCGTGGGCCTGTCCACCTCGCTTTTCCTGAGCCGCCACGGAGTGAGGCACCTGCTCGTCGAGAAGCACTCCGGCACCTCCGCACACCCGCGGGGCCGTGGCATCAACGCCCGGACGATGGAGCTGTTCCGCACGGCAGGGGCGGAGCGCGCGATCCGCCGGGCGGCGTCCGTACTGGAGGGAAATCAGGGCATTCTGCAGGCCAGGTCGCTGACCGACGGCGACCACAACTGGCTGGTCAAGTCGATCGATCCGGCCGGGGCGCTGGCCCGGTTCAGTCCGACCGGCTGGTGTCTGTGCAGCCAGAACAACATCGAGCCGGTGCTGGCCGAACAGAGCCGCGAGATGGGCGCGGACGTGCGGTTCTCCACCGAGCTGATGAGCTTCGACCAGGACGCCACAGGGGTGAACGCCGTGGTGAAGGACCGGGAGACGGGCGAGCACATCACCGTGCGCGCCGATTTCCTGATCGCCGCGGACGGGCCGCGCAGTCCCGTCAGGGAACAGCTGCGGATCCCCCAGACGGGTAACGGCGAGCTGTTCCACAACGTGAGCGTCACGTTCCGCTCGGAGAAGCTCGTCGAGGTGCTGGGCGACCTGCGCTTCATCGTCTGCTACCTGATCCGCCCGGGTGCGGACGGGGCGCTGCTGCCCGTCGACAACAAGACCCAGTGGGTCTTCCACGCCCCGTGGCACCCGGAGCAGGGCGAGACGCTGGAGGACTTCACCGACGAGCGGTGCGTGGACCAGATCCGCGACGCGATCGGCGTACCCGACCTGGACGTGCAGATCGGCGGCAAGGCCCCGTGGCACGCGGCCGAACGGGTGGCGCAGCGGTATTCGTCCGGACGGGTGTTCCTGGCCGGGGACGCGGCCCACGAGATGTCCCCCACGGGGGCGTTCGGCTCCAACACGGGCATCCAGGACGCGCACAACCTGGCGTGGAAGATCGCCGCGGTACTGGACGGCTCGGCCGGCATCGGACTGCTCGAGACCTACGAGGACGAGCGGCTGCCGGTGGCCAGAGCCACCAGCGAGCGGGCGTCGGCCCGTTCGGCGGAACACAGCCACCCGGGGTACGCGCCGCCGCCCACCATGGGCGGCGGGCCGGGCAGCGGGGTCCTCACCACCGCCATGGGCTACTGCTACCCGAAGGGCGCGCTCGTCGGCGGCGATGCCGGACGGCCCGTCATCCCGGAGACCCTGCGGCTGGTCGGCGACACCGGGACCCGGGCCCCGCACCTGTGGGTGACCCGGTCAGGTGAGCGGATCTCCACCCTGGACCTCTACGAGCGCTCCTTCGTGCTGCTCAGCGGTGCGGGGACGCCGTGGCAGGCGGCCGCGCAACAGGTGGCCGGGCAGCTGTCGATGCGCCTGGACGCCTACACCATCGGCTCCGGGCCGGGTGCGGACCTGGTCCAGGAGGGGCGCTCCGACTGGACCGAGGTGCACGCGATGAGCGCCGAGGGCGCCGTGCTCGTACGGCCGGACGGGTTCGTGGCCTGGCGCTCGGAGGGAGCCGTGGCCGATGCCCCGGCGACGCTGCGCGAGGTCCTCTCGACGGTGCTGCGCCGGGCGTGACCACCTCGTCCCCGTTTCCGCCGGCCGTGCGTGCGGCCGGCGGAAGCGGTTCAGCGGCAGGCCCAGCAACCTGCCCAGCAGCCGACGGCCGGTACGGCGGTTCGCCGGCGGCCGGGCCCGGCACCTCCGGCCGTGTCGCCGCCGCCGGAGGTCCGTTGGGCGTAACACGCGACGACGACCGCGATCGCGGCCAGTTCCTCAGGGGCGGCGACGCCCCTCTCCACACGCAGCAGGCTCGCTATCGGGACATCCTTCGACATCGGCACGGCCTCTCTCACGGGGGCTGCGCGTGCGCCCGGTCGCTTCGCGAGGGGCGGACCGGCTCGGCTCCGGCGCGGGCGGCACACGGGTGGCTCGGCGCGCCGGCGGGACGTGTTCCGCGTGAGCGAACCGGCCTGCGGACTCCGGTGGGATCACCTGGAATCCTGTCGCGACCGACGCTACAAGAGCGTGCCGTGCGCGGCACTCCGGACCGGCCGTGGTGACCGGCCACCGGCCCCTGCTCTGCCGGGGGTGCGCCGGCAACCTGTACGCCGTCTGCACCATGGACCACGCGGGCGGGAACACGGTCGGGCAGTGGGAGGTCGACCACGAGATGCCCGTGCCGTGCCCGCTGTCCGGCCTGCTGCCGCTGACCGGGACGGCGGCCTCCGTCCATGACCTGCCCGGCGCCGAGGAGGTGCTCGGTCCGCCGGTGTGACGTACGGCGGGTTGGTCCGTACGGGTGAGCGCCCCGCCGCCGGCCGTCGACCGGCGGCGGTACGGGACCCAGGCCGGCACCCTCGCGTTCATTGATTGAACTCACCCTGCTCCCAAATGCTTTGCCAGCTCAATCTCTTGACGGCCCGTGAGGGTGCGGAGGACAGTGTCCAGCGGCGCGGCTTGAGAGCGCTCTCAAGCCGCCCGACCCGCTGACCCTTCCCCCCGCACCGCGCCTCGGCGCGCTTCAGAGAGGGCACCCATGCACGAGATATCCGGCAGGAAGCGGCCGACGGTCCGGCGATCCGTCTTAGCCGCGCTCAGCACGATCGCCGTGGTCGCGGCAGCCGCCGCGGGCGCGGTCCTGCCCGCGAACGCCGCGGCTCCCCCCGTACCGGCGGGCTGGTCCCGGGTGTTCCTCGACGACTTCGACGGACCCGCGGGGTCCGGGGTGAACACCGCCGACTGGCAGTACACCACCGGCACCTCCTACCCCGGCGGACCCGCCCACTTCGGTACCGGCGAGATCGAGACGATGACCGCCGACCCCTCCAACGTCTCCCTCGACGGCACCGGCAACCTGCGCATCACCCCGCGCCGGGACGCCGCGGGCAACTGGACGTCCGGCCGCGTCGAGACCCGGCGGGCCGACTTCGAGCCCCCGGCGGGCGGCAAGCTCCGGTCGGAGGCCCGGATCCAGATGCCGAACGTGACGGGCCCGGCCGCCAAGGGCTACTGGCCGGCCTTCTGGATGCTCGGCGCCCCCTACCGGGGCAACTGGTGGAACTGGCCCGGCATCGGCGAGATCGACATCCTGGAGAACGTCCAGGGCCTCAACAACGTCTGGGCGACCGTGCATTGCGGCACGAGTCCGGGCGGCCCCTGCAACGAGACCTCCGGGATCGGCGGCCAGCGCGTCTGCCCTGGCGCCAGCTGCCAGGCGGGCTTCCACACGTACGCCGCCGAGTGGGACCGCTCGACCGCGGTCGAGGAGATGCGCTTCTACGTCGACGGGTTCAACTTCCATACGGTGAGGGCCGATCAGGTCGATGCGAAGACCTGGACCGACGCCACGAACCACGGCTACTTCATCATCCTGAACGTCGCCATGGGCGGCGGCTTCCCGGACGCCTTCGGCGGCGGCCCCGACGCGGGCACCCAGCCCGGACACGCGATGGTCGTCGACTACGTGTCCGTCCTCCGGTCCACCGGCGGCACCACACCGCCCACCACTCCCCCGACGACACCGCCCACCACCCCGCCGACGACACCGCCCGGGCACCGCGACGCGTACACGCCGATCCAGGCCGAGTCCTACGACGGCCAGTCGGGCACGGCCAAGGAGAGCACCACCGACAGCGGCGGCGGCCAGAACCTCGCGGCGATCGGCAACGGCGACTGGGCACTGTTCCGGGGGGTCGACTTCGGCTCCGCCCCGGCCGGGCAGTTCTACGGGCGCGTGGCAAGCGGGGCGGCCGGCGGGGTCAGCGGGCTGGTCGAGGTACGGATCGACAACCCGGCCTCGGCTCCGGTCGGGAGCTTCTCGGTCGCGTCCACCGGCGGCTGGCAGAGCTGGCGTACGGTGCCGGCGAACATCACGGCGGTCACGGGCACGCACGACGTCTACCTGACCTTCACCAGCGGCCAGCCCGCCGACTTCGTGAACGTCAACTGGTTCGACTTCGGCCATTGATACGCGACGGCGCCGTCCCCGCGGGACTCCGCGCGGACGGCGCCGGGCGCGGCCCCGGTGGACGGCCGGGGCACAGCGGGACAGGCTGGTGCCTGACCGCAGCCGCAGACCGCAGACCGCACCAGGAGGACAGCCATGCCCGACGAGGAACCCCGCGAGGAACCCCGCGCCGAGCTGGACCCGCGGTACAGCGACGCGCGGGCGACGGCCGTGCCCTGGCGGGAGGCCGTCACCCGGCTGGCCGCGGCCGAGCTGTACTGGCTGACGACCGTGCGCCCCGACGCGCGGCCGCACGTGACCCCGCTGATCGGTGTCTGGGCGGACGGCGCGCTGCACTTCTGCACCGGGCCCGAGGAGCGCAAGGCCAAGAACCTCCGCGGCAACGCACACGTCGTCCTCACCACCGGCACCAACACCCTCCACGAGGGATTCGACCTGGTCGTGGAGGGTGTGGCGGCCCGGGTCACGGATCCCGGCAGGCTGCGCCGGCTCGCCGCCGCCTGGGAGGCGAAGTACGGCGCCGAGTGGCATTTCGAGGTGGGGGACGGCGTGTTCGTGAATCCCGACGCGGGCGAGGCCTTGGTCTTCTCGGTCCGCCCGGGCACCGCCTTCGGTTTCGGCAAGGGCGGCTACAGCCAGACGCGCTGGCTCTTCTCCTGACCCGCGGCCGCCCGCGGACGGCCCGTCCCGCGAGAACCCCGACCTCGGCGGGGTTAGGCTCGGAGCAGGTCGCGAAGGGGATGGTGCGCATGTGTCGCTGGCTCGCCTACTCGGGTTCGCCCATGCTCCTCGACACCGTGCTCTACCGCCCTGAGCACTCGCTGATCAACCAGAGCCTCCGGGCCAAGATGGGCGCCGAACCGACCAATGGCGACGGTTTCGGCATCGGCTGGTACAGCGCGGACGGCGACGGCACCCCGGCGGTGTTCCGGGACGTCGGCCCGGCGTGGAGCAGCCGCAATCTGCAGGAGCTCGCCGCGCACGTCCGCTCGCCGCTGTTCTTCGCGCACGTCCGGGCCTCGACGGGGTCGGCCGTCCAGCAGTCCAACTGTCACCCGTTCCGCCACGGACGCTGGCTGTGGATGCACAACGGCGCGATCGCGGACTTCCACCGGCTGCAGCGCGATCTGTGCATGGCCGTCGACCCCGCGCTCTTCCCGTCCATCGAGGGATCCACCGATTCCGAGGTGATGTTCTACCTGGCGGTCACGTTCGGTCTCGACCAGGACGCCCCGGGTGCGGTGGCCAGGATGGCGGGGTTCGTGGAGCGGCTGGGCAAGGAGCACGGCGTAGCGGAACCGCTCCAGATGACGGTGGCGGTGAGTGACGGCGTGCACGTCTGGGCCTTCCGCTACTCCAGCCAGGGAAAGTCCCGCACGCTGTTCTACAGTTCCCGGGCCGAGACCGTCCGGCATCTGCACCCGGAGGTGCCGTACCTGAGGGAGGTCTCGGACGAGACCCGCCTCGTGGTGTCCGAGCCGCTCGGAGACCTGCACGGCGTGTGGAACGAACTCCCCGAGAGCAGTTATGCGGTGATCCCCTCGGGTCCCGACACGGACTACCTCCCCTTCGTCCCCGAATTCTGACCGCCGCCCGGCCTGCGGATCACGCGTCCAGGGGGCGCCAGGCCGGGCCCTCCCCGTCCTGCCGGACGTGTCCGAAGACGACGTCGGCGAAGTGGACGCCGAAGCCGATGGTGCCGGGCTCCGCCAGCTCGGCGACGAGGCGGTGGCGGTGGCCGGCGGTGAGGGCGCCGTCGTGGTCGAAGCCCGAGGACCACTCGGGGTGGTCGATCTGGAGGGGCGAGTGCACGGCGTCCCCGAAGGCGATCAGCCTGCGCCCGCCGCCGGTGATGACGTACTCGGCGTGACCGACGGTGTGGCCGGGGGTGATCCGGACGTGCACGCCGGGGAAGACCTCCTGACCGTCGGTGACCGTGCGTACGCGCGGTGCCAGGGCCGCGGCCTGCTCGGCCATGCCCTGGGCCTCCAGAAGGTCGCGCCGCTCCCATTCGGGCTCGGATATCAGGTACTCGGCGTGGGCGAACACCGGCCGGTCCGCGCCGGGCGCAAGGTGGCAGGCCCACCCGAGGTGGTCGGCGTGGAGGTGGGTGAAGGCCACCGCCTCGACGTCCTCGGGGCTGCGGCCGAGTGCGGCCAGACTGCGTACGAGCGCGCCGCCCTGGATCGTGGCGAGCGGGCCCTCCGGGGCCTCGTACGTCTGCGGGCCGAAGCCCGCGTCGATCAGCAGCGCGCGGCCGCCGTGCTCCACGAGCAGTCCGCCGACGCTCCCCACCAGGTGGCCCTCGGGGTCCAGGTATTCCGGATGCGCGGCCCACACCTCGTCGGTGCTGTCCTGGAGCAGCCGGAGCGGCCGGAGCCGGACGTCACCGTCCGGTACGTACGACACCTTGGTGTCGCCCAGCCATATCGAGCGGATTCCCGCCGGACGGCGCAGTCGTACGTCCTGAGCCACCGTCACGTCAGCCATGGGGTCTCTCCTGTGAGTTGCCATCAGGCCGCCGCGGTTCGCTGCGGCGACGACGCCACCATAAGCATCAAGCTCGAATCATTCAAGTTGTAAATATGTTGGCTTCACGGACTTGCTAGGGTGGTGGTATGACGACGCCCCCGGAGCAGCAGGCCATCGCCGAGCGACAGCTGTGCGGCCTGGTGAACGGACTGGCCCAGCGGATCGCCGAGCACGTACGCGAGCGCGCCGCCACCCTGGGCCTCACCGCGTCGCAGGCGGCGGCGCTGCGGGAGATGAGCGGCCCGATGACCATGCGCGAGCTCGCCGAACGCATGAGCTGCGAGCCCTCCAACACCACCTTCGTCGTCGACAAGCTGGAGAAGCAGAGCCTGATCGGGCGGCATCCGCACCCCACCGACCGCCGCGCGAAGCAGCTCGTCCTCACCGCCGAGGGCACCGCACTGCGCGAGCGCCTCCTCGCGCTCCTCGCCGTGGACTCCCCGCTGTCCGGCCTCGCCCCGGAGGAACAGCGCGTCCTGCGGGGCCTGCTGGAGCGGGCCGCCACCCGGCCGTAACCCGCCTACGGGGCAGCGACCGGAGGGGATCACCGGTTACCCCGCTGCCCGTCGAGGCCACCGTCCGTGGACACCGTGGAGGAGCATCCGTGACCGAGCCGCGTCCCGGCAGCCGCCCCACCCTGGAGGCCGTCGCGGCGCACGCCGGGGTGTCCCGGGCCACCGCGTCCCGCGTGGTCAACGGCGGCGACGGGGTCCGCGCCCATCTGGTGGACCGGGTGCGTACGGCGATCCGCGTGCTGGGCTACGTCCCCAACCACGCGGCCCGCACGCTCGTCACCCGGCGCACCGGGGCCGTCGCGGTGATCATCGCCGAGCCGGAGATCCGGATCTTCTCGGACCCCTTCTTCTCGCGCCAGGTCCGCGGCATCGCCAAGGAGCTGACCGCGCACGACGCCCAGCTCGTCCTGCTCCTGGTCGAGGACCGCGGCGACTACGACCGGATCGAGCGCTACCTGGCGGGCGGTCACGTCGACGGGGCCCTCGCCTTCTCCCTGCACACCGACGACCCGCTGCCCGCCATCACCCGCCGCATCGGCATGCCCACGGTCTACGGTGGCCGGCCCGGCTGGACCACAGGGACCGGGGACGGCGAGAGTGCGGGCGAGGGCGTGGTCTATGTCGACGCCGACAACCGCGGGGGCGCGCGGGAGGCCGTGCGCTATCTGCTGGCGCAGGGCCGGAGGCGGATCGCGCACATCGCCGGCCCGCTCGACCAGACCTCGGCGGCCGACCGGCTGAGCGGCTACCGGGACGCGCTGGCGGCCGCCGGCCCGGAACTGTTCGCCGAAGGGGACTTCACCCCGGCGGGCGGGGCCCGCGCGATGGCGGAACTGCTGGACCGGGACGCCGGTATCGACGCCGTCTTCGCCGGGAACGACCTGATGGCGACGGGCGCCCTGCGCGTGCTGCGGGAGAGCGGCCGGACGGTGCCCGGGGACGTGGCGCTGGTCGGCTTCGACGACGCCGAACCGGTGGCGGAGAGCGCCGACCCGCCGCTGACGACCGTACGCCAGGACATCGAGGGCATGGGCCGCCTGATGGCGCGGCTGCTGATGCACCGCCTGAACGGCGGTCCGGACGGGCGGCGGACCGCACCCGATCCGGTCATCACCGCCACGGCACTGGTGCGGCGCGCGTCGGCCTGACCCGGCACCGGACACGCCGCATGGGCCCACCGGACGGCGGGCCCCTGCGGACACCCCTGGGAACGGGGAGCGGGCGCTCCCGGGATCAGCGCCGGACCGGGCACTGCTTCCAGGAGAAGTGGTAGACGCTGTTGATGCTGCCGTCCGTCGAGTCGAGCGCCATGAAGCTGGTCTGCGACGGGTCCGAGGTGCCCACTTCGGCCCGCAGCTCGGTGTTGATGTTGAAGTTGCGCTGCTCACCGCAGGGCGCGAAGACCAGGGCCTCGATGCCCGTGGTGTCGGTCGCCTGCCAGTTGTCGTCGAGCTCGCCGTTGAACTTGTGGGTCCGGTACGCGGTCTGGCTCATGCCCTGGAAGTAGTAGCTGGCCTTCTGCGTGCCGACCGCGCCCGGCGCGAGGCTGCCGAAGCCGCGGTAGTCGGCCTTGGCCACGGCGTAGGTGTACCCCTGGGGGACGTGGACGTCGAGGGAGAGGAGACAGTTCTTGCGGCCCTCGACGGCGGGAGCGCCGCCGCCGGCCTGGGCCACGTATTCGCTGTAGGTGACGGTGAAGGCCGTGTTGTCCGGCGACACGGCGACGGCGGCGCTGCCTGGACGGCAGCCCGATCCGTTCACGGTGGCGACGTCCACGGTGACCTGGTCGGTGGGGGCCGAGGTCGCCGAGGGCGAGGCCCCGGCGGCGGGGGTGAGCGCGACGAGCGTCGCGGTCATGGCGGCTGCGGTGAATCCGGTGCGGAGGGGCTTGATCACATCGCCATGGATAGCGGTCCGCGGCGTTCCGGGCCGGCCGACGGGCACGTGGTCTCACCTCGATGGCGGAAGCCCATCACCGCAGAAACGATAAATTTGCCCAAACCCCTCGGCCGGATGGCCCCAGGCGGGCGCGGAGCACCGAGTCGCACCGTTCGCTCGTTCCGATTCGTCCTAATATCAGCGAGGTCCTTCAGGCAATCAGCGGGTTCTGGGGCCGGCCTGGGCGCCGGGTGCCGGGCCCTCCTGCGGTGAGGAGTCCCATGTCCCGCGCAGCACGCCCGTCCCGGGCAGCACGCCCCTCCCGCGCGCGACGCCCGTCCCGCGCACCGCGGTCACGCCCCGCCGTCCTGTCGGTACTGGCGCTCGCCACCGCCCTGGCCGTCGCCCTGGCGGGACCCGCCCCGGCCTTCGCCGCGGCCCACCACACCGGCGACGAGGCCGCGGTACTCGGCGAGGAGCACGCCCGCGCGCACGCACGGCTGCGCGAGGCGGCCAAGGGCAATCAGGGCTATCCGCAGTCCAAGCGCACGTCGAGCCTCGCCTCGCTGGAGGAGTCCCAGCGCAAGGGCAACGCGAAGTTCGACGCAGCCCGGTTCGGCCGGTTCACCCGGTTCTTCCCCTCCCCCGACTTCGGCGTCCACGTGGCCCAGCTGCCGACGGGCAAGGTGCTGCTCTTCTCCTTCGAACGCGTGGAAGCCGATCCCACCAAGGAGACCGGACCCACCAACACCGTCGGCCGGACCAACGCGGGCCGCGCCTACCTCTGGGACCCCGCCCGGGGGACCGGAGCCAAGGCCTTCAAGAACGTGCCGCCCCCGGTGGTGCTGATGCCCGACGGCGCCTACGCCCCGCGCCCGGCGCCGTTCTTCTGCGCCGGTCACTCCTACCTCCCCAACGGCATGGTGGGGGTGTTCGGCGGCAACGTCGGCGGGAAGGGCGGCAGCGGCGCCAAGCTGTCCTTCGTGTTCGACCCGTGGACCGAAAAGTGGTTCCGCAACCGCGACATGGCCGTGGGCCGCTGGTACCCCTCGGTGGTGACCGGGCCGGACGGCCGGCAGATCATCATGTCCGGCCAGTCCGAGCGCGGTACGGGCACACCCACTCCGGTGGTGGAGCGCTTCCCCGCGCTCGGGCGGCCCGTGCCCTGGCGTTCGTACGACATCCCGGCGAACGTGCCCGCGGAGCGGCTCCGGTCACAGGCCCCCTTCCGCAACGACTATCCGCACCTCTTCTCGCTGCGCGACGGGAAGATCTACGGGCTCGGCCGCGACGCCGACCAGCAGTGGCTGTTCGACCCGGTCAAGGACACCCGCACCGACCTGCCCCGGCGGCCCGCCGACTTCCGGGGCTACGGTTCGGCGGTGCCGCTGCCGGCCGGCTTCCGGGGCCCGGACTCGGTGCTGGTGCTCGGCGGCGACCCGCGCGACCCGCTCACGTACCGGCTGTCCGGCGGCCGCTGGAGCATCGAGGAGCCGAGGGCCTTCGGCCGCACCCAGGACGGGACCCTGATCCTGCCCGACGGGACCCTGATCACGGTGAACGGCGCCCTGGACACCCGGAACTACGGCAACGGGCCCTTCAACCCGAAAGCCGACCTGAAGTACCGGCAGATCGAACTGCGCGACGCGCGCGGCCACTGGAAGCTGGGTCCGGCCCAGCGGCTGCCCCGCGGCTACCACTCCAACGCCCTGGTCCTGCCGGACGGCCGGATGATGGTCACCGGGGACGAGCTCCAGCAGATCGCCAACGATCCCGACATCAAGGACGGGATGGACGGCAGCATCGAGCTCTACGAGCCCGCCTACCTGCACCGGGGCGCCCGGCCGGCGCTCGACCGGGCCCCGGCGGGCGACCTCGGCCACGACACGGCCTTCCAGGTCACGAGCTCGACGGCCAAGGACGTCAGGCGCGCCGTGCTGCTGGCACCGACCACCGTCACCCACTCGGTCAACACCAGCCAGCGCCACCTGGACCTGCGGATCACCGGCGTCCACGGCTCCACGATCGGGCTCCGCACGCCGCCGGGCGCGGCCGACGCCCCGCCCGGGTACTACATGCTCTTCCTGCTCGACGCGAAGGGCGTGCCCAGCACCGCGAAGTGGATCAAGCTGGGCACCCGCAACGGCATCCGCTAGAGCTGGTCCGCGGCCGGGGCCGGGGCGAACCGTACGACGGCCGCGCGCCCGGCCGTACGGACCCGGCAGTCGAGCGGTCCGGTCAGCAGGGCCGCGTCGTACGGGAGCAGCTCCGCGCGGTCACCGGCCCGTTCGAGTACCGCCGGTCCCTCCAGCGCGGCCACCAGCAGCGTCCCGCCCGGCGGGACCGCGAGGTCGAGCGCGCCCCGCACGACGGCGGTCCGCGCCTCCACCGCGTCGCGGCGGTACATCACGTTGAAGTTCACGACGGGGCCGGAGAGCAGCCGGCAGTCGGTCGGCTCGTCCCCGGGGAAGTCCTGTGGCGCGAACCGCTCGTCCACGAGCCGGCGTACGCCCCCCACGGTGAGGTCCATGCCCGCGCCCTCGGCGAGGGTCAGGGTGCGCCCGATGCCGGGGAAGGCCGAGAACGGCCCGTCGGCGGCGACCTCGGCCAGGCTCACCCGCCAGCCGAAGCCGTCCATGCCCGCGCCTTCGGGCCAGGCCGCGATCTCCCGGGTGACTCCCCCGCCGTTCTTCCAGACGGTGGCGGTCCGGTCGGCCGCCCGCAGGACGCACAGCGCGCCGGCTCCGCTCACGCCGCCGGACCGGCCAGCCGCTCGCCCAGCTCCGCGACATCGGCGAGAAACCACGTCTGCGTCCCGCGGTTGCACTCGCGGACGAAGTCGCGCAGCGCCGGACTGGCCTCCGTGTGGCGCGAGATGTCGCCCAGGACGACGATCCCGACCCGGTACTGGACGAACTTCTGGATGATCGCGCCGGCGACGCGGGTGCTCAGCCGGAAGAACGCGTCGTCGAACCGCCCGGCGGGGATGACGACCCACCGGGCACCCCGGTAGCCGGCGTCGCCGATGCAGTCGAGTGCCTCGCGTTCACCGGCGATGACCTCGCCCTCCGCCTCACACATCAGCACGGACACGTCGTTGATCGTCTGCAAAGTACTCATGGGGCCGAGGCTACTTCAGGCGCCCTTCTCCATCGAGGGGCGCAGGCGGCCCAGCAGGGCGTAGAGCGTCGCGCTCTCGGCCTCGTCGAGGGTGTCCAGCGCGCCGTGCATGGCCTGCATCTCCTCGCGCACGCGGCGGATGACGTCGCGGCCCGCGTCCGTCGCGACGACGTTCTTGACGCGGCGGTCGGCGGGGTCCGGCTCCCGGCGCACCAGCTCGCGGGCCTCCAGCCGGTCGACGATGCCGGTGACGTTGGAGGCGTCGCACACCAGCAGGGTGGCGAGGCCGCGCATGGGCACGGGGCCGTCGAGCTGGGCGAGGACCCGGGCCTGGGTCGAGGTCAGGCCGTGCTGGGCCGCGGCGGCCGCGAACTCGCGCCATTGGGCGGTGCCGATCGCGGCGAGCAGCTCCAGCAGCTGGAGCTTGGTGGGGGTCTGCGTGGCGGTGTCGCTCATACCTGGAGCGTACTCAGGATGCTTCACATTATCAATTGTTTACTTGACCACCTTAACTATCGACGTCTACCGTCGGTCGAGTTACTTGAGAAGGTCAAACATCTGCGTTCCGAAGCTCTTCAGCTCCGAAACACGAAGAAGGTTCACCCCAGCCATGAGCACCCCCTCCCCCGCCACCCCGGCCCCCGGGCACCGGAACGAGACGGTCATCGTCTTCGCCCTGAGCCTGGCCGCCATGGTCGTGTCGATGATGCAGACCCTGCCGGTCCCGATCCTCGGCCTCATCCGTGAGGACCTCGGCACCACCACGGCCAACGTGAGCTGGGTGACCACCGCCACCCTGCTGTCAGCCGCGGTCTTCACCCCGCTGCTGGGCCGGTTCGGTGACCAGCACGGCAAGAAGCCCACCCTGGTCGCCGTGCTCGGCGTCATGGTCGCCGGCTCCGTCATCGCCGCACTGGCGTCCTCTCTGCCGCTGCTGATCCTGGGCCGGGTGCTCCAGGGAGCCGCCACCGCGATCTTCCCGCTGGCCCTGTCGGTCCTGCGCGAAGAGGTCCGGCCGCAGAAGCTGCCGGGCGCGATGGCCCTGGTCAGCGGCACGCTCGCGTTCGGCAGCGGGCTCGCGCTCGTCGCGACCGGCCTGCTCACCTCAGGCTCCGGCGCGGACTACCGCAACGCCTTCTGGATGGCGACCGGCTTCGCGCTCCTCGCCCTGCTCGCCGTGGTGTTCCTCGTCCCCGCGACCCGCCACAAGACCGGCGGGCGCACCGACTTCCTCGGCGCGCTGACCCTCGGCATCGCGCTGCTGCTGCTCCTGCTGCCGATCTCCCAGGGCCACGAATGGGGCTGGGGCTCCGCCCGTACGCTGGGCAGCTTCGCCGGCGCCGCCGTCATGGCAGCCGTCTGGGTGCTCGTCGAGCGCAAGGTCCGCGAGCCGCTCGTCGACATGAAGATGTTCGTCCACCGCCCCGTGCTCATGGCCAACCTGGCCGGCGTCCTCGTCGGCTTCGGCATGTTCGCGAACTTCCTGGGCGTCTCGTACCTCGTCCAGATGCCCGAGGCCCTCACCGGCTACGGCTTCGACGCGTCCATCCTGCGGGCCTCCGTGCAGTTCCTGCTGCCCGGCGCCATCGTCTCGCTGCTCGCCTCGCCCGTGGGCGGCCAGATCGTGCGCCACCGAGGTCCGCGTACGGCGCTGGCCCTGGCCGCGGCCCTCGGCGCGGCCGGCTTCGCCTGGCTGGTCCTGGACCACCAGCACAGCCTCTCGGTGATCGGCGCCGGGCTCGTCGTCGGTGCGGCCGTCAGCTTCGGCTACGCCGCCATGCCCGCCGTGATCATGTCCAGCGTCCCGCACCACCAGAGCGGCATCGCCAACGGCATCAACTCGATCTCCCGCTCCACGGGCAGTGCGATCGGCAGCGCCGTCGTCACCACGATCCTGGCCTCCAAGACCATCGAGCACCTGCCGGCGGGGGTCCCCCCGCTGCCCGCCGAGTCCGGGTTCACCCTCACCTTCGGGATCGGTGCGGTGGCCTTCGCGCTGGTCGCGTTGATCAGCTGGATCGGTCTGCGGAGCGGGCAGGGCACCGTGGCGGCGGCCGCCGGGCAGCCCGCGGCGGCGACCGGGAAGACGGAGCAGGCCGAGAAGGCCGAGAAGGCCGACGTCACCCGCTGACCGGTCGCCCCTCCCGTCACCCGACCCACCGGCCCGGCGGCCCGACCTACGCGTGTCGCTCGCGGTGGTCGGGCCCCCGGGCCTTGCATGGTGGGTGCATGAAGGCTACGGACGTCATCGCCGACAGTTTCGGACGCATCCGGGAGATCGTGCACGAGGTCGTGGAAGGGGTCCCGCCGGAACTGCTGAACGCGCGCGTGGACCCGGCGGCGAACTCGGTCACCTGGCTGATCTGGCACCTGACCCGGATCCAGGACGACCACATCGCGGACGCGGCCGGCACCGAGCAGGTCTGGGACTCCGAGGGCTGGTCGGACCGGTTCGCGCTCCCACTGCCCGCCGGAGCGACCGGGTACGGGCACTCGTCGCGGGACGTCTACACCGTCCGGGTGGACTCGGGCGAGCTGCTGCTGGGGTACTTCGACGCGGTGCACGAGCGGACCGCGCGGTTCGTCCACGGGCTCGCCGCCACCGACCTGGACCGGGTCGTCGACGAACGCTGGGATCCGCCGGTCACCCTCGGGGTGCGGCTGGTCAGCGTGCTGGGCGACGACCTGCAGCACGCCGGGCAGGCCGCCTTCGTACGCGGCGTGCTGGAGCGGGAACGGGGCGCCTGAAGGGCCTGTACGAGGGGCCGGGACCCCGTCCGGGCCCCGGCCCTCTCGCGTTACGCTCCGCTCGCTTCGAGCATGTCCTCGCGCTCGACGATCTTCACCCGCTCGCGCCCCTGGGGCTCGCCGAGAGCCTTCTCGGCGGCGTCCAGCTTGTACCAGCCCTCCCACGTCGTGTAGCGGACGCTGCGCTCGGCGAGGAAGGCCTCGACGGCCTCCGGCGCCGGGGCGGCCGGCTCGCTCAGGCGGCCCTCCGCGTGGTCGGCGAGCAGGTTCGCGACGGTCTCGTTCGCGTCGCCCTTGGTGTGGCCGATCAGGCCGACCGGGCCGCGCCGGATCCATCCGGTGACGTACGTCGACCGCAGATGGCTGCCCGCCTCGATCACGCGGCCGCCCTCGTCCGGGACTGTGCCGGACTCGACGTCCCAGGGCAGCTTGGGCAGCTCGTCGGAGAGGTAGCCCACGGCCCGGTAGACGGACTGGATGTCCCAGTCGGTGAAGTTGCCGGTGCCCTTGACGTTGCCGGTACCGTCCAGCTCGGTGCGCTCGGTGCGCAGCCCGACGACCTTGCCGTCCTCGCCGAGGATCTCGGCGGGCGACTCGAAGAAGTGCAGGAACAGTTTGTGCGGGCGCTCACCGATGTCGCGGATCGCCCAGTTCTCCAGGGTCTTGGCGACCATGTCGGCCTGCTTGTTGGCGCGGCGCGTGGCTATGGAGCCCTCGTCGTAGTCGATGTCCTCGGGGTTGACGATGACCTCGATGTTGGGCGAGTGGTCCAGCTCCCGGAGCTCCATGGGGCTGAACTTGGCCTGGGCCGGTCCGCGGCGGCCGAAGACGTGCACCTCGAGGGCCTTGTTCGCCTTGAGCCCGTCGTAGACGTTCGCGGGGATCTCGGTCGCAAGCAGCTCGTCGGCCGTCTTGGCGAGGATGCGCGCGACGTCGAGGGCGACGTTGCCGACGCCGAGCACGGCGACCTTCTCGGCCTCCAGCGGCCAGGTGCGCGGGACGTCCGGGTGGCCGTCGTACCAGGAGACGAAGTCGGCGGCGCCGTAGGAGCCGTCCAGCTCGACGCCCGGGATGGTCAGCGCGCGGTCGGCCGTGGCACCGGTGGAGAAGATCACGGCGTCGTAGAAGGACTGCAGCTCGTCGAGGCTGATGTCGTTCGGGTAGTCGACGTTTCCGAAGAGGCGCACCTGCGGCTTGTCGAGCACCTGGTGAAGGGCGGTGATGATGCCCTTGATCCGGGGGTGGTCGGGGGCGACGCCGTACCGGATCAGGCCGAAGGGCGCGGGCATCCGCTCGAAGAGGTCGATGGACACACCGGGCTCGACGGCTGCCTCGGACTTCAGCAGCGCGTCGGCGGCGTAGATACCGGCCGGGCCGGCACCGACGATGGCTACCCGCAGAGGGCGAGGCATGGCAGAGGTTCCCTTCGAGCGACGGCAAGGTGGATCAAAGGGAACCCTAAACGAAGGTAAACCTAACTCAGCACCCGGTGTCTCTTTATGACCTCATAATCAAAGCTTATGACCTCCCCAAGCACTCCTTGGAGCATAGGGGAACTCGCTGGTCAGCAGGGACGTCACCTGACAGACTGAAACCGCTTGATCACCCCAGGAGGACAAAATGGCTGACGAAACCGACACCCCGCAGGACGAGTCCCCGGCCGACGCGGCCAAGCGCAAGTTCCGCGAGGCTCTGGACCGCAATGCCGCGAACGCCCAGTCCCAGCAGGCCCACCAGAGCCGGGCGAAGGTCCAGGGCGCCAGCAGCGGCCCCGGTGGCAAGAACAAGAAGGTCCGCCGCAAGACCGGCTGACCCTCGGACCCGAGGAGCTCGCCCCCGCCGCCGCGGCCGGGGGTGGCTCGATCCGCCATTGGGCCACTCGGGTGAGTGGGGATAACCCTGAGCGCCGTCGACAGTTGATCAGCACGTCCCGCCGAGGGCAGCCATCACATGCGACAGTGCGACAGAAGGATCCCCACATGTTCAAGAAGTTCATGGCCACCGCAGCCGCCACCGCCGCCGTGCTCGGTGCGGGCGCCGCAGTCGCCACCCCGGCGATGGCGATCGGCAACGACAACGGCGTCAACACCGTCAACGGCAACGGCTCGGCCCAGATCTACGGCAACCAGGAGACCCACGGCAAGATGAGCCCACAGCTCGGCGCCGTCCAGGGCTCGCTCAACAAGCTCTGCATCGGCCTGCCGGCCAAGGTCAACGCCCAGTCCCTGATCGCGGTCCTCGCCAACGTCGGCGTCCAGGACATCAACGTTCTCGCCAGCCCGCAGAACCAGCAGTGCACCGAGAACTCCACCCAGGCCAAGGGCGACGAGGCCCTCTCGCACATCGCCAGCAACATCCCGATCCTCTCCGGAAACCTCTCCGCAGGCAGCTGATCGGCTCGGTACCGCGCCGGTGTCACGCGTCACGCGTGGTGCCGGCGCGTTTCATTTGGTCTAGACCTTGACAGGTTCAGACCATTTTCGCTTCAGTGGGCACCGTTGCCCCCACGGCAAGTCCCCCCACTGAAGGAGCAGTTACGTGATACGTGCGCTTCGCCTCCGCGCCCTCGCACTCACCGCCGCCGCGGCCGTCACGGCCGGCCTCGCCCTCACCCTCCCCTCCTCCCCCGCCGCCGCCGCGACCCCCTGCGCCGGCGCCTGGACCTCCTCCGCCGTCTACACGGGCGGCATGAGCGCCTCGTACGGCGGCCACAACTGGCAGGCGAAGTGGTGGACCCAGGGCGAGACGCCCGGCACCACCGGCCAGTGGGGCGTCTGGTCGGACCAGGGCACCTGCGGTGGCGGGGGCCAGGACCCGGATCCGGGCACCCCCACCGGATTCGTGGTCTCCGAGGCCCAGTTCAACCAGATGTTCCCGAACCGGAACCCCTTCTACACCTACAACGGCCTGGTCGCGGCGCTGTCCGCCTACCCCGGGTTCGCCAAGACCGGCGACGACACCACCAAGCGGCGCGAGGCCGCGGCCTTCCTCGCGAACGTCTCCCACGAGACGGGCGGACTGGTGCACATCGTGGAGCAGAACACCGCCAACTACCCCCACTACTGCGACGCGGGACAGCCGTACGGCTGTCCCGCCGGGCAGGCCGCCTACTACGGCCGCGGGCCCATCCAGCTCAGCTGGAACTTCAACTACAAGGCCGCCGGTGACGCCCTCGGCATCAACCTGCTCGCCAACCCGTACCTCGTGGAGCAGGATCCGGCCGTCGCCATGAAGACGGCGCTCTGGTACTGGAACACCCAGAACGGCCCGGGCACCATGACCGCCCACGCCGCCATGGTGAACGGCGCGGGCTTCGGGGAGACCATCCGCTCGATCAACGGCTCCCTGGAGTGCAACGGCGGCAACCCCGCCCAGGTCCAGAGCCGCATCTCGAAGTACCAGAGCTTCACGCAGCTGCTCGGGGTGACCCCCGGGAACAACCTCGGCTGCTAGTGCTGTGACGGTCACCGCGTGCGCAGCGCGGTGGCCAGCTGGGCCCGTGAGCGGACGTCGAGCTTCTGGTAGATCCGGGTCAGCCGGGCCTCCACCGTCTTGACGCTGAGGAACAGCTTCGCCGCCGCCTCCTGGTTGCTGGCGCCCTGGCTGACCAGCAGCGCGAGCCGGGTCTCGGCCTCGGTCAGGGTCGCGGCCGCCGGTACCCGCGCACCGGCGCCGTCGCCGGGGGCCGGTTCCCTGGCGAGCTCCGTCCAGGGGGCGGCCCCGGCCCGGTCGAAGACCTCGGCCGCGGCCCGGAGCGCCGCGCGGGCCGGCGCGCGCCGGCGTCGCCGGCGCTCCACCCGGGCGAGGGCGAGCAGCGTACGGCCGCGTTCCAGCGGCAGCCGCAGGGCCTCGAAGCGCTGTGCGGTGGTCTCCAGCAGGTGTACGGCCGCGTCGGCGTCGCCCTGGGCGGACAGGCACAGCCCGCGGGCCCGGTCGAGCGCCGCGACGACCCCGGTACGGCCGAGGCCGACGGCGACCGTGCGGACGGAGGACAGCAGCCGGGCCGCCTCCTCGGGTGCGTCGGCGGCGATCAGGGCCTCGGCGAGCTCCCCGTGCCAGCGCAGGATCGAGGGGTCCACCACCTGCTGGGCGGCCTCCAGTTCGGCGACACGGCGCAGGGTGGCGACGGCCTTCGCCGCTTCTCCCGTGGCGAGTTCGACGAGGCCGAGCGCGTGCAGGCTGCGGGAGAGGAAGACCTGGTCGTGCTCCTCCTGCGAGGCCTGGATGCCGCGCCGGGCGTAGCCGGCGGCCCGGGCGAAGCTGCCGCCCATGGCCTCGGCCATCGCGGCGACGTACCAGGCGGGGCCGGGCGAGAGGCCCGCGTCGATCGTGAGCTCCAGGGCCCGGCGGGCGTGGGCGGAGGCGGCCTCGCACCGGCCGCTGCGCAGTTCGACCTCGGTGAGGCTGCGCAGGACCTCGAAGACGTCCTCGGCGGAGCCGGTGCGCTGGACGGCGGGCAGCAGGACCATCAGCTGGCGGCGGGCGTCGTCGAGGCCGTCGTCGAAGAGGGCGTGCCGGACGGCGAGGTACTGGGGTGCGTTGCGCATGCCGAGGGGCACCTCGGGGGCGGGCAGGGCGAGGGCCTCGGCCAGGATCGCCTCGGCGCCCGGGTCGCCGAGGATGCGGCCCATGCGGGCCCGTACGGTCAGGGCCATGGCCTCGGCGACCTGGTCGCCGCCGAGTGCGGCGAGCGCGCCGGCGCGGGCCGCGGCGTCGCGGGAGCGGACCGGGTCGCCGTCGCTGAGGTTGTGCTTCCAGGCGATCCGCAGCTGGACGGCGGCCTGGAGCGAGGGGTCCCCGGCGGCCTCGTCCATGGCGTACGCGATGGTCTCGTCGAGGGCGCCCAGGGCCTGCCCGGCGGCGTCGATCACCGCGAGCCGGGCCCGTACGCGGTCGGCGGGCGAGGCGTCGCGGGCCAGGACGGCCCCGGTGGCGCGGCGGGCGAGGTCGGCGCGGCCGGACCAGCCGGCGTCCTCGGCGGCCGCGACCAGGCGGGCTAGTTCCTCGCCGGCCAGCCAGGACGGCGTCCGTTCGGCGGCGAGCAGGCCCAGTTCGGCGGCGAGGGCGCGCTGGCCCCGGCGGCGGCAGGCCGCGGCGGCTTCGGTGATCTCCTCGGCGAGCCACTGGTCCGGGGTGTCCACGGCCAGCGCGCGGTGGCGTACGGCCTGGACGGGATCGTCGACGGCGGCAGCCAGGGCCGCGTGTCCGGCGGCGCGTTCGGGCCAGCCGGCGTCGGCGGCGAGCGCGGTGGGCAGGGCGCCGGCGGTGAACTCCACGGAGCCGTCCTCGCCCACCCTGACCAGCGCGGCCCGTTCCGCCTCGGCCAGCTCGGCCTCGGCGTCGGGGCGGCCGGCGCGGCGCAGCAGGGAGATGGTGGGGCGGGTGGCGAGGGCGGCGAGCAGCAGGGTCCGGCGGGCCTGGGCGGGGGCTGCGGCGAGGAGCCGGCGGGCCACCTCCCGGGCCTGTCCGGAGACGGGCAGGGCGTCGGCGTGGTGGGCGCTGCTGTCGCGGGCCTCGGCGGCTTCGGCGAGGGAGTGGCCGAGGGCGAGGGCGAGGCGCGGGTTGCCGCCGCTGGCCTGGTGGATCCGGCCGGCGAGGCGGGCCGGGAGGCCGTGGCGGACGAGGAGTTCGGCGACCTCGTCGGCGCCCAGCGGGGGCACCCGGATGGCGGGGACGCCGGGGCCACAGAGGGGTTCGCCCACCGGGACCCCGCCCTGGACGCATTCGGCGACCAGGACCCGTACGCGGGGCGGGGTGAGGCGCAGGGCGAAGCGGAGCAGGTCGGTGCTCTCGGCGTCGAGCCACTGGGCGTTGTCGAGGACGAGCAGGACGGGGTCGCGGTCGGCGAGCCTCCGCAGCACCTCGACCACGGCGAGGCGCAGGGCGATGTGGTCGCGGCCGGCCCGGGGGGCGTCGGCCTCGCGGCGCAGGAGGGCGATGGCGGTGCGCTGGGGGCCGGAGAGCTGTTCCAGGGCGCCGGCGGGTACGGAGGCGAGGAGGGCGGCGGCGGACGCCTCGGGTATCCATTGGTCGGCGGCCTCGGGGGCGAGGCGCAGCACGGTCTCGCGGCGCGATTCGGCCGCGGCCGCGACGGCGCGCACCACCTCGGTCTTGCCCGCGCCAGCCGGTCCGGTCAGGAGCGCCCGGCCGTGCGTGGTCAGCGCGCGGTCGACCGCCTTGATCAGTTCTCCGTGTCCGACACTTGTGTCAGCGTGCCCCGTCGCCGCCACCACGCACAGCCACCAGCCTCTCGGTCCCAGCTCCGGTGCCCTTCCTGTGAGAGGCGACAATACGAGGTCGAGTGGCGGGCGGACACGGATTGTGACGCAGAAATCAGTCTCGTGCCGGGAAAACCCGTCGGACCTGCCGATACGAGGTGTATCAGCAGGTCCGCGGGCGTGCTTTGGTCCGTACTATCGGACCGTCAGGCCGAGTTGGCTCCTGATCAGATCAGAAGGTCAGGTTCCAGGAGTCGATCTTGCCGGTGTCGCCGCCGGCGTTGTCGTTGACCCGCAGCTTCCAGGTGCCGTTCGCGACCTCGGAGGAGGCGTTCACGGTGTAGACCTGGTTGATGTTGGCCGTGCTGCCGCCGGAGCGGTTGTGCAGGTTGTAGACGCTGCCGTCGGGGGCGACGAGGTCGACCTTGAGGTCACCGATGTAGCTGTGGACGATGTTCACGCCCACCTTGAGGGTGGCCGGGGCGTTGCCGGTGACACCGCTGACGGTGATCGGGCTCTCCACGGTCGTGTTGTCGCCGATGGCGAAGTCCGTGGTGTTCTCGAAGCCCGAGGTGGGCGGGGTCGAGGTCACGGCGGCGACGGTCGCGGCCGCGTCGGCGAGGCCGGCGCCGCAGCCACCGGTGCAGGTACCGGCCAGCGGGCGGGCGTTGGTCTTGATCGCCGACTCGATCTGGGCCGGGGTCAGCGAGGTGTTCGCCGACTTCAGCAGGGCGGCCAGGCCCGCGATGTGCGGGGCGGCCATGCTGGTGCCCTGGTAGGGCTTGTAGATCTCGGCACCGGGGGTGGTGGTGCCGGCGTTCAGGGTGGAGAGGATCGCGTTCTCGGGGGTGGTGACGGTGCCGGGCGTGTCGGTGGCGCGGCGGGTCTCACCGCCCGGGGCGGCGATGTCGATGATCGAGCCGTAGTTCGAGTAGTACGAGCGGTCGCCGGCGCGGTTGGTCGACGCCACGTTGATCACGTTGTTGCAGCTGGCGGGCGAGAAGCCGGACGCGTTGGCGTTGCTGTTGCCGGCGGCGACGACGACGGTCGTACCGCGGGCGACGGCGGCGTTGATGGCGTTCTGGTAGCTGGTGCCGCAGGTGCCCGAGCCACCGAGGCTCATGTTGATGACCTTGGCCGGGGTGGCGTTGGCCGGGACGCCCGCGACGGAGCCGCCGGACGCCCAGGTGATGGCGTCGACGATGTCCGAGGTGGCACCGCCGCACTTGCCGAGCACGCGGACGGGCTGGATCTTCGCGCCGTAGGCGATGCCGGCGACACCCTTGGAGTTGTTGGTGGCCGCGGCGATGGTGCCTGCGACGTGGGTGCCGTGCCAGGAGGAGGTGCTGGCCTTGGAGCCGGTGCCGCACTCGCCGTCGGTGGCGTTCCAGTCGCCCTCGTCGGCCGGGTTGCTGTCACGGCCGTTGCCGTCGCGGGCCTCGGAGGCGGTGGAGATGAAGTCGTAGCCGGCGACGATGTTCGGGGCGACGTCCGAGTGGGCGACGTAGCCGGTGTCGATCACGGCCACGGTGACGCCGGAGCCCGTGGTCTTGTCCCAGGCACCGGGGACGTTCATGCCGGCGGTGGGCTCGAAGAGGTCCCACTGCTTGGCGTACTCGGTGTCGTTCGGGGTGACGGCCATGGCGTAGGCGCGGGTGTCCGGCTCCACGTAGGCGACGTCCGGGTCGGCGCGGAACTGGGCGATCACGTCGGCCGCGGCCGCCGGGGCGACGGTTCCGCCGAGGTTGACGAGTGCGGCTCCGGTGCCGAGGCGGCGGTCGAACTTCGCCTTCTTGCCGGCCTTCTTGCCCTTGGCGGCGGCGTCGTCGGCCGCCGCGCTGTTCGAGCTGGCCTCGGTGGCCGAGGACTTGTATCCGACGATGAGGTTCTCGACCGGCGCGGTCGGGGCGACCGTGGCCGCCGGTGCCGCGCCGGGGTTCTCGACGGCCGCGGCCACCGAGGCGGTGGCGGTGGCGGAGCCGGCGAGCAGGGTGACGGACATGGCCACCACGGATATGAGCCGACGTCTTGAAGCGTGCACGTGTTCCCCTTCGAGGGCCGTTTCCGGGCATGCCGGAGCGGCCGGTCAGTGCAGTGTGGGAGGTTCCGGCGGCCGCGGGACCGGGAGCGAGTTGGTCGAGCTCGCCCCGGCCTCCGCCGCGCGCCACGTCGCCCGAGCCGCAACGGCGGGGCCGGGCAACGGCGGTCCCGGCTCTCCCCCCGACCGGTGCGGCCTTCACGCCATGTGGGGTTGGCGTGTGTGCCGTAGGGTCAGGGGAAGATCGCCGGTGGGCAGACAGTAGGCAACACGGGGATGAACTCGATACGGGGAAAACCCTTGTCCGCCCCCTGCGGCTCCCCCCAGGGGTCCCTCGGCAGGGGCGCTGACCAGGCATGTTCGCCGTCCGCGCGATGGCTGCGCGGAACCGGGAGCGGGAACGGAACCGTCGCTACCGCGGCGGGAAAAGCCTGCGGAAGTACGTCCAGCTGGTCTCGTTCGGCTCGCTCCACTTCTCCGGCGCGTGGGCGAATTCGGGGTGGTGCTCGGCGACGTACGCGCGGGTGCGCTCCGGGACCTGCCCGTACGAGTCCAGCTTGCGGCCGCGGCAGTGGAAGGTGAGGCCGCCGGGGCGCTGCCCCTGTTCCATCCAGGGCAGCCACGGGGACATCCGGGTCCAGGACATCGTGGCGGGGACGCTCACCGCGTCGGTGGTCAGGGCGGTCGCGGGCGCGAAGAACTGGAAGAGCTCCAGGGCGCGGTAGGTGTCGTCGGCCGAGTGGGCGGGGTACTGCGCGACCGGCAGGGGCGAGGGGTAGGCCAGCGGGATCTCCAGGCTGAAGCAGACCTGGTCGCCCAGTTCCGTCAGGGGGACCGGGAAGGGCCGCCACTTCTGGTCGGCCGGATCGTTCCAGACGTGGACGACGGGCTTGTCCTGCCAGGTCTCCAGGATCTCCCGGGTCCCGGGGTCGAGGTAGAACGCGGCCTCCCTGGACAGGAGCTGGTAGCCGCCGAGCTCCTCGTCCGCCACGAGGCGTGCGACGTTGAGCCCTTCGAAGCCGAAGAGTCGCCGGTAGGGCTCGCCGGGGGCCCAGGAGTGGACGTCCCCGGTCCACCAGTAGGTGACCTCGGCGCCGTCGAGCGAGGCGCGGGTGCGGGCGAATGCGTGCAGGAGCTCGGCGGGTGTCAGCTCTGATGTCATACGCCCCACTGTGAGCGGTCGCCGCACGGCCGGACAAGCAGCCCCACGGACAACCTCGGCCCCGCCGGCGACGTGTCAGGCTGCTGCGCGACGCACGTGCAGATGGCCGTCGAGGGGGTAGGCGGGGGCGCGGACGCCAGCGTCCTGTCGTACGTGTAGCCGCACTTGGCCGCGACACGGCAGGACGCGAGGTCGTCCACCTGGTGGACGCACCAGGGCCGGATGACGAGAGCGGAAGCGGTCGGTGTGGCGGCGGCTCCGAGCGTCACGGAGGTCATCATCGGCCGATCGTAGCCACGGAGGCCGGACATGTGCCGGAATCAGGCATCTTCCCGGCAGGTAGTCCGGTCGGGCGGTGAGGATTCAGGCATACCTCTCGAAGAGGGCGTGGAGGTAGCCCTCCAGTCTCTGGGTCAGGACACGGGCCGTCAGATCGGCGCGGCCCAGCTCACGCCAGGGGACGCCGACCTTCTCCGCGTCCGGAGCGAAGCCCAGCGCGTCCAGGAGGCGCCAGTACAGGTGGGCGCCGCGGTCCTCGGCCAGGGTTCCTCCCGCGCCGGCATAGCGGTCCGCGAAGCTCATCCCCGCGGGAACCCCGTGCAGCAGGGCGAGGGCCGTCGAGCAGTGCGCCACGTCCAGGTCGGCGGGCCCCCAGGAGGTCTCCACCCAGTCGACGACGCCACTGATCCGGAGATCCGCGTCCGCACCCGTGAAGAGGACGTTCCCGGGATGGAAGTCCCGGTGCAGGAAGCGGCCTCGGTAATCCGGCGGATCCCGGCGGATGACGTCGACGGCGCGCTGCCAGAGCCCGGGGCGCTCGGTGGCCGCGGGCGGCGTCACGCGTTCGGGGGAGGCCCAGGCCTGATAGGTGCGGGGCCGCTGGTGCGCGGCTGTCGGCAGCTGATGGATACGCACCAGCTGGCGGGCCAGCAGTTCGGCGCGGCCGTCGGCGTTCCGGTCGTCCAGGCGGACCGTTCCCGGCAGCAGGGACATCAGCAGGGAGGGGTGGTCGCAGTACTGCGCGGTCGCGTCCACCGCCACCAGCGTGGCCGCGGGTACGTCCGTGTCACCGAGCAGGCGCAGGATCGCCGCTTCGCGGGTCAGCAGGCCCTCCGCGTGCCGGACGAAGAAGGGCTTGACGAAGGACCGCAGGACGAGCGAGCGCCGACCGTCCGGGCCGCCCAGGTCCAGGCGCCGCATCTCCGAGGTCCAGCCGCCGCGCAGCCGCACGGCCCGCTCGATGCGTTCCGCCCCGGGCAGCTCCTTCTCCACCCAGGAGCGCGTGGCACCCCAGCCCTCACCCCCGAGATCCGCGCCCATGTCCTCGGCCCCCTCCCCCTCGCCCGAACCCATGGAGGCAGACTATCCGGCACGGTGAAACCTTGGCCTCACCTCCCCGGGCGTACGGCCGGCCCACACCGGAACGTACGAATCGCGGCGCCGTGCCCGTCATACGGATGACCAGTTGACGGCGGGGGCGCCACCGGCAACCGTGACCGGCATGGGGAACGAACACCGGCTGCTCACTCTCGCCGTCTGCCTGGTCCTGGGCGGCGGGCTGATCGCAGCGGTACTGGGGGCGTCGCGGGCGGCCGGTCCGCACGCCGGGACGGCGGACGGGCGGAGGCCGGCCGCGTCCGACTACGTGGACATACGTGACGTCCCGCCCCTCCCGGCAGCCGCTCCCGCCCCCGGGTCCGAGGGATCCGCCGGTTCGGTGGTGGTGGATTGCGGCCGCAACGAGGAGGGCCACTACAACGAGGACAACCTCGTGGTCTCGCCCGGGCTGCTGGGCGGCGCCCATCACACGCACGCCTACGTGGGGAACCTCTCCACCGACGCGCTGTCGACGGAGACCTCGCTGGCCGCGGCCGGCACGAGCTGCAGGGGCGGCGACCGGTCCACGTACTACTGGCCCGTCCTGCGCCGCCCCGACCGCCCGGGCACGCGCCCGCACGAGGACTCGGCGGGGCACGGGAACGTCGGCGAGATCGTGCCGGAGACCTCGGTCCTGGTGGAGTTCCGCGGCAACCCCGTGAGCAAGGTGGTGGCGATGCCGCGCTTCCTGCGCGCGATGACCGGCGACGCCGTCGCGTACACGGCGGACAGCGAGGCCGACGTCCGGGCCCGCTGGGGGTGTTCGGGCTCCCCGGACCGGGCCACCACCCGGTACCCGCGCTGCCCCGCGGGCGAGCGCGTCACCCGCACCCTGGTCTTCCCGAGCTGCTGGAACGGCCTCGACACCGTCGGCGTCACGCACCGTTCGCACCTGCTCTTCACCGCCGCGAACGGTGTCTGCCCGAAGGACACCTTCCCGGTGCCGGAACTGCGCGTCTTGCTCGCCTACGAGATCCCCCCGGGGCTGAACGTGGCCCTCGACTCCTTCCCCGAGCAGCGGCACAGCCCGAAGACCGATCACGCGATGTTCGTGAACGCGATGACCGACCGGCAGATGGCCGCGATCGTCGACTGCATCAACGCGGGCCGCGACTGCCGGACCTGAGTGACGCAGGTCACGTGAACCGAATCCGCCCTGGTGGCGTGTTCCGACCGCACCACATATGCGAGGAAGACGGAGAGGGTGAGATGGCCGGACCACTGTGGCCCCGCACTCGGCGGGGCTCGACCGATGAGGCACTGATCAAGTCGGTGTACGAGGAGCACGGTCACGCCCTGCTCGCGTACGCCACCCGGCTGACCGGAGACCGTGCCGCCGCCGAGGATGTCGTACAGGAGACGCTGATCCGGGCCTGGCGCCACTCCGAGGTGCTGGTCAACGGAAAGGGCTCGGTGCGCGGCTGGCTGCTCACGGTGGCCCGCAACATCATCACCGACCGCTACCGGGCCAAGGCCGCCCGGCCGCCCGAGGTCTCGGGAGCCTCGTCCGCTCCCCCGGTGGAGGCGGACCACGCCGATTCCGTGGTGGACAGCATGACGGTCCTGGGGGCCCTCGATCAGCTGTCGCCGGAACACCGCGACGTCCTGAAGGAGTTGTACTACCGACAGCTCAGCGTCGCGGAGGCGGCCGACAGCCTCGGCATCCCGGCGGGTACGGTCAAATCTCGTTCGCACTACGCCCTCAAGGCGCTGCGCGACGTCTTCAAGAGCGACGGATTCAGGGACATCGGTTCCAGAGAAGGAAAGCGATCGGGCAGGCCGCCCCAGCAGCCCGCCGGACTGCGTGAGGTGGTGGCATGAACCGGCAGAGGCACGAGGAGGAACTGCTCGGCCCCTACGTACTCGGTGTCCTGGACGCCGAGGAGATCCGCCGGGTCGAGGAACACACGAGCGGATGCGTGCAGTGCCGGGAGGAGGTGGCCGCGTTGCGCGAGATGGAGGCGGCTCTGGGCGAGGTGCCCGACGAGGCGTTCCTCGACGGACCGCCGCATGGCGGTGACCTGCTGCTCCAGCGCACCCTGCGGCAGATGCGCGGTGAGCGGGCCGGGGATGCGCGCCGGCGGGCGGGGTTCGCGGGACTGGCGGTGGCGGCCTCGCTGGCCGCCGTGTTCTGGGCCGGTACCCAGCTGGGTACGGGTGATTCGGACGCCGTCGCGCTGCCTGTGCCGCCGTCCCCGACGGCCACGGCGAACCCTTCCCCGCCGCCCGCCGGGACCAAGGTGCTCTCCGCGACCGACAAGGCCACGGGTGCGCGGATGACCGTACAGATGACGCCCGCCACCAAGTGGGTGCGGGTGCACGCGGCGGTCACGGGAGTGCCGCCGGGCGAGCGGTGCCGGCTGGTCGTGGTCTCCAGGAACGGGACGCGCACCACCGCCGCCGGCTGGGTCACGGGCAGCCAGGAGAACGGCGAGGCCAAGGGCGCGTCGCTGGACGGTTCGGCGGCCGTGGACCCGGCGGACGTGAAGGCGATCCTGGTCGAGAACGAGTCGGGCCGGACGTTCGTGTCCGTACCGGTCTGACCGTCCCGCCCCCGGTCCGGTCCGGTCGGACCGGACCGGACCGGTCGGGACGGACCGGTCGGGACGGGAACGTGACGGAGCCCGGGAGCATATCCAGCTCCCGGGCTCCTGTGTGCCACCCAATTGCGCACACCGGCACGTTTAAGAGTCGCGGATCATTCTGAGATCGACGTGTTCTACCTTTGAACTACCGCGCCACGAGGAGAGGCGCAGAAGGGACTTGAACCCCTATCCATCGATGATCGTCCACGCTCGGTCGATCCGGTGTTCGGCGGCGAATACTGAGACTGGAGCGATAATCTGAGATTGAAGGGCCGCCTCTACCAGCTTGGGCCACCCCGGCTCGTAATGCCGGGGGAGGGATTCGAACCCCCAACTGACACCCTCGTTCAGCTTCAACATCAGTTTCAGCTTGCGCTCTCGCGCACCCCCTGCAGACATACAGAGGGAGTCTTAGGGGCTACTTGAACAAGTAGCCGAACACCGCGTCGCCGACCCGCTGGTCGGTGACCTCGGCGCTGTTGGCCTCCTCGCGGGCGAACTTGACGGCCTGCTGGAGCTTTTCCACGCGGTCGAGCAGCTCGTTGACCCGGCGGGCGGGCAGCGCACCGGAGAACTTCACGGTCGTCCAGTACCCGACCGGAACGTCCTCGTAGTACACCTCGACCTGCGCCGGGTGCTTCTCGGTGGCCTCGGCCTTCACGTGGTTGCGCGGCACCTTCTTGGTACGGATGGTGCGCACCGGGTCCGTCTTCCAGGAGTCCGTGGACGGGTCCAGGTTCCAGGATTCGGAGGCGTCCAGCACCGGCAGCTTCCGGACGAAGGTGTGCATGTCGGTGAGCTGCTTCTCCAGGAAGAGCAGGTACGGCACGGGCACCTGCGCCAGCAGGACCGTCCCGTCCACGACGACATCGGCGGCCGCGGTGCGGTTGGCCCAGTCCTTGGTGGCCGTCACGTCGAACAGCCGCGTCAGGGTCCCCGCCGTCGCCCGCAGTACGTCCTCGGCCTTGACCTGCACCCGGGTGGACTCGGGCGGCAGTTGCTCGCCCTCCTCGTCCTTGGGCTGGTAGGTCCGGGAGATTCCGGCCAGCAGGGCGGGCTTCTGGACGTCGTGGTGAGCCTGGGTGAGCTCCTGGAGGGACTTGGACTTGACGCCCTTTTCCACTGCGATGATCTGATTCAGCTTCGGCACGTGATCAACCTAGCAGCCGATTGTCCGATCATTCACCGGGATTTCCGGCACCGTGAGCCGGCCGGTCTGCAGGATGTCGATCACCTGCCACGAGCCGCCCGGTTCCCCGACCAGCCAGGCCGAGCAGCCGTATCAGCACGTCCCGCGGTGCGATCGTGTTCCATACGAGCCCGTGCAGCAGCCCTGTCCCACCGGTCATCCATGCCCCGGCCCCTCCCCCGCTGATCCGAAGCGGGCAGCGCAACAAGGAAGCCCACAGCCGGACCGATCATCACATTGCGGTCCATGACATCCTGTGACGTCATGACTCGCCGGACGGTATCGGCGGACGTCCGGGGAATATGGGGAAGGTCCATGAGGCTCTGCTTCCTGGTGGAGGAGCACTACCGCCACGACGGCATGCCGAACGAGGTGATCCGGCAGCTGACGGCGTGGGGGCACAGCGTGGACGTCGTACGGCCGGGCGGCTCGCTCCTGCGCATGACCGAGGTGGTGGACGCGGGCGCGCACGACGCCTGGGTCCTCAAGACGGTGTCCGGCGGCCCGGGTCTGACCCTGCTCGAAGCCGCCGCCGCGGCCGGGACGACCACCGTCAACGACGCCCGGTCGATCCGCGGCGTACGGGACAAGGCGCTGGCCGCCGCCCTCGGGCGCGGCCGGGGGCTCCCGCTGCCGCCGACGTACGCCGTGGCCCGCCCCGAGCTGCTCAGGGAGATCCCGGCGGCGGAGTACCCGCTCGTCGTCAAGCCCGCCGACGGCAGTTCCGGGCGGGCCGTGCACCTGGTGTCCTCGCCGGAGCGGCTGGAGTCGCTGCTGCCCGTGCTCGCGGGCGAGGGGCTGCTCATCGCCCAGCCGTACGTGCCCAACTCGGGGACGGACATCAAGGTGTACGCGGTCGGCGGGGAGCTGTTCGCAACCGAGCGGTGCTCGCCGCTGCACCCGGACCCCTCGGTGCGGGAGCGCCGCGTGCCGCTGTCGGCCGAGGTGGCGGCGATCGCCGCGCAGGTGGGGGCGGTCTACGGGCTGGACCTGTACGGGGTGGACGTGCTGCTGGGCCCGGACGGGCCGGTGGTCGTCGACGTGAACGACTTCCCGAGCTTCCGTCAAGTGCCCGACGCTGCCGCGCGGGTGGCCCGGGCGGTCCTGGAGCTGGCACGGGCGGGCGGTTCCGCGCAGCCGCCGGCGCCCATGGCGCAGCCGTACCCGCTGCCCCTGTCGATCCCGGCGCAGGTCTCGGCCGTGGGGGGCGACGGCGCGTGAAGATCGGCCTGATCACCCCGGATCCGGGGCACCCGCTGCTGGCGGACACGACGGCCTTGCTGGCCCCGGAACACGCGGTCGAGGCCCTCGATCCGCTCACCCTCGGGGACGTGCCGCTGCCGCTCGCCGAGGTGTACCTGCTGAAGTCGCGGACACCGCACGCGCTGGGGCTCGCCCGCTATCTGGAACGGCGGGGGGCGGCCGTGGTGAACTCCGCCTCGGCCACCGCGCTGTGCCAGGACCGTACGGAGATGGCCGAGCTCGCCCTGCGGGCCGGGCTGCCCTTCGCCGCGACCCGTACGCACGACTCCCTCGGGGCCTGGGCGGCCGGGGCCCGGCTCGACACCCCCGTGGTGGTCAAGAGCCGGCGCAGCCGCCGGGGCGACCTCGTCGCCCGCGTCGACGACGTCGCACGCCTGCGGGAGCTGGCGAGGGAATGGCCGCACGAGCCGGTCGTGGTGCAGGAGTACGCGCCCAACAGCGGCTGGGACCACAAGCTGTGGGCCATAGGGGACCAGGTCTTCTCGGCCCTGCGCCGGTCCGAGCTCTCCCCCGGTGGCCGCGGCCCCACCCGTCCCCTGCCCCTGGCGGAACTGCCGTCCGGCTGGGCCGGTCTGGTGCGCGAGGTGGGCGCGGTGTTCGCGCTGGACGTCTACGGCGTGGACATCATCGACACCGGCGGCGGGACACCGCTGATCGTGGACATCAACGCCTTCCCCGGGGTCCGGGGCCAGGCCGGCGCCCCGGAGGCCCTCGCGGCACTGGCCCTGCGGCGGGCCGCGGGGCGGGGCTAGGCACCCCCTGGGTCTGCCCGGCAGGTCCGGACGGGGGAATGCGCCGGGCAGGACGTCCGTGGCCCGGTGTGGTGGCACGGAGGGGCGGCGGGCGCCGTGAGGATCGGGGCATGGGCGTCGTCCTGCCGGTCCTCTTCGCACTGTTCGCGGCGTTCAGCAACGCGCTCGCCACCGTGCTCCAGCGGCGCGCCGCGCTCACCGTGCCGCAGAGCGACGGCTTCCGCCTCGGCCTGGTCCTCGATCTGCTGCGGCGCCCGCTGTGGATCGGCGGCATCCTGGCCGTGATCGCGGCGGGGGCCGGGCAGGCTCTCGCGCTGGCCACCGGCGCGCTGGCGCTCGTACAGCCGCTGTTCGTGCTGGAGCTGCCGCTCGCGCTGCTGATCGCCTCGCTGATGTCCCGGCAGCGGCTGCCGCGGGCGCTGTGGCTGGCCGTGGCGGGGGTGGTGGCGGGGCTCGGGGTCGCGCTCGTGGCCGCCTCGCCCATGGGCAACCGGACGGACGTGCCGGCCGAGCGCTGGGTGGTGGCTCTGGCTGCGAGCGCGGTCGTCGTGGCCGCCCTGGCCGTGGCCGGGCTGCGGCTCCCGCCCGGCCGCGCCCGGGCCGGCTGCCTCGGCGCCGCCACCGCCGTCTGTTACGCGCTCACCGCAGCGCTGATGAAGTCCGCGGTACACGTCCTCGACGACGACGGCTTCGTCGCCTTCCTGACCACCTGGGAGACGTACGCCTTCGGGGCGAGCGGCATCTGCGCCCTGCTCCTGCTGGAACACGCCATGCAGGGCGGCCCGCTGGTCGCCTCGCAGCCCGCGCTGACCCTCGGCGACGCGAGCATCAGCATCGCGCTGGGGGTGGTGCTGTACGAGGAACACCTGCGGTCGGGCTGGTGGCTGCTCCCCCAGCTGCTGGGCATCGGCTTGATCTGCGCGGGTGTCCTGGCGCTGGCCCGGGCCGGGGAGGGCGCGCCCTGAGGCCGGGTAGCGTGACGGTCGGTCGAGCGGAGGGCGGGATCCATGCGAGCGGTGGTCTTCGAGCGGTACGGCGAGCAGGCCGAGGTACGGGAGGTGGCGGAGCCGGTTGTGCCGGCGGGCGGGGTGGTGGTGCGGGTGGAGGCCACCGGGCTGTGCCGCAGCGACTGGCACGGCTGGATGGGGCACGATCCGGACATCGTGCTGCCGCACGTCCCCGGGCACGAACTCGCGGGTGTGGTCGAGGCCGTGGGGACCGGCGTCATGAACTGGCGGCCCGGCGACCGCGTCACGGCGCCGTTCGTGTGCGCCTGCGGGAGCTGCGCCGACTGCGCGGCCGGTGACCACCAGGTGTGCGCGCGGCAGACGCAGCCCGGGTTCACGCACTGGGGGTCCTTCGCCGAGTACGTGGCCCTGGACCACGCCGACGTGAATCTGGTGGCCGTGCCCGAGGAGCTCTCGTACGCGACGGCGGCCGGTCTCGGCTGCCGCTTCGCGACGGCGTTCCGGGCGGTGGTGGCGCGGGGCCGGGTGACGGCGGGCGAGTGGGTGTCCGTCTACGGCTGCGGTGGGGTGGGGCTCTCCGCCGTGGTGATCGCGGCGGCGGCCGGGGCCCGGGTGGTCGCCGTGGACACGGCGCCGGGGGCGCTGGATCTGGCGCGGACGTTCGGCGCCGTGCACTGCGTGGACGCCCGGGAGGGCGCCGACACCGCGCAGGCCGTCCGGGAGGCGACCGGCGGGGGCGCGCACCTGTCGCTCGACGCGCTGGGATCACCGGAGACGGCGGCGTCCTCGGTGGCCGGGCTTCGCCGGCGCGGGCGGCACGTGCAGGTGGGACTGCTGCCCGCGGCGGCCGGCGCGGCGGCCCTGCCGATGGACCGGGTGATCGGCTGGGAGCTGGAGGTCCTCGGGAGCCACGGCATGGCGGCGCACGCCTACCCGCCGATGATGGAGATGGTCCGGGGCGGGGTGCTGCGGCCGGACCTGCTGGTCACCTCGACGATCCCGCTCGACGCGGCCCCGGCGGCCCTGGCCGCCATGGGCACGGCGGCCGGGCGCGGGGTCACGATCATCCTCCCGGGATCGGGTGGCCGGGGCTGAGCCGCGGTCGCCCGGACCGGGTGGCCGGGGAGCGCCGGCCTCGCGGCCGGAGCTCCCGCGCCGTACCGGCTACCCCGCCAGCGGGGTTCGCGCGTACTTGCCCGACAGCAGCTGGCCCGCGCCCGGGGCCACCGCGTCCAGGTCCAGGGCCCGGAGCATCTGGTGGGCCGTGCAGACCGCCGCGGACACCACCGGCTTGCCCAGGAGCTGCTCGGCCTCCTCGATGGCGCCGAGCGAGGGCATCTGCACGCACGCCGACAGCACGACCGCGTCGGCGTCGGCGTAGTCCAGTGCCCGCGCGAGACCCGGCAGCCGGGCGGGGTCGTGGGCGGCGACGTCGAGGTTGTCGGGGATTTCGAGGGCCTGGTGGTCGAGGACCTCGATGCCCTCGTGCGTCAGGTAGTCCACGACGGTCCGTGTGAGCGGGCGCATGTAGGGGGCCAGCAGCACGATCTTCCGGGCGCCGATGGTGTGCAGCCCGTGGACGAGGGCTCCGGCGCTGGTGACGACCGGGGCGGGCGCGCCGTTCTCGGCGGTCCGCGCGTGCAGGCGCTGCTCAGAGGTGCGGTGGTAGCCGAGGCCCATGCTCATGATGGCGACCAGGCAGGCGTAGCCCAGTACGTCGACCCGGGCGTCGGAGAGTTCCACGGCGCAGCGGTCGGAGTCGGCGTCCATGGCCCTCAGCTGCTCCGGCGTCACATGGGTCATGCGCATCCGGCTGGAGTGGAAGGTGAAGCGCTCGTCGGGTGCGACGGCCTGGCGGGCCCGGAGGATGGCCGGGACCTCCGTCTCCATGGTGACGTTGGAACTCGGCACGATCTGGCCGATGCGGTACGTGCGGGGTGACACGGGTACTCCTTCTTGCCGGGGAGGGTCAGCGGGCGTCGACGACGGGGTTGGTCAGGGTGCCGATGCCTTCGACGGTGGCCTCGACGGTGTCACCGGGGCGCAGGAACTCGGGCGGGACCATGCCGGCGCCGACGCCGGACGGTGAGCCCGTGGCGATGACGTCGCCGGGCTCCAGGGTCATGCCGGAGCTGATGTCGGCGATGAGGCGGGCGATGGGGAAGAGCATGTGCCGGGTGTTCGACTTCTGCTTGGTGACGCCGTTGACGCGCAGCGAGAGGTCGAGGGCCATCGGGTCGGGGATCGCGTCGCGGGTGACGACCGCCGGGCCGAAGGGGGCGTAGGAATCCTGGCCCTTGGAGAAGAACCACTGGCCGGAGCGGCGCTGGTCGCGGGCGCTGATGTCGTTGACGATGCTGAAGCCGAAGATGTGGTCGTACGCCTCCTCCTCGCTCACCCGGAAGGCGGGGCGGCCGATGACGACGGCGAGTTCGCACTCCCAGTCCAGCTGGGTGGTCAGGTCGGCGTTGTGCAGGATCGGCGCTCCGGGGCCGGTGACGGCGGTGGCGGGCTTGCCGAAGAGGACGGGGCGCGGCGGCAGGTCCTTGTCGGTGTCGAGGCTGCGGCTGGACTCCTCGACGTGCTCGATGTAGTTGAGTCCGACGCCGATGATCTTGCCGGGGCGCAGGGGTGCGCGCAGGGTCACGTCTTCGAGGCGGTGGACGGCCTCGGCGGGCCAGGCCGCGGGTCCGGCGGCCAGCAGTCCGCGCGCGGCCTCCTGGGCGGCAGCGCCGGCCCGGATGAGGGACAGCAGGTCCGGGGGCAGGTGCACGCCGGCCCGCCGGGCCAGGGTGGTGAGGTCCACGACGAGGTCGTCGACCTGCGCGCCGAGACGCACGGAAGCATCGTCGAGGGTGTAGCTGACCAACCGCATGGGGGCTCCTTGCGAATGAGGGGGAGGGCTCGCGGGGGTGGGTCGGTGGCGGCACTCGGCCGGTGCCGCCACCGACCCGGTCCGGGAGGTGCGGTGCGTCGCACCCGGCCGGTGCTCCGCCGTGCCGGGGCCGGTGTCAGGGCCGGCGGCGTCCGGTACGGCGGAGCGGTTCAGGTGGTGGGCTGGTGGCCGCCGTTGTCGGCGTACGCCTCTTCCCGGTGGAAGCCGAGGGAGCGCATGACGGGGAAGTCGTTGAAGGAGAAGAGGCAGGCGTCCTCGGACTCGTCGAGGTTGTGGTGCTCGTGCCAGGCCCAGGAGGGGACGCAGAAGATGTCGCCCTGCTTCCACTCGAAGCGCTGTCCGGCGATCACCGAGACGCCGTGGCCCTTGGCCGCCGTGTAGATCACCGAGCCGGTGTGACGGTGGGCGAGGGTGGCCTGGCCGGGGCGCAGCAGCTGCATGTGCGCGCCCATGGTGGGCATGACCGGGCCGCCCGTGACCGGGTTGGTGTACTCGGCGATGACCCCGTCGTACGGGGAGCCCTCGCTCGCCTTGGCGAGGCCCCGCAGGGCCTCGTACGTGGGCTCCCAGGGATAGGCGAGCAGCGGCGAGTAGGGCCGGGTCCACTTCTCCACCCCGTACGGCAGCAGGTTCGCCGCGTAGGTCAGGACCGAGGAGTTGATGACCTTTCCGGGGGGCTGGTAGAGCTCGGGGTGGACCTCGTAGAACCCGGCGTCCAGGGCGTTGACCAGGGGGATGTCGAGACCGTCCTGCCAGATGACGGGGGCGTCGTCGGCGTCGTTGCCGTGCTCGTGCCAGGTGCCGTTGGGGGTGATGGCGAAGTCGCGGGGGCCGACCTTCAGCTTCTGGCCGTCGACGATCGTCCAGGCGCCGGTGCCCTCGTGGACGAAGCGCAGGGCCGCCGCCTGGTGGCGGTGGGCGGTCATGGCCTCGCCGGGGCCCATGATCTGGAGCCCGGTGTAGAGGAGTCCGGCGGCGGCGCTGACGTCCTTGCGGCCCGGGTTGACGAGCATGACGACGCGGCGGCCGGCGTCGTCGCCCTTGACGAGGCCGAGGGCCTTGTGGACCAGGGGGCGCAGGTCCGCGTAACGCCACAGCACGGGCACGGACCGGGGCTGCGGGTACCAGGGCTCGATGTCGTTGGCGACGGTCCACAGCGCGCCGGCGTCGAGGATGCCGAGCTCCTCGTAGTACGCGGTGAGTTCGGGGGTGTCGGACACCCGGGAACGGCCGAGCATGGTGTCGTCCTGCTCGATGGTCATACGTCCTCCTCGGGAGCGGCGGGAGCGGCGGGAGCGGCGGGAGCGGTGAACGCCTCGGTGGGCGCGGTGGGCGCGGTGAAGGTGACCGGCGGCCTGGGGCGGTTGTCCACCTCGAGGCGGAAGACGTCGAAGCGGTTGTAGTGGCCGACGATGTCGTGCATCTGCTTGGGCTGGATGCACCGGGCGAGGTCGATCTCCCCGTAGACGATGCCCTCCTCGTCGACGAGGGGCTCGGTGACCGGGCGGCCGTCGGGGCCGAAGATCCCGGACAGGGCGCTGCGCGGGCGCGTGAACTGCTTCCGCAGCTCCTCGTCGTCGCCGGCGAGGGCGTCCGCGATCTCCGGGGAGATGGTGGAACAGGCCACGACGGAGAAGACCTTGCCCTCGAAGCTGTGGGCGGCGGTACGGACGGCGATCGCGTCGGCCATGTCGTAGTCGGCGGGGGCGACGGGCAGGGCGATGTAGCAGGAGGCGTGGACGAGTTCGCCCTGCGCGAGGAGCGCGAAGCGGGCCAGGGTATTGGTGTTCTCGCCGCAGGCCAGCGCGCCGAGCGGGCCGACGGGGGTGTCGTGGACGACCAGCGAGCTGCCGTCGCCTCCGGTCCAGGTGAGCTTCTCGGCCCAGGTCGGCACCAGCTTGCGGTGCACGCCGAGGAGTTCGCCGTCGGGTCCGATGGTGAGCAGGGTGTTGTAGAGGACGCCGAGGCTGTGCGCGGCCCGCTCGTTGACCCCGATGACGAGGACGACGCCGTGCCGGCGGGCCGCCGCGCGCAGGGTGTCGACGTGCGGGCCCGGAATGTCGACGGAGGCGCGCTGGAGCCGCTCGAACCAGGGCGAGCCCTGGACCGGGTTCATCGTCCAGTTCCAGTAGGGGTAGCCGGGGACGAACACCTCGGGGAAGACGACGAGTTCGGCGCCGCCCGCCGCGGCCTCGGCGATCAGGGCGACGGCCTTGTCGACGGTGGCGGCGGGATCGAGGTAGACGGGCGCGGCCTGGACGGCCGCCGCCGTGAAGCGGGGCAGATGGTCCCTGTTCATGTGCGTGGACACCTCCGGCTCATCGGTGGGCGGTTACGGCTGCGCGGGGCAGCCAGCGGCGGTGGACGGACCCGGCGGGCTGCCGCAGGAGTTCGAGGCGCGGCGGGATCCGGTCGGTCCGCGCCGACGGGGGCCGCCCGCTGCCCGCCCGCCAGGCGCGTGCCCAGGGCGCGGCCGGCCCCTGGTAGCCCTGGGCGGCCGCGGCGTGCAGGGTCCACAGCGGGTCGTGGAGCTGGGCGCGGCCGACGCCGCACAGGTCCGCCCGGCCGGCCAGGATGATCGAGTTCACGTCGTCGTACGTGGAGATCGCGCCGACGGCGATGGTGGGGAGCCCGGTGGCGTTGCGGATGAGGTCGGCGTACGGAGTCTGGTAGCTGCGGCCGTAGCGGGGCTTCTCGTGGGCGACGACCTCGCCGGTGGAGACGTCGATCCCGTCGGCGCCGGCCTCGGCGAGCGCGCGGGCGATGGCGACCGCGTCGGCCTCGGTGGTGCCGCCCTCGGCCCAGTCGGCGGCGGAGATCCGTACGAGGAGCGCCTTGCCGGCCGGCCACACCTCCCTTACGGCGCGCAGCACTTCGAGGGGGAGCCGCAGCCGGCCGTCCAGATCGCCGCCGTACTCGTCGGTGCGCAGGTTGGTCAGCGGGGACAGGAAGCCCGACAGCAGGTGCCCGTGCCCGTACTGGAGTTCCAGGGCGTCGAAGCCCGCCCGGTCGGCCCGCGCGGCCGCGGCCACGAAGTCCCGTACGAGTGCGTCCATGTCGGCCCGGTCGGCCGCGCGCGGCACCGGACCGCCCTCGTCCCAGGGCAGCGCCGAGGCGGCGACCGGCTGCCCGCCGCCGTGGGTGGCCGCGCGGCGGCCGGCGTGGGTGAGCTGGATGCCGAGGCAGGTGTCGGTCTGGCCGTGGACGAAGTCGGTGAGGCGCCGCCAGGCCGCCTCCTGTTCGTCGTTCCACAGTCCGGGGCAGCCGGGGGTGGCCCGGCCGTCGGCGCTGACGGCCGTCATTCCGGCGAGGACCAGCCCGGCGCCGCCGATGGCCTGCGTGCTGAGGTGGACGAGGTCGAAGTCGCCGGGAACCCCGTCGCGCGCGGTGTGCAGGGCGGTGGGCGGTACGACGACCCGGTTGCGCAGCAGCAGTCCGCCCAGCTGGTAGGAGCGGAACATCGGCGGCACGGCCGAGGAGCGGTTGACCGCGGTGGTGAAGCCCTCGTCCCGCACGCGCAGGTTGTCGTAGGTGACACGTCGGCTGCGGGTGAGGAGGTTGAACGCGAACTGGTGCGGGTCCTGGCCGGTGTACCGGTCGATGTGCTCGAACCACTCCAGGCTGGCCTGGGCCGCGCGCTGGGTGGATTCCACCACGGGCCTGCGCTCGTCCTCGTAGGCGGCGAGGGCGGTCGGCACGTCCGGGTGCTCGTGGAGGCTGGCTGCCAGTACGAGGGCGTCCTCCATGGCGAGCTTGGTGCCGGAGCCGATGGAGAAGTGCGCGGTGTGGGCGGCGTCGCCGAGCAGGACGACGTTCTCGTGCCGCCAGGTCTTGTTGCGGACCGTGGTGAAGCGCAGCCACTTGGAGTTGTTGGGGATGAGGCGGTGGCCGTCGAGGTGGCCCGCGAGGAGTTCCTCGCAGCGCCGGATGCTGGCCTCGTCGCTGGTGCCGGGCGGATGGTCGCGGCCGGCGAACTCCTCGAAGCCGGCGCGCCGCCACGCGTCCTCCGTCATCTCCACGATGAAGGTGGAGCGGGTGGCGTCGTAGGGGTAGGCGTGTACCTGGAGGGTGCCGAAGTCCTGCTCGTCGACGATGAAGGTGAAGGCCTCGAAGACCTTGTCCGTGCCGAGCCACATGTAGCGGCCGGAGCGCTCGTCGAGGTCGGGGGCGAAGGTGTCGGCGTAGGCGGCGCGGGTGGCCGACCGTACGCCGTCGCACGCCACCACCAGGTCGTAGTCGGCGGCGAGTTCGGCCGCGGGCGGGGACTGGGTGCGGTAGCGGACGTCCACCTCCAGGTCGGCGCAGCGCTGCTGGAGGATCCGCAGGAGGTGCCGGCGGCCGAGGGCGGCGAAGCCGTGGCCGCCCGAGGTGAGGGTGCTCCCCCGGTGGCGGACGTCGATGTCGGCCCAGCGGGCGAACTCGGCCGACATCGCCTCGTAGATCTCGCGGTCGGCCTGGGCGATGCCGTCGAGCGTCTCGTCGGAGAAGACGACCCCGAAGCCGAAGGTGTCGTCGGGGGCGTTGCGTTCCCAGACGGTGACCTCCCAGTGCGGGGAGAGCTGCTTGGTGAGGGCGGCGAAGTACAGTCCGCCGGGCCCTCCTCCTATGACTGCGACGCGCACGGCGTGCCTCCTGCCGATGGTGCGGTGGTGAGTAGTTCCGGTTGCTGGAGTCCCGCCGTGCCGAGCAGGTCCCGTACCTCGGCGGGCCACGGGGTCGACCCGGTGGCGTGGGCGGCGGAGTGGGCGATGACCATGCGGCCGGTGGCCGCGTCGCCGCCCTGCGCGCCCCGTACGGTGAAGGCGTAGTGCAGGGAGGCCGTGCCGACCTTGGTGACCTTGAGTTCGGTGCGCACGGCTTCCCCGAACCAGAGGCGGGCCCGGTAGTCGGCCTCGAAGTGGACCCGGGGCGTGCTGCCGAACAGGTGGGAGAGGCCCAGGCGGTCGAGCAGGACGGCCTCGGCCGCCTCGACCCAGCGCACGACGGTGGAGTGGTGGTAGTGGCCGGCGGCGTCGGTGTCGGTCCACTCGACGCGGCGTTCGACCACGATGCGGGCCGGCTCGGCGGGAGCCGGGACGGGCACCGCGTCGGGGGTGGGGCCGGGCGCGGGGGCGGCTTCGGTGCGGGCGCGTTCCCGCAGTTCACCGCGCCGGAGCTTGCCGGTTCCGGTGCGCGGGAGCGCGGTGACGAACTCGACGGCACGCGGATACTTGTACGGGGCGATGGTCTGCTTGACGTGGGTCTGGAGTTCGCGGACGGTGGCCCCGTCGGCCGGGACACCGGCGCCCAGGACGACGTAGGCCTTCACGAGCATGCCGCGCCGGGCGTCGGGGGCCCCGACGACCGCGCACTCCTCGACGTGCGGGTGGGTGAGGAGGGCCTTCTCGACCTCGGGGCCCGCGATGTTGTAACCGGAGGAGACGATCATGTCGTCGCTGCGCGCGACGTACCAGAAGTAGCCCTCCGCGTCGCGGATGTAGGTGTCGCCGGTGATGTTCCAGCCGTTCCTGACGTACGAGGCCTGGCGCGGGTCCTCCAGGTAGCGGCATCCGGTGGGACCGGTGACCGCGAGGAGGCCGGGCTGCCCGTCGGGGACGGGGTCGCCGTTCTCGTCGACCACGGCGGCGCGGTAGCCCGGAACGGGGCGGCCGGTGGATCCGGGCCGGATGTCCTCGTCGGCCGCGGAGATGAAGACGTGCAGCATCTCGGTGGCGCCGATGCCGTCGATGATGCGCAGGCCGGTGGCGGCGTGGAACTCGTGCCACACCGCGGCGGGGAGCGGTTCGCCGGCGGACACGCAGCGGCGCAGCCCGGCCAGCCGGTCCACCGCCCCCGCCTCCATGATCGCGCGGTAGGCCGTGGGCGCGGTGAACAGCACGGTCACACCGTGCTCCGCGACGAGGTCGGCCAGCTGCAGCGGGGCGGCCTGCTCGATCAGCAGGGTCGCGGCCCCGGCGTGGAGGGGGAAGACCACCAGCCCGCCGAGCCCGAAGGTGAAGGCGAGCGGCGGTGTGCCGGTGAAGACGTCGTCCGGGCGGGGTTTGAGGACGTGCCGGGAGAACGTGTCGGCGTTGGCCAGGACGTCGCGGTGGAAGTGCAGGGTCGCCTTCGGGCGGCCGGTGGTGCCGGAGGTGAAGGCGATCAGCGCCACGTCGTCCGCGGCCGTGACCACGGTGGTGAACCGGCCGTCCTTGGCGGCGCAGCGCGCGGCCAGGTCCTCCGGCGCCGGACCCCCGTAGGTGAGGACCGGCAGGTCGGGCAGACCGGGGCGGCGGCCCGGGTCGAGCTCGTCGGCGTAGCGGTGGTCGCACAGGGCGAGCGAGGGCCGGCTGATGTCGGTGAGCTCGGCGAGTTCTCCGGCGCGCAGCAGCGGCATGGTGGTGACCGCGACCCCGCCGGCCTTCAGGACGCCGAACCAGGCGGCGACGAGCCAGGGGTTGTTGGGGCCGCGCAGCAGGACGCGGTTGCCGGGCCGGAGGCCGAAGTCCTCGGTGAGGACCTGGGCGACCTGGTTGGCGCGGTGCTGCAGTTCGCCGTAGCTCCAGCGCTCGGTCGGGGTGAGCAGACAGGGGCGGTCGGGGCCGTGCCGTTCGACGGCATCGTCGAGCAGGCGCTGGGCGCAGTTGAGCCGGTCCGGGTACTCCAACTCCGGTAGTTCGAAGTGGAGTTCGGGCCAGAGAGGGAAGGGCGGAAGCCGATCACGACAGAAGGAATCGGCGTACGCGGAAGGGGAGAGCTCCATGGGGCGGCACCTCGATCAGGGAGCAGCGGGGAGATGGGTGCACCGTATGTCGAATATTTAGCGTCCGTCAACATCTCGCTATATCGAGCGGGATGCGGGGCCTCCCAGGACGCCTTCCGGACGCATTCCGGGCGGCTTCCGGGCGGCTTCCGGGCGCCCGCGACGGGGCTCAGGGGGCAGGGACGCGCACCCGGACCGCCTTGCCGGACTCATGGGCCACGACGGAGAGTTCACCGCCCAGTTCGGCGGTCAGCAGCTGCACCATGAGCAGCCCGCGCCCGTCCTCGGACTCGGGGTCGACCTCCGACCGGGGCGCGGGCAGCCGCGGCAGACCGGCACCCCGGTCGGCGACCTCCAGCCGGAGCCAGCCACCCCCCTCCGCGACGGCCACCCGCATCCGCCCGGCGCCGCCGGCATGCCGGACCACGTTCCCGACGAGTTCACTGACGGCAAGCAACAGGGCGTCCATGACGTGGGCGGGGACCCGCCAGGCGTCGAGGGTGGCGCGCACCCGGGACCTGACCTGCGGAACACTCGCGGCGACGGGGGCGGAGACCCAGTGGACGAAGCTGCGGACCGCGGGAACCGCAGGGGTGTCGGCGATGGTGAGCATGAGGTGCTCCCGGAGGGGGAAGGCGGCGCCGCCACTGCTGTAGCTCGTGTAACTGATCCCGAATCTGGATCGTTTCTGGGCTTGTGGTCAGCGGAAACGCGTCGCTAGAGTCCTTGATTACACGTGTAACACGCTACGCCGCCCCCGGTGGCTCGCGCAAGCATTCCGGACAAACGGCGCGAAGCCTGCGTCCGCCCCACCCGCCACACAGCAACCGCTCCACCGGGACACCGCCGACATTGGAAGGGCCGCAATGACGCAATCTCCTCCCGCCGAGATCGACATCGCCGACATGACCTGGCCACCCCCGCCGTACCGGTCCCCCGTACCGCCCGTGACGGGCGCGGACGGCGTCCGCCGCTTCGACGGGATCACCTACGCGACCACGCCCGGCTACCGCCCCCGGCTGCTCGACGTCCAGGTGCCCGCCGGCGAGGGCCCGTTCCCGGCGATCGTCTGGATCCACGGCGGCGGCTGGCTGGACGGCGACCGCCGCTACCCGCCACCGACCGTCCCCGCCGACCTGCTGCACGGGGCGGTACTGGCGGCCGGGCTCGCACTCGTCTCCGTCGACTACCGGCACAGCCTCGAAGCGCCTTTCCCGGCTCAGCTGCACGATGTGAAGGCCGCGATCCGCTACGTCCGCGCGTTCGCCGGCGACCTCGGCATCGACCCGGACCGGATCGGCGTCTGGGGCGAGTCCGCGGGCGGTCACCTGGCCGCCCTCGCCGGCCTCGTCGGCCCCGACAGCCCGCAGGGCGCGGCGCTTGAGGGCACGGAGGGCGTCGGCTCCGGCGAGAGCGGGGTCCGCGCCGTCGTCGACTGGTACGGCGTCTGCGACCTCGTCACCCTGGCCGATCACCCCATGCCGGCGATGCCCGGTACGGAGTTCCCCGATCCCTACGAGGCCCTGCTCGGCGCCACCGTCGCCGAGCGGCCGGATCTGGCGCGGGCCGCGAGCCCGGTGACGTACGCGGAGGGATCGAATCCGCCGCCGTTCCTGCTGGTGCACGGGACGCACGACGGCCTGGTCCCGTACAGCCAGAGCGAGGCCCTCGCCGCGGCCCTGAAGAGCGCCGGGGGCGAGGTCACCCTGCAGCCCGTGGAGGGCGCCGACCACATCTTCCTCGGCTCCTCCGACATCCCCGCCATCGTCGAGGGGGGCGTGGCCTTCCTGGCCCGGCACCTCGGCGCGGGAGCCTGACGGCGCCGGTCAGTCCGACGGTGCCGGTCCCGCACGCCTGTTCCGCCGCGGGGGCGCGGCCACGGCCGCGCCCCCGCGTTCCCTTCACAGCACACCCGGCCGCGGGCCCCCGCCGCGGTCACGAGAGGCAGCCATGTCCGGCAACCCGACCACCACCGCCCCGCACGGCAGACCCCGCGGACCCCACCGATCCGGTGGGAGCGGCCGGCACCCCGAGACCGGGGCGCCGCACGGCCGCGGCGTCCTCCTCGCGGGTCTCCTGCTCCTGGGCGCGGCGGTGGCACCCGCACTCGTCGTCCGCGCCGACGTCGCGCATCCGCCCTTCCAGGGGCTGGACGACCGGTGGCTGATATGGATGGGCGGCCCGCACGAAGGGCCGTACCAGGCCGCCGCCACGGCCCTGGACCTGTTCGGCGGGCCGGTCGGGTCCCTCCTCCCGCTCTCCCTGCTGGCCCTGCTGCTCCTCCGCAGGCGCTGGGTCTCGGCCGTCTTCCTGCTCGCGGCCGGCCTCGGCGGCAACATGCTGGTCGTCCAGGGCCTCAAGCACCTGGTGGACCGGCCTCGCCCGGCCGACCCGCTGGTCCGTGTCGATCACGGTTCCTTCCCGTCCGGCCACGCGGCCACGGCGGCGCTCCTGGTCGTCGTCCTCGGGGCCCTGCTGGTCCCGGCTGCCCGTCGGCGGGCGTGGTGGACCGGGGGCGCGGTCTTCACGCTGGCCATGATGTGGAGCCGTACCTGGCTGCACGCGCACTGGCTGAGCGACACGGTGGCCGGGGCCGCCGCGGGCGCGGGGGTGGGACTGCTGGCGTGGTGGGTGTTCGGTCCGGCGCTCGCCCGGGAACGTGCCCGCGCCCACGACCGCCGGGGGGCGGCCGCGGGCGCGGGTACCGCCTGAGCGAGCGGGCCGTCCGGCATGCGCGCCGGCCGGACCGCGTACGGGCCCGGGCCGGCTTCGGCCCCCGTGGCCAGGGGCCCCGGCCGGGGGCGCGGAGGAGGCATGGCCGATGCTGTGACGGCCATACCGGGCCCGGGACCGGCCCGGCGATCCTGACGCCTGGCTCGTCCGGAGGAGGAGATCGGACGAGAGCTCCCCGCGGACTACAAGTCGATCATCGACGCCTACGCCCCCGTCCAGCTCCACTGGCACCCCTACCTGACGTCCCGGGCGGACCTGGGCGAGATGATCCGGGACGAGTCGGAGATGTGGAACGAGCGGCGCGCCTGGGAGCAGCGAGCTGGCAACGGGGGCGACCCCGCGACCGTCACTGATACGGGATGTCGATGCGGGCTGCGCGCAGCTTGTCTCGCGGCGTGCGTTCAGCCGGGCGACGGCCGGCGCCCGGTCCGCCCGCGGGGCGCGGACGCGGCGTCCTGGGACCCCGGGACGGCGGTACCGGCACCACCGCCTGCGCCGACCCGGTCCATGGGTTCACCGGAGTCCTGCTCGCCAGTTCGGAATGTCCGCCTCGGATTCGGCGAAGCTCCTCCACGACTTCTGGACCGCCCTCTGCCAGGCAGTCGAGGACTGACGGGGGCCGGCAGACCAGGCGGTCAGGAGGTCAGGACGTGTGGCGGTGGACCAGGACCGGCCGCACGGCCGGCACCGGTGCCGCCGTGCCGGTCTCGATCAGCTCGTGCACCGCCTCCGCGATCTGCACGGCCGACGGCATGTCCAGCCGGACCGTGGTGAGCGCGGGCTGCAAGAGCGTGGAGAGGACGAGGTCGTCGCAGCCGACCAGGGCGACCTCGTCGGGCACGGTGATGCCCTCGGCCTGCAGGGCGTGCAGCAGCAGGGCGGCGTACTCGTCGTTGTAGGTGAAGGCGGCGTCCAGGTCGAGGCTCCGCCAGCGCCGGGCGAGCGCGCTCGCGGACTCCCGGGTGTAGGACAGTTCCAGCGGGGTGACGGTGGCCATGTGCCGGGCCGCCACCGACTCGGCGCCCGCGAGGCGGGGCTCGGCGAGGGTGCCGAGGCCGCGTTCCTGGGGCATGACCACGCCGATCCGCGTCCGGCCGCGCGCGATGAGGTGCTCGGCCGCGGTGACCCCGATCCGGGTGTGGTCGAAGTCGATGGTGTGCACCCCCTCGACGGGGTGGGAGGCGAAGGCCAGCAGGCCGCGCACCCCCGCGCGGACGAGTACGTCGGCCGCCTGGGCGGTGAAACGGTCGCCGTCCAGGGCGACGACGGCCGCGGGGCGCAGTTCGGCCCAGGCCCGGGCGGCGTCGAGGGGGTCGGCGAAGCGGCCCGCGTGCAGCACGGCCGTGTATCCGAAGCGGTCGAGCTCGCTGTGCAGATCGTCGACCCAGTCGCTGACGAGGCGGCCGATCGCGGAGATGGACGAGGGCATCAGGACGAGGTTACTGCGGCCGGCGCGCAGGGACCGGGCGGCCGCGTGCGGTACGTAGCCGAGCTGCTTGGCCGCGTCGAGCACCCGGGCACGGGTGCCGGCGCTCACCCGGTGGCCCTGGGTGTCGTTCAGGACGAAGGAGACCGTGGCACGCGACACCCCGGCGAGGCGGGCCACGTCGGCGCTGGTGATCGATGCGGGGACGTGTGTGTCTCTGGTCATGACGTCCCTCGACGCTCCTTCTGTTCGGGCCGGGCATCCGATCGGGCCCCGGTGCACGCACCGGCTCTGCTCGGATGACTCCTTCCTTCTCAGGTTACACGAGTCAAATCAAGGGGGCGGGGGTGTGCAGGAGCCTGGAGGCTCCCGCGAGGTCGTCGAGGGCGGTCACGACGGAGTCGAAGCGCATCGTGGTGCGGGTGCGCGTGTCGTACGGCCGCCACTGCGGCAGGTCGGGGTGGTTGGGGTCGCCGGTGCGGACGAAGGCGATCCAGGCCCGGTGCATGGCGTACGCGAGGCCGTCACGGACGGCGGGGGCGAGGCCTGCCAGGAAGGGAGCGTGCGACCACTGGTCGAAGTTGTCGAAGACGAAGGGGAGTTCGAGGCAGTGCGCGGCGCCGAGCCGGCCCTCGTACGCCGGGGTGGGCAGGTCGAACTGGTAGGCCCATACGGGACTGCCCGTCTCGCCGCGCGCCTCGGCCAGCCGCACCGCCGGCACCCGGAAGAGCTCGTCCGTGATGAGGTCCATCAGGACGTCGGCGGGGCGGGCTCCGGGCCGGGCCCGCTCGTACGCCGCGTACACGCCCTCCGCGGCTTCGCTCCCGAAGGTCTCCGCGATCCGGTCGGTCACCTGCTCCCGGGTGGCGGCGGCGTACCCCTCGTCGAGGGCGAAGCCGAAGTTGGCCTCCTCCCGCGTCCAGCCGATCATGACGTCGACATCGGCTGCGGCCCCGCTCAGCAGGGCCTCGGCGGGGTGGTCGCAGAGGGTCACTCCGTCGATCACGGGCAGGAAGGGCGTCGGCCAGTACCCCCACCGCGTGGTCTGCGCGAACAGCCCGGCGCCCGCTCCGATCAGCTCGGGCCAGGGCAGCGTACGCAGCTCCGGCAGGTCCTTGGCCCCGGCCAGCTCCAGGTAGGCGGCGGTGCGCTCCAGGTACGCCGCCGGGCCGGGGAGGTCCAGGCCGAAGGGCGGGCTCTGCAGGATCACCCGCCGGATCAGGCCCGCGGTCCGCGGGTGGCCGGCGAGGGCGGCGGTGGACACCGCACCCCCGGACTGCCCGGCGACCGTGATGCAGTCCGGATCGCCGCCGAAGGAGGCGACGTTCTCCTGCACCCACCGCAGGGCGGCGAGCTGGTCGGTGAGCCAGAAGTTGCCGCCCTCCGCGGCCGCATCGCCCTCGCCGCCCTCGCCGCCCTCGCCGCCCTCGCCCGCCTCAGCGCCTTCCCCGTCGCCGGGGTAGAGGTAACCGAGGGGCCCGATGCGGTAGTTGATGCTCACGACGACGAGGTCGCCGTCGCGCGCGAAGGTCTCGCCCGAGTAGCCGGGCAGCGATCCGGAGCCGGACACGAAGCCGCCACCGTGGATCCAGACCAGGACCGGGCGCCGGGCGTCGTCGACGGCGGGCGTCCAGAGGTTCAGGGTCAGGCAGTCCTCGTCGAAGGGGGGTGACCCGTGCCCGCCGAGCACCGGGTCACCGCCCTCCATGTACATCTGCGGCGCGCTCGGGCCGTCGGCCGTGGCGTCCCGCGTCCCGCTCCAGCCGGCGTGCGGCCGCGCGGGCCTCCAGCGCAGGTCACCGACCGGCGGGGCGGCGTAGGGCACGGCCCGGAAGACCGTGAGCCCGCCCTCGATCGCGCCGCGCAGGCGGCCTGCGGGCAGGTCCACCACCGTCGGGTCCTGGCCTGGGGGGTGAGGCATGAGCCGTTCCTTCCTCGCTGCCGCGCGCGGGATGCACGCCGCCGGTCGAGAATATGGCGTGAATTTGTCGAACGTCAACGCTGCTCAATAATCCGAGCTCCCGAGTGACGCCTTACTGCCACAGGCTGTTCGAGGCCATCCGCTCCGACTCCGCCTCCAGCAGCGGAGCGAAGGCCCGCCACAGGACGAGGCAGGCGCCGACGCCGACGAGGGCGCCGGCGACGGTGTCGCTGAGCCACTGGGCGTGGAGCCAGGTCCGGCTGCCCATCATGGCGAGGACGTACGAGGCTCCGAACGCCCACCACCAGCGTCGCGCGCGCGGCGGGAACACCACCACCGCAACGGCGACCACCAGCGTCACCGCGCCGAACACCTGCCCGGAGGGGTACGAGCCGTCGTTGACCAGCACCAGCGGGTGCGGCGGACGCGGCCGGTCGGCCAGCTGCTTGAGCGGCAGGAGCACGACGAGGTTGGCGACGACGGTGACCGTGAAGACGAACAGCCCCGAGCGCCAGCGTCCGTAGACGCAGAGGCAGCCGATCACCAGCAGCGGCAGGACCATGCCGAGCGGGCCACCGAGCCGGTCGAGCACGGTGATGAAGCCGCCGATGCCGTCATCGCCAGGGGATCCCGCGGCGGCGGAGTCGTTCACCGAGGCCGCCCACCGGTCGTCGAGCCCCTGGAAGAAGGGCCGCCGGTCCAGCCGGAGCAGCAGCCCGGCCAGCAGCACGAGGACCAGGAGGGCGATCCCGAGGCCGAGCGCATGACGCGGCGGGGCCGCCGGAAGGTGGTGCCGGGGCGGGCGGACCGGCAGGGGCGGCCGGGACGGCGGCACGAAGGAGGGAGAAGGGAACATGGCGGGCCTTTCACGGTCGTCTCCCCAAGCGGTGGGGGCACGCGGAGAGCAGGCACGGGACGGTGGAACGCAAGGGAGGGCGCCGGGGAACGCCCTCGGGGGACGCCATCGGGAGGACGTCACCGCGGAGGACGAAACCGCGGAGGACGTCATGGCGGGGGACGTCATCGCGGGGGACGCCTTCGGGAAACGTCTTCGGGGTACGGCATCGGGACACGGCATCGGGGTGCGGCCGCAGCCAGGGGAACGCGCGGCGGGCGCACGGCACCCGGCGACGCCGGGGCGGTGGGGAGCCCGCCGGCGACAGGATCGTCGCGGTGCGGCACGGAGTATTGCCGATGCGTCACGACCGCCACAAGAGCAAGAGGGTTTCTCGACACATCCGCCGCGTCCGATGGCCGCGACCGGATGGTTACACGTGATGTCGCGCCGGACTCCCCCGACGGTCACGATCTGCACAACGACGCGCCGTGAGGCCTGGCGGAGCCCGGAAATGGGTGCTACACAGTGTCCACCGCACCTGGTGACACGTGTAACAAGATCATGTTACGAACGACGTCCGCCACCGCACGTCCGACGGCGACGCCGTCCCGCGCCCGTTCATGGGCCGCGCCTCTCTCCCTCGCACGCCACCTCCCCGCTCCGTCCCCCGAGGAGTCGTCATGGCCACGCCCGAAGTCGTCGAACCGTCCGTACCTCCGACCGGGGAGCCCGCCCCCCGGCGAGGTCTCCTGCCCCTCCTGCTGGTCGCCAACTCGGCGATGATGGCGCTCTACATGGGCGTCGGCTCCGTCCTGCTGCCCACCCAGGTCGCCGCGATCGCCCCCGACGACAAGGTCGCCGTACTCGGCCTGATCGGTGGCGTCAGCGCGGTCTTCGCCACCGCCTTCAACCCCATCGCCGGCGCCCTCTCCGACCGCAGCGGGCGCCGCAACCCCTGGATCGTGGGCGGGGGTCTGGCCTCGCTCGTCCTCCTCGCCCTTCTCGGCGGCGCGACCACGGCGCTGCTCGTCGGCATCGGCTGGTGCCTGATCCAGGCGACGATGAACGTCTTCCAGGCGGCGGTCACCGCGATCGTGCCCGACCGGATCCCCGCGGCCCGCCGGGGCACCGCGTCCGCGCTGGTCGGGCTCGGCCTGCCCATCGGCGGTACGGCCGGCGTGCTCATCGCCTCCCAGACCGCGGACCAGCTGCGCACCGGCTACCTGGTCCTCGGCGCCGTCGTCGCCGGGTCCGCCCTGCTGCTCAGCGTCTTCTGCCGGGACGTCCCGCGCACCGAGCCCGCCGCCGAAGCTCCCGCCAGGCCCAAAGGCGCCCAACTGGCCGCCTTCCTCTCGGCCCTGGCCAACCACGACTTCCGGTGGGCCTTCATCGGCCGGGCCCTGATGGTCCTCGGCTACTTCTCCGTCGTCGGCTACCAGCTGTACATCCTCGGCGACCACATCTCGCTGCCCGAGGGACTGACCCCGCCCGCCGCGATGGCCGTCCTCACCCCGGTGTCGATGGTCGCGATGGCCGTCTCCACCGTGGTGGGCGGTCTGCTGTCGGACCGCTGGAACCGCCGCAAGGTGTTCGTCGGAGTGTCGGCGGCCCTCGCCGGGCTCGTCATGGTGGTCCCCGTGATCAGCCCGACCTGGACCGGCATGCTCGTCTTCAGCGCGCTCAACGGGCTCGCCTTCGGCTGCTTCATGGCCGTCGACACCGCGCTCGTCACCCTGGTCCTGCCGCGGGCCGAGGACGCCGCCCGCGACATGGGCGTCCTGAACATCGCGAACGCCGGGCCGCAGATCATCGCCCCGTTCGTCGCCTCGGCCGTCGTCACCGGCCTCGGCGGCTACACCCCGCTCTTCCTCGCCGGCGGGGCCCTCTCGCTGGTCGGCGCGCTCGCCATCCTCCCGATCCGCAGCGTGCGCTGACCCCTCCTCGGAGCCCGCCCGTCCGCAGCTCCGGCGGGCGCACGCCGAGGGTCGTGCGCCCGCCGGTCCCCACCCCTGCTCACCCTCGACTCCCTCCCTCCCAAGGAGCAACCTGTGAGACGCAAGCGAGTTCTGCCGCTGGCCGCGCTGCTGCTGTGCACGCCGGCCCTGGCCGGTAGGGCCCCGGCCGTCGCCGCGCCGCAGACCGCGCCCGCCGGCCCGTTGCGGATCCTGCTCACCAATGACGACGGCTACAACGCCCCTGGCATCCGCAAGGCCTTCGAGCGGCTGACCGCCGCCGGGCACGACGTCACGATCGTCGCCCCGCTCACCAACCAGAGCGGTGCCGGCACGAAGGGGTCGAACGCCCCGGCGATCACGGTGAAGCACCCCGAGCCGAAGGTCTGGGCCGTCGACGGCAGCCCGGGCGACTCCGTCTCCTTCGGGCTGTCCGAGGTCTTCGCCGGGGACGCCCCCGACCTGGTCGTCTCGGGCACCAACTTCGGCCCCAACGTGGCCGGTCTCGCCACCCACTCCGGTACGGTCGGCGGCGCCGTCGCCGGGCTGGAGCACGGGATACCGTCCATCGCGCTGAGCACCGGGGGCGTCACCGCGCCCGACCCGGTCACCACCGTCAACGCCATGGATCCGACGCTCGACTTCGCGGTCAAGCTGATCGACCGGCTGCGGACGCGGTCCCGGTCCGGGCCGCTGCTGCCCCAGGGCGTCGGCCTGAACGTCAACCACCCGGTGGTCGGCGCGGACGGCAAGGGAACGGCCGCGGGCGTGTCCTCGACCTTGCAGGATCCGCAGACCCTGCTCGAACCGGACTTCACCGACGCGGGCGACGGCACGTGGAAGGTGACCGTCAAGGTCGACCTGCGGCCCGCCGCCAAGGGCGGTGACGTCGAGGCCGTGACCGCCGGCCGGATCGCCGTCAGCCCGATGAACGCCAACTGGAACACCGGGCCGGCCGACCAGGCCGTGGCCTCCGCACTGATCGCCGGGCTCCGCCCCTGACGCATCCCGGCCGGGGCGGAGCCCGCAACCAGCTCCGCCCCGGCCGGACAGAGCCGGATCCACCCCCGGCACGACACCGGATCCACCCCGGCACGACATCGGCACGCACCGGCGACACTCCAGGAGGACGGATGAAGAGGCTCGGGAAACGGATGCCCTCGGCAAGGTCCCTGCTCGGTACCGCACTCGCCCTGGTGGCACTGCTCGTCTCCGCACCACCGGCGGCGACGGCGGCGCCGCCGTCCGGCGGATCACCGCACCCGGTGGTCACGGTCGCGCAGGGCGCCCTGCGCGGCCAGTCCCGCGACGGCGCGCAGGAGTTCCTCGGCGTCCCCTACGCCGCTCCCCCGGTCGGGGACGCGCGGCTACGGGCCCCCGCGCCCGCGCCCCGGTGGCACGGGGTACGGGAGGCCACCCGGCAGTCCCCCGCGTGCCTGCAGTTCTCGCCCTTCGGCCTGAGCGATCCGGCGGACGTCAGCGAGGACTGCCTGTACCTGGACGTGTACCGGCCCCGGACGGCCCGCGCCGGAGCCCGGCTTCCGGTGATCGTCTGGATGCACGGGGGTGCGTACAGCCAGGGAACGGGCACCCAGTTCGGCGGGCGGACCATGGCCGACCTCACGCAGAGCGTGGTGGTCAGCATCAACTACCGGCTGGGGCAGCTCGGCTATCTCGCGCTGCCCGAGCTCGGCCGCCAAGGCGCCCTGCGCTCCGGGTCCTTCGGGCTGATGGACCAGCTCGCGGCGCTGCGCTGGACCCGGGAGAACATCGGCGCGTTCGGCGGGAATCCGGGCAGCGTCACGATCTCGGGGCAGTCGGCGGGCAGCGGTTCCGTCTGCGCGCTGCTGGCTGCCCCGCCGGCCGCCGGCCTGTTCCACCGGGCCGTGCTGCAGAGCGGTCCGTGCACGCTGCTGGGTACGCCGGAGCTCGCGGAGGCCGAGCAACAGGCGCGGTCCTTCGCGGCGCGGGCGGGCTGCACCGCTTCCGCCGAGGTGGCCGCGTGCCTGCGCGCCGCCTCCGGGGCGGCGCTGGTCGAGGCGGCCGGTACGCTGCCCACGCGCGGTCCGGCCGCTGGTGACGGGCTGCTGCCGGTCGCTCCCGCGCAGGCCATCGGGAGCGGTGCGTGGAACAAGGTGCCGGTGCTGATCGGGAGCACCCGTTCCGAGGCCCGCTTCTTCGTGGCCCTGACGCAGCCGTACCTGACCGCCGAGCAGTACACGGCGCAGATCCTGGCCGGTCACGGGGCGGCCGGGCCCGAGGTGCTCGCGCGCTATCCGGTGTCGAAGTACGGCTCGCCGTATCTGGCGCTGTCGGCGGTCATGACGGACTCGACGTTCGCGTGCCACACCGCGTGGACGGCGCAGCTGTTCGCGGCGCAGGTGCCGACGTACGTCTACGAGTTCGACGACCCGCGGTCGCCGACGCTGGCGGGCGCGCAGGTGCCGGGCCTGGACGAGTCGAACGCGCACAGTGCGGAGCTGGCCTATCTGCACGACTTCACGATGGGCGAGCGCCCGCTGACGCCGGTGCAGGTCGCGCTCGGGAACCGGATGAAGCGCTACTGGGCGGCGTTCGCCCGTTTCGGCGCCCCTGTGGTGGCGGGCCAGACCCCGTGGCCGCCGACCGGTGCCGGAGCCGCGACGGTGCTCACCCTGGACCCGGCGGCGACGCGGACGACCACGTCGTTCGAGGCGGACCACAGGTGCGCGTTCTGGCGGACGCAGCCTCCCCAGCGGCTCTGACGCCCCGCCCCGGCCGGCCGGTCGGGAAGTAGAATTGGATCACTGGGAGAGGGGGCCGGATGGACCGGAACATACGCACGGTCGAGGACGTACTGAAGCTGCTGGACGGCCTTTTCGCACCGGAGGCCGACCGGTGGACGGCCGACGGGGCGTCCTGGTGGGACGGTTTCTACGCGGACCGCTCCAAGCCGGTCCCGTTCTTCGTGCCGAAGCCGGACGAGAACCTGGTCGCGTACCTCGACCGGGGCCTGATCGCCCCGGGCCGCGCCCTCGACCTGGGCTGCGGTCCGGGCCGCAATGCGCTGTACCTCGCCGCCCGGGGCTTCGAGGTGGATGCCGTCGATCTGTCGCCGGCGGCCATCGCCTGGGGCGAGGAGCGGCCCGCGAGGCGGGGGTCGCGGTCAGGTTCCACCGCGGGAACGCCTTCGACCTCGCCGCGACCACGCTGAGCGGCCCGTACGACCTGATCTACGACTCGGGCTGCTTCCACCACCTGCCGCCCCACCGCCGCGTCAGCTACCTCGCCCTCCTCGAACGGTCCCTCGCGCCCGGCGGCCAGCTCGCGCTCACCTGCTTCGCGGCCGGCGCGATGGGATCCGAGCTCCCCGACGAGGAGTTCTACCGTGAGGCGGGCCTCCAGGGTGGACTCGCCTACACCCCGGAGTCCCTGCGGGCGATCTTCGGCGACCTGACCGAGGTCGAGCTGCGCCGGATGCGGGACGAGCCCGCCGGGTCCCCGCTGTTCGGCGAGCCCTTCCTCTGGACGGCCCTGCTCCGCCGCCCCGCCGGGTCGCAGCCCTGAGGCGCGTCCGGCAGGGCTCGTGGCAAGGCGGCCTCGGGACTCAGCTTGTTCTTGAAGGGGTTCCTGCCCGATCTTGTCGAAGCTGACCGTTGTCCCTGAAGACTGATGACCCGTAGGTTCATCTCGACAAAGATCGAGGGCGGCTGGGGGCTCTGAAGGCAACTCGCTGGCGTTCTTGGCCTGTATTGATCACGGTCGTGATTTCGATCAAGAAGTCGGCCATGGGTGCAACGTACCTGCCCCATGCACCGTGCCATCTGGGGCCAGTGGGCCAGGTGTGGGCCGCCGGAGGCTCCGAGGGGCCGGGGGCGGGGAACGATCAGGTCAGGCACAGCGAACACGCTCCCCGGAGCCCTCTATTTGCTCGGTACCGTAACCGGGCGGCCGGGTGGTCAAGCGGCGCTCGCCTGCGGCGACGCCGATTCCCCCGAGCGTGACCAGCCAGGGCGCGCAGCGCCCTGTCACAACCGGTCGACGCCAGGAGCAGTGAGCGCGTGCCCGCGGCTCGCCATCGAGTCAGTGGCGGCGTTCGGCGAGGATGTCCTTGTTGCCGGGGACGCCGGTGGCGGCCGAGGCGGCGGCCTGGGCCGAGCTTGCCGCGGGCGAGGATGAGGATGGTCAGCGCGGTGGCGGCGCCGCCGGTGGGGAGCGCGGCGAGAACGTCGGGGTGGGTGGCGAGGGTTGCGGCGAGCGCGGTTCCGGCCGCCTGCCCGGTGCCGACCGACAGGATCAGCCAGGAGTACGCCTCGGTGGTGCGCGAGGCGGAGGCGAGAGCGTCCACGGTGTGGAAGCCGTTGGTGATGATCAAGGTGAAGAACAGCCCCGGGATTGCCGCGAGGGCGAAGGCTGTGCGGGGATCGGGCTGGGCCAGCAGGGGCGCCCAGCCGAGGAGGAACAGGGCGCTGGTGGTGATGAGCTGGGATTTGGTCGTGCCCGGCCACGCCCGGCGGGCGTAGATCAGGCTGCCCAGGAAGCTGCCGCTGGAGAAAACGGCAGGCAGCAGTCCGCAGAGCATCGCCTGCCCATGGGTGCCGGCCATGCCTGCGGCCCACACGTTCATCGCTCCGAACGCGAACCCCGTTCCCGCCAGTGCGGTGAGCAGCAGGACCAGGCCGGCGCTCATCAGCCGTCCTCTTCCCGTCACCCCGGCGGCAGGACGCCAGGTCTGCGACGGTGCGGCGGTCAGGACGACCGTCGTGCCCACCAGCCCGAGGGCGGCGGTCGCGGCCAAGGCGGTGTCGGGCCCGTGCGTGGTTGCCAGCCACGAGGCGAGCAGGGGGCCGGCGATGTAAAGGAGTCCTTGCGAGCCGGTGTCGAGGGCTTGGACGACTCGGCGCCGCCCGAAGTCAGGCAGGACTGTCGGCCAAAGCGCCCGAAGCCCTGCCTCCAGCGGAGGTGTGACCAGACCCGCGAGCCCGACCACCGCGGTCACCGCCGCGGGATGCCCGCCCGCCCGGATCAAGGGGAGCGCTGCCAGGCAGCCGGCGTTGAGCAGCACCGCCGGTGTCGACACACGGGTTTGACCGTAGCGGTCCATCAGCCTGCCTTTGACCGGCTGGGACAGCCCGGACGCCAGTCCGTAGAGGGCGGCAAGCATTCCGGCGAAGGCCAGCGACCCCCCGCCGCCGGTGATCCACAGGACGAGCCCCACCGGAACCATGGAGTTGGGCAGGCGCCCGATCAGAGTGCCGCCGAGCAGGCGGACAACGTGTCGGCTGCCCAGTACAGCGCCGTATGTGGCGAGTGGCGGGGCGGTGGTCGGGTGTTCGGCCAGGGTCAACACGGCAGGGCTTTCCATCAGAGGAAGTGCGGGAGGCGGGGGCAGGGCCAGGGGCTAGGGTTGTTGTGTGGACGCGGTGGTGGCCGAAGGTCCTGCGGCCACGGCCACGGGGCGAACGGCCGGTATGCGGGGGGATACGGGGGCAGGACCGCGACGGCTTCCTCCACATGCCGGCCGATCTGTGCGGGGTCTGGGACGTGGTGGTTGGTTTGTGCTGGGAGCAACCGCAGGCAGACGGTGATCTCATGACAGGCCCGGGCGTTCAGCGTGGTTGCGCGTATGGCGCAGGTGCCGCGGAACCCGGAGCGGGGAGCGTAGCCCGGAGCCGACCGGCCGTCGCGGAACTTGTGATCTTCCGACAAGACTGCGGGAACCGCCCATAGTTGCGGCGGGCAAGCGATGTCGGCGTGGGTCGCAGTGGCTGCCAGGCGGGCGTCTTCCTCTGCCTCCTCCTGTTTCACCCCAAGGCACTGGGATTCGCGCCGTATGCTTCGGCGCCGGTCCGCACGCCTTGACCGACTGGGTAGTCTGGAATCGCTGGGCCGAGCGCCACGCCATCGAAGCCGCCCGCACCGGCGTGCAGTTGCGTGACCTGCCCGAACGGTTCGGGCCGTGGAAGACCGTCTACGAACGGCACCGTCTTGGGTCGGGCCGGGGGGAGGGGGACGTGGGAACGTCTCCTGGCTGCTCAGCTCCCGCCGCCCGGGCACCGGCGCCACACCGTGATAATGGCCGTCATGACAAGCCTTTCCGCCAAGCCTGCGACCCCGTTCTCACGCATCAAGGTCCGCGCGGGGGCCCTGGTGTTCTGCGGCAACGATGTCGCCCTGGTCCGCCGTGACCGCACCGACTCCACCCACTACACCCCGCCCGGCGGCAACGTCGAAGACGGCGAAGACTTCACCGCCGCCCTGCGCCGGGAACTCAGGGAAGAACTCGACCTGGACATCGACCAGGCCGACGGCGGTGACCTGCTGTGGGTCGTCGACCAGCGCGTCTCCCGCCCGGGCCCTACCCCACCGCCACGCAAGCTCCACCTGATCTACCGTCTCCACATCACCCCCGAGGTCCGCGCGACCCTCGCCGAGCAGGAACACGACGAACTCCCCGACGGCAGCCACGAAGTCGGCGTCATCGAGTGGATCGACTACCGCCGGACCGCCGAACTGCCGATCTTCCCGCCCATCGGGCCCGCCCTGGCCGATCTGGCTCACCCGCGCGCGACCGTCACCGACGCCGCTCTGGACGCCGTCACCGACGAGACGTACACCTGGGTGTGATCGCGCTCCCCGATGGTCATGTTCGCCCCCGAGCCCCGTGGTTGGGCGCTGTCAACGGTGACGCCGGGTACGGTCGGTGCGGTCTGCTGCGGGGGGGGTGAGTTGCCCGTTGCACCAGGCGCGGCGCCGGCGGTAGAGCCAGGCGTCCAGTCGCAGGCCGTCGACGGTGCACCCCGAGGGGACGTGCAGGTGGCCGTATCGGGCGGCGGCGTCTCCGGGTCTCTACTTCGTCGGGGTCTTCCTCCAGCCCATTGATCCGGGCCAGCCGCGCGGCGGCTTCCCGGAGGGCGTCCACGTCTCCGGCGGCGCGGTTGGGCGAGGAAGACCTGGCGGTGGAGGGGTCCGTTCTCCTCGGCGGCGAGGAGCCCCTGGTGTGCGGCCCAGTGCGCGCCGGCGAAGTCGGCGGCCTCCCGGCGGCGGGTGGACAACCCGCAGGCGACGCCTTCGATGGTGGAGACCGCCTACTGGACGGCCGGCTCGGCCCAGGCGCAGCGGTGGGGGGGTCGATCGCGGCGAAGGGGCGACCGCAGACGAGTGTGAGGGCCCGGCGCAGGGCAAGCTCGCCATCTCCTCGTCGTGACGGGCAAGTACGATGCGTGCGAGCGATATGCCCATCTCGGCCGCGACATGGGCGACCGGACGGCCAGAGGCGACCCGTTCGACCAGCAGGCGCCTACCGAAGCAGCTCGACGCTGCTGGCCCGCCAGGCGGTGGGGGCCGCCCAGCAGGGGTGGGTGCACAGGGTTCCGGAGAGGGCGATCAGCCGGCGCCGCAGCACGGTCGTACCGGCCCCGGCCTGTGCGAGCTCGGCGTACGTCTGTTGCCACGCCCTTTGGAGCGTGATCAGGTCCTCGGGGAAGCGGAACGGTGGTCTCACGTCCCGCTGGTCCCCAACGCCGGCCCCGCCGGGCGCCTGACCACCGCTGGCGACCGCCGGACCGTGCCCGCTTTCAAACGGGAGGCGTGGCTGGTGCCGGGGCGTGGCTCGGGTGGCCACTGACGGTGCTCATCCCGCTCACCCGCCGCCGGGGCTGACTTTCGGTGGCACAGGTCCAGACGGCGATCCGCGGTGCGTGGCGGACAGTGATACTCCGGTCGCTATCTGATTGGGTTGGGTATGCAACGCTGCTCAGCGGCCGAAGGAGGCCCTGGGCTTCCCTGTCCCGCCCAGAGAGGAGTCAGCCGATATGCGAGCAAGTGTGGGCGACCGCCTTTTGGTTCACGGCCGCACGGTCGGTCAGCATGACCGATCCGCAGAGGTGGTTGAGGTGCTGGGCCCGGACGGAACGCCGCCCTACAGGGTGCGGTTCGAGGACGGGCACGAAACGCTCATGTCGCCTGGTCCTGACACTGTCGTCCGTCACCTGACGGAAGACGCCTGAGCCGACGCACAGGGGCCTGAACCCCTGGCTCCCCGCCGCGCCAGTCTCCTGGACAGTCTTGCCGGATAACCCGCGCGCTCTATCTCCTCTCTCCCCGCGTCACTGGGCTCCTCCGTGACGTTTTGGGCACGCGCGGCGCAGGCTTGCAGGTTCCCGCCGCAAGCAGGGCGACCGCCCGGTCTCTACGCGGAGTCGACGCTGCGGCCCCGCCCGCCAGCGAGTACCGGCGGTCCCGAGGCGGAGGGCCGCAAGCCGGAGCGGTGCGTCAGTTGGCTCTTGGGGAGGATCGGACCGGTGAGTAGCGACTCCGCTCGGTGTCGCAGGGCGCTCGTACAACGATCCCGCCACCGGCCTGGACGTCGCGGAACACGCCAGCCTGCGGCCGGACCTGCGGGCGGCGGCCTGGTGGCTGGCCCGCGTGTTCCCCGGGCGCTACGGGCCGAACGCCCATTGCTGGGAGAAGGTCCTCGACGCGCACGCCCCCCGTCGCAGCCTCGGCGCCCACGTCGTCGGGTCAGCGCTCGGCCGACGACCTCGCCGCGGGCGCCGTTCAGACCGAGCCAGACGGCGATGAAGTCGAAGACGAGTTCCCGGCCGCTACTGACGGACCTCGCCACCCCAGTTCGACAGGTGCCGGCGCGGCCAGTCCTGCGCGAGTGGCTGACGCGAGGTCACCACGCTCACCTCGCCGGACCCGTGCAACGGCGGGCGAGCTTGAGGTGGGCTTGGCGCAGCGCGACCTCGCACTCGGCGGGAGTGGTAGAAGTACTCGAACAGCGCGTCCTCGAAGGCGTCGCAGCGGACGTGGACGTCCTCGCGGCTCCCGGCGCGCAAGGTGATGAGCGGGCCGGTGGCCCTGGTGCCGCTTCCCCGGGCATCGTGCCGACCGGGCCTCCACGGAGCGTGGCCGCGGTTGTCGGAGCTCCATGGAGGCCCGGTCGGCGTGTGATGGAGGCTGCCCTCGGCCTCAGGACCGTCCTCGTGGGCTCAGACGACCGCCCCCGTCCCGCTCTCCTTCTTCCTCCGCGCCTCCAACGGGCTGTGTCCGTCAGAGACTTCCTTCGCAGCGCGACGGTCCCGTGCCGGTGGGGGTGTCGGGTTGCGGTGTTCCAGGGCGATCGCGATCGGGACCGCGGTGAAGATGGTCGAGGCGATGCCGAGCAGGACGCCCGCGATCAGCGCCACGGAGAAGTCCGCCAGCGAGTCGCCGCCCAGTACCGCCAGTGCGGTCAGGATGAACAGGGCTCCCATTCCCGTGTTCACCGTGCGCGGGAGTGTCTGGACCACCGCGTGGTTGGCCGTATTCTCCAGGTCGCCTCGGGGGTCTCGGCGGCGCGCTTCGCGGACGCGGTCGAAGACGACCACCGTGTCGTTCACGGAGTAGCCGATCACCGTGAGCAGCGCCGCCAGGAAGACGCTGTCCACCGGCCTGCCCAGCCAGGCGAACAGGCCCACCACGAGGAGGACGTCGTGGACCATCGCAGAGACTGCCGCTGCCGCCAGGGTCCAGCGGAACCGCACGCTGAGGTAGATCAGCTGGGCGGCCACGGCGATGCCCAGGGCCAGGAGCGCCTTGTGGCGCAGTTCGCTGCCGAGGCTCGGGCCGATCTGTTCGTCACGCTCCACCGTGACGGTTCCACCGGGCTCCTCCAAGGCCGCCTTGACGCGCTGCTGTTCGTCGTCGGTGAGCTTCTCCGTGCGTACGGTGATGTCGCCGTCGCCGGACTCCTGCACCACCGCGCGCGGGAACCCCGCGTCGGACACGGCGTTCCGGGCCGTGTCCGCGTCGACGGACCTGCTGGTGCTGTACTCGACGAGGCGGCCGCCCGTGAACTCCACGCCGAAGTCCAGGCCGCGGATGAGGATTCCTGCGACGGCCACCGCCACCAGGAGTGCGCTCGCGCCGAGCCAGCGGCGACGGTGGCGGACCAGGTTCGGGTTGCGGCGGGACAGCCATGTGCGGACCCGGCCCGTCGAGGCGATGCCCGTCAGACCGGGGCGCTTGCGTACGAAGCTGCGGGCGACGGCGAAGTCCGCGAGCGCGCGGGTGATCACGAGCGCCGTGAGCATCGATGCCAGGACGCCGATGCACAGGGTGACCCCGAAGCCCTTGACCGGGCCCGTGGCGAAGAAGAACAGCAATCCCGCGGCGAGCAGCGTCGTCACGTTCGAGTCGATCACCGCGCTCCACGCCTTCGCGAAGCCGGTCTTCACCGGCTTCGCCAAGTCCTGGGAACGGACGCCCAGGTACTCCTCCCTGGCCCGTTCGAAGACCAGGACGTTCGCGTCCACCGCCATGCCGATCGCCAGGACGAACCCGGCGAGCCCCGGCAGCGTGAGCGTCGCGCCGAGCGCCACCAGAGCGGCGTACGAGATGAGGCCGTACAGCGCGAGGGCCAAGGCGGCGAGCGCGCCAAGGAGCCGGTAGACGACGGTGATGAACAGTGCGGTCAGGGCGATGCCGATGAGCGCGGCCTTGGTGCTCGCCTCGATTGCGTCGGCGCCGAGCGTCGGGCCGACCGTGCGCTGCTCCACGACGTCCAGGGGCACCGGCAGCGCGCCGCCCTTCACGAGCGCCGCCAGCTCACGCGCCTCGGCCCGGCCGAAGCCGCCGCTGATCTGCGTGGAGCCGCCGGTGATACCGGTCCCGCACACCACGTCCGCGGTGACGCCCGGCGCCGAGATGATCTTGTTGTCGAGGGTGATGACGACGCGGCGTTCCGGAGCGCCCTGAGGCGCGCAGGCCGCGTCCGAGGTGATCTTCGCCCAGGTGTCGCCCGCGCCCTTGCGGAAGTCGAGGGAGACCATCCAGCCGCTGAGCGACTGCTGGTCCAGGACTGCCTCGGCGTCCTCGACCCCCTCGCCGGTGAGGGCGGTGGGGCCCAGCTTCAGGTGGTTGCCCGGCTGGTCCGGGTCGGGCAGGGTGCGCGATCCGTCCGCCTCGGGCTTCGCGGAGCCCTTGTCGGCCGTCGCCCCCGTCACCGGGTGGACCGTGAGCTGTGCGGTGCGGCCGATGACCTCGGCGGCCTTGCGTGGGTCCTGCACTCCGGGCAGTTCGACGATGATCCGTTTCTCGCCGGACCGGGCGATGCCGGGTTCGGAGACGCCGAGGGCGTCGACGCGCTGCCTGAGGACCTCCAGAGCGCGGTCGGTGGATGCGGCGTCGGCCTTGACGGTGGGTGAGTCCCGGGTCTCCAGGACGATCTGGGTGCCGCCGCGCAGATCGAGGCCGAGGCGGGCGGATTGGGTGAGGGCGATGTAGAGGGACAGCGCGACGGCTGCCAGCGCGATGATCGCCCTCCACAAGGGTGGGCGGGACAAGGGTGCTCGAGACATGCGTACTCCACGATGAGGGCAGGACGGAGGGACGCGTGACCGGCCCCGCGCGGTGTGCGCCGGGTCAGAAGGGTCAGGCGTCGATGACGGTCTGCGTGCTCATCGGGGGGGCGGGCCGCGCGGGGCGGCGGACTCGGCCGGCCTGCGCGGCGGCGCGAGTGGGGTGGCGGGGCCCGTGTCGGGCCCGCCCAGGGCGCGGCGCGGGGCCGTGTCGACGGCCGTACGCGCGGGGCCCGCAGGCTGCGGGCCCGGGATGTGGGCGTCAGGTCGGTGCGTGACCGCGACATGCCGCGCCGGGACGTCGTCCGGTCCTGCCCCTTGTCCGGTGTGCCCCGCCACGGTGGGGTGGGCGAGCGGCCTGTCGGCGGGCATGGGCATGCCCTGTGCCCCGGCCACCGGGACGAACAGCGCGAGGACGGTGACGACGAGGGTCAGCGCGGACGCGGCCAGGCGCGCGGAGCGGCTCTGTTGCGGCACGCGTCCCCCCATCCCTTCGGTGCTCGTCGGGTGCGCACGGCGTGGCCCCGCCCTGCTCAACGTATGGGGCGCCCCGGTCCGTTCCGTGTTCCTCGGCAGTTCTTCGGAAGCCGAAGAACTTCAGCAACAGCGCGAAACCCGGCCGGTCGCCGCCCCCGACTTGCTCCGAAGCCGCTCCTGGTCCGGCTCCGAACAGCGTCCAGACCTCGATCAAGTCCTCCGGCTCCCTCTCCTGCCGCACTCCGCGCTCCCTCCGGTCTTCGTGACCGACCAACGTCGCCGAGCGGCTCCTCAGGGGCATGACCTCCGCAGCGTTCTGCCTCCACGCGCGCTGACCTCGGATCTGCCGAGCCGCCGGAACGTGCGGCCGAGCGGGGGACAGCTGTACCGGGTGGCGTAGTGCCCCGCTACCCAGGCCGGCGCAGCGGGCAGTATGGCGAAGCCATCCCCCCGTCTGTGAGGAGCTGACCGTCCATGTTGGAGCGCACTCGGAGCAAGAAGCGGACCGAGGTCACGTTCGTGTTGCCCGCCGGCCATCCGGCCGGTGAGGTCAGCGTGGTCGGTGACTTCAACGACTGGCGGCCCGGCGCCCATCCCATGATCGAGCGTCCCGACGGAAGCCGCGCGGTCACGGTCACCTTCCCGGTGGACCAGCACCACGGATTCCGCTACCTCGCCGACGGCGGCCACTGGCTCGATGAGGAAGGGGCGGACGGCCACGACGGCCGTAACTGCCTCCTGTACACCTGACCCTCCGCACGACCACGGACTCTGGCCCAGAAGGAGAATTCCTGTGGCTGACGACATGTGGAGCTACGACCCCGCGTCGCACTACACGCCCGGCACCAGCCCGGTCGGCTTCAAGGTCGAAGCAGCGACGGGAGTACCGGCAAGGTCGGCGCCTCCTACATCGTCGTCGACACCGGCCCGTGGATCTTCGGCAAGGACGTCCTCATCCCGGCCGGCACCGTCGTCCGCGTCGACATCGAGGAGAAGACGATCAACGTCAACCTCACCAAGGACCAGATCAAGGACTCCCCCGAGTACGACAAGGACAAGCACCGCGGCGATGCCGCCTACCGTGATCAGCTCGGCCAGTACGACGGCCGCGACCGCGGCTGAGTCCAGCCCGCCGGGCTGCGGCTCCCCACCACGCAAGGGAGCCGCAGCCCGGCACAGGGCCCCGCGATCGTCGGGCCGAACTTCCTCCGGCAGCAGAGCCGGCCAGCCCGCACACGCCGAGCGCTGTCCTGCGGTCCGCAGGAGGGGGGAAGATCAGCGGGCCCTGCTGGCCGAGCGGGCCCACCGGCGGTCCAACCCGGATGACTGGACCGAGGCCGAGCAACACGTAGGGGCTGCTCTGCCCGGTGACTTCAAGGCGTTTCTCAACGCCTACGGCACCGGGGTCATCTCCGGCGAGCTCGTCGTCTTCCACCCCCGTGGCACAAGCCCGCTGCTGGAGCGCATGCGCAAGACCCACGGAGTCTTCGCCGAGCGCCGAGACAGGGCCCTCGGCCGCGGCGACTCCGAGCACATCCCTTACCCCTTCCACCCTGAGCCCGGTGGGCTGATCTCGTGGGGATACGACTACAGCGGCGACGAGCACTTCTTCCTGCCCTGCGACCCGGATCCCGACCGATGGAAGATCGTCACGATGGCCCACGAAGAGGGTTGTGAGACCTTCGATGGCCCGTTCTCAGGCTTCACCCTTGCGTTCGTGCTGCGGCTGCTTGATGTCGACCGCTACCACGGCATAGAACCGGAAGCCCTGGAGTTCCTGGAGCCGGAAGACTTGGAGGAATTGGTTGCCGCCGGAGAGACCGGCCCCGTCCAGCCGAGCTTCGAGCCGTGCTGAGGCGCTCGGCCACACCGATCCGGCGTTGGCCGACTTCGACCTTGAACCCGTCCCCAGCCGCTCGAACATGACCCGTGACGACTTGGTGAAGGCGCTGTCCCGAACATGACCCAGGCAGGACGTGACGAGCAAGACCGGTCCGCCTTCGCGACCGCCCGCGCACGCCTCGCTGCCGATCGCGCCGACACCCTCGCGCGGGCAGCCGCGCTGAGCCGCGACTTCGAGGGGATCGTCGCGGCGAACGCCCTCGTCGCGGTCGACGACGAGCACGACCCCGAGGGAGGCAGCACCGCCTTCGAACGAGCCCACGTGGCCACTCTGATGGCGCAGACGCGCGAACACCTGGAAGAACTGGACCGGGCACTGGAACGGCTCGAACAGGGACTGTACGGACAGTGCGAAGGCTGCGGCGGGACGATCCCGCCCGAACGCCTGAAGATCCGTCCGGCCGCGACCACCTGTGTCCGCTGCGCCGCCGATCCGCGCCGGCCGCCGCACGCCGTTTGACACGGCCCGTCCACCTCCCGCACCCTGCCGCCTTCCGTGCCGCGCCCCGGCCTGTCCTGCATCCGGGACTGGACGAGCTGTACGCCTTCGCCCCGCCCCCGTGCTCGACGAGGACCCCAACGGCGAACTTGTTCCCCAAGGCCGGCACCTACGTGGACCTCCTCAACTCCTACAGCCACTCCTCGAAAACAAAGCCGACGGCTTGGTGGATGACGGCTTCCTCGAGCGCTTCCTGTCTGCGGCCGGTGGGTGCGAGTGTCTGTGGCGTCGGTATGGGGTGAGCCCACCAGAGGGGACTTCCACCCGGGACGGACATCAGCCCTCCGAACCGCAAGTCGCCCGCGAACCAGAACACTCCGCGACCGTCCGGCGTACCGACCCATACGCTCTCCGGTACCGGGGAACTGAATGTGCACGCGACCGTCGCATCCGGGCCGAGCAGCATCACTCCCTTGCCCTTCCCCCCAGGGAGTTCTTCCAAGCGGCAGGGCCACACCTGCCAGGGACTCGCGAGCGCCACAGCCGCCTTGCGTTCCATGGCCTGCACGTTTCCCTTGATCTTGGCGTCGTCATGTACTGACCAGATCGACCCAAGGATGGCGATGGCTAAGGGGAGGAGGGCTGCGATCAGTGAGGGGTCGTCCTGGTACCAGAGGGGATTGAAGAAGACGGCTACCGCCAGGGCTGTTCCCGTGAGCCCAAGAGGTATCTCGGACTTTTCGCTTTTCGCCTTCTCCAGCTCCGCGCTCACCACCGCCCCCACGGTCGGAGTCATCACGGATGCCGGTCGCGGCGACATCTGATACCCGAACTCTTCCGCCATCATGGCGCCCCCGATGCTCGATGTGCGTTCATTCAACCGGCTGGCGGGGGGACCAGGAAGAGGACCAGAATCGCGATCTCTCGGCCTCGTTCGGTGGCGGCGAACGGTCAGATCGTCACGGAGAGTACAAGCGCCGCCTCTCAGCTTGGTCTTCGACCTCAGGTTGCTGCGGAGTGCTTGCCGTTGGGGAAATTGCGGTGCGTGCCGGCACCACGCCAGGCAGACTCGCGGACATGACTGAGAGGATCACCCGCATCAACCCCGAGCAGCTGCATGAGACGCCCGGCTACCACCACATCACGGTGGTAGAGGCAGGGCGTACGGCCTACCTGGCGGGACAGTGCCCGCTTGATCGGAACGGTGACCTCGTCGGTGCCGGTTCCCTCGAGACGCAGGTCGACCAGGTGGTCGCGAACGCGCTCACGGCCCTGGCCGCCTCGAGTGCCCAGCCGCAACACGTGGTGCGGTCAGTGATCTACGTGCGGAGCGACGAGAGGGACAGGCTCGGAGCCGCATGGCGTCGGCTCACCGAGTCTGCCCTGGGGCCGGCGTTCACCACCGCCAGCACCCTCTTGGGCGTTGCCCAGCTGGGCTTTCCCGGACAGCTCGTCGAGGTGGATCTCACCGTGGCGCTGCCTGACTGACTTCGAACGGCGTACCGAATCTCCACCGGCCCGGACCCGGACGACCGCCCGGCACCCCGAACAGACACCGGGCACCCCGCTACCGTGTAGTTCCACGTCGTGCTGACCTTCTGGCCGCGGAGGTACAGGTCGCTGCCCAATCTTCCGCACCTAGCTGGCGTGGTTGTGACTGTTGAGCCCGGTGGCGTAGTTGGTGCGGGAGCCGGGCGTCTCGGTGCCGACGCCGGACGCTCTCAGTGAAGCTGCTGGGTGCCGACGCTGTCATGGACGAAGACGGACCGGGTGTCGGCGGAAGGGTAGCTCTCCTTCAGGGTGAAGGCCTGGGGCGTGCCGCCTGCGGGGGAGTCCGGGGCTTCGAAGTGCAGGACGTAGGTCTTGGAGGTGGCCGTCTCGCTCTCCAGCTGCAGCCAGCCCACGACGCCGGCAGCCGGAAAGGTACCGGTCGCGGTGATGGTGGTCTTCGTGGTGCCCTGCTGGAGGGCGAAGGCGGCCGTGCCGAGGTCCAGACGCTTGCGGGCGCCGTCCTTCCAGCGCTGGAAGAGCGTGATCCACTCCTCCGGCCATGGGCCGCCGGTCGCTGTGGGCGGCATGTCGCTCTGCAGCCGCGCCAGGATGTCGTCGGCATTCGCCACGACGTCGTCGTAGTCCCACAGATCGAATGCGAAGCCCATGTGGGCCTTGTCGGTGGCGCGGAACATCGGCCGGATGTGGAGCTCGAACACGGGAGTGCGCATGCTAGCCGTACACCTCCATCAGGACGCTGTTGAGTGTGATCTCCCCGATCAGCTCGGGCGGTTGCTGTGGCTCACCCTGCGAGGCCGGGCTGCGAGAACGCGGCCGGGAACTTGCCCGTCGCCTGTGGGTGGATCCAGTCCCAGTACGGCACGGTGACGTTCGCGGTTCTCGGCGGGTTCGCCGCCTGCAGCAGCTTCTCGAAGTAGTGCAGGTGAGCCCGGTGCCACGGCAGGAACAGGTCGCTGCCGTGTTCGCACGGGCCGACGGACCCGTCGTTGTGGAGCGCAGCCTGGAAGTCGTACCCGCTCACGTCGTCCGGATCGGCGGTCGAGCGTGCGCGCAGGATGTCGATCGCATGGATGTAGTCGCTCAGCTCGCTCGGGCTCAGGGAGTTGATGTCCCGTCGGCTTCTGACCATCGCTCCACCTTCGGTTCGGCTCTCCCCATACGTATCAGCAGGAGCGCTGTGGTGCGCGTCACAGTTGTGGCGTGTCCGCGTGAAGACACCTCATGCAGCTAAGCCGTCAAGTCGTGGGGGTAGGCCGTCCCCTTCGGAGCTTGCCGCGGGTTCGCCCCTGGGTGTCGGCGTACGACTCGATCTGCCCAGTCGCGTACGAGTGAACGTGCTCAGGCTCTGCTGCTCTGAACCTATGGCCACATAGACACAGAAGATGTCATGATGACATCATGAGTGTCGATGAGCGTACGAGGGATGAGCCCCCGTTGGGGCCTCTGCTGTACGAAGTGATCCGCAGCCTGTGGCCGCTGCACCGCACGGTCGTGCGTGCCGTGGAGCGGGAGCTGATGCACACGGGGATGACAGCTGGTCAGCATGCGGTGATGGACGAACTGTGCAGGGGCGGCCCTCGAACGGTTCCTCAACTGGCCCGCCTGCTGGGCCTGGACCGGCAGCCGGTCCAGCGTCTGGTGAACGATGCGACAGCTCTGGGGCTGGCTGAGAGCGCCACCAACCCGGAGCACCGGCGCTCGCGCCTGATCCGGCTCACCCCGAAAGGGGAAGCCATCATCAGGGGCATCCAGGAATCCGAGGAAACCGAACTGCGGCGCCGGCTGTCCGATCTGACCGCCGGTGACGTCACGACGGCTCTGCACGTGCTCCGTCGCCTCGGCGAGGAGTTCAAGGACCTTGCACAGGATGCCCCGCCGCACCCCACGGATCGAGGAGACGACCCACGATGACGCATGCGCGGACACACGCGGTCACAGCCACCGCCGTACCCGTCGAGGCGGGCGAGCTCTTTTGCGAGTCGGCCGGCGAAGGACCCCCCGTCGTACTGCTCCACGGCGGCATGCTCGACCTGAATATGTGGAACGAGCAGTTCTCGTGGCTCGCGAGCCTGGGGTACCGCGTCATCCGCTACGACGCCCGCGGCCACGGGCGTTCCTCCACCGTGGCCGGGGACTACGCCAACCATGACGATCTACACTCTCTGCTCACCCACCTCGATGTCCCGTGCGCCACGCTCGTAGGGCTTTCCCTCGGGGCGCGGACCGCCGTCGACACGGCGATAGCTCATCCGGAGTCTGTGTCGGCCCTGGTCCTTGCCTCGCCCGGGGTGAGCGGCCGGCCTTTCACCGACCCCTACGTCGCGCACCACACCGCACAGCAGATGGCCGCGATGGGCGACCCGGACGGCGGAGCGCAGCGGTTCGTGGAGCACTTTCTCCGGATGTGGGTGGACGGGCCGTACCGTGAACCGTCCCAGGTCAGCCGCACGCTGCGCGAGCGGATGCATGGGTCGGCGTCCGCCAACGTCGTGCGGCACGCCCGCGGGCTCGGGGCGGGGATACCGAGAGAAATCGGTGCAGCGGACCGGCTGGCCTCCATCGGCGTGCCCACCCTGGTTCTCGACGGAGAACTCGACAGCAGTGACATCTCGTCAAACGCTCAGGCCATCGCCCAAACCGTTCCCGATGCCAGGCACCAACGGTTCGCCTCGGCAGCCCATATGGTCAACCTCGAGAACACGGCACTCTTCAACCTCGCGGTCAAATCCTTCCTCGTGTCCACGACTGACCTCAACTGAGCACCTTCACCTGTACTGGCGTGAGCACATTCGGGGGTACGCCGACACCTGGGCCCCAGCCGGCGCGCAGTGGTCGGCTCAGGGCCGTATGGCGGGTGGATCACCAGACCGTGCCGAAGAACCGTGTCCACCAGCTGGGCTGCGCCGAGAAGTGCTCCAGCCTGCTGGGGCCGTCGTAGTCGCTCTCCAGCAGCTCCTCGGGGACACTCACGTAGTCGAGGTCGGCCAGCGCCCGCTCCACGGTGGCGAGGTCGCCGAGGTCCAGCGCCCCCTCCTCGTGGGCCTCGTCCGTGCCGAGGAAGGCCCCCGGATTGTCGGCGCAGACTTCGGCGAGGGAGCCGAACTTGCTCACGCAGACCACGATCCGCGTCCCGCAGACCGTCGCGTCCGCAGGAATGTGGACGCGCCCGTACTCGCTGGAGTCCTGGGTGTCCCGCTCGGACTCGCACGAGGCACCGAAGTCCGCTTCGAGCCGGCTCACCAGGCCGCCGAACTTGAGGCCGGTCGCGGCGCGGTCGTAGTTCATCGGTCGTTCCAGCCTCTCTGGGTCGTCAAGTTCTCGCAGGAGGGCCAGCAGTTCTATCTCGCTCTTCGCCATCCGCACATCCTGCCGCCCCTCGGGCGGGAGCGGAGAGGCAGGGCCGTTCTACTTCACGCCGTAGCTGTCGCTGCTGCCTGGGGCTCTGAGGGGAAGGCGATTGCTTCATCGAATGGGACGCGTGCCAGGAGACAGTGGTGGAGCTGGCCGAGCATCCGGTTGAACAGGTGCCGCGGGCCCTGCATGTGCCAGTCCCCTCCTGCCCGGCGGCGCCTGTAGTGGGAGTCCGCGCCGCTTGAACCGCTGAGGGAGGCGAAGGCCCACAGGTGGCCGACGTGGTTGAGCCGGTTGTTCTTGACGAACCGGCGTCCGACGTAGCGGCGTTTGCCGGAGGCCCTCGTGATCGGGGCCGAGCCGGCGTGAGCCTTCAGACCCCTGCCGTGGCGAACCGGCTCCTGTCGTCGCCGATCTCGCCCAGGATGCGGGCACCGGCCTGGGGACCGATGCCGGGGAAGCTCAGCATGATCGCCGCGTCCGGGTGTGACCGAAAGGCCTCCTCGGCGGCACGGGCCAGGTCATCGACCGCCTCGCAGGCCGCGTCCAGCTGCAGCAGCAGGGCCCGTGCCTGCTTGCCCATGGCCTCCTCGACGAGAGGCAGCTGCCGCGGGGCCTCCTCGCGGAAGAGTTGCTGGATCCGTTCGGCGTCTCCTTCGATGCCCCGGCGGCGACCGGCTCGCCGGAGCATTGCGGTCAGCTTCCGCATCTGCAGCTTCGCAGCCAGCGCAGGTGTGGGCGCGGCGGCCAGGATGCGGCGGGCATCGGGCCGGGTCAGGGTTCCCGGCTTGTCCCTGAACGCCTCGATCATCGACGGGAATTCCCTGAGCAAGGACCGTAGCTGATTGGCGACCTGCTGCCGGTTCCAGACCGCGTCCTGCTGTGCGCGGGCCAGGACGGCGACCGCTTGGGCCAGATCGGTGTCGGCGGGTAGCGGCCGGTGCATCGGCGCGTCGGTGTTCGTGTCGCGGATTTCGAGGCGGCCGGCCCCGATCGGGTGAACCGTCCCGGGGCTCGCGCGCACGTCGCCCGCCCGGCCTGCCGGACGGATAGCGTTTCATCCTGTCTGTATGCAAATGAGGCAGGTGTGGCATGACCCAGGTCCTGGAGTACGAGAGCAACGCCATCGTCGAGCTGCTGGGTGTTCTCCCGGCGGACCGCGATGCGGAATGGCTGAAGAACTCCCTTCAGCAGGCGATCATGGTGGAGATCGCGACCATCGGTCCGTACGCGAGCGCCCTGTGGTCGATCAAGGAATCGAATACGGCGGTCGCCAAGAACATCCGGGAGATCATCTTCGATGAGATGACCCATATGGGACTGGTGTGCAACATGCTCACCACCATCGGAGGGACTCCGGTCCTCGCCGATCCCAAGGTGGTGCCGAAGTACGAGCGCGCGCTGCCGGGGGGCGTGCGGCCTGAACTCATCGTCTTCCTGGAGGGGCTGACCAAGGACTCGGTCGAGATGTTCTCCGAGATCGAGCGCCCGGACCACCCGGTCGCCCAGCTCGGAGCCTTCGCCACCATCGGGGCCTTCTACACCGAGATCGAAGAGGCCTTCGAGACACACCAGCACCTGATCAGCGGCGACCGGCAGATCGACTTCTCCCTCGAGAGCCACGGCCAGGGCAACAAGATCGTTCCGCTCGACAGCATCGAGAAGGTGCGAGCCGCGATCGAGATCATCAAGGAGCAGGGCGAGGGCACCTCCGCCTCACCCGAGAACCCCTTCCCCGGCAAGCCCGGCGAGCTGGCGCACTTCTATGTGTTCCGGGAGATGTTCCGCGGCAAGAAGCTGATCAAGGTGTCGGAGAATCCGCCCGTCTGGGACTTCAAGGGCGACGATGTCCAGCTGCCCCCGGCCTTCCCCATGGGGCGGGTGCCCGAGGGCGGTTGGGCCAACGGTGGGCTGAACGCGCCCACGCCCGAGGTTCAGCAGGTGCTCACAGCGTTCAACACACATTTCAGCGAAATGCTGCGGGCGCTGCAGGCAGCCTGGCTGACGGGTGACTCGGACATGCTGTTCCCGGCGATCGGCCACATGGGAGGGATGCGCACCGAGGCGCGGAAGCTCGTACAGCTGGAGCTGCCCGACGGCAGCGGGAAGACCTACGGGCCGGAGTTCCTGTACGTCGAGGAGTGAGAGCCTGCAGCCTGCCGGCAGTGACCGGACCCGCTCCGACAGCCCCCACCTCACGGGTCCGAAACTGCCTCCCCAGGCCCGCCAGGGGCGAGGGAAAGCATCGCAAGGCGGACGAGGTGCGGTGCCGGACCCCGCGAGCCCGGCATGATCGGCAAGGCGCCCCCTAGGCCCTGTCGTCAAAGTCCCGTCGGGCCCGCGACGCCCGGCACCGCACCTCGCTGCGTTGTCGGAGCGCCCGAGTACGTCCAGTACACGGGCGCCCCTCCGCCTTGCGATGCACGGCACCGGACGCCGCGGGCCTTACCGACGCCACTTTGACGACAGGACCTACGGACGTCGCTGCGCCCACGGCCGGACCTCCTCCAGTTGCGCCGCGACCCGCAGGAGGGTGACCTCGTCGTCCCGGCGGCCCACCAGTTGCACGGCGAGCGGCAGTCCGTCCTCGCCGAGGCCCGCCGGGACGGAGGCGGCCGGGTGTCCCGTGACGTTCCACAGCGCGGTGTAGGCGACCATCGGGCGCGAGCGCGCCAGCGCCGTCAGCAGCCCGGCACCGTCCAGCGCGCCCACCGGGCGCGCGCGCTCGGCGACGACCGGGGTCAGCAGCAGGTCCATGGTGGTGAACATGCGGTCGGCGCGCTCCGCCAGCCGCTCCCCCGCCCGGATCCCGCGCTCCACGGCGGACTCGGGGACCAGCCGGGCGAGCGCGAGGGTCTGCCGGGTGCGCCGTTCCAGCAGGTCGGGACGCTCGACGGCGTCGGCCTCCGCCCGCACCCCACCGCAGAACTGTGCGGCGAACGGGGCCGTCGCGTCGGGGTAGCGGGGGTCGACCTCCCGTACGTCGTGGCCCAGTTCGCTCAGGGCCCGTACGGACTCCAGGACGGCCCTGACGTGTTCGGGATGCGGGCGCACCCCCGGCACGGCCGGCTTGACCGAATAGCCGACGCGTAGCCGGCCGGGCGGGATCTCCAGGGCCTGTACCCAGCTGGTGGTCGCGGGGCGGGCGCTCCAGCGGTCGGTGGGGGTGGTGCCGGCGAGCACGTCGTAGAGCAGCGCGGCATCGCCCACGCTGCGGGTGAGCGGCCCGACGGTGCCGAGGGCGTACCAGAGGTGCGGGTTGGGGGCGGTGGAGACACGGCCGCGCTGGGGTTTGAGGCCGAACAGGCCGCAGCAGGCGGCCGGGATGCGGATGGATCCGCCGCCGTCGCCGCCGAGGGCGGCCCCGACCGATCCGGCCGCGACGGCGGCGGCGCTGCCGCCGCTGGAGCCGCCGGGGGTGCGGGTGGTGTCCCAGGGGTTGCGGGTGTGACCGTGGGCGGCGGATTCGGTGAAGGGCCACTGGCCGAACTCGGGCATCGTCGTCTTGCCGATGACGACGGCTCCGGCGGCGCGCAGGCGGCGTACCGCTTCGGAATCGGCGGTGACGGGGGTCCGGTTGGCGGAGCCGCCGAAGGTGGTGACCTGACCCGCGACGTCCAGTTCGTCCTTGACGGCGATGGGCACGCCGTGGAGCGGACCGGCCGGCTCCGTCGCGTCACGGGCATCGGCCTCGGCGAGGGCCTGCTCGGCGAGGACGACCCGGAAGGCTCCGAGGACGGCATCGGTGCGGGCTATGCGGCGCAGCGCGGCCTCGACGAGGGCGCGTGAGGTGGTCTTGCCGGTGCGCACCAGCTCGGCCTGGCGTGCGACCCCCTGGAACATCAACTCCGTGTCGTCCCGGTCCTGTTCGTGCCGTCGTACGCCGTCTTCTGCCACGGACATCACCCTTTTCCCCTTACTTCTCGGTAACTCCGGGGCAAGGTTGGTGTCCCGGCGCTCGCGCGTCAACCCCGGCACGGGTGGCGTCGGCGAACAGACGGATCGGGCGTGCCGGGCGGCGCACCTACAGGGGGTAGCCGTCGGGGATCTTCCCGCAGGGCGCGTAGACACGGAAAGCGAGCGTCCCGGTGTGCTTGTACCAGTCCACATGGACCTGGTCGCCGGTGTCCCGGTTCTCGAACCGGAAGCCCGTGGTGGAGAGGTTCTGGCTGATGAGCTTCCAGCCCTGTTGCGACAGCCGGGAGCGGAGGCGCTCCTGTGCGGTCCGGGCGGTGTCCTCCGGGATGCCGGTCGTCTCCTGTTCGAGGCTGAAGGTCCGGACGTCCGGGCGGCTCTCGTCGATGTGGGCGAGGGAACGCAGTCCCCGGTAGTAACAGGCGCCCGTCTCCATCCGGTCGGGCAGCGAGCGGGGCCCGACGGGCAGGGCCAGATCGTTCTCGACGCGCTCGGCCTCCGCGCCGAGCCGTGTGGCAACGACATGGGGATCGACCTCGGGGTACGGTGCGCCGTTCCACAGGCGGTACGCACCCCAGCCGGTGAGGAGGCAGCACATGACACCCCCGAGCGCCAGCGCCGCGAGGACAGGACGAGAACGCGGGTGGCGGGGCGGGCGCGGCGGCGCTGCCGGGGAGAAGGACCGTACCGAAGGCATGGTCCGAAGCGTAGGGGGACGGGTCGCGCGGCATATCGGGGCGGGTACTCAGGCCGGCGTGAGTACCCGCCGCATCCGTCCGACACGACCGGTCCGGTCCGGGCCGGACCGGACCGGACCGGACCGGACCGGTCACGCCGGAGTCCGGGGGTGACGTCGTCCGGGGTCGGTCAGGACGCCGCGGCCGGGTCCGGGCGGCGGCCGCGGATGCGGAGCACCGCGACGGACGAGGCGGTCAGTGCCGCCACGACGGCCGCCAGCGTCAGGAGCCAGAGCGGGACGCCGCCCACCGTGAGCAGTTCGTCGTGGTAGATCGCCCTGCGGTAGGGGGTGTCCTTGGCGATGGCGCGCAGTTCGTGGTCGGCGTCGATGCGGCTCGGCACGGGGAACCGCTGGTCGATGGCGGTGAGGAAGACCGGCTCGGCGCCCGCCAGTTCGGCGAGCGGGCCGGTCCCGGGGTGGATGGTCCCCGCGAAGGTCACCTCGGGTGCGGAGCCGCCGATCGGGGAGGCGGGCTCCATGCGGTGGTCGGCGAGGACGTACAGGCCGAGCGACTGCGGTGTCTTCGCCATGCGGGAGAGCCGCATCGGGTAGACCAGCCGGTCGCTGTCGAAGCGGATCCTCAGCGGGTCCAGGTCGCCGCGCAGCGGCTTGTCCCCCGCGCGCGGGGCGAGCCGTACCGCCACGTACTCCCAGTGCTGGTCCACGTACGGCTTGACCTCGGTGGCGAGGCGGTCGGGGAGCTTGAAGCCGTTGCTCTCCAGCCAGTTCTTCAGGGCGTCCGGGTCGGTGGCGGTGAGCCGTGCCACGTCGAAGTCACCGAGCTGCTCGCGGCCGACGACACCGACCGGTGGCGCGGCGGCGCCGGGCGCGGGGGCTCCGGCGCTGTCGCGCATGCCCGTCGAGAAGGGCCAGTCGCGGTCGCGCGGCCAGAAGTAGCCGCGGGTCTTGTGCTCGGGCCGGGTGAGCCGGCCCAGTTCGTCGAACATCCCGCCGTCGCCGAGCTCGACCGTGGCCCGGCTCGGTACCGGCATGATCCAGGCGGCCCGGTGGGCGTCCCCGCCGACGGTGAACCGCATGACGATCTGCTCCGTGCGGCCGTCGAAGCGCACGACGGAGGTCTCCCGGTCGACGCCGATCCGCGACTGTCCGTCGGGAATCATGGCCCCGCACCCGCACGCGTAGGCGGGGTTGACCAGTGCGCCCAGCTGGGTCGCGAGCAGGGCGAACAGCAGTGCCACAATTCTTCGTTTCATCCTCACGGGGTCTGTGACGAAGGCCCCGCAGATCCGGTTCCGACCCCCCTCGCCGACCGCTGCGACCTGGCCTCATACTGTGCCCCATGACGGGGAGCGAGAAGCGGCAGCAGGCTCTGCTGCGCCGGTCCGCGGCGCTGCGCAGCCCGCTGGTTCCGGATGCCGTGGTGGCGGAGATCGTGCGGCACGACTGGGAGTCCATCGACTGCGGCTGCGGCCGCTCGGCGGGCCATCTGGTGGACGCGGTGCGGGATGCCGCCGAGGGGCATCCCTCCGCGTTCCACGCGCTGGAGGGGCATGTCTTCTTCGCGGAGCACCTGAAGCCGCCCGCCCCGGCGGTGTGCGGTGTGCTGATGGCCGTGTGGGCCGCGCACCCGCCCCGGCGGGCGACCCGCGAGGCCCTGCTGTGGACCCTGCTCGCCCTGCTGTGCACGGTGGACGACGGCGGCACCCACGAGGCCGGACTGCACGGGCAGTGCGCCGCCTTCATCCGTACGGGTGTGGACGGCTTCCGCCGTGAGATCGCCGCCGACCCGGGCTCGGGGACGGCCGCCTACGCGGAGGGCATCCTGGACATCCTCGGCCTGCCGGCCTGAGTGCGGGTGTCAGCCGGCCGCCGTCAGGCAGCGCCGCAGCCCGGCCACGGTGACGTCCTCCAGGGACTCGGCGAAGGTCCGCGGCGGTGACGCCGGAACCGCCAGCAGGGACGGGACCACCAGCACCGCGCAGCCGGCGGCCTCCGCGGAGGCGGCGCCGTCCGGCGAGTCCTCCACCGCGACGCAGGCCCGCGGTGCGAGGCCCAGGCGCCCGGCGGCCTCCCGGTAGGGGTCCGGGTGCGGCTTCGTGCGGGCGGTGTCGTCGGCGGAGAGGGTGAAGGCGAAGGGGACATGGGCCAGGGAGCCCCCGACCACCGCGTCGACGACGACCCGCGGTGATGCGCTGACCAGGGCGAAGGGCACGCCCTCCGCCTCCAGGGCGGTCAGCAGCCGCTGGGCGCCGGGCCGCATCGGCGCCCCGGCCTCCACCCCGCGGAAGAAGCTCTCGGTGAGCGCCGCCGCCACCTCGGACGGGTCTCCCCCTCCCGAGACCCGTACGAGGTGAGCGGCGGTGTCCTCCACCGCGCGGCCGACGACTTCCGGCGCGTCCGCGCCGGTGAGCCGGTGGCCGAGGCCGCCCGCTATCTCCTCGGTGGTGCGCCACCACAGCACCTCGGTGTCGACGAGGGTGCCGTCCATGTCGAACAGGACCGCGGCGAGGGCGCTCACGCGGACCCGGCCACGACGAGCACGGGCCGCTCGGCCAGTCCCACGGCGGCGCGCGCTCCCGGCACCAGGGCTCCGGCGTCCCGCGAGGGCAGGTCGGCTTTGACGCTCACCCCGCCCCGCAGTTCCAGGTGGAGCCGGGTCACGGAGCCGAAGAAGGAGGCGGAGACCACGGTGGCGGTGCCCTCGGCGTCGGCGGTGACGGTCACGTTCTCGGGGCGTACGAGGACCTGCACGTCCGGCGTCGTGGGCGCCGGGCCGTCGACGGGCAGGCGGGCTCCCGCCACTTCCACTTCCACCAGGCCGGCGTCGGTGAGCCGGCCCGGCAGCCGGTTCATGGTGCCGACGAACTCGGCGACGAAGGGGGTGGCCGGGCGGTCGTACAGCTCGGCCGGGGCGGCGCACTGCTCCAGCTTCCCGGCGTTCAGGACGGCGACCCGGTCGGCCATCGACAGGGCTTCCTCCTGGTCGTGGGTGACGAAGACGGTGGTGATGCCGAGGGAGAGCTGCAGGCGCCGGATCTCCTCGCGCAGGTTCGCCCGTACCTTGGCGTCGAGTGCGGAGAGCGGCTCGTCGAGCAGGAGTACGCGCGGGCGCAGGGCGAGGGCGCGGGCGAGGGCGACGCGCTGCTGCTGGCCGCCGGACATCTGGTGCGGGTAGCGGTCGCCGTGGTCGGGCAGGCCGACCAGGTCGAGGAGTTCGGCGGCTCGTTCGCGGCGCTCGGCCGCTCCGGCCTTGCGTACGCGCAGGCCGAAGGCCACGTTGTCGCGGGCGCTCAGGTTCGGGAAGAGGCTGTAGGACTGGAAGACCATGCCGGCGTCGCGGCGGTTGGCCGGGACGCGGGTGATGTCCTGTCCGTCGACGAGGACCTCGCCGGAGTCGGGCTGTTCGAAACCGGCGACGACGCGCAGGGCGGTGGTCTTGCCGCAGCCGGACGGGCCGAGCAGGGCGAGGAGTTCACCGGGTTCGACGGTGAGGTCGAGCCCGTCGAGGGCGACGGTGGACCCGAACGCCCTGCGCAGGCCGCGGAATTCGACGCGCGCGCCCGCGGGCCGGTCGGGATCCGCCGGCTTCCTGGCCGCGGGAAGGGTGGTGGGCGTCGTAAACATGGGCTCAGGACTCCTTGCGGGAGGTGGTGGCGGGTGCGGCCGCGGCCGTGGAGGGGGTGGTCCCGGCGCGGGAGAGTGCGATCAGCAGCAGCCAGGTGATCAGGAGGCTGAGGATGGAGACGGCCACCGACATCCGGGCCTGCGCTCCGGAGATCGAGACGATCCACACGGCGAAGGGCTGGAACCCGAGGAGGGAGGCGATGGTGAACTCGCCGAGCACCAGGGCCAGGGTGAGGAAGGCGGCGCCGGCGAGCGAGGCCCGCAGGTTCGGCAGCAGCACGCGCAGGACGACGTACGGCCAGCTCGCGCCGCAGCTGCGGGCCGCCTCGACCAGGGTCGGTACGTCGACGGCGCGCAGGCCCGCGTCGAGCGAGCGGTAGACGAAGGGGAGCGCCAGGACCGTGTAGGCGAGGACCAGGACGACGGGGAACTTCTCGTTCTGGACGGCGATGAAGGTCTGGTAGAGCGGGGTCCGTGACAGGTGTTCCGGTCCCCAGCGCAGCACGGTGGTGATTCCGGTGACGAGCGCGATCGGCGGCACCACCAGCGGCAGCATGCACATGACCTCGACGACCGGGCGCAGCCGCGGGGAGCCGATGCGTACGGCCACCAGCGCGGGTACGGCGAGCAGCAGCGACAGGGCGATGGTCGCGGCGGCGAGGCCGAGGGAGAGCAGCAGGCTCTCGGTGAAGCCGTCGGCGGAGAGCAGCTCGGTGTACGCCTCGAAGGTGATGCCCTGGCCGGGCACGTGCACGGTGAAGACGAACGAGGCGACGAGCGGGACGAGGAAGTAGGCGCCGGCGAGGGCGAGGACGGCTCCGCGCCAGATCCTGGGGCGGGGCCGGCGGGCCGGGGTCCGTGCCGGGGCTCCGGCCTCCGGTTCTCGCGTGTCCCGGGCGCTGTCGGGGTACCGGGTGGTCGGGGTCATCGCAGCCATCGGGCGCTCCGTCGCTGGAGGGGCAGGTAGACCGCCATGACCAGGCCGGCGATCAGGATCATGTCGAGGCCGAGGGCGAGCGCCACGTTCTCCTGGCCGGTGAGCACGTTCCCGGACAGCGCGTCCGCGATCTTGAGCGTGACCAGGGGGACGGAGCCGCCGACGAGGGCCGCGGCCGTGGCGTGGGCGGCGAAGGCGGTCCCGAAGAGCAGCACGAACCCGCCGAGCAGGGAGGGGGCGAGCACGGGCAGGCCGACATGGCGCCAGAACTGCCATCCGGTGGCCCCGCTGCTCTGGGCGGCTTCGCGCCATTGCGGGCGCAGTCCGTCCAGCGCCGGGGCGATCACCAGCACCATCAGCGGGATCAGGAAGTACAGGTAGACCACCGTGAGGCCGGTGAAGGAGTACAGGTTCCAGCCGAGCTCGGTGAGGTCGGCGAGCTGGGTGACGACGCCGGAGATCCCGACGGTGGCGATGAAGGCGAACGCGAGGGGTACGCCGCCGAAGTTGGCGAGCACCCCGGAGGCGGTCAGCGCGGCGCTGCGCAGGCCCGCGGAGCGGGAGGTGACCACGGCCTGGGCGATCACGACGCCCAGGACGCCGCCGACGAGTGCGGTGAGGGCGGAGAGCTGGACGCTGCCGATGAGGGAGCCGAGGTAGGGGCCCTGGAGGGAGCGCGCGAGGTGCTCGCCGGTCACCTGGGTGGCGCCGCTCGCCGGGTCGGTGCGGGTGACCGCTCCGTAGGCCATGGCGCCGAGCGGGATGCCGAAGCAGAGCCCGGTGAAGGTGAGCAGCGGGAGGGTCGCGAGCCAGGTGCGCGGGCCGCGCCGCCGGCGGCGGGTGCCGCCGGCGGCGCGGGGGTCGGTGGTGGAGGACATCAGGAGAGGGCCTTGTCCCACTTCTCGGCGAGGGCGGCCTTGGCCTTGTCGAGCTCCTCGGAGGCGGGGAAGGCCGGGGTGCCCTGGACCTGCGGGAGCTTGGCGACGGCGGCCTTGTCGGCGGTGCCGTCCTGGGTCATGCCGGGCAGCAGGACCGGGCGGGCGTATCCACCCAGCCAGAGGTTCTGGCCCTCGGCGCTGTACAGGAACTCCAGCCACAGGCGGGCGGCCGCCGGGTTCGGGGCCTCCTTGTTGATGGCCTGCGAGTAGTACTGGGCGTAGACGCCGTCGGTGGGGACGGCGACCTTCCAGTCGACGCCCTTGCCCTTGAACTGGTCGGCGTAGCCGGCGTTCAGGTAGTCCCAGTCGATGGAGATGGGCGTCTCGCCCTTCTCGACGGTGGCCGGGGTGGACTCGACCGGGATGAAGTTCCCGCTCTTCTTCAGCTGCCCGAAGAAGTCGATGCCGGGCTGGATGTCGGCGAAGGAGCCCTTGTTGGCGAGGGCGGCCGCGTAGACGCCGCCGAAGGCCGAGCCGGACTTGGTGGGGTTGCCGTTGAGGGCGACCTTGCCCTTGTACTCGGGCTTGAGGAGATCGGCGAAGGTCTGCGGGCAGGTGGGGATGCGGGCGGCGTCGCAGCCGATGGAGACGTAGCCGCCGTAGTCGTTGGTCCAGCGGCCGTCCGCGTCCTTCTGGGCGGCGGGGATCTTGTCCCAGGCGGTGACCTTGTACGGGGCGAAGAGGTTCTCGGCCGCGCCGCTGCGGGCGAAGGCGATCCCGAGGTCCAGGACGTCGGGGGCGCGCTTCTGGCCCTTGCGGGACTTGACGGCGGCGATCTCGTCGGAGCTGGAGGCGTCCGGGTTCTCGCTGTTCACCTTGATCTTGTACTTGGCCTCGAAGGCCTTGATGATCTCGCCGTAGTTCGCCCAGTCCGGCGGCAGCGCGATCACGTTGAGCTCGCCCTCCTTCTGCGCGGCGGCGGCGAGGGCCTCCAAGGAGCCGAAGTCGGCGACCGAGGTCGCGGCGCCCGGCTGCACGCCGTTCTTGGCGCCGTCGGCGCCGCCGGACTTCTGGTCGGGGGCGGCGCCACACGCGCTGAGCGTGGTGAGTACGGCGGCGCTGAGCAGAACGGCCGCACCGCGACGGGCGGAGGAACTGAGCACGGTCTCTCCCGGAGACGAAGGTGGGTTCACTTGTCTGAACAAGTTGGCTCCAGTTCGCCCGGGCCCGCTGTACGGACGGTGAACGGCGCCTGTCTCCGGGAGCACGGCTCGAAGAAGAGAGAAGAATGACCGGAAGAAGCCGTGACAGAACCTGTTGCAATGATCATGGGAGACCGGTGCACAGCGATTGCGGCACGGCACCGCCGGCACCGCCGGCACACGGCGATCAGGGGGCGAAGGGCATGAGTACGAGCGCGGGAACGGCCAGGTACCTGGAGATCGCCGAGGCACTGCGGCGGGAGATCCTCTCGGGCGCGCTCCCGGTGGGGGCGCACCTGCCCTCGGAGAGCGACCTGGCGGGGCGCTGGTCCGCATCGCGCGGGACGGTCCGCCAGGCAGTGGCCACCCTCGCCGCGGAGGGGCTGATCGGCTCCCGCCAGGGCGCGCGGCGCATCGTCCTGCGCCGGGAGCGCCGGCACAGCTTCGGCGAACTGAACAGCTTCGCCCAGTGGGCCGAGGGGCTCGGGCACCGGGCCGCCAGCCGCTTCCTGGCGCGCACCCGCAGGCCCGCCACGGCCGAGGAGTCGGACCGGCTCGCACTGGCCCCCGGTACGGAGATCCTGGCCGTACTGCGGCTGCGGCTGCTCGACGGGGAGCCCACCATGGTGGAGCGGACCGCCTACGCCGACTGGGTCGCGGCGGCCGTGGAGGCACTGCCGGTGGACTGCCGCTCCGTCATGGACAGCCTGGCCGAGGGTTCGGGGGTCACCGCCCACTACGGCGAGCACCTCATCGACGCGCTTCCGGCCGGCAGCGAGGACGCCCGGCTGCTGGAGATCCGGCGCGGCAGCCCGCTGCTGCGCCAGCGGCACGTCTCCGCTACGGCCACCGGCCGCCCGATCGAGTGGTCCGACGACCGCTACCGGGCCGGCAGCGTGACCTTCAGCGTGAACAACTCTTCGGTAGCAACTCCCTTGGAGCGGCGCGTCGGAGACCAGTGACCGCGTCAGCCGACGGCGCGCGGGGTCTCGGCGATCGCCCCGGGCAGCCAGTCGGCGACGTGGCCGAAGCGGAAGCCCAGGGCCGAGGCCCGGCCGTTGTCCATGGCGTAGGCGCGGTCGAAGGAGAAGGGTGAAGCGGCGGCGCCCGCCCCGACCACCCGGTACCGAGGCCGTCGCCCGACCCGCTCCGCGACCGCCTCGCAGAGCGCGATCACGTCCGGCGCGCCGTGCGAGGCCGCGTTGACGGGCCCCGTGAAGGTCTGCTCCGCCGTCCAGTGCAGGAATTCGGCCATCTCGTGGTGATGGATGAACGAGGTGGTGTACGGGGTTCTGTGGACGTCGACGGGGGTTCCGGCGCCGATCCGCCCGACGTAATGCGCGAGCCGCCCGGTGAACTCCGCCGGGCCGCCGCCGAGGACGTGCGCGGCGCGCACGCTGACGTACGGGAAGGCCGGGTCCCGCAGGAAGACGGCCTCGGCCTGCCGCTTCCCCTCGGCATAGGCGTACGCGGGCCAGGGCCCGGGCGCGCGGCCCGCCGCCCCCGCGAGCGGCAGCCGCGCGGGGTCGAGCGAAGCCTCGGTGACGGGGACCGAGGCAGGGGCGGGGGCGGGGACGGAGGCAGGGGCGGGGACGGGGACGGAGGCAGGGCCGGGTGCGGAGGCGGGGGCGGCAGCGGGACCGGCGGGGAGCGTGGCCGGGTCGTAGACCTCCATCGTCGAGGTCATGACGTAGCGCCCCGTCCGCCCGGCGAACACCCGCCGGGCGACGGCGGCCTGGAGCGGCGTGTAGCAGACCTGGTCCACGACCACGTCGAAGTCGCGCGAGCCCAGTGCCACCCGCAGTGCTTCCTCGTCGTCGCGGTCGGCGACCAGGCGCTCCACGCCGCGAGGTGGTGCGCCGGAGCCCCGGTTGAGCACGGTCACCTCGTCTCCCGCCTCGCGCGCCCGGGTGACCAGGGCCTTTCCGAAGTACCGGCTGCCGCCTATGACAAGAATGCGCTTCATGCGTCCGACTGTGCCGCTGTATCGTCCCCAGCGGTACCGACCAGCTGCTGAACACGTCGTAAGGAAAACTGATGATCGATGTGCAGCGGCTGCGCGTCCTTCGGGCGGTGGCCGAGCACGGCAGCTTCAACCGGGCCGCCGGTGCCCTGCTGTTGACCCCGTCGGCCGTCTCGCAGCACATCGCTGCGCTGGAGCGCGCGGTCGGCCACCCGGTGGCGGTGCGCAGCACGCGCGGGGTCACCCTCACCGAGCCCGGCCGGCTTCTGGTGGAGGCCGCCGAGTCGATCTCCGCCGAGCTGGACCAGGTCCGCCACGCGATCGACCGGCTCACGGCGGAGCGGCCGCGCCTCACCGTCGCCACCTTCACCAGCGGGGGCCGACACCTGCTGCCCGCGGCGCTGCCCCGGTTCGTGGACGCCCATCCGGAGGTGGAGCTGACGGTGCTGGAGAGCGAACCGGAGGGCGCGGCGGCGATGGTGCGCGCCGGCGCGGCCGATCTCGCGCTGGCCTACCACTTCGACGGACCGCCGCCCGTACGTCCGGGTGAGCGCCCGGGGCTCGACTGGGTTCCGCTGATGGAGGATCCGCTGTGGCTGGTGCTGCCGCCCGGCCACCGCCTCGCGGACCGTCCCTCGGTGGGCCTGGCCGAACTGGGCGCCGACCGCTGGGTGCTGGGCTGCCTCAGGACGGAGGCCTTCCTGCGCCGGTACGCGGAGCTCGCCGGCTTCGACCTCAGGGTGGCGGCCTCCACCACCGACTACTTCTTCGCGCAGACCCTGGTCGCGGCCGGGGTCGGCGTCTCCCTGGTCCCGCAGGTCTCGCTCACCACCACAGGGGAGTCGACCGCGGTCCTCGTCGAACCCCCGCGTCCCGCCCGGCACATCGGGCTGGTCCTCCCCCGGCGGCGACGCCCGCACCCCCATACCCAGGCGCTGGCCGCCGCCCTGACCGCTGCCGCCGCCTCGACCCGCACACCGACCGGGGAGCGCCCTTGAACCACCTCCTGTGCGGACTGGCCGCCAATCCGGCGCTGCCGCCCGAGCTCGTCGACCGGCTGCTGACGCTCGCTCTGAAGGAAGCGGGGACCGAGCCCGAGCCCGAGCGGGACTACGCCGACGAACTGCTCCGCGATCTGGCCGGCCGCACCGATCTGCGCCGTGACCAGGTGCGGGCGCTCGCCGCGTACGAGGAGGGCATCGCCGTGTCCCTCGCCTACCGCGGGACGCTCACCGCCGCCGACGTGGATCCCGTGTCCTGGCCGTACGCGGCTGTCGCCCTGATCGACGAGGGCCGCGGGCACCCCGAGTGGCCCCGCCTCCTCGCCGCGCACCCGGACTCCGAGATCCGCTGGAAGCTGGCCTCCTGCCCCGGCCTGCCGCCCGACGTGGTGGACCTGCTCGCCGCCGACCCGGATGTGGAGGTCGTCAAGGAGGTGGCCCTCTGGACGGACTCACCCGCGACCGCCCGCCTCGCCCTCCACCCGGATCCCCAGGTCCGCCTCGCGGTATCGGCCAACCCGTCCACGCCGCTCGAAGCCGTGCTCGCCCTGGCCGAGGACCCCGAACTCGCCCTGAAATGGGAGCTCTCCGAGCGCGCCGACCTGCCGCAGACGCTCTACGCCCGGCTCGCCGACGACCCGCATCCCGGGATCCGGGCCACGTACGCGCGCAACCCCGGGATCGGCCAGGAGCTGATCCGCGTCCTGGCCGCCGATCCCGAGATCCAGGTACGGCGCGCCGTCGCGGAGCATCCGCACGTGCCGCTCGAGCTGCTGACCGACCTGGTGGTGGGCGACCGGGCGGCCTGGAACCCGCTGCCGCGGATCGCCGCCGCCACGCCCGCCGAACTCACCGGGCTGGCCGGGTCCCGCCACGCGGCCGTACGGATGCTCGTGGCGCAGCGGCGTGACCTGTCCCCGCATCTGCGCGACGCGCTGGCGGTCGATCCGGCTGCGGCCGTGGCCAGGGCCGTCGCACCGCACCCGGGCCTGTCCGAGGAGCTGCTGCGCTCCATGGTCGCGCGGCACGGGGTGCAGGTCCTCGCCGCGGTGGCCGCCAACCCGGACACGTCCGGTTCCCTGCTGGAGCACCTGACGCGGCATCGGCCGGGGGTGCGCAGGGTGCTCAAGGAGGTCGCCAAGCACCCCCACGCGACCGGCCCGGCCTTGCTCGCCTGCCTGGCGGACCGTACGTCCCGGCCGCTGGCCGCCGCCCACCCGGCGCTGCCGCCCGAGGCCATCACCGGGCTGCTCGCCGACGAGGACCGCCGGGTGGCGGAGGAGGCGGCGGGAAACCCCTCGCTGCCGCGCGCCGTGATGCTGGAACTGATGCCCTGACGGGCCGCCGGCCGGGGCCGACGTAGGGGCGTACGCGGCGGCGGCCGAGGCGGTCGACCCCGGCCTGCGCGTGTCGGTGCTGGACGGCCGGAACGCCGGCACCGTCACCGTCGTCGCCTTCGGCCTGCTGCTGGCGGGGGTCGCGATCGCCGTCCTCGGCGCGCTGGTCCCGGCCCGGTCGGCGGCCCGGATGACGATCGCGTCGGCCCTGCACACCGAATGGTCCGGACAGGTCCTCGAAGGAGTTCGACGGCCGGACCCTCTCCGACGCCGCGGTCACGGCACGGCCGTGCGCCTGAACTCCCTGTGAACTCCCGCTGACGCCCCGCCCCCGGCCCGTCCCGAGTGAATTCGTCACTTCCCCGGGCCGGGGGTCGTTAGGGCCTGGGGGTTGACTCGGGGGCGAAGGGATGACGGAATGCGGCAGTTTCCTCTGGAGATGCACCACATGGCACCCGGCCGGGTGGTCGAGTGGCGGCTCAGGTCCACGGCGGCGGAGGCCGCCGACTCGGGTGACCCGGTGGGCCGGAAGGCGTCCTTCAACCAGGACAAGCACTTCACCGTCGCCGAGGAGAGCAGGGCCGCCGACGACCCGGTCGCGTCCTGGGTCGCGGTGACGTTCGAAGTGACCGGGCCGCTGGACGAGCAGGTGCTGGCGCAGTCCCTGCTCTCCTTCGTGCAGCGGCACGAGGTCCTGCGGTGTGCGTTCCGCCGGCTGGCGGGCGAGGTGGCCTGTGAGCCGTTCGACCCTGCCGGACTGTCCCTCGAGCCCCGGCAGGTGGGCGCCTTCGAGACCTCCGACCTGCTGCGCGACTTCCTCGTCGAGAGGTTCAAGCGGAGCATCGACACCCTCTCCTGGCCGCTGTTCATCATGGGTGCGGTGGAGCGCGAGGACTCCGCGACGGTCTACCTCGCCTTCGACCACATCGTCTGCGACGGCATGTCGATGCCGATCGTGGCCCGCGAGGTGTCGACCGGGTACGAGGCCCTGCGCCGCGGCGCGCGCGTCGAACTGCCGCCCGCCCCCAGCTACCTCGACTTCGCCGAGGAGCAGCGCCGCCGCTATCTGTCCATCGACGCCCGCGACGAACGCCTGGACTACTGGAAGGCGTTCATGGGGCAGGCCGGCGAGTTCTTCCCCCGCTTTCCCCTCGACCTCGGTGTCGAGCCGGGCCGGATGTACCCGATCGTCAACGAGGCCTCCACCCTCCTGGACGCCGCCGAGGCCGAGGTGTTCGAGAAGACGTGCCTGGTGGCCGACGGCAAGCCGTTCATGGGGGTGCTCGCCTCGGTCGCGGTCTGTCTGCGCGAGGCGGGCGGCCCGGGCGTCTACCGCGGCCTGATGCCGGTCAGTGAGCGCGGCCGGGAAACCTGGGCGCATTCGGTGGGCTGGTTCGTCAACACCCTCCCCATCGAGTTCGACGCCTCGCCCGGCCGGGACTTCGCCCAGGTCATGGCCTCCGTCCGGGCCGGCTTCGGCGAGATGATGAGCCATCTCGACGTACCGTTCGTACGGGCGTGGGAGTTGCTGGCGCCCGAGGAGTTCGCCGCCCGCTCCTGGCCGTACCCGGTGAACTTCTTCTCGTACATCGACATGCGCAAGTGCCCCGGGGCCGAACGCCACGCCGAGTGGCGGCCCACCACCCATGTGTGGTCGGCGCGCGCCAACGGGGCCTGTTCATGGTTCCAGCGGGACGCGGAGGGGCTGCACATGAACTCCCTCTACGTCGACACCCCGGCGGCCCGCCGGACCATGGGCGACTTCCAGGAGGCGCTGCGCCTGACCGTCCAGGAGATCGCCCGGTCCGGCGGATTCCGCTGGCCCATCGCGCTGACCGCGCCGCGGCGGCCCGTGCGGACCCCGCTGGACGTGGCCGCGTTCGCCCGCCGCGGCTGAGCCGCGACCCGGGGAGAACAGCGAGGGGGACGAAGGCGAGGTTGACCGCGGCGACGGCGTGGGCCGCGTACCCGGTCCGGCGCGGCAGGACCCCGGCGCGCAGGATCGCGTACCCGGCGCCGGCGAGGCGGGCCGCCGTCAGAAGCCGGGCGGCCGAGCCCGTGCAGCAGCATGTCGGCGTGGGCGAGCGGGCCGTCCACGGTCGGGGCGAGACCGCCGGGGTGCTCCAGGACGATGCCCGCCTCCACGGACGCGGCGACCAGGGTGATGGTCACGTACGGGGTCAGAGGCGGGCCGCGCGGCCCAGCAGCAGGGTGCGTTCCTGTGCGTTGCGCGTGAGGGAGGCCGCCCGCTCGAACTCCGCGCGGGCCTCCTCGGTCCGGCCCAGCCGCTCCAGCAGGTCCCCCCGTACGCTCGGCAGCAAGTGGTAGGCGCGCAGGGCCGGTTCCCGGGCCAGGGCGTCGACCAGCGGCAGGGCCGCCTCCGGCCCCTCGGCCATCGAGACGGCCACCGCCCGGTTGAGCTCGACCACCGGGGACGGGATCAGCTGGACGAGCCGCCCGTACAGCGCGGCGATCCTCGGCCAGTCGGTGTCCTCGTAGCGGACCGCCGCCGCGTGGCAGCCGGCGATCGCGGCCTGGACGGAGTACGGGCCGTTGCCCGCCCGGCCCAGCGCCCGGGCGCCGCGGTGGATGAGCATGCGGTTCCACCGGGACCGGTTCTGGTCGGCGAGCAGCACCGGTTCCCCGTCGGGGCCGGTGCGGGTGGCGATCCGGGAGGCCTGGAACTCCAGCAGCGCGGCCAGGCCGTGCGCCTCGGGTTCCTCGGGCATCAGGGCGGCCAGTACGCGGGCCAGGCGCAGGGCGTCCTCGCACAGGGCGGGGCGGACCAGGTCGCCGCCGGCGGTGGCCGCGTACCCCTCGTTGAAGACGAGGTAGATGACCTCCAGGACCGAGGAGAGCCGCGCCTCGCGGTCGGCGCCGTACGGGACCTCGAAGGGCACCCCCGCCTTGGCCAGGGCCCGCTTCGCCCGGACGATGCGCTGGGCGACGGTGGCCTCGGAGGTGAGGAACGCGCGGGCGATCTCCTGGGTGGTCAGCCCTCCCATCAGGCGCAGGGTGAGCGCGATCCGGGCCTCGGTGGCGAGGACCGGGTGGCAGGAGGTGAAGATCAGGCGCAGCAGGTCGTCGTCGATGTCCTCCGGGTCGGCCGGCTCGGCGGGCGGCGGCACGTCCTCCAGGGTCCGGCCGACCTCCGCGAGCTTGCGCGCGTACGTCTCCTTGCGGCGGACGAGGTCGATCGCACGGTGCTTGGCGGTGGTCATGAGCCAGGCTCCGGGACGGTCCGGGACCCCCGTCCGCGGCCACTGCTCCAGCGCCGCGACGAGGGCGTCCTGGGCGATCTCCTCGGCGATGCCGACGTCCCGCACGACGCGGGCGACACAGGCGATGATCCGCGCGGACTCGATCCGGAACACCGCTTCGACCGCCTGGGGCGCACTCACTGCCGTCACGGCCACCCATCAGAGCAGCCGTGACGGGGCAGGGCAAACCCGGCGCGGGCGAGCCGGGATCACATCTCCTGGATCTCCCGGACCTCGGCGCTCACCTTCCACTCCACCGGGTGGATCTCGAGGAACCGCCGGGTCCACTCGATGGCCTCGGCCTTGTCCTTGCACTGGGTGAGGGAGTAGCCGCCGACGACCTCCTTGGTCTCGGTGAAGGGGCCGTCGGTGTAGCTGATCTTCCCGCCGGACCAGCTGAGGCGGGTCCCTTCGGAGGTGGGGAGCAGCCCGGCGGTGTCGAGCATGACCCCGGCCTTGGTGATCTCCTCCAGCAGCGCGCCCATGCGCTGCTCGAACTCGGGCGGGAACTCGTCGCTGGGCAGGTCCTGCTCGTCGATGCGGATCATCGTCAGGAAGCGCGGCATGGTGACTCCTCGGTCAGGTGGGCGGGGGCTCTCCCCGCCTCTCACCCCTGCGTCGAACGGGAGACGCCCGGATCGACAGCCCCCGGGAAATTCTTCGAAGTTTTTCCCGGGGCGGCCACCGCGGCCCCCCATCCGGGCGCCCCACATCCGGCTACTCGCCAGTAGGATCGCGGGTCCGGACACACCTTCGAGAGGATCCCCCGATGGCACGCGTCTCCTCCCCCCACCTGCTGGCCGGCCTCCTGGCCACGATGGCGGTCGCCCACGCGGCCGTGCCCGGGAAGTTCGACGCGACCATCCCCCGTTCGCTGCCGGGCAGCCCGCGCGCCTGGACGTACGGAAGCGGAGTGGCCGAACTCGCCCTCGCCGCCGGGGTCGCCCACCCGCGCACCCGCCGGGTGGCCGCGCTGGCCACGGCGGCGTTCTTCGTCGGCGTCTTCCCGGCCAACGTGAAGATGGCCGCCGACGCGCGCCGCGCCTCCCCCGCCGTCCGGGCCGCGACGCTGGGCCGGCTGCCCCTGCAGGTGCCGCTGGTGCTCTGGGCCCGCAAGGTGAGCCGGAACGCCTGAGGCCACCGGGACGGACCCTGCCGTCAGCGGCTGTCTCCCGTCCAGTCCCAGTGGCCCGGGTCCCCCGCGCGGCGGCGGTAGTGGGCGCGGCCGCCCGCTCCGTAGCGCCCTATCTCCGTGGGGAGCCTGGCCTCCTCGGCGAGCTGGTGCGCGCTCCAGCCGGTGACGTCCAGGAGGAGCCCGTCGAGCGGCCCGCCGACCAGCTCGCCGTAGGTGTGTCCGGGTCGCGGTCCGGGGTCGGGGTCCTCGTGGTCGGCGCCGTAGACCCGGCGCCGAAGCATCCTGTCGTCCATACCGCCCAGCTTCACAGCCACCACTGACAACGGGCCCGGCGGCGGCCGCGGGCCGGTGCGGCGGCGATGATGGGGGCCGCCCTCCCGATCCGGGGAGGCGTACGAACGAGGAGCGACACGCATGGCACGTCGGGTGCACCAGCCGCTGGAGGACCAGGAGTTCGACTTCATCCTCTCGATGACGACCGGGCCCGTTCTCGCTTACTTCTGCGGCACCTGGCCCAAGGCCGTCGAGGCGTGCCGCGCGATGGACGCCGTCGTCGGGGAGCTGACCGAGGAGTACGGGACGCGGTTCACCGCCGTCCGCACCGACATGACCCGCTGCCCCGGACCGACCAGGCGTTACGGGGTGACGGGCGCGCCGACCGCCGTGCTCATCAAAGACGGCGAGGCGGTCGCGAGCCAGGCGGGGCCGATGACGCGCGAGGAGTTCCGGGCGTTCCTGGTCGCCCACCTCTGAGGGTTCCGGAGGTTCAGAGCAGGGCGACGGCCCGGCGTTCCAGGGCGAGGGAGCCGTCCACCAGGCCGGCGAGCTCGTCGAAGAGGGCGCGCCGCCCCGGCGCGTCCGTGTCCGGGCCGGCCGCGCGCACCAGTTCCGCGAGCCGGGACCAGTTGCCGGCGGCGGGCTTCTCCATCCCCGAGAAGCCGGAGTTGACGTCGAACCTGTTGCCCGGTCGCCCTCGTACCCGGCGAGGACCACGGCGTACGGATCGGCGCCGGCCGTCCCGTCCGGGACACCGCCGAGTGCGTGCCGGACGGGGGGCTCTTACGGTGCCGCCCGGTGCCGAAGTCCTCGTAGAGGAGTCCGGCGGGTTCGGGCCCCGGTGCCTGCTCGGTCGTCGGCGCCGGCGTAGCCGCGGGGTCCGGTCCCACAGCGGACTTCCTGTACAGTTGTCCAGGAACTCCCGCCGGTATGCCGGCCCGCACCACCGCCCGTACGTCGACCCTGAGAAGTGGAGGCGGCCATGCACACGGTCGCATCGATCCTGATCGGCCTCGTGGCCGCGCTGCACGTGTACTTCATGGTCCTGGAGATGTTCCTGTGGCAGCGGCCACCGGGCCGCGCGCTGTCCGGCTTCGACGCGGACACCGCCCGTCTCACCGCGCCGCTCGCCGCCAACCAGGGGCTCTACAACGGCTTCCTCGCCGCCGGGCTGGTCTGGTCGCTCGTGATCGACTCGCTCGCCACCCAGATCTTCTTCCTCGTCTGCGTGATCGTCGCCGGGATCTACGGGGCCGCGACCGCCAACCGCCGGATCCTCGTGGCCCAGGCCCTGCCCGGCGCCCTCGCCCTCGGCGCGGCGCTGCTGGCCGCGTGAGCCCCGAGGACCCGCGCACGGGCGGCCCTCGTACGGACGACCCCGGCACGGAGGACCCGCGGACGGAGGACCCGCGGACGGCCCGGACGAAGGGGCGGCTGCGCGAAAGCCTGCTGGCCGAGTGCGCCGACCGGCCGCTCGCCGAGGTCAGCGTCTCGGCGGTGGTCCGCCGGGCCGGCGTCGGCCGCGCCACCTTCTACCTGCACTACGAGGACCTCACCGCGCTCGCCGTGGACGCGTGCGCGGACGTGGTGCACGCGGCGGTCGACGCCCTGCACGCCTGGCAGACCGGCCCGTCGCCGATCCCCCCGGCCCGGCCGCCCGCCGCGCTGGCCGCCTTCCTGGCGGATGCGGCCGACCGGGCGCCGCTCTACCGGACCCTGCTCCTGCCGGGCGGCGGCGGCCCGCTCGGGAGGCGTCTGCACCGGGAGCTGCGCGCCCGGGCCCGGGCGGAGCGGGCGGCGGTGGGCGCCCCGCACCCCGAGCTGGTCGCGTCGGCGGTCGCGGCCGCGTTCACCGGCGTCCTCGCGGACTGGCTGCACGAAGACATCCGGGCGGATCCGGAGGCGCTGGCGGACCACCTGTGGCGGCTGCTCCTGGCCCTCCACCGGGCGATCGGGCCGGACGGCGGACCGAAGGCGGACCGGTCCCGGTAGCGGGGCCGCCCGGAAACGCATGAAGCCCCGCCGGGCGCACCGGCGGGGCTTCGCGTCACGGGCCCGGCCCGTGAAGTGGACTACCTGAGGGGAACCACCTTCTCAGCCTGCGGACCCTTGGGGCCCTGGGAGACGGAGTACTCGACGGGCGCGTTCTCCTCCAGCGACTTGAACCCGGTGGTCTCGATCGCGGAGAAGTGCACGAACACGTCGGGGCCGCCGTCGTCCTGCTGGATGAAGCCGAAGCCCTTCTCCGAGTTGAACCACTTCACGATGCCTGTTGCCATCTGGCTGATCCTTCACAACGTTCCACTGCGGGCCGCACACGCGGCCGTCTCGATCCTGCCCAACGGTCCACCGGAGCACACGCTGGACGCGGCCAACCGGGGCACGGCACACATTCGAACTTCCGGCCGCCTTGTCGTTGAAAAGAGGGAGCGGCCCCGTCCGAAGCCTTTCGAGAGGTGCTCGGACCGGGCCGCCGCGGCCGGACCCGGGCGCCGTTCACGCGCCGCTGTCCGCAGCGGGCAGCGATGCGGCGGATCGGGTCCGGGGGGCGGCGGCGAGGGCTCGCCGCGGCCCGCCGACGCGGCAGCCGAGACAGTCGGCATGCCCCGCGTGGGCGCGGGTGTCCCGGGTTCGCCAGTCCCAGTCGGCCTCCGGCCGGGGTCCGCTCGGCTTGCCCCACCCGGCGAGGTGCAGCAGCCAGGTGACGATCCCCGCCACGGCGACGACGCCGAGGCCGAGCCAGATCCCGGGGATCCAGGCCGCGCACACGGCACCGCCCGCGCCCGCGAAGCCCAGCAGGGCCAGGGTGGTTCCGGTCCAGCCGGCCACCGTGTGGCCGAGGTCTACGTGGCCGTGCGCGCTCATGGTTCTCCCTGGTCGGACCGACGGCAGTACGCTCGGAAGCGGGAAGCTTATTTCGCGAGGTAAGCATCTCACTCACTAAGTAACTTAGATCCTAAGGAGTATTTGGGTGCAGGGCAAGACCCGCCCCCCGGCCACGGCCGGCGAGGCGATTGCGCGCATGGACCAGTACGTCGCCCTGGGCATCGTCGGCCAGCAGGAGGTGGCGCAGCTGCTCGGGCTCAACGTCACCGATCTGACCTGCCTGGGCCACATCCTGGGCGCCGGGGACGCCCCGCTCGCCGCCGGTGACCTCGCCGCACTCCTGGACCTCACCACCGGAGCCGTCACCGGGGTGCTCAACCGCCTCGAACGCGCCGGATACGCGCGGCGCGTCCCCGACCCGGCCGACCGGCGCCGGGTCCGGGTGGTGGCCGACCCCACGGCCGCCGCGCGGGTCGTCGCCGTGTACCAGCCGATGTACGACCGGCTGGCCGCCCTCTTCGCCGACTACACCCCCGACGAGATCGCCGTGATCGCCGACTGGTTCGGCCGCGCGGCGGTCGAGATCCGTGCGCACTGCGCCCAGGTACGGTCCGGGGAACTGACCGCCGAGGGGGCTTAGCCCCCGCTGGTACCATGGGCGGTTGACCATCTACTTCTTCCCCCTCCTTCTCTCTGTTTCGAAAGGTCCTGCATGAGGAACCCGTCAGCTCATGGGCGCTTCGGTGTGAAGGGCGGTGCCAAGGCCGGTGCCCGGACCCCCGCCAAGGCCCCCCGGACCCTCGGCCCGCAGGGTGAGTTCACGATGCACGCGCCGAAGGAGCCGGCGCTGGCGCCGGTGGCGTCCTTCGCCGAGCTCGACCTGCCCCTTGAGCTGGTGGAGACCATGGCCTCGCTGGCCGTGACGGAGCCGTTCCCGATCCAGGCCGCGACCCTCCCGAACGCGCTGGCCGGCCGGGACGTCCTCGGCCGCGGCCGGACCGGCTCGGGCAAGACCCTCGCCTTCGGCCTGGCCCTGCTGGCCCGTACGGCGGGGCAGACGGCGGACCCGAAGCGCCCGCTGGCGCTGGTCCTCGTACCGACGCGTGAGCTGGCGCAGCAGGTGACCGAGGCCCTGGAGCCGTACGCCGCGGCCCTGAAGCTGCGCATGGCCACTGTGGTCGGCGGGCTGTCCATCGGCCGCCAGGTGAGCTCCCTGCGCACCGGCGCCGAGGTCGTGGTGGCCACCCCCGGGCGGCTCAGCGACCTGGTGGGACGGCGGGACGTACACCTGGAGCGCGTGAAGATCACCGTGCTCGACGAGGCCGACCAGATGTGCGACATGGGCTTCATGCCGCAGGTCACCGAGATCCTGGACCAGGTGCACCACGCGGGACAGCGGATGCTGTTCTCGGCGACCCTGGACCGCAATGTCGACCAGCTGGTCCGGAAGTACCTGAAGGACCCGGTCTCGCACTCCGTCGACCCGCAGGCGGGCGCGGTGTCCACGATGGACCACCACGTGCTGCACATCCACGCGGCCGACAAGGTCTCGGCGGCGACCGAGATCGCGGCCCGGGACAACCGGGTGCTGATGTTCCTCGACACCAAGCACGGGGTCGACCAGTTCGTGAAGCACCTGCGGGCCATGGGCGTGCGGGCGGAGGGCCTGCACAGCGGCAAGTCGCAGCCGCAGCGCACCCGGACCCTGGCCCAGTTCAAGAGCGGGGCCGTCACCGTCCTGGTCGCGACGAACGTCGCCGCGCGCGGCATCCACATCGACGACCTCGACCTCGTGGTCAACGTGGACCCGCCCGCCGACCACAAGGACTACCTGCACCGCGGTGGCCGCACCGCGCGGGCCGGCGAGTCCGGCCGCGTCGTCACCCTCGTCACCCCGAACCAGCGCCGGGACATGGTCCGCCTGCTCTCCGACGCCCGGATCCGGCCGACGATCACGCAGGTGCGCTCCGGGGAGGCGGCCCTGACCCGCATCACCGGCGCCAAGGCCCCCTCCGGGGTCCCGCTGGCGGGCTCCGCGCCCACCGACGCCAAGGGCAAGCCCTCGGGCTCGGACCTGGCCTTCCGCGGCATGGGTACCCGCCCGGGCCGGGGCAAGGAGTCCCGCAAGACGATCGAAGCCCGTCAGCAGGCCGAGGCCCGCCGGGCGGCCCGGGTGCGCCGGGGCGTCTGACACGCGTACGCCGCACACCGCACCCCCCGTACCGGATCCGGTACGGGGGGTGCGGTGTCACTGCGCCGTCAGCCCCTGCGGCGGCGGTTCCGGGCCACGATCGCGCGGGTGACCACGGGGGGCAGCAGGTCCTTGGCCAGCTTGCGCCAGCGGGCGCCGGGCCTGCGCGCGGCGGCGGGAGCGGGTACCGGCGCCGGCGCCGGTTCCGGCTGCGGCGCGGGGTGCAGCAGCTGCGGGGACGCGGGCGCGACCACGCCCTGGTCCGCGATGCGCACCAGGGGGCGGCCGTCGATCATCTCCACGCCGTGCCAGAGGTCGGTGCGCTCCTCCAGCCACGCGAGCAGCGCCGTCTGGTGAGGCTCCGGGTCGCCCCAGGTCGCGTAGAGCTTCGAGGGCGAGATGCATATGGGATGCAGTTCTCCCGTGCCCACCGCGGTCCAGACGGCGGCCGCGACACCGGGGGTGTGCTCGGATCGGTAGTCGTCGAAGGCCACCACGGCATCCGGGGTGGCGACGAGACGCGAGGACGCGATGTCCGTGGCGACGTGCTCGTAGAGGTGCGAAGCGTCGATGTGCACGAATCGGCAGCTCGCCGGCTTGACCTCGTCGGCGACGACCGAGGTGGGGGCCTGGATCAGCGTCGGCAGCGCCTCGTGGAAGGCCAGGTAGTTCGTCTCGAAGCCGCGCCGCGTGAGCGTGGGGTAGGACTCGCGGTTCTCGGCGCTGTTGAAGTCGTCCGTCGCGGGCGAGTCGAAGAGGTCGCAGACGGTGAATTCCTCACCGGGCCTGAGGTACCGGCCGAGAAAGATCGCGCTCTTCCCCATGAAGGCGCCGAGCTCCAGCAGGTCGCCCGGCTGCCCCTCGGCACTGTTCTGACGCGTCAGGAACCAGTCGAAGAGCACCTGGTCGTACGCCGAGAACCAGCCTTTGACCTCGTCGTACGTGGTGGGGACGAGCGGGGCCTGCTCACCGTCAGGGGTCGTGACGGAAGCTTGTGAAACGTGCGACACGGAGAGTCATCCTCCAGCGAAGTGGCATCGGTCTTCACGCTGATACCCGGCCGGGTAACGGCACCCTAAGCCCTGAATGGGCTTGTGACGAGTGGTGAGCGGGATCGGCCTGTGATTCCTGTCCTTCCTGTGCGGCGTACCCGTGGGGTGCGTTCGGGCCCCGGTCCGGTCGCGCGGCCGCTCGATCGCGGCGGTGGCGCCGGCGCTCGGGCCTTCGTGGTCCTCCTGCTCGAACATCCGGCGAAGTTCGGCCGGTTGGCGCGCATCGGCGGGCCGGGCCGGCCACCCGAGGGGCTTCCCGTCGGGCTGGCCCTCGTCGCCGTCGTCGCCTTCATCGTCGGCGGCCCGATAGTGGTACGCGTCGACGACGCCGCGCCACCGGCAGTCGTCGTCTGCGCTCCGGCGGATGTGCCGTCGCTGCCGCTCGTCCAGCGCGGCGAGAGCCGGATGACACTCCGCACGGACCCGGTCCCCCGGCGGGTCCTCGCACGCCGTGCGCGCGCGGACCGCCCGGCCCGCGGCCTCGGCGAACCCGAGCGCCGCCCCGTACACGGCGACGGCCACAGCCACGGCCACGGTGAACGCGGATACGGCGAGGCCGAGTTGGAGCACGCCCCAGGGCTACGTCCGCGAACGCCGGGGCGGACACGTAGTTTCCGGCACCCCGCTCGGGTCGGCCCCGATGCGCACGGCGGCCGGGTCGGACCGGTTCCTCGACCAGCCCGAAGGCTGCAGGGAACCGGGCCGTGTCCGGGCACGGGTCACGGACAGGCGGAGGAAGCGGCAGTGCTCCGCCGACGGTTCAGACCGCGGTGCCGCGGCGCAGGCGGTCGGCGGCCGCGTTGCGGACGCGGCGAGTGCGGGCGTCGGTGGCCAGCAGGGTCAGGGCCTCGTACGAGGTGAGCAGGCGGGCGGCGGTGCGCTGGCACCAGTCGGAGGCGGCGGTGAGCTCCTCGGCGGACCAGGGCTCGCCGCGGGTGACGGCCTTGAGCAGGCTCCACTCCCGCAGCCGGCGCTCGGGGAAGGGGCGGCCGGCGAGGGCGGCGGCCATGGCCCCGGCCCAGGCGGGGAACTCCTCGTCGGCGAGCAGCTGTACGGCCCGCCGGTCGAGGTGGGTGACCACCGCGCTCTCGGCCATCACCCGGTCGGGATCGCGCAGCACCTCGGCCACGACCTCCGCCTCGCTCTCCGCGCCCGGCCCCGGCGCCGCCGCCAGGGACTCCAGGTGGCGGGCGTAGCGCCAGTGCTCGGGGGGCTCGTCGGCGTCGGGGCCGTTCACCGGGTCCCGCGCCGGTATACCGCTGGCGGGTCGCTGCTGCTCGTTTCCTCTCGCCATGGCACCCATTCCACACGACCTCCCCGAGCGGCCGGTGGTCAGGGTGCCGTCAGGGCCTGTTCAGCGGTGCGGGGCCAGCATCAGGGCCTCTGCACCGACCGGTCGGTAGCCCGCGGCCTGGAAGGCCCGGATGCTGCGCGCGTTGCCGGTGGCCTGCTGGGACCAGACCGGCTGCCCGTCGGGGACGAGGTGGCGGGCGGCGCGGGCCAGTTCCCGGCCCAGTCCGCGGTGGCGCACGTCCTCGTCGACCTCGACCGCCGCCTCCCAGCGGCCCGCGACGCCGCGGCCGAGGACGAGGACTCCCCCGGCCGCCGACCAGACCCGTACCTCGTCACGGCGGCGCAGGGCCCTGCGGACGCGGGGGTGGTCGGGGTCGGTCCTCTCCACGAGCTCCAGTGCCGGTGCGCCGGGCAGTGGGCCGGCGACGGTGAGCAGGTCGATCGTGTCGGTGCCGCGTCCCGTGCGGTCGAGCAGGGCGGCCAGGAACCGGGGGTTCATGGTCGCGGCCAGCGCGTCGCAGTCGAGTGCGGCGAGGGTGGTGTGGACCCAGTCCGGGTCCTCATCGGTGAACACCACGGAGTGCGCGGTGAAGGCGATGACGCCCGCGTCACGCCGGTGTTCCTGCGGGACCACGGTCGTGCGGCCGTCAGGTGGCGGGAACCGTCCCTCGGCCGCCGCGTCCAGGATCTCCGTCAGTGTCCGTCCCATGACCGTCAGACCTGCTCGAAGTGGAAGGACTTGATGAAACAGTCGCGGGGCTGGCCGATCGCGAAGAAGATGCAGTCCACCAGCGACTGCGAGGTGAGCGGGTCCTTCGCCGTGCGCGGCGCGCCCTCCCAGGACTCCGACAGCGGGTCGTGGTTGTCGAAGTCGGGCGGGTAGAGGGAGATGACGCGGACGCCCTGGTCGCGCAGCCTGCGGGAGAGGATCTCGGTGAAACCGGCCTGGGCGCTCTTGGCGGCGTAGAAGGCCGCGTGGGCGTCGGACCGGTGGTGGCCGGTCTCCCCGCAGCTGGAGACCATGGTGACGATGTCGGGCTCGGCCGACTTCAGGAGCAGCGGGAGGAAGGCCTTGGTGGCCAGGACGGTGCCGGTGGCGCCGGAGGCGAGGGTGTCGGTCACGTCCTCGTCGGAGGCGGACAGCAGGTCCGTGCCGTGCTGGTAGCGGGCGCCGTTGTTGACGAGCACGTCTATGTGGTCGGAGCGGGCCGCGACCGCGGCGGCGAACTCCCCTACGGACGCGGGATCGGTGAGGTCGCAGGCGTAGGCGTGGACACGGTCCGCGTCGTGGCCCTGGGCGCGGATCTCCTCGCGGACGCGCTCGGCGGCTTCGAGGGTGCGGGCGGAGAGGTGGACCTCGGCGCCCCTGCTCGCGAAACGGAGGGCGAGGGTGCGCCCGAAGTCGCGTCCGGCGGCGGTGACGACGACGCGGTGGTGCTCCAGTGGCATGTCTGCGCTCCTGATTCGTGGTCTGTACACATGATCTCAGGTGCGGTGCGGGGCAGGCCGGTCGGGCCGGGGGAACGGCGGAGAGCCGGGCCGTTCGGGGCGGCCGGGGGCGCGGACACGGACGCGTACCGGCTCTCCGCGCGACGCCTCAGACGTCGCCCGCCTCCTGGTCCGCCTCCGGCAGCGGGGCCCCGGTCTCCAGCAGGGTCTTGAGGCTGGACGCGAGCATCGGCCAGGCCCGTGCGCACATGCCGATCAGCGTTCCGCCGGGTTCGAAGTCCTCGTGCAGGATGGTCAGCCGGGCGAGGGTGTCGCCGACGGGCTCGATCTCGTACGTCACCTTCGTACGGCGCTCCTTCGCCAGTTCGGCCCGCAGTTCCTCGCCGATCCCGACCGAGGCCGCCCACTGCGGGGTGAAGGTGTGCCAGGTGTAGGAGAGCAGGCGGTCGGGGACGCAGCCGAGGACCACCTGTTCGGGGTCACTGGTACGGGCCCCGCGCTCGACCCAGTCCATCGGCGAGCCCACCGCCCAGTCGGTCTCGAAGCTCAGGCCCCAGTACCGGCGGGTGAAGGCGGGCTCGGTGAGGGCCTGCCAGACCCTGGCGGGGTCGGCCTGGATGTACAGGGTGTAGGTGATCGCGCTGTCGCTCATGGCCCCATGCTGCGGGACCGAGGACCGAGGACGCCGGATTTCCCGATCATGGCGGTGGCCGCGGGGCGGAGCCGTACTCCGGCCCCCGCCGCCCCGGGCCGCGGTCACTCCACATGGAAGGCGAGCCCGCACAGCCCGAGGCCGCCCCGCGCCGCGGCCCGCCAGGCACGCAGCGGGCCGTCCAGGACGCTCTCGCGGAGCTCGGTGTCCAGCCAGATCTGCCGCTGCACCCGCTCCCGCTCCCCGGGAGTCAATCCGAGCGCCCGCTCCACCGCGGGCAGCGCCCTGCGCACCTCGGCGGCGCTCAGCACGAAGTTCCCGCACCAGCCGGGGAGCAGGGCCGCCCGCCCGGGGCCGATGGCGTGGAACAGCGCGCTGACCGGGTACGCCTTGCGCTGCACCGACACGAACATCAGCTCCTGGTCCGGCTGCCGCTCCCAGATGTCGTCCACGAACGCGAACGCGCACAGGTCGTCGACGTGGCGGCCGGGGCGCGTCAGGTCCTGGAAGGAGCGGATCGCCTCGTCCTCGGCCGGGGTGCCGGTCCACCAGGTGCGGTGGTCGGGGAGCGGGGCACGCTGCCAGGCCGCCCAGCGGCGGCGGGCCCGCGGGCAGGTGCGGTCGGCCTCCAAGGCCGCCGCCGTCCGCGGTGCGAGGTCCGCGATCACGGAGTCCTCGTGGCAGCTGATGGACCAGGCGCTGGTGAATCCCATGCCGTCGACGGTAGGAGACGCCACCGACAGGTCAGCGGAGCGCGGCCTCCCCGGGGAGTTCCGTGGGTGGGGTGCGGGCGGGGACGGGGAGGCCGAGACGGATGCGGGCGGCGCGGACCGCCGCGAGTTCGTCGTCGCCGGCCCGCCCCCAGTCGCTCAGTTCGCGGACCTGTTCGGGCGTGGCCAGCAGGTGGGCGTACTCCGGGTCCGCGCCCGGGGGGAGGCCGGTGAGGCGGGCCGTGATGCGGGCGTGGGCGCCCTGCTCGCCGTGCCGGTAGCCGAGCGGGACGGCGTCCTCGGTGGCTGCGGCCGCCGGGGGCGGGAGGTGGGCGGCGCCGGTGGCCCGGGAGATCAGCAGCAGGACCCGGCCGTCGGGGGCGAACAGCCAGGCCGACAGGTCCCGTACGGGCAGCTGCTCCGGGACCGGGCCCGGGTGCCAGGCACCGTGCTGCGGGATCCGCCGGGTGCGCAGGACCCCGAGCCGGTCGAGGGCGGTCGGTGCGGTGGGGCGGCCGTCCTCCAGCAGGGCGGTACCGGAGCCGTTGACGCGGGCGCGCAGGGCGGACAGTGCGCGGCGGGCGTCGCCGGGGTCCATCAGGGCGGGCAGGTCGGCCGGTTCGGCGAAGTGGATGCCGGTGATCTCCTGGGCGGGGAGGCGGACGGACTCGATCCGGTCGGGGCTCCAGGTGCCGCCGTCGTAGACGTGCAGGATCTCGCCGGGGAAGCGCATCTCGGGCGGGAAGCCGGGGGTGTCGGCCGGGATCCAGTCCACGGCGAGCCCGCGCGGGTAGCGGCCGTCGACGCCGAGCTCCTCGCGCAGCTCGCGGGCGGCCGCCGCGGACGGTGCCTCGCCGGCGTCCACGGCCCCGCCGGGGAGCAGCCGGTCGGCTCGGTAGTCGACGCTCTGGACGAGGATCCGGCCGCGGGTGTCGGTGACGAGGACGACGGCCGCGGTCCAGACGGCGGCCCGCGAGGCCCCGTACTCCGCCGGGGTCATCCAGGTCCCCGTCCGCTCGCGCTCGTGTTCGCCGGTCGCGCTCTGGTCGGTCAGCTGCGGCATCGGACTCCGTTCACCGTGGGTGGACCTGCCGGCCTGTGCAACAGCGGTCGCGGCTCCCGGGTTACGGCGATCCGGCCGCCCCCCGGCGACCCGCCGGCCCCGCGTCGACACCCCCGCGTCTTTGCCACCCCTATACCTCCTTATTACTTGGTTATGTACTCCCTGGTACGTTCCGGATGCGGACTGGCGGCGTGAAAGCCGCCGGTCCGACCAAACTCCACGCCCCGACCGCACGGACCGACCGGACCGCCCGGCCCCAGGAGAGACCCACACATGCGACGCGCCTCCCCCTCGGGCACCGGCACCCCGGCGGAACCCGGCAGGAGGTGGACCGTGACGGGAATCGCCGGAGGGTCCGGCGGCCGGCTGGCGGGGGTCGACGCCGTACGCGGACTGGCCGTCCTCGGCATGTTCGCCGTGCACGTGGGGCCGAGCCCCGAGCCGGAGGGCGCCGGTTACCTCCTCGTCGCGGCCGACGGGCGCGCCCCGGCCCTCTTCACCCTGCTCGCCGGTTTCTCCCTGGTCCTCGCCCAGCGCGGGCTGGACCCGGCGCAGCGCCCGCAGGGCTGGGCGCACCGCTGGCGACCCCTGCTGATCCGCTGCGCGCTGCTGGCCGTACTCGGCGTGTGGCTGGCCTCGCTCTGGCCCGGGATCCTGGTCATCCTGGCCTTCTTCGCCGTGTACTTCCTGGCTGCCGAGCCCTTCGCGCGGCTGTCCACCCCGGTGCTCACCGCCGGGGCGGGCGTCTCGGTGGTGGCGGGCCCGCTGCTGTCGTTCGTGCTGGGCCCGGTGTTCGGGTACGAGGCGTCCGGGCGCGGGCTGGTCCCCGAGGCCGCCGATCTGGCCAGTTGGTCCGGGCTGGGCGCGATGCTGCTGGAGCTGCTGCTCACCGGGGCGTATCCGCTGGCCACCTACTTCCCGTACGTGCTGGCCGGGATGGCACTCGCCCGGCTATGCGACGTGCGGGAGCGGCCGGTGGCCAGGCGGATGGCGGTGGGGGGCACGGTGGCCGCCTTCGGCGGATACGGCTCCGCGTGGCTCGCGAGCCATGTGTTCGGCGCCCGGCAGCGGTTGCTGGAGGCGATCGCCGTGCACCATCCGGAGGCCCTGGCCGCCGCCGATCCCGTCCGGGAGGTGCTGCGGGGTCAGTACGGAGCCGTGCCCAGCACCTCCTGGGACTGGCTGCTGGTGGCCGATCCCTACAGCCAGACCCCGCTGGAGACCCTGGGCAACGCGGGCGTGGGCTGCGCCCTCATCGGCCTGTGCGCGCTCGCCGCGCGGCACGGGGTGGGCGTGCGGCTGCTTCGGCCGCTCACGCTGCTCGGGGCGATGGCGCTGAGCGCGTACGTCGTCCACGCGCTGGTGCTGGCCGGTCCGGCGCACGGCGCCGCGTCCTGGTCCGCCTGGCTGGCCTTCAGCGGCACGGCCCTGGTCCTGACCTGGGCCTGGCAGCGGATCTGGGCCGAGAGCCCGCTGCGCCGGGGCCCGGTGGAACACCTGCTCCGGCTGGCCGCACGGGGGCACGGCCGGGCCTGAGCGCGCACCGTCACCCGTCCGTGTGACGGGTTCGGCCGGCGCGGCGCCGGTACGGCAGGCTGGGCGGATGCAGCTGCGCCTCGCCCTGCCCATGACCCTCGCCGCGCTCGTGACGGCCACCGGGTGCGTGACGGTGCATCCCGCGGCACCGCCGGACGCCCCGCGTCAGGCACCCGGCGCTGCGGCCCGTACGCAGGACCGGCAACCGACGCCCCTCGCGCTGCCGTTGAGCCCGCTCCCGACCTCGCCCGAACCCGCCCCGCACGCCCCGGCCGCCCCGCACGCCCCGGCCGCCCCGCACGCTCCGCACACGGTCCCGGAGGCCGGGCCGGCGCCGGCACCGGTACCGGCCGCCGCCGAGCGGCCGCGTCGCCCGCGCCGGGCCGACGCGAAGCCCCCGCGCCCCCGGCGGCCCGCCGAGCGGGCGAAGCCCGCGGCCCCGGCGAAGCCCCGCAAGCGGCCGCCGGCGGCGGCCGAGCCCCGGCCGGCGCCGCAGGATTCGTACGACATGGCCTCCCTGTGCGAGGCGGCCAAGGGCACCGTGCACCCGTCCATCGTCGCCCTCTGCCAGTGAAAGCGGCGAGCGCCCCGGGGGCATCCGGGCCGGCCGTCCGCACGGTCCTCGTTCTCCGAGCTCGGGTCATGTCCGGGCGGGCCGCGGAGATACCCTCGGAGCTGCGGAACGGACGACACGGGGAGCCAAGAGCATGTACGACGCGGGGCCGTCGGCGGTGGATGCCGTACGGGCGCTGAAGGAGCTGGCGCGGGAGCGGCCGGACGAGCTGGAGCTGTTCGAGGGGTTCACGGACGCGGAGTTGGACGGCTGGGCCGTGGCGGTGCCCGAGGAGGTGCGGGGCGTGCTGCGGGAGATCGGCGGCCTGGAGACCGAGGACCACGAGTACCGCTTCGGGCCGCGCGGCCGTGAGGTGTTCGCGGACGGCTGCTGGACCCTGGGTGAGACGGACTTCGGCGAGGGCTCGCTGATCGTGGGGGTCGGGGCCGCCGGCTGGGGGCCCGTCGTGGCCGTCAACCCGTGGGGGTCCGACCCCGATGTCACCGTCGAGGCACCGGACTTCACCGCCTGGCTCGCCGGGTTCGCCGAACGGTTCGCAGACGGGGTGATGGACCGGCCGAGGGGCAAGTTCTCCGTACCGGCCACCTCCACCGTCGAACTCGCCGAGGGAGACGCGGGAGATGGGGGTGAGGGGGGCGAGGGGCTCGACCGCGAGCTCGCCGCGCTCGTCGGACGCGGTGACCCGCTCACCGATCTCGTCGACCTGCACCGCCTGCCGGGCTATCCGTGCGCCGTGGACTGGGAACCGTACTTCTCCACCTTCCACAACACGGCCGACACCGGAAGCAGCGAGGTCCAGTTCCAGATCGTCGGTGAGGGCCGGGCCCTCCTGCTGCGCAGCGTGGTCAGCGGGGACTTCCTCGGCCGGGCCGTGCGCCGCCACCGCGTACCGGCCGATGCCGCCCGGCGTGCCGTGGCCGAGCTGCGGGAACTGGCCGACGGCTGCCCCGGCTTCGTCGTGCTCGACGCGGGCTGCGCCGACTCCGTCATGGACGGCTGGGCGGTCCCGGTCCCCGAGGAGGTCCGGACCGTGCTCCGGGAGATCGGCGGGGTGGCGATCGCGGGGCTTCCGGCGCTGCGGCTGCTGCCCGGGGCGCCCGAGCACGCGGTGGACCCCGAACTGCACCGCATGCTGGGCGGCGACGGTTCGTACTGGCCGCTCGCCCGGATCGGCCACGGGCGCCGGCACGCCCTCGCGCAGGTCCGTATCGACGCGGCGACCGGCCGGTGGGGGTACGTCGTGTCCGTGCCCGGCGACGGCGAGAGCCTGCGGGAGTACCCGGAGCTGGCCCTGGTCGCCGAATCCCTTCCGGACCTGCTGCTGACCCTCGCCCGGCTGGCCAGGCGGGCCGCGGCGGGCCCCGACTTCGCCGCGCGGATGGCCCGGGACACCCGGTGGCTGTTCCCCAACACCGGGGAGCCGTGGCCGCGGCCCGCCCCGGTCGGCGAGTGGGCCGGTTCCGCGGACCCGCTGCTCGCGGCGGCCACCGAGCTGCCGGACGGGACGCACGCCGCCGACCTGCGGGCCGTGCCGATCCCGAGCGACCTGTGCTTCTACCGGGCGGCCGGCTGGCCGTACGCGGCCCGGCTGGAGCGGCTGCACTTCGCGGCGGCGGGCCAACTGGCCGCCGCGGTGCCGGTGCCGGTGCCGGTGCCGGTGCCCGCGACGGTGCGGGTCTCGGGCTGACGGCCGCGCGGCCCCCGGGGACCGGTCCATCCGACCGGGCCCGACCGGGCCCCGTACCGCCCTCCCCCAGGCGGAAGGCGTACGGAAGGAGTTATCGGGTGGATGCCTCCGGTCGGGTTACCTACAGTGACGGGGCACCCGATGTCGAGCAGGAGCGGATCATGCGCATCCACTATCCCCGTACGCCGCACCTCCCCTGGTCCCCCGGGGCGGCGGCGGACGATGTCCGGGCCGTCGGACTGGCGGGGTTGGCCGGGCGCGAGGTCGTGGTCACGGAGAAGCTCGACGGGGAGAACACCACCCTGTACGCGGACGGCCTGCACGCGCGCTCGCTCGACTCGGCGCACCATCCCTCGCGGGCGTGGGTCAAGGGCCTCCAGGGCCGCATCGGCCCAGGGATCCCGGCCGGGTGGCGGGTGTGCGGGGAGAACCTCTACGCCCGGCATTCGATCCCGTACGAGGACCTGGACAGCTGGTTCTACGGGTTCTCGGTGTGGGACGGGGAGCACTGCCTGGACTGGGACCGGACCGTACGGTTCCTGCGTGGCCTGGGCGTGCCTACCCCGCGCGTGCTGTGGCGGGGCGTTTTCGACGAGCGCGCGCTGCGCAAGCTGAAGCTCGACACGGCGCGCCAGGAAGGGTACGTCGTACGGACCGCGGCCGGTTTCGCACGCGAGGACTTCGGCCGGTGCGTGGCCAAGTGGGTGCGGGGCGGCCATGTACAGACGAGTACGCACTGGATGTTCGCGCAGGTCGTGCCGAACGGGCTCGGACCGGCGGCCCCGTTGTGGGCGGTGCGCTCGGGGGCCGAGGCGGATGTGCCCGGGCTGTCCGCCGCCCTCGGGATGAGCGGGACCGACGCCACCGGCACCACCGCAGCCGCCGACGCGGACCAGGTCGCCGAGGTCGCGGCGCGGGTCGACGGGGCGGGGCGGACCGGTGAGGACCGGCTGGCCGGTGTCCTGGCTGCCGTGCTCCGCCGCGAGCCGCGGGCCCGGATCGCGGCGCGGATCGCGGCGGGCCCTGGCGGGATGGGGCTCGCGCGGCGGGTCGCCGACCTGGTGGGGCTGTACCCGTACCTGCAGCGGCCGTTCCCGGACGAGGACCGGCGGGCCGGCCTGGTCCGGATGGCCGCGGCGGCCGATCTCGGCGTGCTGCACGCACTCGCCGGGGCGCTGGCGGACGGGCCGGCGGCGCGGGAGTGCGCGGAGTGGTCCGCGCTGTGCGCCGAGGAGGCCGGGCTGCTCGGCCAGGATCCGCTGGAGGCGCTGCGGGCCGGGCTGGGCGAGGCGCTCGCCGGGCTGGGCTCGGAGGCCGCGGACCGCTGCTGGGCACAGGCCCGGCAGGCGTTCGCGCAGGGCAGGATCTCGGGTTCCGCGGTGGAGGAAGCCGTGGCGGCGACGTGGCAGTGGCATGAGGGAACGTTTCCCCGGCTGGTGCAGCTGTGCGGGCCCTCGGGCAGCGGGAAGAGCACCTTCGGCCGCGAACTGCCCGGTGTGGACGCGTACATCAGTCTTGACGATCTGCGCACGGCCAGGGGTTCCCGTGCGGACCAGGGGGCCAACGCCGAGGTCTTGAGCGAGGGCCTGGACCGGCTGGACGCAGCCCTGGCCCGCGGCGGGACGGTGGTGTGGGACGCCACCTCGCTCACCGACCAGCAGCGCGGCCTGGCGGGCTCGGTCGCACGGCGCCGCGACGCGCTGGTCACCCACGCCGTGGTGCTGGTGGAGGAGGCGGAGCTGGTACGGCGCAACGGTGTGCGCCCGCATCCGGTGCCGCCGCAGGTGCTCACCTCGCAGGTGCGCCGGTTCAGCCCGCCGTACGCCGGCCAGGCGCACCGGACGTGGTACGTCGGTGCGGCCGGGGTCGTCGAGGACACGGCGGGCGGCCTCACGGCCGGACCCGCGGACGGCCGACGGGGACAGGCACACGGACCGGGACGGGGACAGTAACTGATGCGTACCAGCGAGGAGCTCTACCACCAGGTCCGCTGGGACTCCCGGTTCGATCCGGCGCGGTTCGTGATCGGACTGCTCCAGCGCGGGGCCGCACCGAAGCGGGTCCCGCTGCCCTCCTTCGTGCCCGGCGGCGACATCCCCTGGCACCGGGTGCTGTTCGTCGAGGCCGACGGTGAGCTGGTGTGGGACCGCGCCACGGGCGTGGACCGCATCGATGTCACCCAGGCGGGCCGGGTCCGCGATCCGCGGCTGCTGCGGGCCCCGTTCTTCACCGCCCGGACCCCGCACGCGTGGGACCCGGCGGGCGGCGGCGCCTGGCGGCCCGCCGAGCCGGTGCCCGGTGGCGGGACGGCCGCCGCCCTGCCCTCGGTGCGGCTGCTGACCTGGAACACGCTCTGGGACCGGTACGACGCCCCGCGCATCTCCACCGCCCGGCGCAGGCCGCTGCTGCTCGCCGATCTCGCGGCCGCCGACGCCGATGTCATCGCGCTGCAGGAGGTCGAGCCCGAGCTGCTCGGCATGCTGCTGGCGGCGCCGTGGGTGCGGGACTCGTACACCCTCGGTACGGATCCGGGCGGCCGGGACGTCGCCGAGTGCGGGCTGCTGGTGCTCAGCCGGCTTCCGGTGCGCGAGGCGGGGATGCACCTGCTCCGCCCGCACAAGGCGGTCACCGCCGTCACGGTGGACACCGCGGCCGGCCCCCTGGTCGTCGCGAACACCCACCTGACCAGCGACCACACCGAGAACGGCGCCGTCCGGCGGGTCGCCGAACTGACCCGGCTCGCCGAGGGACTGGGCGGCATCGAGGCCGGGGTGGCACTGCTGGGCGACTTCAACGACGGCCGCCACGGCGTCGAAGGTCCCGCGGCCGCGCTCGGCATGCGGGACGCCTGGAGCGACGTGCACGGGGCGGCGGACGACACACCGACCTTCGACCCGGTGGCCAACCCGCTGGCCGCGGTGGGCTCCCTGTCGGGCCGGTCGGCCCGGCTGGACCGGATCCTGCTGCGGTCCACGACGGCGCGGGTGGCCCGGGCCGCGCTGCGCGGCGACTCACCGGCCCCGGAGGGGCTGTTCATCTCCGACCACTTCGGTGTGGAGGCGACGGTGGAGTTCGGGGAACGGGGCGGCGCGCCCGCACGCCTCGGCGTACCGGCGACGGCGCGGACGGCGGTGGCATGGCTTGCGCCGCCCCTGCCGGAGGTGGTACGGGAGCTGCGCCGCGAGCTCGACCCGCAGGCCGGGCGCTGGCCCGCGCACGTGAACCTGCTCTTCGGCTTCGTGCCGGAGTCCTCCTTCGCCGAGGCGGTGCCGCTCCTGGCCGAGGTGGCCGCCGCGACGGGGCCGTTCGCCGTCCGGCTGGAGGGTGTGCACAGCTTCGGGCACCGTGAGGACGCCACCGTCTGGCTGGACCCGGCGGCGGCCGGAGAGGCGCCGTGGCAGGAGCTCCGGCGCGCGCTGGCGGAGCGGTTCCCGGGCTGCCGGGGGCGTACGGGTGACCACCACGGCTACACGCCGCATCTGACGCTGGGGCGCAGCCAGGACCCGCAGCGCGCGGTCGCGTCCTTCGCGGCGCGGCTCGGCGGCCCGCTGGCCGCGCGGGTCGGGGAACTGGCCGTGCTCTCGCGGCGCGGGGACGGACCGATGCGGGTCCGGGCGACGGTGACGCTGGGGACGGGCGAGGTCCGCTGGGAGCCGTCGACGGAGCCGGAGGCAGAAAGGGCGGACCGGACCGGGCCAGCGACCCGGGAGGAGGACGCCGAGTCGGTCACCGCGCGCGTCCGGGCCGCCCTCGGCGACGCGCAGGTGCATCTGGCCGGGTCGCGCCGCATGGGCTGTGCGCTTCCGGGGTCGGACCTGGACCTGGTGGCTGTGCTGCCGGGTGCGGCCGATGTGGCTCTCGTACGGGACCGGGTGGCGGCGGCGCTGCCCGAGGCGGGGCGGCTGCGCGAGGTGACCGGGGCTCGGGTGCCGGGGCTGCGCTTCCGCGTCGGCGGGCTGTCGGTGGATCTGGTCACGGTGGCCACCGGCGCACTGGATCCGGCGTACGCGGTGGCACGGCGGGCGGAGCTGGGCGAGGCGGCCGCGCTCGCGCTGAGCGCGGTCAGCGACGCCGACGCCGTACGGGAACGGGTGGGGGCGGAGCGGCATGCCGCTTTCGCCGGACTGGCGCGGCAGGTGAAGGCGTGGGCCCGGGCCCGGGGGCTGGACTCGGCGCCGTTCGGCGGGCTGCCCGGGCTGGCCTGGTCGGTTCTCGCGGCGCGCACGGTGGAGGAGGCAGGGGCGCTGGCGCCCGATGCCCTGCTGCGCGAGTTCTTCGGCAGGTGGGCCGCCTGGGACTGGCGTGTGCCCGTCGCGCTGTCGGCGGCGGGCCCGGACGGGGCGGAGGAGGGGCCGGCTGCGGTCACGGTCCTCACCCCCTCGGAACCGGTGCGCAGTTGCACGGCCCAGGTCGGGCCGGGCCTGCGCGACCTGCTGGTCCAGGAGTTGTACGCGGCCTGGGAGCTGCTGGAGTCCGGCCCCGCGGACCTCGGGTGGGCCCCGGGGCCGCCGCCGCTGCACCGTCGGCACGCCGCCTGGGCGGTGGTGACCGTAACGGCCGCCTCCGAGGGGGAGTTCGAGGAGACCCTGGGCCGGGTGCGGGGGCGGCTGCGGGCCCTGCTCGGCGCGCTGGAGGAGGCCGGTGTCACGGACGCGCACGCCTGGCCCCGCCCCTTCGCGTCGGGCCCGGCCCTGGCCCGCTACGCGATCGGCCTCGGTGCCGCTCCCCCGGACGCTGCGCGCCTGGCCGCCCTGGCCGGCCCCTGGCGGACGGGCCTGCCGGGGGTCGAGGTCTCCTGGGCGGCCGGCGGCGAGGTGCCGGACCTGGTGTGAGGAGTGAGCGGAGAGGGGTGAAGGGTGAGGTGTCGGGCGGCGTGCGCCACGGGGGTCAGATCTCGATGATGATCTTTCCTGCCGTGTGCCCGCCCTGGCTCAGCTCGAAGGCGGCCGCCAGCTCGCCCAGCGGGAAGGTCCTGGCTACCGGCACCTTCAGCTTTCCGCTGTCGGCGAGCCGGCCCAGTTCGGCCAGATCGCTGCCGACCGGGCGGACCCACATCCACTCGCCGCCCGCCCCGAGCACACTGGGGTCGGCGATGGAGGCGTGCCGGCCGTCGTCGTGGAGCACCTCCCGGGTGACGGCGCCGACGCCGCCGACGAAGTCCGCGACGACCGTGGGTCCGTCGGGTACGAGGGCCCGTACCCGCGCGGCGAGTCCGTCCCCGTACTCGACGGGTTCGGCGCCGAGTTCGCGTACCCGGCCGTGGTTGCGCGGGGAGGCGGTGCCGATGACCCGGGCGCCCAGTGTGCGGGCGATCTGCACGCCGAAGGAGCCGACCCCGCCCGCCGCGCCGTGGATGAGGACGGTGTCGTCCTTGCCGGTGCCGAGGCGGGTGAGGAGCTGGTAGGCGGTGAGCCCGGCGAGCGGGAGTCCGGCGGCCTCGGCCCAGTCGAGCGAGGCGGGCTTGTGCGCGAGGGCGCGTACGGGCACGGTGACGAACTCGGCGAAGGTCCCGCCGTGCACGTAGTCCTTGCGGGCGTACGCGATGACCTCGTCGCCCTCGGCGTATTCGGGGGTGTCGATGCCGACCCGCTCGACGGTGCCGGAGACGTCCCAGCCGGGGACCACCGGGAAGACGACGTCCATCAGGGGGTCCAGCCCGCCCGCCATGATCTTCCAGTCGACGGGGTTCACGGCGGCGCACTTGACCCTGACGAGGACCTCACCCGGTCCGACCTTGGGCATCGGCAGCCGGGTCTCGGAGAGCACCTCCGTCCCGCCGTACGCCTCGTACGCCATCGCCTGCATGGTCACCTGGCTGCTGCCGCCCGACTGGGACATGTACCCGACCTCTCCGTGTGCTGGTGGAACCCGCCCCCGGACCATCCCACCATGCACGAAGCGCCCGCCCCACGAAGCGGGGCGGGCGCGGCGCGGCGCGGCCGGCAGGGCGCGCGGGGGGGGGCTCACTCGTACTCGGTGCCGCCCTTGCGGGTCAGGTACGCCGGGCTGACCGCCTTGGCGATGGCGCGGCCGCCGACGACCGGGCTGTACCGTTCCGCCGACGGCCGGATGACGACGCCCTCGCGCAGGTGCGCGGCCTTCCCGGAGACGGTCTCGCGGCCGCTCGCCAGCTCCAGCACCTTCTCGAGGTCGTACGGACCCTCGTACAGCCGCGGTACCAGCGGAAGCTCACCGACCGTCAATACGGCGGCCGGGTCCAGCCAGCGCGTCTGTCCGTCGATCTCGGCGGAGACGTCGAAGACGGCGTATCCGGGCGGCGTGTCGGCGGTGCGTACGTCGGTCCCGTACGAGAGGTCCTGGACGCCCTTCCCGTACACCTCGCCGAAGATCCCGACCCGGGTCGCGCCGAGGCGGTCGGCCAGGGCCGCCGCGACGGCCGCCACGCCGTGCCCGTGCACGGCCCGCCAGTAGAGGTTGCGCTCGTCCTCCTTGAGCGCCAGCCCTTTCGAGCCGAATCCCTTGGAGGAGACGAAGGACCGCTCGCCCGCGACCACGTACGTGAACAGGCAGGCGGTGCCGTGCAGTTTCTCGGTCAGGACGACCGGCTCGCCGGGCTCGAAGATGTGCGGGTAGCGCTGGAGGTTCTCGATGTCGACCCACGGCATCAGGTCGGCGGCGGCTTCGACGTCACCGCTCATGGTCGTGGGTATGGGCGGGGCCCATTTGGTGATGCCGAGCAGCTCGGCGAAGTCCGTCCCCTCCTCGGCCGCCCGGGCCAGGTCCACGTCGGCGAGCGCGCGCGGCCTGCACACCAGCCCTTGCGAGAGTTCACCGCGGAGCCGGACCGCCTTGACCCGGTCGGCGGAGCCGCCGGCGAGCCGCCCGGTGAGGCCGAGCTCCTCGATCAGATCCGCCGGCAGCACGGCCTGTTCGGGGATGTAGACCGCGAACTCGCCCGTGCGGTACGCGCCCTTGGCGATCACGGCGCGGTAGAGGCCCACCTGGGCCAGTTCCAGCGCATCGGCGTTCGGATGCTCGTGGACGGTCAGTTCTTCGGCGGTGACGCGCAGGGTCGACATGGGACGGCTCCAACAGTGGTCAGGGACACGGACGACGCCCGGTGGTGCGGCGCGTCGGTGACGAACACTCTGCTTCCGGCCATTTCCGCTGGTCCAGCGAATATCACGGTGTTAGCCTGCCCGCTCCGTCCCGCCCCGGGCGCCCCGGAGCCCTTCCCTGCCCCGTTCTGTGTTCCAGGTTCCGCGTTCCATGTCCCACAGGAGGCTCCCATGTCAGCTCGTCCGGTCACCGTCGTCACGGGTGGCAGCAGGGGCATCGGTGCGGCGACCTGTCTGCGGCTGGCCGCCGACGGGCATGATCTGGCGCTCGGTTACACCCGCGACGCGGCGGCCGCCGAGGCCGTGGCCGAGCGGGTACGGGCCGCCGGGGCCCGCTGTGTGACCGTGCGCGGTGACATCTCCGAAGAGTGCGCCGTCGAGCGGCTCTTCGACATCGCCGGCGCCGAACTCGGCAGGGTGACGGGGCTGGTGAACAACGCCGGGGTGACCGGCCCGCTGGGCCGGCTCACCGATGCCCGCACCGAGGACCTGCGGCGGGTCGTGGAGGTGAACCTCCTCGGGTACCTGCTGTGCTGCCGCCGGGCCGCCCGGGACATGACGGAGGCCGACGGCGGGGCGATCGTGAACGTCTCCTCCACCGCCGCCACCCTTGGCAGCCCCGGGGAGTACGTGCACTACGCGGCGACCAAGGCGGCCGTCGACGCGCTCACCGTGGGGCTCGCCAAGGAGCTCGGCCCGGACGGGATCCGGGTCAACGCCGTGGCGCCGGGCATCATCGAGACCGACATGCACGCGGCGATGGGCGATCCCGACCGTCCGGCGAAGGCCGCGGCCGGGATCCCGCTCGGCCGGCCCGGCCGGCCCGACGAGATCGCCGGGGCGATCGCCTGGCTGCTCTCCACGGACGCCTCGTACACGACGGGCACCGTGCTGCGGGTCTCCGGCGGCCGCTGATCCGCGCGGTCCGCGGCCAGCGGTCAGCCCATCGCCGCCTGGGTGGCCGGGCCGTAGACGCCCGGCGGGTCGCCCTTGAGGGAGCGGTCGCGCTGCAGCTGGCCGACGCCGCGCTTGGTCTGGTTGTCGTAGACCCCGGTGACGGAGACGTAGGTGAAGCCCTGCCCGCGGAGCAGCTCCTGCAGGGCGCGCACCTCGGGGCCGCTGTCGCCCATCCGCAGCGTCCGGGACGAGCTCGGCGGGGTCGGGAGCGAAGCGCTGGGCGAGGACGGCGGTTTCGGGCCCTGGCTCGCGGACGCGCCCGGCTCCCGGGAGGGAGAGGGCGAGGCGGAGGCAGAGGCGGAGGGGGGCGGTACGGACGGGGTCGGCCCGGGGGTGTTGGTCTCGGCGACGGAGCCCGGGCTGCGCCCCGGGAGCATCGGTACGGACAGCTCGGCGGGCGCCCCGGCCCGGGACGGCTGCGGGTCGGGGCCGCCCAGCAGGAGCACCAGGGCGCCCACCGCGGCGAGCGCCAGCAGGGTCAGGACGGCGAACGGAAGCCGGCTGCGGTGAGCGTGGACGGCGCGGCCGGCGGCCGGGACGGGAGCGGAGACCGGAGCGGGAACGGCGGCGGGAGCGCCGGGTTCCTGGACGTGCGCCGGGCCGGGAAAGGCGAGGGGGCCGGTCTGCGGCCAGGCGGGCGCGGTCGACCGGGGCGGTGGGCCCGAGGGGGCGACGTAGGGGCGTACGAGCAGGTGGTCGTCGGGGACGGTCCCGCTCTCATCAGGGTCCTGGCGCATGGTGGTCTCCCGGCGGGGACGGGGGCCGGCGCGGCGGTGCGGTGCCGGCCCCCACCCGGTCCGTCAGGCTCCGTGCCGCCGGGCGGCGGGAGCCGGGGCCGCGCCGGCGGCAGCGGGAGCGCCGAGTGCGCCGGGTGCACGGTGAGCGTGGCGCGCCGGAGAGCCGCCGGTTTCGGCCGGGTCGATCGACGGGCGAACGGATATGGGCATCTGGCGTGTCTCCGAAGTGCGGCTCAAGCTGTGATTCTTGATCGGCGCACTCTTGCCCTCCGGCGGGGGCGAGGTCAAGCCGGGTGTCCGATCCGCCCCCGTCCATCCGATCTGTCGGGCAGGGCCGCTCCCGCCGCGCCCCGCCGTCAGCCCAGGGTGCGGGAGGTGCGGCGGATCGCCGTGACCCACACCGTGGCGGCTGCCGCGAGCATCAGGGCGGCCCCGCCGAGCGGCGCGGCGGGTACGGAGATGCCGTCGACCGCGAGACCGCCGCAGAGGGCGCCCGCCGCTATGGCGAAGTTGAACATGGCCACCATCAGCGAGGAGGCGGACTCGGGCGCTTCCGGGGCCGCCTTGATCATCCAGCCCTGCACGCTCACCGAGACCCCTCCGTACGCGAGTCCCCAGGCCAGCAGCAGCGCGGTGCCGACGGCCGGTCCCGGCAGGACCGCGATCAGCGCGAGGATGGCGGTGAGGGAGGAGCTGACCACGAGCAGGGTCCGGTACGGGTCACGAGCCCCGGCCAGGAAGTTCCCGGCGACGCCGGCGACGCCGTAGCCGAGCAGCAGGGTGCTGATGTAAGCGGCGTCGACGCCGGAAACCTCGCGCAGGATCGGCCGTACGAACGTGTAGGCGGCGAACTGCCCTGTCACCACGAGGAAGGTGACGATGACCCCGGCCCGCACGGCGCGGTTCTCCCGGAGCACGGCGGGGAGTTCGGGAAAGGTGATGTGCCGGGTCGCGGGCAGCGGGGGCAGCAGCACGAGCAGGGCGGTCAGCGTGACGAGGCCGAGGGCGCCGACCGCCGCGAAGGCGGTGCGCCAGCCGCCGAGTTCACCGAGCAGGGTGCCGGCGGGGACGCCGAGCACGGAGGCGGTGGGGACACCGCCGAAGACGAGCGCGGTGGCCCGGCCGACCTGGCGCTCGGGGACGAGACGTACGGCGAGTCCGCCGGCGATGGCCCAGAATCCGCCGACGCTGACGCCGACGAGCAGGCGGGCCGCCAGTACGACGGCGAAGTTCGGGGCGAGGGCGGCGGTGAGGTTGGCGGCGACCATCAGGGCGATGAGCACGCACAGCACGAGCCGCCGGTCGAGCCGGCTGGCGCCGACGGTGACCAGGGGCGCGCAGAATCCGGCGACGAGCCCGGGCGCGGTGACCATCAGGCCTGCGGTCCCGTCGGACACGCCGAGGGCGGCCCCGACGGGGGTGAGCAGCCCGACGGGCAGCAGCTCGGAGGTGATCAGGCAGAAGATGCCGAGGGAGACGGCGCAGACGGCCGCCCAGCCCTTCCACGGCGCGGCACCGCTCCCCGGTACGGGACCGGCTCCCGGTACGGCTATGGACTCGGGCCCCCGGAGCGGGCCGGATGCGGGGGGGGCGGCGCGGGATCGTTGCCGGGCGCGGCAGCTGAGGTCATGGATCGGTACTCCGTACGGACGATCGGCGGGCAGGAGACGACGGCACGGGGAACCGGGGGTCGCGCCTCCCCCTTCACCCGTACTGCCGTTCCAATTTCCCACACGCCCCGGCCATTCCCGCCGGGCCGGTGTCACCCGCACGCGTGAGAGGAGAACCCGGCCGGCCCGGCCGTACGGCAAGGTGGTCGGATGCAGTTACGCCGGGCCGTGCCCCTCTCCCTCGTCGTGCTCCTCGCCAGCACGGGCTGTGTCTCCGTCGGGCCGCGGGATCAGGCTCCGGCTCCCGTGCGGGGATCCGTACCGCCGGCCGAGGCGCCCGAGATCCCGACGCCCCTGGCGCTGCCCCTGGGTGCCCTGCCCGAGGCCGGCGCGCCCGCTCCGGACGCTGCCCGCGATCCGGACGCGGACGCGGCTCCGAGGCCGGCCCCGAAGGCGGCCCCGGAGCCGCAGCCCTCGCGCGGGCGGGCCGCGCAGGCGGCGCCGTCGCCCCGGCGCAAGCGGGTGCCCGGACCGGCGACGGCCCATCCACGGCGGCGGCCGGCCCCGCCGCCCCGCCTGGACCAGCTGTGCGCGGCCGCGGAGGGCGCGGTACCGCCGTCCGTCGTCGACCTGTGTCTGCGGCAGTACGGCCGCTGACCGGCGCGTCCCTCCCCGGTGCGACGCTTGACCCTCCCCCTGTGTCAGACCTTGTAGTGGAGAGCGTCATGTTCACCATCGGAGACTTCGCCAAGCACGGGCGGGTGTCGGTCCGCATGCTGCGTCACTACGACGCCCTCGGACTGCTGCGCCCGGCACGTGTCGACCCCTTCACCGGCTACCGCTTCTACGAGGCCGGGCAGCTCGCCCGCCTCAACCGGATCATCGCGCTCAAGGAACTCGGCTTCTCCCTCGACCAGGTGGGGACGATCCTCGGCGAGCGGGTGGGCCCGGAGGAGCTGCGCGGCATGCTGCGACTGCGCCAGGCCGAGCTGGAGACGGCCATGGCCGCCGCGGCGGCCCGGCTGGTCCAGGTCGAGGCGAGGCTCCGGACCATCGAGAACGAGGGAACCATGCCTGCCGACGACATCGTCGTGAAGAGCCTTCCGCCCGTCCGGCTCGCCGAGCTGACCGGCACGGCCGGGAGTTACGAACCGCAGGACATCGGCCCGGTCATCGGGCCGCTCTACGAGGAGCTGTGCCGCCGGATCGAGGAGGCCGGCATCGTCCCGGCCGGCCCCGGTACCGCCTACTACGAGGACGCGCCCGGCACGGGCTCCGCGCCGGCGGTCCTCGTCCACGCCGGACTGCCGGTGGCGGCCTCGGTCCGCGCCGAGGACCTCGGGGGTGAGGTAAGGATCGTCACGCTGCCGGCGGTGGAGCGGGCGGCGACCGTGGTGCACCGCGGCTCGATGGACGGCGTGCTGCCGACGGCGCAGGCCCTGGCGCGGTGGATCGACGCGCACGGGCACCGCTCGGCCGGGTACGCGCGCGAGCTGACCCTGGCCTGCCCGGAGGACCCGGACCAGTGGGTCACCGAACTCCAGGAGCCCCTGGCCGCCACGTCCTGACACCCCCGCCACGCCCCTGGGGGGCCTTGGCTCCTTCAGGGGCGGCGTCCGCAGGCGCGGGCGCACCGCCGGACCGTGCGCAGCCGGCGCACGGTGGTGTGGCCGCGCCGCTTCCACTCGCCCCGGGGCAGCGCGGCCCGCTGGCCGCCGCCCGCGATCAGGGCGTTGACCGGGGTCATCGGGTCGGTGGCCATCGCCTTGGCGAACAGGACGCCGACCACGAGCGGGACCAGGGCCACGGCCAGGGCCGAGCCGGCGGTGGTCACGTGCTGCATGCGCGGGCGGGCGGCCCGGCCGCTCGGGGCGTCTGAAGTCATGTCCCCATTCGACCAGCGGCGGGCCGCCGGGGAATCGGGGTGGATACTCAGGCCGTTGGGTGTGAGGTACTCAGACGGGCGGGACGGGTGGTGGGTGATGGCGGTACCCGGGCAGGGCTTCGAGCCCGCGACCGGCGACGGCCCGGCGGCCGACCCCGGCGGGCGTCAGGCGGAGCTGCGCACCGCGTACGAGGGGCTGCTGCAGATCCGCCGTCTGGTGAACGGCCCGGCGGGCGCGGCGGTTCCCGCGCCGTGGGAGGTGCGTCAGCTGCCGCGTGCGGTGGCTCTCGCACTGGAGGCGGCGGGGATCGTGCCGTCGGCGCTGGACGCGCGGGGGCGGCGTACGCGGACGGGCTACCGCGTGGCGCCCGGAGCGGAGCCCGGGCGGGCGGAGGTGACCTGGCTGGGCCCGGCGGGTGGCGGCGCGGCCGGTGAGGAGCAGGAGCGGCTGACGGCCTGCGCGGCCGTGCTGGAACGGCTGGGCTGGGTGTGTCTGCTGTACCGGGGACCTCGCCGGCGCCGCTTCCTGGAGGTGGAGCCCCCGGGCGGGCGCCCGCTCAGCCGAGGGTGAGCAGGACGACGTCCACCTCGTGGCCGCGGGCCTCGGCGAAGTCGCGGGCGCGGCCGGTGACGGTGAACCCGCACTTCTCCAGCACCCGGATCGAGCCGGCGTTGTCGGCCACCGCGCCGGCGTGCAGGGGGCGGGTGTCCTCCAGGCGGATCAGTTCGGTCAGCGCCCGGGCGGGCCCGGTCCCGCGTCAGGCGTAGCGTCCGGCCAGCGCGGTCACCGTCTCGGCGAGGGCGCGGCGCAGTTCGGGCGGGCCGAGCACCTCGGCCTCCGTGCCCAGGCGCAGCAGGTCGCCGACGGCGACGGCCTGGGACTCGACGGCGATGCGCAGCCGGACCCAGCCGTCCGCGTCGGCCGGACCGGCATCGGCGAGCGCCCTGGTGCCCGCCGCCCCGAACTGCATGGGCAGCAGCCGCTGTCCGCGCGGGGACAGCCGTACGTCGGCGGTCTGCTGGTGGAGTACGGAGTCCAGGCGGCTGGTGGACTCCTGCCAGTACGGGGCGAGTCGGAATCCGGCGGGCCGTTCGAAGCGCTCCGCCGCGGTGTCCACGGTCAGGAACCGGGAGACCCGGTAGGTCCGCACGGCCGCGTCGGCTCCGTCGGTATCGGCTGCATCGGCTGCATGCGCGACGAGATACCAGATGCCGCTCTTGAGGACCAGGCCGAGCGGATGCAGCTCGCGCCGCACCTCGCCGCGCCAGCGGCGGTAGTGGGTGCGCAGCACGTGCTGGTCCCAGACGGCCTGGGCGATCTGTGCGAGGTGCGGGACGGGGTCGGCCTCCCGGAACCAGGCGGGCGCGTCGAGGTGGAAGCGGTCCTGGATCCGGCGGGCCCGTACGGCGAGTGCGGCCGGCAGCGCCGCCTGGAGTTTGAGCTGGGCGGCGGCCAGATCGGCGCCGAGGCCGAGCTCCTGCGCGGGTCCCGGGGCGCCGGCCAGGAAGAGGGAGCCGGCCTGGGCGTCGGTGAGGCCGGTGAGGCGTGTGCGGTAGCCGTCGGCCAGCCGGTAGCCGCCGGCGGGGCCGCGGTCGGCGAGAACGGGGACGCCCGAGGCGCCGAGGGCGTCGATGTCGCGGTGGATCGTGCGCACCGACACCTCCAGCTCGGCCGCGAGGGCGGGGGCGGTCATCCGGCCGCGGTTCTGCAGCAGCAGGAGCAGGGAGAGAAGCCGGTCGGCACGCATGGCGTCATTGTCCCCCGTACCTGACAGAAGGTGTCAGGTACGGCTGCCAGCCTGGGGGCACGCCGGGCGGAGAGACCGTCCGGCAGGCCGAGAGGACCGTCATGCCCACGCCCGTAGAAACCGGTGGCCGCTTCACCTTCGCCAACTGGGAGGAGAGCCCCGTGGGCGCCGCGGACGCCGTCCCGCGGCTCGCCCACGCCCATGTCAACAACGCCTTCACCGGTGGGATCACGGCTGCCGGGACCGCCTGCGACTACACCATCGCCTACACCGGGGAGAACCTCGGCTCCTACAGCGGGATGGAGTTGGTCTCCGGCAGCCTCGACGGCCGCAAGGGCAGTTTCGTACTGGAGGAGCGCGGCAGCTTCGACGCCGGCGGCACGGTCTGCCGGTTCGAGGTGGTCCCCGGCTCCGGCACCGGGGACCTCGCGGGGCTGACGGGCTCCGGAGGCTTCACCTACCACCACGGGGACACCTCCGTCGCGTACACGTTCACCTACGACTTGGGGGAGAGCGCGTCCCGCTGAGGGACCGGGCGCCGCCGGTCCCCCGGCCGGTGGCGCCGGCGTTGTCAGTGGGTCCCTCTAGCGTCTCGGACATGACGCGGACCGCACATACCTTCGCCTACGCACGCCCCTCCTCGCTGACCGCCTCCGGGGCGGGTCAGGCCCTCGACCTGGAGACGGCGGGTGGTCTGACCCCGGCCGGGGCCGACGCCCATCCCCAGTTCTTCGCCGGGTTCCTGAGTGCCCCTCAGGCGGCCGCGCGGGCCCTGCTCGCCGTCGCGGACGTGGCTGCGGCGCGCTACTACCGGCGCACCCTGCGCGCCTCGCTCGACCCGGTCGTCACGGGCAACGGCGACCGGCTGCGCTTCGAGTCCTTCTCGGGGTGCTGCGGGGTGTACGCCCGGCTCGACGTGCTGCCGGACGGCCTGCGCGGCGCCGACACCGGACACGGCACCACCAACGTCGACGTCAACAACCCGCTGCGCGAGGCGTTGTCCCGGCTGAGCGGGGACGACCCGCTGCACCTGCGGGTCGGCCCCGACGAGATGGCGGTGACGACGCTCGGCGGCCCGGTGGTGGAGAAGAAGGTTCCGCTGCCGGAGCGCTGGCTGCGCGGTTTCGCCGAGTCCCAGCACGTCACCACCGGCTTCGACCTGCGGGCCGAACTGACCGCTGCCGAGGCGGCACGCTTCCTGCGCTCCCTGCCCCGTACCGCGGTCGGCGGCGGCGCCGCGAGCGGCGCCCTGTGGGTGGTGCCCGCCGGACGCACGCTGCGCCCCACCACCCGGCCGGTGCCCGGCGCGGTCTGCCTGCCCGGCCCCGAGCGACTCGCCGCCCTCCAGCGGGTGCTGCGGCACGCCACGGGCCTGCGCGTGTACGGTCCCGCGCCGGCCGGGGCGCAACCCACCGCCTCCGCCTGGGAAGTCACCCTGCCCGGGATGCGGCTCACGCTCACCCTCTCCCCGGAGGCCTCCCGCGGGTTCTCCGGCGAGGGCGGCGTCCTGGAGGCCCTGGCCACCGACGAGGCGGCCGGGGACGCCGAGCTGATCTCCGTGCTCCTCGCCTGGGAGCCGCGCATCGATCCGGCCGATCTGGCGGAGCAGTCGAGGCTTCCGGTGGACCGCGTACGGGCGGCCCTGACCCGCCTCGGTACGGCCGGCCGGGTCGGCTACGACATCGCCGAAGCCGCCTACTTCCACCGCGAACTCCCCTACGACGCCGGCCGCGTCGAGCGGCACAACCCGCGGCTGGTCGCCGCCCGCGCCCTGCTGGCGGCCGGTGCGGTCACCCTGGACCGGCCCGGTACCGCCCTGGTGGCCTCCGGTGAACGCCGCTACCAGGTGCGCGAGTCCGGCGGCGCGCTCAGCTGCACCTGCCAGTGGTGGGCCGACCACCGGGGCCGCCGCGGCCCCTGCAAGCACGCGCTGGCCACCCGGATGGCCCTGCGGGCCGCCTCCTCCACCGCCGCCTCTTCCCTCTCCTCCATCCCTTCCGGAGCCGCACGATGAACCCCGTCGAGAACGCCACCGAGAACATCACCGAGGACGTCCTCGCAGCCGTACGGGCGGGCCGCACCGCCGAGCTGCCTGGTCTGCTCAAGCCGCTGGAGCCCGCACAGCGCCGGGCGCTGCTCACCGGACTGAAGGAACTGCGCCGCGAACTGCGTTCCTCCCGGTGGGAGCGCTGGGAGGACCGCAACCGGACGAACCCGGCCCTGGTGGTCGCCGGAGCCGGCTGCACGACCGGGGCGGCGGCCGCGGCCGCCTGGATCGGCGCCGCCGATCTGCGCCGCTGGAGGCCGCAGCCGCCCACCGCCGCGCTGCTCGACGTACTGTCCGGCCGGGATCCGAAGTGGCTCGGCGACCTCGCCCACCGGCTGGCGGCCCGGTCCGCCACCGCCGAACAGGACTACCCGCTGATCAGCGAACTCGTCCGGCTCGCCGGCTGCCCTATGCCCACGACCGACGGCTGCGTCGAAGGCTGGGCGGCGGCCATGGGAGCGTCCCGCTCCCCTCTCGTGACCGCCCTGCGCCGCGACCCCCATCTCACCGCCCTCGCCCCGCGGCTCTTCGAGACCGCCGAACCGGTCCGTGCCTTCACCTGGCGCTGGGAGTCGGACGACCCCCGCGGCTGGCCGACCGCGCTGGCCGCCCTGGCCGACGAGGGTCGCCTGGACCGAACCGTCCTGCTGGACGGGTGCACCGCTCGGTTGCTGCGCGGTGGCAAGCCCGCCCAGCTGAAGCCGTACCAGGAGATCCTGGAAGCCCTGCGTCCGACCGCCGAGGAGGAGCGGGAGCGGGCCGCCGACTGGATCGCGCTGGCCGCCGACGCCCCTTCAGCCGTCGCCGGGAACGCCCAGCAGGCCCTCGCCCGGGTCGCCGCGGCGGGTCACCTGACCCCCCGCCGGCTCGCCGAGATGTCGGCCGCCGTCCTCTTCCGTCCCGAGAAGAAGCTGGTCCGTTCGCAACTCGTACTGATCGGCAAGGAGCTCACCCGCGACCCGGCCGCCGCCCCCGAGCTGCTGCCAGAGGTCGCCGAGGCCTTCGGGCACGCGGACACCGACATCCAGGAGCGGGCGCTGAAGCTGGTCGCCGCCCACCTCACCGACGATCCCGGACTGCGCGCCGAACTCGCCGAGCGGGCACACCTGTTGAGTCCGGTCCACCGGGCCCGGGCGGTGGAGCTCCTCGGAGCGGCCGCCGCTCCCGCCGCGGAATCCGGCCCCTACCGGGAGACCCTGCCGCCGCTCCCCGTCCCGGCCCCGCTCGCCCCCGCGCCGGAGACGGCCGCCGAGACCGTGGAACTCGTCGCGGCGGTCATCAACGCGCGCACCGCCACCGTCGAGGAGTTCGAGCGCGCCCTGGACGGGCTGGTACGGCACGCGTACCGGGACCGTGCGGCCCTCGCCGAGGCCCTGCGCCCCGCACTGGCGGACCGCTGGTGGCTCGACCCCGAGCAGTCCCGCTCCTACACGCACGAGCTGCCCGGCCTGGAGCGCGTGGCCGCCTGCGTCCTGGACGCGCCGCCGACGGGCACACCGCAGCCGGCTCTCGTGTCCTGGCGCAGCGACTGTCACCACCCCGCGATCGGCGCCGTCACCCATGCGCGCGTGGCCGAGGCCGCGCGGCGCATGGCGTCCCGGCCGCTGCCCTTCCTCCTCGCCACGCCCTCCGTGGAGACGGGCTCGCTGGACCCGCGCGTGCTGGTCGCCCGCCTGGCCGAGTACGACCGTCTCGGTGAGGAGCCCGCTCCCGCGGACCTCGCCCAGGCCTTGCTGCGGGTCCGCCGCGATGCCTCCGCCGTCCCCGAGGCCGCCGCCCTCGGCACGCCCGCCGGCGACCGGCTGGCCGCCTGGCTCGGCGATGCCGGACGACCCGTGGCCGTCACCCGCCGTACCGCACCGGCGGTGCAGCACCGGTGGGGCGGTGAGACGCCCGCGCGCCTCGTGGTGGACACGGCGCAGCGGACGACCGTGGTGCGCGAGTTCCCGCAGCGGTTCCACGAGCTGGCGAAGGCCCGCACGGCGACCGACCGCTGCTGGGACGGTCGCGACGACGCGTCGCTGATCGCGGTCCTGCCCGAGGACCGGGAGGCCCTGGCCGCCTGGTGTCTCCCGGTCGTCACGGCCGGCGCCGCCCACGAAGCGCGCGAGACTGCCGCCGCGCTGCCCCTGCTGGCCGCGGCCGGCGGACCGGCCGGCCCGGCCCTGCACCTGGCGGTCGCCACCGGGCTCGGCTCCCGGCACCCCGAGGACCGGCTGAGGGCCGTGGACGCGCTCCTGACCCTCGCCGCCCAGGGTGAGCTGGACGCCGTACGCCTGGGCCGCGACCTGGCCGAGCTGATCGCTCTGGGCACGGTCAAGCCCAGCCGGCTCGCCGACTCGGTGCGCACCCTCGCCGCGACGGGCGCGTACGCGACGACCTGGGCCGTGCTGGCGTCCGTACTGCCCGGGCTGCTCACGGGGACGGCCGATCCCCGTGGCGCCGGCGACCTCCTGTCGACGGCCGCCGAATGCGTGGAACGGTGCGGGGCGGTGGCGCCCGAACCGGCCGGGCTCGCCGCCGTCGCGGCCCGGGGCGGCACCTCGCGCCTGGTCACCCAGGCATCCCGGCTGCGTGACGCCCTCCGCCGCAACGAGGGGGCTCTCGCCACGGGCAACTGAACGAAGTGCCGTAGCGGAAAAATTGTTGAACTTTGTCTCACTGTCCGTAAATATGCGGCCAATTTGGTGATGACGGGACTGATGTTTCATCATCATGACCGCACGTCAGCTTTCGGCGTGCGTCAGAGGGAGACGGGGGCGCCGGGGGGTCCCCCGTTCACACCGGCCCGACTCCGCAGGCGAGCTCCGTCTCTCGCCGCGCCCCGCCGTCATTCCCGTTCCCGATTCCGTTCCCGTCATCCAGGCAAAGGCTCATGTCCGCCCAGCAGCTCTCGGACCTCATACGTTTCGCCCGCGACAACTCGCCCTACTACCGGGACCTCTACGCGTCCCTGCCACCGCACGTCGACAGCCTCACCGACGTGCCGGTGGTCGACCAGGAGGAGTTCTGGGCGGCCAACGCCCTGCACGACAACCGCGTCCTGACCGGCCCGCTCAGCGAGGCCACGGTCTACAAGACCGGCGGCACCACCGGGTCCCCCAAGTTCTCCGTCTACACCCGCGACGAGTGGCGCACGTTCGTCACCGCCTTCGGCCAGGGGCTCGTGGACACCGGTCTGCGCCCGGGGCACCGCGTCGCCGACCTCTTCTACGCCGGGGAGCTGTACGCCAGTTTCCTCTTCGTCCTCGACTCGCTCGCCCACGCTCCCGTGGACAACGTCCGCCTGCCCATTGGGGGCGGCGCACCGCTGGAATCGACGATCCCGACGCTGCGCGATCTCGCCGCACAGGTACTGACCGGCACGACCACCACCCTGTGCCGGCTCGCCGAGCAGGTCGTCTCCTGCGGTGTCCCGCTCGATTCGGTGGAGTTGCTCCTCTTCGGCGGAGAGGCCCTCTTCGACGACCAACGGCGGCTGCTGGCCGCCGTGTTCCCCGGCGCCGAGGTCCGTTCCGTCGGATACGCCAGCGTCGACGCAGGCCTGCTCGGCCGCCCGGTGCCCGGCCCCGACGCCCGGGTGCACCGCGCCTTCACCCCGTACGCGGTCGTCGAGATCCTCGACGACTCCACCGGTGAGCCCATCACCGAACCGGGGCGACCCGGCCGGGTCGTCGTCACCAGCCTCTTCCGCCGTCTGATGCCGATCATCCGCTACCCCGCCGGCGACCGGGCCGAATGGACCGGCACCGGTCCCGGCCACTTCAGGATCCTCGGGCGCGCCGAGGAGGGCGTGCGCGTGGGACCCGTCTCCCTCTACACCCAGGACGCCCAGGACGCCGTGGCGGCGGCGGACACCGAGGGCCGTGTGGTCGGCATGCAGCTCGTCGTCCGCCGCTGGGACGGCCGCGACGGGCTCGTCCTGCGGCTGGCGACGGCCCCGGGTGACGACGCCGGCAGCCGCGAGGCGCTGGCCGAGGCCGTCGTCACGGAGCTGGAGACCGTACGGCCGCTGTATCCGGACAGTGTCCGTGCCGGGTTCGTGCACCCGCTGACCGTGGAGTGGGCACGCCACCGCGACCTCGCCGTCAATCCGCGCTCGGGCAAGCTCGTCCGCGTCCTCGACGAGAGGCCGACCGCATGACCGCCGCACCCATGGCCGACACGGCCGACATGACGGAGACGGAGACGGATACGGATACGCAGGCGCAGCCGCGGACCGGGGCCGGCCGCCGGCGCGCTCCGCTGATCCTGCGCAACCGTGCCTTCGCCGCAGTATGGCTCGGGCAGGTCCTCACCCAGGCCGCCGTGCGCATGTTCCAGGTCGGCGTGTCCTGGTGGATCGTCGCCTACGCCGTGCCCGAGGCCCGGGGGCTGGCCTCGGGGCTGTTCATGGCGGTGTGCATGCTGCCCGCCGTGGCGCTGGCGCCCGTCGTGGCCGGGGCCGTCGCCCGCTGCGCGCACCGCTCGGTGCTGCGGACCGCCGCCGCCGTGGCCGGGGCCGCCTCGGCCGCCCTCGCGCTGTGGGCGTACGGCGGCGGCCTGCCGCTCACCGCCGTGTACGCGGCCGGTCTCGCCCTGGCCACCTGCCAGGCGTTCTTCGATCCCTGTCTGACCACTTCGGTCCCCGAGCTCGTCGACGACGCCGACATCGAGACGGCCACCGGCTTCGAGCTGTCCACCCAGTCCCTGGCCGGTCTCGCCGGGGCACTGCTCGGCGCCCTGACCGTCGACCGGGCGGGCGTGTCCGGGCTGGCCGCCGGCTGCGCGGCCGCCTACCTGGGTGCCGCCGTGCTCGTCGCGAGCGCCCGGTTCCGTACCGTCGCCGCGGACGACGCGGACGACGCGGCGGCCCCGCCCGGGCGGCGCCCGCTCCGCCGCATCCTGGCCGGACTGCCCTCCGTACGGCGGATCCTGATCTGCTTCACCGCGGCGAACCTGTTCACCGCCGCCGTGTTCGTCGTCATCCCGCTCTACACCCGCTCGGTCCTCTTCGGCGGGGGCGGCACCGTGGCCCTGCTGGAGGCCTCCCTGGGCACCGGCGCGCTCGTCGGCGCCTTCACCGGCACCCGTGTGCCGGGACGGCCCACGGTCGCCGGCGCCTGGTGCCTGGGCCTGATGGCCCTCGCCCTGGCGCTGCCCGGACTGTTCGCGCAGCGTCCGGTCGTCGCGGGCTGCCTGGCCGTGGCCGGCTGGTGCGCCGGGGCCGTGAGCGTGCGCTTCGTCGCCCTGTTCCAGCGGATGGTGCCGACGGCGGACAAGCCCGGCTTCTTCGCCGTGATGCAGGCCGTCCTGGGTGCCTCCCTGCCGGTGGCTTCCCTGGTGTTCGGCTCCGCCGGTGACTTCCTCTCCCCGCAGACCCTGTGCCTCGTACAAGGCATCGGTCTGCTCCCGGCGGCCTGCGCCCTGGCCCTGCTCGGGTCCCGTACGCCCGACCCTGCCGTGGCGGAGCCCGCACCGGCCGGAGGCGAGCGATGAGCCCCGTGATCACCCCGGCCGTCCGCGCGGACATCGCCGAACTGCGCCAGCTCTACTACGCCGTCTACGGTCCGCACTACCCCGTGGCCCTCGGCACCGACCCGGCCGAGATGGCCCGGCTCATCGCGGACCCGCACTCCCTGTGGCTCGTCACCCGCTGCGCCGACACCGGGGCCCTGACCGCGTCCGCCGCCATCCACGGCGAGGCGGGCAGCCGCACCGGCCGCCTGGAGGGCATCGCCGTGCACCCCGAGCACCGCTCGGCGGGCCTGGCCGCCGCCCTCACCGAGGCCCTGTGCGCCGGGATGCTGGACACCGGCCGCCTGGACTCGGTGTACGCGACCGTACGCACCGTCAGCGCCGGTCCCCAGCGCGTCGTCCTGCGCAACGGCTTCCGCCCTCTGGGCATCCTGCCCAACGCGGTGGATCTCAGCAGCCGCGAAAGCCTCGCACTCTACGCGCGTCACGCCGCCGGAGTGCTCGACCGCCGGATCCCCGTCACCGAAGTACCGGCCCCGCTGCTGCCGTTGCTGCGCACGGCCGAGGCCGCCCTCGGCATCGGCTACCCCGGGGTCAGGGCGGCCGCCGGCCCGCCCCCCGCGCCCGCGCCGCACGCGGCCGCCGAGCGGCTGGAAGTGATCGAGGCACCGGCGTTCGTACGCCGCCGCTTCCGCGAGCGGTTCCCGGGCGCCGAGGGCTGGTTCTACCCGCTGCACACCCCGAACGTGCTGCTCACCCCCGAGGACGGCCGGTTCGAGGTCTACGCCTACCTCAACCGCGCCGGCGGTTACGGCTCCCTGCTGACGGCCCATCCCGACCCGGCGGCCGCGGCGGCCCACCTCGAACCCGTCACCCGGGCCCTGGCCCGCGCGGGCGCCGGTTACGTCGAGGCCCTGGTGCCGCTCGCGCACCACGAGGCCCTCTCCGCCTTCCTCGCCCAGGGGTTCGTCGCCGGGGCCCTCTACCCGGCCATGCGCGCGGACGGCGACGGCTTCCACGACTACGCCGTCCTGTCCCGTTCCGGCGAACGCATCGACTTCCGCGGCGTCGCCGTCGAACCGCCCCTCCAGCCGTACCTGGACTGCTACGTGTCGGCCTGGGCGTCGACACACCTGCCCACATCATCCGAGGTTGCCTCATGAGCCCCATGGACCCCATGAACCCCCATCTCGCGCCGGTCTCCGTACCCGACCCGGCCCTGCTGCCGCACGTACAGGAGCTGTGCGACCTGACCGACCCGTACGCCTTCGGACCCGCCGAGGACGAACTGTTCGCCGCGGCCATGGCGGAGACCAACGCCTGGCACACCGAGCGCTCGGCGTTCTTCCGCTCCCTGTACGAGGCCACTCCCCCGGCCGAGCCGTACCGGACGCCGCTCGTCCACGCGAACTTCTTCAAGCGGCACGAGGTGCTCTCCGTCCCCCGCGAGGACGTCGAGCTGCACCTGACCTCCTCCGGTACCACCGGCCAGAAGTCGCAGATGTTCTTCGACCGGTGGACCATCCGCTCCGCCCAGCGCATGGTCGCCCGGATCTTCGAGCGCAACGGCTGGATCACCCCCGGCCAGGAGGTGAACTACCTCCTCTACAGCTACGAGCCGGCCCCCTCGCTGAACCTGGGGACCGCCTTCACCGACAACTACCTGTGCGACTTCGCCCCCGCGCGCAGCGTCGCGTACGCGCTGCGCAACACCGGCGGCGAGCACGAGTTCGACCCCTTCGGCTGCATCGCCGCACTGCGCCGCTTCGAGCGGGAGGACGCCCCGGTCCGCATCCTCGGCTTCCCGGCCTTCCTCTTCTTCACCCTGGAGCGGATGCGGGCCATGGGACTGCCCCCGCTGCGCCTTCCCGAGGGCTCCCTCGTCGTCCTCGGCGGCGGCTGGAAGGGGCACGCCGACCGGCGCATCGGCAAGGAGGAGCTGTACTCCCGCGTCACCGAGCAGCTCGGCATTCCGGGTGAGCGGATCCGGGACACCTTCGGGTCGGTCGAGCACTGCATCCCGTACATCGAGTGCGACCACCACCGGCTGCACGCCCCCGTCTGGTCGCGGGTGACGATCCGCTCCACCCGCACACTCGAACCGCTGCCCTACGGGGAGCGGGGCTACCTGCACCTCGTGTCGCCGTACATCACCTCGGTGCCGGCGCAGAGCGTGGTCATGGGCGACCTCGCCTCCCTCCAGCCCGGCAGCGCGTGCGGGTGCGAGCTGGAGACCCCCTGGTTCACCGTCCACGGCCGTGCCGGGGTGAGCCGCAACCGCAGCTGCGCGGTGGCCGCAGCGGAACTGATGAAGGGAATGGCGTGACCGTGAGCGTGCACCACCACTACTGGCAGGGCGAGTTCATCGGCGACGAGGAGGCCGGCCGCCGGCTCGCCGGACTGCCGGCCGCCGTCGAGGCCGCGCTTTCGGAGGGCCTGGAGACCGAGACCGTCCTGGCCGCGTGCGACGCCCTCGCGAGCGCGCTGTGCGACCCCGGTCATCCCGTACGGGCCCGGCTCGCCGCCCACCTGCCCGAGGGTGAGGACCCGGCGGTCCTTGCCGAGCTGGGCGTCCTTCTCGGCCGGCGGGAGCTGACCCGCAAGCTGCGCCGGGAGCTCGGCAGCGCGACTCCCGGCCGGCTGAACCGGGCGGATCCGCGCGAGACGGTCTACGAGGCATGGGCGCCCGTCGGCCTGGTCGCCCACATCGCGCCGGGCAACGCCGCGACGGTGGCGCCGCTGAGCATCGTCGAGGGACTGCTGGCCGGCAACGTCAACGTGCTCAAGACCAGCAGCGACGACACCCTCCTGACCCAGCAGCTGATGGCGGAGCTCGCGGCCCTGGACCCCAGCGGCGCACTGGCCGCGCGGATCGTCGTCCTGCGTTTCCCCTCCTCCCGGCAGGAGTGGCTGCGCCTGATGTGCGCGCCCGCGGACGCCGTCGCCGTATGGGGCGGGGAAGCGGCCGTCGAAGGGGTGGCGGCCCATGTGCCGGCCGGCTGCCGGCTGGTGGAGTGGGGGCACCGGATCTCCTTCGCGTACCTGACGGCGGACGCCTGGTCGGACGCCCGCACGCTCGACGCCCTGGCGGACGACGTCTGCCTGCACGAGCAGGAAGCGTGCTCCAGCCCGCAGGTGGTGTACCTCGACACCGAGGACGAGGAGGAGGTCTTCGGTTTCGCCGAGCGGTTCGCCGCGGTCCTCGCCGCCCGGCCGTCGGCCGCGGCGGGCGGTGCGGGCGCTGCGGGCGCTGCGGGCGCTGCGGCGGGCGAGCCGGACCCGGCGGAGGCGGCCGAGCTGACCACCACCGAGCTGATGGCCCGGCTGGAGGAGCACCTGGGCCTGACCCGGGTGTTCGCCGCTCCCGACGGCTCGTGGCGGGTCATGGCCGACACCCGGTCGCCGCTGACCGCCTCGCCGCTGCACCGCAGCGTGTGGGTCAAGCCGCTGCCCCGCAAGCGGCTGATCACCACCCTGCGGCCGATGCGCCGCTATCTGCAGACGGCGGGCCTCGCGGGCAGCCGGGCGGACATCGCCGAGCTCTCCCGCACCGCCCTGGCCGCGGGCGTCACCCGTGTCACGCCGGTCGGCGCCATGCTCGAGAGCTACGCGGGTGAGCCGCACGACGGGGTCTACGCCCTGCAGCGCTACAGCCGCCGCGTCGCGGTCCAGGCCGATCCGGCCGCCTTCGCCACCACCGCCTGCCTGGACGACCTGGTCCGGCCCGTCGTGCTGCCGCTTCCCGCGGGACCGCTGCTGGGCAAGGAGGACGTGCAGGAGCCGGCCCGCCGGCTGGCGCGGGCCGATGCCGAGCTGTACTTCCGCAGCGGCGGCAGTACCGGCGCACCGGCGCTGTCGGTCTTCAGCTACGACGACTACGACACGCAGATGCACGCCGCCGCCCGCGGCCTGCTGGCCGCCGGCTACGACCCGGCCTCGGACCGGACCGCCAACCTGTTCTACTGCGGCGCCATGTACGGCAGCTTCATCAGCTTCTTCTCCGTGCTGGAGCGGCTCGGCGGCGTGCAGTTGCCGCTGTCGGCGGGCCCCGACCACCGGGCCACGGCGCAAGCGCTGATCGACCACGGAGCCGACACCCTCTTCGGCATGCCCTCCTACCTGTGGCAGCTGCTGCACGCGGAGCGGGACGCGCTGCGCGCGTACGGAGGCCTGCGCAAGGTGTTCTACGGCGGCGAGCACTTCACCGAGGAGCAGCAGCGCACCCTGAAGGACACCTTCGGCATCGAGGCCGTCCGCTCGATCACCTACGGCAGCACCGACCTCGGCCCGCTGGGCTTCCAGTGCACCGAGAGCTCCGGCGGGGTCCACCACCTGCACGCCGATCTCCACACGATGGAGATCCTGGATCTGGACGGGGACCGCCCGGTGGTCCCGGGCGAGACGGGCCGGCTGGTCTTCACCACGCACGCCCGGCGCGGCCAGCACCTGGGCCGGTACGTGATAGGCGACCTGGGCCGGGAGGTCCCGGGCCGCTGCCCGTGCGGACGGCACGCGCCGCGCTTCGAGCTGCGCGGGCGCACGGGCGACGTGATGCGGGTGGCGACGTACTTCCTGAACCACCGCCGCTTCCTGGATCTGGCCGAGGAACAGGGCGGGCACCGGGGTGAGGTGCAGATCCGGCTCGACTCCGCCGACGCGCGCGAGCGGATGACCGTACGGGTGGAGCGGGCCGCGGCGACGGATCCGGAGCGGCTGCGGGAGGTCTTCCTGGCCGGCTACCCGGAGCTGCGCTCGGCGGTGGCGGAGCGACTGCTGGAGCTGGTGGTCGAGGCGGTGGACGGCGCGTCGCTGGACCGCAGTCCGACGAGCGGCAAGCTCCTCGCCGTGGTGGACGCGCGCGGCTGAGACGAGAGGGGGCGCGGGACGGCCGGTCAGGCTGTCCCGCGCCCCCTTGTCCGTCGGGCGGTCAGGTCACGGGGCGCCGAAGGTGAGCGTCAGCTGCGGCGTCCCTTCGTTCGCCTGTGCCTCGGAGGACCACATCCACAGGGCGTCCGTACCGGTGCTCGTGAGCCCCAGGCCGTAGCTGCCGCCGAGCGCCGCCGCGAGGCTCGCGGTGGTCAGCCCGGTGGTGTGTACCGCCGAACCGTCCGGGATCCCGGCGAAGGTGCCGAGCGCCGGACCACCGAGCGCGGGGCGGTTGTTGTACGTGGTTCCGCCCTCGCTCCACGAGCCGGTGACCGGGAGCACCGAGACGGTGTCGGTGGTGCCGGCGCCGCTCTGCGTGCTCGTCTTCACGCTGAGTGCGGCGGACTTCAGCACCGTGCCGGCGGGGGCGGCGGGCAGGTCGAAGCGCAGGTAGCTCGCGTAGAAGGAGGTGCCGCGGACCGCGAGCGATCCCGAGGTGCCGTAGTTGGTGGCGGGTGCCCCCGCGTTGGCGTAGGTGTCCTCGGCGGCGCTCACCTGGACCACCGAGTCGGCCGGGGCGGTGGCGAGGGCGTGGTGGTTCTGCACCTGCGCGGCGCTGAGCACCGTGGGGTAGACGGCGGTCTCGTCGAGCCGGCCCGCCCAGTACTCGCTCGTCGGACGGTCGGGCCAGCCGCCGAGGCTGTCGCCGCCGGCGTGCCAGTAGCCCGAGAAGTTCTCGTGGGTGGTGACGGCGAGGGTGCCCTTCTGGGCACCGTCCACGTAGAGGGTCATCCCGCCGGGACCCTGGGTGGCGACGACGTGGTGCCACTGGTTGTCGTTGTAGGAGCCCGTGGTGGTGATGGTGCGGGTGGCTCCGTTGTAGACGCCGTAGACGAGCCGGCCGTTGTTGGTCATGTAGATGTGCTTGTCGTACTGACTGCTGCCGCGGGTCTGGTTGTTCCCGAAGCCGACGAGCTTGCCACCCCTGGTGGTGTCCGTCCTGAACCAGGTCTCGATGGTGTAGGTGCTGCCCACGGTCTGCCGCATGTCCCCGTACACCTGGGTGTCCGTGCCGTTGAAGCCGATCGCCGTGCTCGCGCCGGACACCGCGCCGGGCGTCTGCCGCAGGGCGGGGGCGTTCAGGTGCGTGCCGCTCCGGTTGCCGCCGGCCGAGGAGTCCGCGGCGAAGGGCAGGGCCGATTCGTCGTAGCGCCAGTACTGCTGGGCGCCGTCGGTGCGGACCTGGTTCGGGTAGCCCTCCACCGTGGTCGGGACGGTCACGCTCGCCGTCGCGGACAGGGCGCTGGTGTTGCCGGCCGCGTCGGAGGCCGTCACCCGGTAGGTGTACGACTGGCCCGCGGCCGCGGTGGTGTCGGTCCAGGAGGCCTGCGGCCGCTTGAAGAACAGCGAGTCGGCGGTGACCGTGGCAATGGGCGTGGCCGCGCCGTTGCGGTAGATCCGGTAGGTCAGCGCGCTGTCGTCGAGGTCGAGGCTGGTGCGCCAGCGCACCTGGACCTCACCGGGCCTGAAGCTGACCGCGCTCGCCACGGGCACGGTGGGTGCGCCGGTGTCCCCGGTGGAGGCGAAGCGCGTCAGGCTCTGCTGTGCCGCGCCGTTGACGGTGGTGAACTCCCCGCCGACCCACAGGTACTGGACACCGCCCTTGGAGCCGACCGTCATCACGCGCGGCCCGATGCCCTCGCCGATGCCGTCGTTGGTGTCGGGGGCCCAGCCGAGCTTGCCGGTGCCGCTGGTGGGCTGGGCGAGCAGGTGGTGGCGCTGGCCGTCGGGGAACTCGCCGACGCTGGAGCAGTCGTGGGCGTGCGAGGCGCTGTAGAGCACGTTCTGGTAGGGCAGCACGGCCTGGGTGGCGCCGAGGCAGGTGTCGCGCCAGCGCTGGCCGAAGTCGCCGAGATTCAGGGCGATGCGGCCGTCGAAGACCCCGCCGCCCGTGCCCTCGTTGGCGGTGTAGAAGCCGGTGGCGTCGGTCGCGATGTCCTTGACCACGGAGTTGGTCTCGATGAATCCGGCGTACGACGTGGTGAGGGCGCCGCTCGTCGCGTCGACGACGGCCAGTGCGTGGGTGTTCGTACCGTTGACGGTGAAGAAGTCGCCGCCGAGGACCACGTTGTTGCCGTCCGGGGTGACCTCGACGGCGCGCCCGGGCTCGTCGGCGTCGGCGGTGAAGGGCTTCAGGGCGCCGTCGGCCGCGCCGACGGCGGCGAAACGCTCGCGCGGCCGGCCGGCGACGCTGAGGAAGTCGCCGCCCGCGTAGACGGTGTCGCCGGTGACGGCGAGGGCGCGGACGGTGGCCGCGAAGGCCGGGCGGAAGCCTTGTTTCACGGTGCAGCTCGCCACGTCGACGGCGGCGAGGCTGGAGACGGGGGTGCCGTTGACGGCACCGAAGTAGCCGCCCGCGTACAGGGTCGCCTTGTCCGGCGAGAGGGCGAGCGCGCGGACCGTGGCGCTGCCCGAGCCGACGGTGAAGGACAGCTCGCAGGAGGTCGGGGCGCCGGTCGCCGCGTCGAGCGCGACGAAGTTCACCGCCGGCCGCTCGCTTCCGGAGCCTGCGTCAGGCGGGCGCACGGTGGAGAAGGTGCCCCCGACGAAGACCTGTCCGGCCGCCTCGGCGAGGGCCCAGACGACGCCGTCGGGCTGCCAGGTGGCCAGCGGGTCGGCGGTGAACGCGACGGGCGGGGTGATCGCCGCCGCCTGCGGGGCGAGGCCGAGGCCCACCCCCAGGGCGGTGCCGGCCAGGGACAGGGCGAGCGCGGCCGCCGGCCCTCGGGATCTGCGCATGAATCCCCCAGTTCGGTGTGCGGTACGGCCGTGAGGTGCGGCCGCGTGAGTCATGGCCGAAAACCACCGAACAGCAGTCCACAGCCGTGCCTACGGGCGCACCCTAGAGCGATTCGCGGCTCGATTCATCCCACTTGACGTATCGGATGCGAAAGAGCCCCGGTCCGGCACACCTGCCCCGCCGTCACCCACGGGGCTTCGCCCGGACGTGCATGCGCTCGCCCTGCCGCCCGAAGAGGCTGAGGATCTCCACCGGCCGGCCGTCCGCGCTGGTGAACCAGTGGGGCAGCCGGGTGTCGAACTCGGCCGCCTCGCCGGGGCCGAGGACCAGGTCGTGCTCGGCGAGGACGAGGCGCAGCCTGCCCTCCAGCACGTACAGCCACTCGTAGCCCTCGTGCGTCCGCGGCTCCGGCTCGCCGCCCCGGTCGGGGATGAGCATCTTGTACGCCTGGAGGGGCCCCGGGCCCCGGGTCAGCGGCACGGCCGTGCCGCCGTTCGGAAGGGTGCGGGGGGTCAGCCGCACCCGGGGGTCCCCCACTTCGGGAGCGCCCACCAGGTCGTCCAGGGGCACCTGGTACGCGGCCGCGAGCGGCAGCAGCAGTTCCAGGCTGGGGCGGCGCTGCCCTGACTCCAGCCGGGACAGGGTGCTCTTCGAGATGCCGGTCGTCTCGGAGAGCGCGGCCAGGGTGAGACCGCGCCGGGCGCGCAGCCGTCTGAGCCGGGGAGCGACCTCGTCGAGGACCGCCTGGTGGGGGGATGGCTTGTCGTCCATGGGGCCATTGCACCCGGCCGTCCCGGAAACGGCAACAAGGTTTGCCGCCGGCCGCCCGGCGCCCGCACCCTCCCGGCATGAGCCCACACACTGATTCCGCGACCGGCCCCCGACAGCGCCGCACCACCGACGACGATGGCGCGGCCGCCGGCGCGCACCGGCCCGCGGTCCGGTGGGCGCTCGCCGGTCTCTCCCTCGCCGTGCTGCTGTCCTCGCTCGGCACCGGCATCGCCCACGTCGGCCTGCCGGCCCTGGCGCACGTGTTCTCCGCCTCGTTCCAGGAGGTCCAGTGGATCGTCCTCGCCTATCTCCTCGCCGTCACCACCCTGGTCGTGGGGGTCGGGCGCCTCGGCGACCTCGTCGGCCGCCGGCGGCTGCTCCTCGCGGGAATCTCCTTGTTCACCGCCGCCTCGGTGCTGTGCGCCGCCGCGCCCACGCTCTGGCTGCTGGTCGGCGCCCGGGCGGCGCAGGGCGTGGGAGCCGCCGTCATGACGGCCCTCACCGTGGCGTTCTTGGGTGAGACGGTCCCGAAGGAGCGGACGGGCGGCGCCATGGGGCTGCTCGGCACCATGTCCGCGGTGGGCACCGCTCTCGGCCCCTCGCTGGGCGGGGCCCTGCTCGCCGGGTTCGGCTGGCGGGCGCTCTTCCTCGTCAACGTACCGCTGGGCATCGCGGCGTTCCTGCTCTCCCACCGCCATCTGCCCGCCGGGAGGCGGGAAAGCGGGTCCGACCGGACCCGCTTCGACCACCTGGGGACGCTGCTGCTCGCGCTGACCCTCGCCGCCTACGCGCTCGCGATGACCCTCGGTGGCGGCCGTTTCGGCCCGCTCAACACGGCGCTGCTGCTGGCCGCCGCCTGCGGGGCCGCCCTCTTCGTGCGCGCCGAGGCGAGGGCGGCCTCCCCCTTGGTGCAACGGGCGCTCTTCCGCGATCCGGTGACCGGTGCGGGTCTCGCCTCGAGCGCACTCGTGTCGACGGTGATGATGGCGACGCTGGTGGTCGGGCCGTTCTACCTCTCCCGGACGCTCGGGCTCGACGAGGCCCCGGTCGGCGTCGTCCTGTCGGTCGGTCCGCTGGTCGCCGCGGTGACCGGGATGCCCGCCGGGCGGCTCGCGGACCGGTTCGGCGCGCAGCGCATGACCCTGCTCGGGCTCTCGGCGATGACGGCCGGGGCCGTCACCCTGTCCCTCACTCCGGCTTCGCTCGGTGTCCTCGGGTACGTCGTCCCGCTCGCGGTCGTGACCGCCGGCTACGCGGTGTTCCAGACGGCCAACAACACCGCCGTCATGGCGGACGCCGGCCCGGACCGGCGGGGCGTCGTCTCCGGCATGCTGGGCCTCTCGCGCAATCTCGGCCTCGTCACCGGCGCGTCCCTGATGGGCGCCGTGTTCGCGCACGCGTCGCCGACGGCCGACATCGCCTCGGCGCCCGCCGGGGCCGTGGCCACCGGGATGCGGTTCACCTTCCTGGTCGCGGCGGTCCTGATCCTCGTCGCGCTCGCCGCCGTCGCCGCGCTGGGCCGGGTCAGCCGGCGGCCGGACCCGGCAGGGGACGGCACAGCAGCGCGGCCGGGGAGGGGCGGGTGGCGGCGCGGGTGGTGAAGGCGATGCCCGCCGCGTACTCGGTGGGCGGGCACTGGCCCTTGTAGTTCCCGTAGGCGAAGTCGCCGCCGGGGCCGCCCGCCGGGCGGTTGTCGCCCCGGTCGAACCACACGGTCCGGCCGCCTGGGGGAAGCGCCGTACGGGCCGGGGCGCACAGCGCCGCCGAGACCCGCTCGCCGCGCAGGCTGTACCCGATCAGGAACTGGCCTGCGGGGCACTGGAACTTGGTATATCCGGTGGCCCAGTCGCCGCCTGCCGGGACGTACCTCTCGTCGCGGACCACGGTGTGCCCGCCCGTAGGGGCGCGCAGGTCGGAGGTGGTGCGCAGGCCGCGGCCCCCGGTGTGGGCGAGGCCGGTGAGGCCGGCGCCGTCGGGGCAGACGGCCTTGCGGGCCCCGCTGTCCCAGTCCCCGGCGGCCCGGGTGCGCAGCGAGGCGTTGTGGTCGCGGTGGTCCGTGGTCAGCTGGTACCAGGCGGGGGTGGCGGGGACCGGTCCGGTGCGGCCGGGCGTGGTGGTGAGCGGGGACCACCGGGCGGTGCGCCAGTCCCCCGGGTCCAGCACGCCGGAGCGGCGGCCGGCCGTGTCGTAGCGCAGGAGCGCCCAGGTGTCGCCGCCCGGGGTGCCCTGGGCGGTGGTGCTCCAGCCGACGAGGGGCCAGTACGCGAAGTCGGCGTCGGAACGCGTCAGGTATCCGGTGAGCCGGTCGAACCAGGCGCGCGGGGCGGCGCCGCTCTCGTCGGCCCCGATACCGAACTCGCTGATCCACACGGGGGCGGTGAAGTGCGTGCCGGTCTCCGCCGACACGAAGAAGGCCTGGTCGTAGAGGGTCCGTTCGAGCTCCGCCGCGGTCATGTCCTGGTAGCGGAGGTCGCTGGTCTCGCCGATGCCGGTCGCGCCGCTGTGCCGGGGACCGGTGTAGCCGTAGAAGTGGGCGGAGTAGACCAGCTTGTTCGAGGTGACCAGGGTGTGGGACAGCGTGCGTACGGGGGTGAGGGTGGGGCGGCCGTGGGGGAAGCCGTCCACGGGAAGGCCGAACCAGTTGATGCCCTCGACGACGATCAGCAGCTGGGGGTTGGCTTCGGTGAGGATGCGGTCGGCGGCCTCCTGGGCGGCCGCGTGCCAGTCGTGGTTGTCGCCGAGGCCCCAGTTGGGGTCGTCGAAGACGTCGCGGCGGACCTCGTTGTAGAGATCGGCGCCGACCACCCGCGGGTTGTCGCGGTAGCGGCGGGCGAGGAAGACCCAGTCGTCGGCCCACTGGGCGGTGGAGCGGCCGCTGTTCCAGCGTTCGTTGCCGTCGAGTCCGCAGCACCAACGGGTGGTGACGGTGTGGTTGTTGAGGATGACGGCGAACCCGGCGCCGGTGAGGGCGGCGACCACGGCATCGTAGACCTGGAGGGGAGTGCGGCCGCGCAGGGCCGGATTGGCGGCGACGGCGGAGTCCGGGACGGGGGCGGTGTCGCGCAGCATCTCGTTGGAGAAGGGCAGCCGGATGCTGTTGAGCCCCGCGGCCCGGAAGTCGGCGAGCAGGGTGGGCAGGGGTACCCGGTCCAGGCCGATCGGGATGCCGTGGGCGTTCTGCCCGCTGTGGTGCGTGGCGGGGTCCTCGCGGTCGCCCGAGCCGTTCCAGGATCCCTGGGCTCCGTCCCAGTTCCCGGAGCGCAGGCGGAAGCGGTTGCCCTGCGCGTCGACGATGTACCGGCCGCGGGTGGACAGCGGCGGGGTCCAGGCCTCGGCGGTGCCCGTGGCGGCCGCGGGCGGCGGGGCGGCGGCGTGAGCGGGCTGCGCGAAAGGTGCCGACGACAGGGCGCCGGCCACCAGCAGGAGGGCGCACAGGACCGCGCGTAACAGGCTCTTCATCTCGCTCCTGCCGGAAATCGGCCGTCCCGGCGGGCGGCTGCCGCGGGCAGGTTACCGGCGGGTCGCTTCCGGGGGAAGGTCCTTGCGGGACGCTTTCCGGCGCGGTCGGCCCGTGGGTGACACGTGGGTGACTCTGGCCGCCCGGGACGGCGCGCCCGCCGGATCCGGCCGGTCGACGCCCGGTCACGCACCGTCACCCTGGCGAAACGGCCCCGCGCGGGGCCGCGCCCCTCTACCGTGCCCTGAGGTGATGTGGCACGGCACCGGAGGGCGGGCGGATGGACGACGACGAAGACATGCGGCTGGCGGGAATGACGCCGGAGATCTCCCGCCGCACCCTCACCCTGCTGCGCGGTCTGGCGGGCCTCGAACCACCCGAGCAGGTCCCCGAGGAGGCCATGGTCGTCGCCGATGCGGTCCTGGCCGAGCACGGCACCGACGGGCTCCGGGTGCTGGTGATGACGCTGGCGGCCTGGGCGACGGCCCAGATCGAGAATGTCGCCGAGCTGAGCGGGCGCAGCCACGAGGCCGTCCTCGACGCGATGGAGCTGGCCTGCCTGGAGGCGAATGCCGAGGACACGCCCTGAACCATGGGACGCGGAAGGGCTCGGGAAACCCGTTCCCGGACCGGGTGCGGAAGAAACCGTGACCGGTCCGGCCGCGATTCGGCGGGCTTCGGCGACACTGGGAGAGCAGGAGCGTCGTGGGGGGTCGTGATCGGAGGCCGTCGTGAGCACACCTTCCCCCATCCGGATCGCCGCCGTCCTGTCCACCGAGCACCGTGGACGGCTGATGTCCCAGGCCCGTGAGGTCAATTTCCCGGAGGGCGCCCGCATCTTCGACGAGGGCACCCGGGCGGATTCCTTCTGGATCGTGCGTTCCGGCACCGTGACCCTGGAAATCCCCGTCGCCGGCCGCCGGGCCGCGCCCGTGGAGAGCCTCGGCCCCGGTGAGCTGGTGGGCTGGTCCTGGCTGTTCCCGCCGTACGTGTGGCAGCTCGGCGCGGAGGCGATGACGCCGGTACGGGCGTACGAGTTCGACGCCGCGACCGTCCGGATGCTGATGGATGCCGATCCCACCTTCGGCTCCGCGATCGGGCACTGGGTCGGACGCGTGCTCGCGATGCGCCTCCAGCAGACCCGCACCCGCCTGCTGGAGCTGTACGCGCCCCGCCTCACCAGCACCTCCTGAGGAACCCTAGGGGGTGTCTTGCCGGTCGGGGCGGGCTCGCGGCGCCCGGCAAGACACCCCCCAAGCCCTCAGTCACGCACCCCCGCCATCCCGGCCGCCGCGCGCCGCAGGCACAGCGCGGCCGGGACGACCGCGGAGACCACCGCCACGGCCGCGCAGGCCGCGGACGTCGCCCCGAGGGCGCCCCACGGGATCACGAGGGCGCTCCTGACATCCAGGAGGCCGAGCGCCGCCCGGACCCCGGCCAGGTTCAGGGCGGCGACCAGGGTCCCGGTGACCGCGCCGACGAGGACCACCAGCAGGGACTCCCCCGCCACCAGCCGCAGGACCTGCCACCGGGTGGCTCCGGCCAGGCGCAGCACCGCGAGGTCTCGGGCCCGGTCGGAGGTGGCCATGACCAGGGTGCCGGCGAGCGCGATACCCGTGTAGAGCAGGGCGATGCCGAGGACCAGCAGGAAGCCGGTCCGGGTGGTGTGTGCGGTCCCGGGGCGGTTCTCGGCCAGCCACCGGTCCTTCGTGAGGACGCGGCCCCCGGCCTGCCGGGCCGCCTCGGCCAGCGCGGCTCCGACCGCCGCGCCGTCCGCGCCCGGGGCGAGGCGTACGTCGATCCGGTCCACCCTCGCGCCGGGGGCGTTGGCGGGGGTGACGTAGGCCCCGTTGCCGCCGGTGCCCACGCTCATCACGGCCGCGATCCGCAGGACCTTGCGGGTGCCGTCACCGAGCCACACCTCGACGGTGGACCCGGCGGTGTGCCGCTCCCATTCCGCGGTGACGATGACCGAGTCGTCGTCGAGGTCGGTGACCGATCCGGCCGTGAGGGGCAGTTGGGCGGTCCGGGCCAGGGCCTCGGGATCCGCGGCGCGGGCGTCGGAGCGGATGAGCGCCGTGCCCTCCTCCAGCACGTGGACGGCGGTCGCCGCGGTGGCGGAGATCTCCGTTCCGGGTACGGCCCGGATCCGCTCGACCGTGGCCCGATCGAACCCGCCCGCACCGGCCGTGACGACGTGATCGGCGATGGTCCGCTGCCGGATCTCGGCGGCCTTGGCCTCGTTCAGCGTGGCGGTGGTGCCCAGCAGGGATCCGGCGAGGGCCACGGTGACCAGGACGGGGGCGGCGACGGCCGCGGTTCGGCGGATGCCGGCCGCCGCGTTCTCCCTGATCAGCATCCCGCCGGCGCCCGGCAGCCGGGCGGGGAGCCAGGCGACCAGCCGGACCAGCGGCCGCACCAGCACCGGTGACAGCAGGGCGAAGGCGACGATGAACAGCATGGGGCGGCTGGTGTACGTCTTGCGGTGGAGCAGGTCCGACGGGTCGGTGAGCAGGGCGTGGGCCAGGGTGCCGAGGCCCGCCAGCAGCAGTCCCGCGCCGAGGATCCAGCGGCCCGGGGTCATGGTCCGCGTCTCGAAGGCGGCTTCGCGCAGCGCCTCGGAGGGGGCGACCCGGCCCGCCCGCCAGGACGCGGCGACGACTCCAGCGAGGGCGACGAGCAGACCGGCCCAGAAGGCCCCGTGGTAGGGCCAGGTGGCGTCACCGACGGCGAACCAGCCGGGTGCGAGGCCCTCGTCCACCAGGTGCGCGACGAACACGGGCGCCCCGTACGCCCCGAGCAGGCAGCCGGCGGCGGAGGCCACCACGCCGAGCAGCAGCGCCTCGGCGACCACCGTGCGGCGGATCTGGCCCGGGGTGGCGCCGGCCGTGCGCAGCAGGGCGAACTCCTTGCGGCGCTGGGCGACGGCGAAGGCGAAGGTGGAGGCGACGACGAACACCGAGACGAAGCCGGTGACGCCGCCCGCGGTGCCGAGTGCGGCGTTCACGGCGAGCAGGGCCTCTCCGTCCCGCTCGGGGTCGGGGTCGGCGAGGCGGCGGTCCGGGCCGGTCAGGACCCGTGCGCCGGTGTCCTGGCCCGGGAGCGGCCGTACGGCGTCCTGTACGGCGGTCGGGTCGGCGGCGACGACGAGGTGGTCGATGGCGGGCGAGATCCGGGCGGCGCGGGCGTCGGTCCAGAAGACGGCGTCCTCGAAGCCGCGGTCGGCGACGGTGCCGACCACGGTCACGGGGCCGTGGTCGGTGCCGATCCGGGCCCCGGGCCGGGCCCAGCCGGTGGTGACGACCTCGTCGTCGGAGCGCGGGGGACGGCCCGCGTCCAGGGTGTACGGGGCGAAGGCGGCGACCGACCAGGGGTGGCCGACCAGTTGCTTCGGCCCGCCCTCGGCGCGGACGGGGAAGGACCGGTCCTCGGTGGCCGGGCCGAGGGCCGCCAGCCGCCGGGCGAGTTCGGGGGTGACGGGACGGGGGTGGGCGAGCCTGCCGGTGCGCTCCCCGCCCGGGACGGGGACGCGCAACACGTCGTCGCCCTTGACGACGACGGGGGCCTGGGCGAACCGTTCCGGGAGGCGCTGCGGGGCGTCGAGCGTGGCGGCGAGTCCGAGGCCCATGGTGGCGATGAGGCCGACGCCGAGCGCCAGGGCCACGAAGCTTCCGGCGAAGGTGACCCAGCGGGCGCGCGCGGTGCGCAGGGCGATGGTCAGCACGGCGCTCCCTCCAGCGCGGTCATGCGGGCGGCGATGTCCTGGGCGTGCGCGCCCCGGAGTTCACCGTTCGGCCGGCCGTCGGCGAGGAAGACCACGCGGTCCGCGTAGGAGGCGGCCACGGGGTCGTGGGTGACCATGACGACGGTCTGGCGTTCGGTGTCGACCATGGCCCGGAGCAGGGTGAGCACCTCGCGGCCGGTCTGCGAGTCCAGGGCGCCGGTGGGTTCGTCGCCGAAGAGCACCTCCGGGCGGGTGATCAGGGCCCGAGCCAGGGCCACGCGCTGCTGCTGGCCGCCGGACAGCTGCGCGGGCCGGTGCCGGGCCCGGTCGCCGAGGCCCACCCGGGCCAGGACCTCACGGACCTCGGCCCTGGCCGGGCGGCGGCCGGCCAGCCGCAGGGGCAGGGCGACGTTCTGCTCGGCGGTCAGGGCGGGCAGCAGGTTGAAGGCCTGGAAGACGAAGCCGATGCGGTCGCGGCGCAGCAGGGTCAGCCGGGTCTCGCCGAGCCCGCCGAGTTCGGTGCCGCCCACCCGCACGCTGCCGGAGGTGGGCCGGTCGAGTCCTGCCGCGCACTGCAGCAGGGTGGACTTGCCAGAGCCGGAAGGGCCCATGACGGCGGTGAAGGTGCCCCGCGGGAAGTCCAGGGAGACCCGGTCGAGGGCGGTGACGGCCCGGTCGCCCGCTCCGAAGACCCGGGTGACGTCCTTGAGTTGGATCGCGTCGTTTTCCATGCCCCCCAGCCAACCGTCGGGGGCGGCGCGGCACAGCGGGCCCAGTCTGTGTCCCCGGGGTGGGGCCGGCCCTACCCCGGGAGGGGGCCCAGACCCCGTCCGGGCAGATCACAGGCGTGGCGCGGCAGGTTTCGGGGAGGTGTCCCGGTCGGTGTTCGGCCGATTCGGCGGCCCGCTTCCCCACAGGTCAGCCCGCGCGCACGGCTGCGGTCTGCATTCATTCGTACACGATCGGTGACGGAAAATGGGGGTCCGAACGGGCGTTCACGGCCCGGGTCGGCAAGACTGCGTCCGCTATCCGAAACACCAACCCAAGGGAGTGTTCGAAATGCGGTCCATCGCAAAGGGTCTCGGGCTCGGTTCCGCCGCCATGGCGCTCACCGCGCTCACCGCGCTGGCCTGGCCGGGTACGGCCGGAGCCGCACCGACCGGTACGGAGAGCCTGTACGCGCCGTCCGCGCTGGTGGTCAGCGTGACGGCCGGACCCGATGCCGACACGGGCACGGTCATGCGCGCGGTGACCCTCGTCTGCTCGCCGGCGCCCGGCGGGACGCACCCGCAGCCGGCCGCGGCGTGCGCCGAATTACGCGCGAACGGCTCGCAGCTCGACCCGCTCGCGGCGCCGGCCTCCGACGCCGTCTGTACCCGGGAGTGGAACCCGATGACGGTGGCGGCCGTCGGCGTGTGGCAGGGCCGTCGGCTCAGCTACACGTACACGTTCGCCAATCCGTGCGGCCTGCGGAACACCTCCGGCGCGCTGTTCGGCTTCTGACCCCTCGTGAAGCGACGGGCCGGGCGGCGCCGTGCGACCGCCGTCCGGCCCGGCTCGCCGGCGGTTGCCACCGCCCATGCCGAGGAGGCATCTTGTCGGTCCTCCGGCAACACGGCTGAATGTTCATCCGAGTTCGAGACTGGCCACCCCGAAGAGCTCCGGCAGGGCGAAGTGCGGTGCCGGGCCGGTGTACATCCGGGCCGTCTCGAAGGCCGGGGCGAGGCCGAGGCGTTCGAAGAGCGCGCCGGACGCCGGGTTGGCGTCCGGTACGTCCACGGACACCAGCCCGTCGGGGGCGTGCCGGGCCAGCCCCCGCAGCAGGGCCGCCGCCACCGCCGGGGTGGCCGCGTAGAGCGGGCCGATCCGGTGGGCGGCGCTGGAGGGGCGGATCACGCCGAGGCCCTCGATGCGGCCGTCCCGGACGGCGGCCAGCGCGGTGCGGCCGGGCAGCCCGGTCCAGGCGGACAGGAAGGCGTCCCGCGGCGCGGGGAAGAACCGCCGGTCGTAGGCGGCGAGCCGGCCGAAGGGCAGGGTGCCCGCGTCCACGATCTCGACCGCGCCGTCGTCGCCCCCCTGTGGGGTGCCTTCGTAGCGGAAGTTGTTCCAGGCCCGACGGAAGCCTGATTTGCGGTAGTTGTCCTGCTGGTCGACGACCCCGTCCAGCCCCACGAGCCGCCCGTCGAGCCGTTCCATCCCGGCGTGCCACAGCCGGATGCCGTACCCCTGTCCGCGGACGGCCGGCCGGGCGATGTAGAAGCCGATGAAGCCGAAGCCCGCGCCGTACCGCACGGCGGAGATGCAGGCCACCGGCTCGCCGTCCAGCCGCCCGATGAGGAATCCCTCCGGGTCGGCGACCGCGAAGGCGAACCGGTCCGAGTCCCCCGGATTCCAGCCCTCCTCCTCGGCCCAGTCGCGGATCAGCTTCATGTCGGCGGCGCTCGCGCCGACGATCTCGAATCCCGTCATGCCGGTGTTGTACCAGATGGGTCCGGTGTGCGCAGGGGTGCGTGATCAGCCGTCAGAATACGGACGAACTCGGCCTCATCGGCCTCCCGGTGAAGGTCGCTGACCTGACCGTCCCCCACTTCGACGACCCGCCAGACCCCGTCCGCGCGCAGCGCGAGGTCGGTGGTCACGAAGGGGCAGCCCAGCGCCTCGACGGCCGCCCGGACCGGTTCGAGGGCCGGTTCGAGGGACGCTCGCGGGATCGCGGTGACCGGGCTGTCGGGGTGGGCGGTGACCAGCCGGGGCACCCCGTCCCGCCACCACACCCGTATCTCCGCGGCCGCCGCCTCCGGCACGACGAAGTGCTCGAAGGCCCGCAGCACCACCCCGCCCGCCAGGAACTCGCCCTGCAGTTGGACGAAGCGGGCGACGAGGCGGTGCAGCGCGGCGGGGTCGGCGAGGTCGGGCACGTAGCAGGCCTCGTCCCACTCGTGTTTGCGGGACTTCACGTAGTCCTTCACGACGGCGGCCCCCGGCGGCAGGCCCGCCGCGAGGGCCGCGAGCCCCTCCGGGTCCGGGACCGCCCCCGGCCCCGCGGGCAGCCAGCCGCTGACCGGGGTCAGGCCCGCGAAGGTCTCGTACCAGCCGGGGAGTTCGTGCGCCCGGCGGTACGCCTCCGGGGTGACGACGAGCTCGGCGCCGCGCCGGCGCAGGGCCGCGTCCAGTGCGGCGTACCGGTCGGCGGGGATCATCCAGCCCCGGTACCAGACGGCTCCGGCCCCTTCCGGCACGCGTGCGACGGCCCGCTCGGCGTCCCCGGCGAGCAGCGCGTCGTGGTCGATGAGCAGGGCCGTGCCCCCGGTGGCGCGCAACTGCCGGGCCTCCGCCGCGAAGTGGGCGTCGACCCGGCGTTCGTTCAACGGGTCGCTGCAGTGGAGGACGGTGGTGGTGGTCGCGGTTGTCGTAGCCATGCGCCCACCCTATGAACGGCCGCGTCGATCACCGTAAGGATTTCAGCCTGCGCAGATCACGTCGTCGAGCCGGATGGGGTTGGAATCGAGGCGCACGTACGCGGTGAAGGTGTCGGTGCTGCCGGAGGCCCAGTGGGTGGTCACGGTGGCCCAGCCCACCGAGGCGGTCTTCGCGACGGTGACCGGGCCGATGCTGATGTCCTGCGGCTCGTCATGGGCGCAGAGCAGGACGTCGAGCTCCTCATTGACCTGCTGTCTCTCTTTGAGGACCTGCGAGACCTGGTTCTCCCGGTCCTGCGCGGAGGGACCGTGGTCACCGTAGAAGCTGATGAGGAAGTCGCTGATCTGGGCAGCGGTGTGTCCCCTCCCCCCGGGGGCGGCGGGCGCGGCGAGGGCGGGAACGGACGGCATGACCGGTAGCGCGAGCAGGGTCAGCAGCAGGGCACCGAGGCGGTACGGCTTGAGCATCATGTCCGGTCTTGTACCCGCCGAGCCGGTGGATCGGGAGGGCGGGGCCCGGATCTCACTCCAGTGGGGGGCGGGATTCACCGCAGAAACGACCCTCCGGCCGGTGCGCGGAAATGGGCTCGCGGGCGACCCTCACCCGTACGTAGGGTCGATGCATGGGGAAGCCACTTGTCGCAGTGTTCAGCGGGGCCGGAATGTCCACCGATTCCGGAATTCCGGACTACCGGGGGCCCCAGGGCCTGTGGCGGCAGGATCCCGACGCCGAAAAGCTCGTGACGTACGCGCACTACATGGCCGATCCGGAGATCCGGCGCCGCTCCTGGCTGATGCGCGCCGAGATCGGCGCGCTCGGAGCACGGCCGAACGCCGCGCACCTGGCCGTGGCGGAGCTGGAGCGCGGTGGCACCCCCGTGCGGGTGATCACCCAGAACGTGGACGGGCTGCACCAGCTCGCCGGGATGCCCGACCGCAAGGTGTTCGAGCTGCACGGCAGCGCCCGGTCGGTGGTGTGCACGGCCTGCCACGCCCGGTCGGGCATGGACCAGGCGCTGGCCCGGGTGGCTGCCGGGGAGCCGGATCCCGCCTGCCTGGCGTGCGGCGGGATCCTCAAGTCGGCGACCGTGATGTTCGGCCAGCGGCTCGACCCCGAGGTGCTGGGGCAGGCGATGGCCGTGGCCAAGGGGTGCCAGGTCTTCATCGCCGTCGGGTCGACCCTCCAGGTGCAGCCCGCCGCGTCGCTCGCCGGGATGGCCGCGGAGGCCGGGGCCCGGCTGATCATCGTGAACGCGGAGGAGACCCCGTACGACCCACTGGCCGACGAGATCGTCCGGGAACCGATCGGCACCGCCCTGCCGGCCCTGCTGGCCAGGTTCGCCACGTCCTAGCCCTGGCCCCGGCCCCGGCCCGAGCTCTGCTCCTAGCCCTAGCCCTGGCCCTGGCCCTGACCCGCGTCCGCCGCCCGGCGCATTTCCGCCACGTCCAACTTCTTCATCCGCATCATGGCGGCGGTGGCCCGGGCAGCCCGGCCGGGGTCCGGGTCGGCGATCAGGTCGATGGCGCCCGGCGGGATGACCTGCCAGGACACGCCGAACCTGTCCTTGACCCAGCCGCAGACGCCCTCCTCGCCACCGCCGCCGGTCAGCGCGTCCCAGTAGTAGTCCGCCTCCGCCTCGTCGGCGCAGCGGATCTGGAAGGAGATCGCCTCGGTGAAGGGGAACTGCGGGCCACCGTTGAGCCCGATGAACTGCTGGCCGTTGATCTCGAACTCCACGACCATCACGGAGTCGGCCTGGCCGGGGCCCGCCTCCGTGTACCGGCCGATCCGGCCGAGCTTGCCGTCCTTGAAGACGGACAGGTAGTAGTCGGCGGCCGCTTCCGCGTTGCCGTCGAACCACAGACACGTGGTGAATCCGTTGCCGCTCATCTCTGCCTCCGGGCCGGTGCGTGGACGGTGGACACCGTCCCTCACATACAGACCGGCCCCGGACCCGAAATTCATCGGTGGGTCCGGGGCCGGTTCGCGTTCAGCCGGTAATTCGCCCGTTCGGCCTACTTGGCGGGCGCCGCGCCCATCGCCAGCATGCGCTCGACGACGCGCTCGGCGGCGTTGCCGCCGTCCAGGTCGCAGAACTCGGCGCGGAACGCCGCCCGCGCCTCGGCGTACTCCGCCCCGACCGCGTCCGCGTTGCGCACGGCCTCGATCAGGCTCGCCGAGTCCGCCAGCAGCGGTCCCGGCGCCTTCGCCTCCAGGTCGAAGTTGAAGCCGCGCAGCGTACCGCGGTAGTGCTCCAGGTCGTACGTGAAGAGCAGGATCGGCCGGTCCGTGTGCGCGAAGTCGAACATCGCGGAGGAGTAGTCCGAGATCAGCACGTCGGCGACCAGCAGCAGGTCGGCCGCGTCGGGCCAGCGCGACACGTCGACGACGAACCCGTCGCGGACACCGTCGCGGACCTGCTCCGTCACGTGGTGGTGGCTACGGATCAGCAGGACGTGGTCCTCGCCCAGCTCGCGGCGGGCCTGGTCCAGGTCGATGCGCAGATCGAGCTTGTAGCCGCCCGAGAAGCCCTCGTTGTTCTCGCGCCAGGTGGGCATGTAGAGGACGACCTTCTTGCCCTCGGGCAGGCCGAGCCGCCGCCGGACCTCGGCGATCCGCTGCGCGTCGGGCCGCACCAGCGCGTCCGTGCGCGGGCTGCCGGCCTCGATGACCTCGCCGTCGTAGCCGAGGGCGCGCTTGAGGAGGGGCGTGGCGTAGGAGCTCGGGGAGGCCAGCAGGGTCCACTGGGCGCTGTCGTGCGCCAGCCCCTCCAGGATCTCCGGGCTCGTGTAGTAGTCGTGCACGAAGTCGTGACCGATCTGCTTGATCGGCGTGCCGTGCCACGTCTGTACGACGACCTGTCCGGAGCGGCGCTGGAAGCGCTGCGGCACGTTGTCGTTGGTCACGAAGTAGCGGGCGCGGGCCAGCACCTCCCACGACTCCACGCTGTTGTACTGGACGGCGCGGGCGGTCTTCGGGACCTCGGTCCGGCCGTCGCGGACCAGCCAGATGTGCTCCAGCTTCTCGCCGCGGCGCACCAGTTCCTCGTGGATGGCGCGCGGCGAGTCGCCGGCGCCCTGCCCCTGGAAGGTGTCGTAGACGACGATGTCCTTGACCGGCAGGGCGCGCTGCGCCGGGTAGGTCTCGAAGCGGGCGACGCGCTGCGCGTAGTTGGAGCGGTCGTGCGGGCTGATCAGCGGGTCGGCGACCAGCACCATGCGGTCGTAGAAGCGGGTCTCGACCCGCATCCGGCGGCCCTGCACGGTGAGCGGGTGCGGCCCGGCGAAGAGCAGGCCGGGGCCCATCTGTACGGGGGCGCCGCGGTCGACACCGAGCAGTCCGGCGGTGGTTCCGCCCTGGGCGGCCGGGCGCAGCGTCGGCCACCAGCGGCCCTCGGGGAGCGTGGTGCGGCCGGCGTACGCCTCGGGGAGCACGGGCTGGAAGACGGCCTCGAAGGTGTCCCCGTCACGGGTGACGGGGTAGCTGAACTCCGCGCCGTGCGCGTTGTGCAGGACGAACTCGTACGGCTCGTCGGTCGGCGCGAGGAAGCGGCCCCGCAGGGTGAGGGTGCCGTCCTCGGCGGTGACCTCGTCGACCAGCGGCGGGGAAGGCTGCACGGAGAGCGTCAGGTGTCCGGTGTTGCCGCGCTTGGCGAAGAGGGAGCGGCCCCCGTCCTCACCGGGCAGGGGCAGGACGAGGCCGTCGAATCCACCGCGCTCGTCGTGGACCATGCGGTGCTCGGTGCCGTCGGGGCCGATGGCGGACAGGCTCCAGGGCTCGGGGGCCCACTCGCCGGGCTCGCACGCGGCGTCCGCCACGGCGGCCAGGTCGGCCAGCGGGACGCGGGCGGTGAACGAGGCCCGGCCGGCGCCGGACGCCGCGGTCTCCAGCGGGAAGGAAAGGACGGTGCCCGTGGTGACGTGGACGGCCTTCAGCGCGGTGGATCCGACGGCCTCGGCGGAGAGTTCGCCGGTGATCTCGACGGCGTCGTCACCTGCGGCGTGGACGTCCAGGGCGCGGGCGCGGGCGATCTCCACCTGGATGGTGAGGGCGCCGGAGACGGCCGGGACGATCCGGACATCGGGGGCCACCCAGTGCGCGGGCGGGTTCTGGCCGGTGTCGTTCTCGCCGCCCCGCAGGCGGGCGCGGTGCAGCCCGCCGGCTCCGGTGACGGCGATGGACGTGGTCCATATGCCCTGGTTCCACTTGCCGCCCGACTGGAAGATCGAGGGGTCGACGACGGCGGTGAAGCCGGCCCAGTCGGCGTGCCGCAGGGCGAGGTGCGGCGCCTTCACCGTGGCCATCGGGGAGGCGACGGTACGGGTGCCGACGACGGAGCGGCGGCGCTTGTTCCCCTCGCGGAAGACCAGCATCTTGCGGGAGCCGAGGCGGCTCTCCGCACCGAGGTGGCCGGGGAGGGCGTAGCCGCGCAGCAGCAGCTTGCCGTCGGCCCAGGTCGCCTGCTCCAGGCGGCTGACGACGCGGCGCTCGCGCGGGCCGAGGGTGAGGATCTTGGCCGGAACCGGCGGACGGCCCTGCAGGAAGGGGTAGTCCGCCTGCGGGCGGGCGAGGCCCTTGACCGGCACGCTGTAGTTGTAGTCGCGCTGGTGGTGCTGGAGCGCGATGAAGTCCTCGACGCGGCCTTCGCCGGCGAGGTACGCCTTGAGCCGGTCGGCGACGGTCAGGTCGGACCAGGGCCCGGTGCCGATCTCGCGGACGAGTCCGCCGACCTCCTTGACGAACGCGGCGCGGAAGTCGGGGCCGCCCTCGTCGACGTACTTGTAGATGAGCGGGAGTTCCTCGCTCAGCACGTTGTGGTCGTAGTCGCGCAGGTAGCGGGCGTACTTGGCGCCCTGCTTGGCCTTGAGGGACTCGCGGACCAGGCGTACGGACTTCACCCGGTCGATGAGGGAGATCGGGTCGGTGGAGCGCTGGGTGATGGAGCGCTCGCCGGTCTCGCGGACGCGCCAGTGGTAGACGCAGTCGCTGATGATGTCGACGCTGGAGGCGAAGTAGTGCGCGGGGATGCTGACCGGGGCGTCCTCGTAGAGGATGCCTTCCGGGTACTGGAAGCCGTGCCGGTCCCAGAAGCTGCGCCGGTAGACCTTGTTCCACGCGGTGCGGTCGGTGACCAGCGCCGGGAACTTCGAGATGTGGGTCTTCAGCTGGGTGCGGGCGAAGGCGGCCCGGTGTCCCCAGGACTGCTGCATGCCGACGGAGCGGAAGCGCTTCACGTTGCCGCCCGCGAAGTCCGAACCCGTCTCGTCCAGCGCGTCGATGAGCCGCTGGTAGGCGTAGTCGGGCATCGTGTCGTCACTGTCGACGAAGGCCAGGTACTCGCTGTCCTTGTCGGCGTGGCGCGCGCCCACGTTCCGGGCCGCACCGAGGCCCGCGTTGTCCTGCATCACGACGCGGAAACGCTTGTCCTTGGCGGCGAACGCCTTGGCTATGACGGCGCTGGTGTCCGTGGACCCGTCGTCCACGAGGATGGCCTCGAAGTCTTCGAAGGTCTGGGATGCGATGGATTCCAGGCACTCGTCGAGGTAGAGCTCTACGTTGTAGACGGGGACGACGATACTCAGGCGCGGCGGCATGGGTGGCGGTTTCTCCAGCGTTTTATGCTTTGTCGATGATCAGCTGCTCACAGCATCCTACTCTGTAACAGAGTCATAAACTCCACCCATATGGGGCATACGAAGCCAACTGCCAGGGCGGACGGCAAAAGAATTCAGCCGTCCGCCACTTCGGCGATGCAGTGGGAGGCGGCCCGACCGTGCCCGGCAGGGCCGGTCAGACCTCCAGCTCTGCTTCGATCTTCTTCAGTTGATGCCGGGCCATCGCGAGGTTGGCGCGTCCCTTGTCGAGCGCCAGGTAGAGGAAGAAGCCCGTGGAACCGCGGGCCTTCATCAGCCGGATCAGGTGGTACTGGCTGCCGAGGGTGATGAGGATGTCCTCGATCTCGTCCTTGAGGCCGAGCATCTCCATCGTGCGGACCTTGGCGCGCACCACGTCCGTGTTGCCCGCCGCCGCGACCGCGAGGTCGAGGTCCTTGCCGCCCCCGATCGTGCCGAGGGCCATACCACTGCCGTAGTCGACGAGCGCGGCACCGATCGCGCCTTCGATCGTGGTGGTGGCTTCCTTGAGTGCGGTCTCCACATTGACCATGAGAGGGTCCTCTTTCTCGTTTCACTGTGACTGGGATGTGAGGGAATGTGACTGGCTGTAGCTGGGTGCGGCCGTGGCGGCACGCGCCGGACGGGTCAGGCCCTGCCGCCGGCCGGAACGCGGATCACCCGGGCGCGGCTCCGGGACCGCGTCGCCCGAGGGTGTGGTCGATCAGTTCTGCTATCCGGAGACTGGAGCGCCGGGCCTCGAGGTGGAGCCGTCCGACGTTGACGCGCGGTTCGGCGGTCAGGGTGAGGACCGCCGCCAGTCCCGCCGCATAGGTGGCGACGTATCCGTCCTCGCCGCGCACGAGCAGTTCGCGGAAGGCGCCCTGACCGGTGCAGTCGCTGAGCCGCTGGGCCACCCCGAGGGCGGCGGCGGTCAGCGCCGCGACGGACTCCGCCTCGGCCGCGGCGCTGTCCTGGGCCAGCACGAAACCGTCGGCGCTCGCGGCGAGCGCGCCGGTGAGCTGGGGTACCCGGGCCCGCAGCCTGCGGAGCTCGGCGAGTATCTCGGCCTCCGTCTCGGGGGGCACCGTACTCATGTCGGCCTTTCTCCTTTCGGGCTGCCTTCGCTCGGAGCGGTCGGCGCGCAGGGCCGGTCGCAGCGGGAGCCTCACAGACTTGCCTCCAGTGCGTCGCGTAACCGGCGGAGCAGCGCCACGTCCGGGGATTGGGCCTCGGTCATCCAGTCGGGCAGGGGCGCCACGGCCGGTGGCGGGGCCGGGGTGTGCGGGGTCTCGACCAGTCCGGCCGCCGCGAGGCGCCGGACGTCGAGCAGGGTGTGGAAGGCGGGCCGGCCCAGGACCCACGCGAGGTCGGCCGGGGTGCGCAGGCCGTCGGCCTGGTGCAGCAGGGCCCGCTGCCGGGAGGTGATCGTCTGGCCCGGCGCGGCCGCACGGGGGACGACCGGAGAGGTGTCCAGCAGGGGGTACGGCCAGACCGCGTCGAGCAGGTCCCGGCGGCGCCGTGTTTCCCGTTCGACGGCGGCGGCGGGAACGGAACGGACGGATCCGATCCAGTGGGTGGCCCCGCGGCGGAAGCGGGAGGGCCCGCTGCCCGGGGAGAGTGCGAAGAAGGCGGCGTCGAATATGGCGGCGAGGTGGCATATCTCCAGCTCTCCGCCGGCGAGCCCGCCGCTGTCCACCAGGAAGCGGGCGACCTGGCCGCGGGCACCGGCCCGGTCCACGGCCTCGCGCCAGCGTTCGGGGGCGAGGCCGCCGCCGGTGGTGAGCAGTACGTCGAGACCGGGGGTGGCCGGGCTCTCCGCGTGGACTATTCGGCCGTCCTCCAGGAAGAGGGTGCCGCGGTCGCGGAGCAGGGCGCCGGTGGCGCGCTCCGCGGCGAGTCGGGTGAGAAGGGGGGAGACAGCGGCGAAGGCGTTCGCGGCCGTGGCGGTGGCCGGGGTGGTCATCTGAGTACCAGCCCCTCCGCCAGGGCACGGAGCCTGTGGCGCGCGAGGGCGAGATTGCCGTCGGCGCGGTCGAGCCACAGGTGCAGGAATACGCTGCTGTCGAAGCTCGTCTCGACGAAGCGCAGTACGTGGTATCCAGTGCGGGTGGTGACGATCAGATCCTCGACAGGCGGGCCGGCCGGTAAGCCGGCGGACGAACCGGCGGAGGGAACGGCTCCGCCACCGTGTGCCGGGTCGGTCTCCGCCGGGGCGAAGGACTCGTACTCGGCTGCCGCCCGAGCCAGTTCGGCGGTCTCGGCGGCGGTGGTCTCGTGGTCGCCCACGGGCGACTCCCCCGCGGTGCCGAGGGCCAGTCCGCTGCTCCAGTCGACCAGCGCGGCCCCCCGCGCACCAGGCAGGGCCATGGCTTCGAGCAGGCATTCGTCGATCCCGGGCACGCGGGCTCCCCTCCCGGCCGGACGTGCTGAGTGCACGGTCGTACGGCGCGACAGGAGGGAACTTACTCAAGTTCCAGTGCACGAAAGGGTGTTCTGGCATTTTCCGCTGGAACATGCCAGGAAGGGTGCGAGACCTTGGCCGGAACGCGTCGGTATTTGATCACGAAGCGAGCGGAAGATCGTCCGCGAGGCGGAAGGACCCTCCCTCGCGCTGCACGTAGCCCTCATGGCTGAGGGTGCGCAGCAGGTGGTAGACGGTCGGCAAAGGGATCCCGGTGAGCCGGGCGAGTCTCTTGGCCGTCACCCCGCCCTCCGCGGACATCGCTTCCAGGAGGCGCAGTGCGCGCTGCACGGAGCCGATCAGGGTGGGTGTGCTGTCCTTCTGACTGTGGTCGGTGCCCATGACTAGTCCCCCTGCTCCGGTACGAGGCCTGGCAAACCCATCAAAGTGGCTCACCGGGCGCAAAACCAGCGGACGCGCGTAAACCTGAGCATAAGATCACCGCATCCCGGCCCTGGACCCGGTCCGGGCCCGGTCACAGCACTAGCGCGTGCAGGTCACGTACGCCGGGAGCGGGGTGTCCGCGATCAGGTGGCGCGGCAGGGAGAGCCCGAAGCGGCGTTCCACGACGGCGAGGGTGTGGCGGTCGCGGTCCGCGTCCGCTTCACCGGCCGGGCGGGCGCACGTGCCGTCCGGGGTGAGGATGCCGGCCGCGACCAGCTCCGGGAGCAGGAAGTCCGGCCGGTGGCCGCCGCGCCAGCATTCCTCGCCGAGGCCGAAGCAGCACACGAGCTCGCCGTCCCGGGCGTACGCGAACTGCTTGGGCGGGTGGTCGGGCTGCGGGTCGAGGTGGACGGCCTCCACGCCGCCCCGGGAGACCTCCGCGAGCCGTTCCGCTCCGGCCGGCAGACCGTGCTCGACGGCGAAGGACCAGCCGCCCCACCGGCCGACCCGGGCCACGCCGTCGCCGTCCACGGTCTCGGTGACCATGCTCCAGGCGTCGAGCGCGCCCAGCGGCCCGGGGCGCACGCCCGGGAGCGCGCCGAGCCGCGCGGCGAGTTCGTCGGGGGTTATCCCCCGGGCGAAGGTCAGACCGGCGAACCACTGGTCCCAGTGGGCCAGCCACCGGATCCCGTCCGCCACGTCCTCTGCGATGTCCGCCATGTCCGCACTCCCCACGGTGTCCCCACCCCGCCGGTGCTTGTTCACCGGCACGATAGTCAGTCCGCGGGCTTCTCCGGGAGGAGGCGCTCGACCATCGTCCGAATGAGCCCGTGCGCCGGGTGCGCCTCCAGCATGGCGGGCGCGGTCAGGTCGTCCACGATCAGACCGAGCGTCGCCAGGTACATCAGGACCACGCCCTGCCGGCCGCCTGGAGTTCGGGGCGGGGCCCGTGGGCACGCCCGCCTCGGCGTCCACCGCGCGCAGGGTCAGGCCGCGCGAGCCCTCGCGTGCCAGGACTTCGATGGCGGCGTCGAGCAGTGCGGCGCGGCGCTGCGGGTTCTGGCGCATGGGCGGGTCCCCGGGTATCGGTGGGACACATCGGGTGAGCACTGCAGGTGCAGTGATGCGCACACGGTCGCGGACGTGCCCGGTCCGGACCCTCCCCACCGCCCCCTCCCCCGTGTCAGGCTGCGCGTCATGGAGCGGATCATCGAGGAGATACGCGAGGACCTGTCCCGCCGGATCGCCGTGGCGGCGGACCGGCTCGCCGACCGGACGCTGGCCGAGGACCCCGCCTACGCAGCCCTGCTGGGCCGGGCCGAGCTGCGCGAGCGGATCCACCACACCCTCCGCCAGGCCGTCGAGGGGCTGCTGCGCAGCTCCCGGGGCCTGCCGGTGGAGCTCGCCGACGCCCGGGCCGTCGGCACGCTCCGGGCCGAGCAGGGGCTGCCGCTCGCATCCCTGCTGCGCACCTACCGCCGTGGCGGCCGGCTGCTCTGGCAGAGCCTCATAGAGGCCGTGACCGCGCACGACCGGGCGGCGCTGCCCCGGCTGCTGCCCGGAGCGGCCGCATTGTGGGACGTACTGGACCAGATGACGGACGCGGTGACCGAGTCGTACCGCCGGACGGAGGCCGCGCACGCCGACCGGGACCGGGAGCGCCGGGCGGCCCTGCTGGACGTGCTGCTCGACGGCGCGGGCGGGCCGCCGGCCTCGTCCGCCGAAGCCACCGGAGCCGCCGAAGCCGCCGAAGCCGCCGCCGCGCAGCTGGGGCTGCCGGCGCCGGGCCGTTTCACGGTGGTCGTGCTGGCCCCCGGCGCGTCCGGCACCCCGGTCGCCCCCGTCGCGCCGGCCGCGCCGCCCGGGGGGCCCGGAGCCGCCTCCGCTCCGCGTGTGCTGTGGCGCATCCGCGCCGACGAGCAGATCGGCCTGGTGGACCTGGGCCACCACCCGCTGGAGTCCGTACGGGACCTGCTCGCGCCCCTCGGGGTGCGGGCCGGGGTCGGCCCGGTCGTCGAGGCACCGGCCGAGCTGGCTCGGGCGCGCCGGCTGGCCGCCCTCGCACTGCGCACCGCCCCCGAGTCCGAGGGCCCGCGCACCGCGCTGCTGGACGAACGGCTGCCGGCGGCGCTGGTCGCGGCCCAGGCCGAGCTCGCCGGCCGGCTGCGCCAGGTGGTGCTCGGTCCGGTGCTCGCGCTGTCCGCGGAGGACCGGCGGACGCTCCTGACCACCCTGGGCACCTGGCTGGCCTGCCGGGGCTCGACCACGGACGCCGCGCAGCGCCTGTACTGCCACCGCAACACCGTCTCCAACCGGCTGCGGCGTCTGGAGCAGCTCACCGGCCGCTCCCTGTCCGACCCCCGGCAGGTGGTGGAGCTGGCGCTGGCGCACTCGGCGGTGCTGCAGCGCGTCGAGGCGGAGCCCGCTAGCCGCCGCGACGCGCCGGATCCGCGGGCCTCGCGGACTCCAGGAGGTACGGCACGTCGATCACCGCGACGCCCGGCGTGAAGAACAGCCGCGCCTTCAGCCGCAGGGCGTTCTGGTTGTGCAGGGGCTGCTCCCACCAGTGGCCCACCACGTACTCGGGGATCACCACGGACAGCATGTCCGTGCCCGAGTCGGCGGCCAGTTCCTCGACGTGGGCCAGGATCGGGCCCACCACCTCCCGGTACGGCGAGTGCAGGATCTTCAGCGGCAGGCCGGTGTCGTGCTCGGCCCACGCCTCGCGCAGCCCGGCCGCCTCCTTCTCGTCCGCCGCGACCGTGACCGCCGTCAGGGTGTCCGGGCGCAGCCCCTGCGCGTAGCCGATGGCCTTGAGCGTCGGGGCGTGCACGGCGGCGACCAGGACCAGGACGTGATGGCGGGCGGGCCTGCGCGGGATGGCGTCGGGAGCGATGGCGACCTGGCGCGCGACCTGGTCGTAGTGGCGGCGGACGCCCTTCATGCCGAGGAAGAGCAGCGGCATGGCGATGACCACCAGCCAGGCGCCGTGGGTGAACTTGGTGAGCAGGACGATGACCAGGACCAGGGCGGTCAGGGTGGCGCCGACGGCGTTGATGGCGAGCCTGCGGTGGATGTGGATCCGCTCCTCGCGCGGGGTGGCGGGTGAGGCGAGGGCCTTCCTCCAGTGCCGGACCATGCCCGACTGGGAGAGGGTGAAGGAGACGAAGACGCCGATGATGTAGAGCTGGATGAGGCGGGTCAGTTCGGCGTCGAAGGCCACGATGAGGGCGATGGCGGCGAGTGCGAGGAGTACGACGCCGTTGGAGTAGACCAGCCGGTCGCCGCGGTTGAAGAGCTGGCGGGGCGCGTACCGGTCCTTGGCCAGGATCGAGGCGAGCATCGGGAAGCCGTTGAAGGCGGTGTTCGCGGCGAGGATCAGGACGCCCGCGGTGACGGCCTGGAGCAGGTAGAAGAGGAAGTGCCAGCTGCCGAAGGTGGCGCGGCCGATCTGGGCGAGGGCGGTGGAGGTCGCGGCGCCCGGGGGCAGGCCCAGTTCGGTGGGGTCGGCGGCGACGTGCACCTGGTACGACATGGCCAGGGCGGTGATGCCGGCGAACATCGTCACGGAGAGCACGCCCATCGCGGCGAGCGTGCTCGCGGCGTTCTTCGCCTTGGGCTTGCGGAAGGCGGGAACGCCATTGCTGATGGCCTCGACGCCGGTGAGGGCGGTGCATCCGGAGGCGAAGGCGCGCATCGTGAGGAACACCAGGGCGAGTCCGGTGTAGGTGCCGACCGGGGTGATCGGGAGGTCGGCGGACTCGGCGCGGATGGTGTCGCCGGTCCCGAGCCGTACGGCGGCGACGGCGAACATGAGGTAGATGACGAGGACGAAGCCGTAGGTGGGGATGGCGAAGACGCGGCCCGATTCCCGTACGCCGCGCAGGTTCATGAGGGTCAGCAGGACCACGAAGGCGACGGACAGGACCACTTCGTGGTCGCTGAGCGAGGGAACGGCCGAGGTGATGGCGGAGACGCCGGAGACGATGGAGACCGCGACGGTCATCACATAGTCGACGAGCAGGGCGCTGGCGGCGGTGAGCGCGGCGGTCTGCCCGAGGTTCTCCGAGCTGACGACGTAGGCGCCGCCCCCGCCCGGGTAGGCGTGGCAGGTCTGCCGGTACGAGGCGACGACGACGATGAGCAGGAAGACGATGGCGGCGGCCGCGTACCAGGTGAGGTGCAGCAGGGCGACGCCGCCGAGGGCGAGGATCAGCAGGATCTCCTCGGTGGCGTAGGCCACGGAGGAGAGCGGGTCGCTGCAGAAGATCGGCAGGGCGAGTCTTTTGGGCAGCAGGGTCTCGCCCAGGCGGGAGGTGTCGAGGGGCTCGCCGACCAGCACGCGTTTCACATTGATACGCCTCATTCGTGCATGATCGTGCATTTGATCAATGAATCACCCTTCTTGAGGCTTGTGTCATCCGATCCCGGCGGCTGCGGCGAACGGGCGCCGGGAGAGGTCCCGGGATCGCACCGCACCTCACATCTTGCGCGCCGCGCTGCGGATGGCCTCCCGGATGCGGAAGTAGGTGCCGCAGCGGCAGATGTTGGCGATGGCGTCGATGTCCTCGTCCGTGGGCTCGCTCGTGCGCTTCAGCAGGGCGACGGCGGCCATGATCTGGCCGGGCTGGCAGAAGCCGCACTGGGCGACGTCCTGTTCGAGCCAGGCCTCCTGCACGGGGTGCAGGTCGTCCCCGTTCGCCAGGCCCTCGATGGTGGTCACCGTGCGGCCGGCGCACGCGGAGACGGGCACCACGCAGGGACGGATGTCGGCGCCGTCCAGGTGGCTGGTGCAGGCCTTGCAGACGTCCACCCCGCAGCCGTACTTGGGGCCGCGGACGCCCAGCATGTCGCGGAGCACCCACAGCAGGGGCAGGTCGTCGGGCGCGTCCACGGTGACGCTCCGCCCGTTGACGGTGAAGGTGTGCGAGGGCACTGCGTACTCCTGGATCCGGGACTACCGGGGGTAGGGGGTGAAGTCGACGTCGAAGTCGAGGGGGAAGCTGCGGGGTTGGGAACCGGTGGCCCTGGCCCAGGCGTTGGCGATCGCGCCGACGGCGGCGGGCACGCCGAGCTCGCCCGCGCCACCCGGCTCCTCGCCGGTGGCCGGCAGCACGAAGACCCGTACGTCGAGCGGGGTGTCGCGCTGCCTGGCCCAGTGGAACTGGCTGTAGCTGCCCTCCAGCGGAAGCCCCTTGTCGAGGTGCAGCCCGGCGCGCAGGGTGGTGGAGATCGCGTCGGTGAGGCCGCCGATCATCTGGGCCTCCAGTCCGCGCGGATTGACCGGCAGTCCCACGTCCACGGCGATGACGGCCTTGGTGACGCGGACGTGGCCGGGGTCCCGGGTGTCGATCTCGACGAGGCACGCGGTGCGGGACTTGTACTCCTCGTGGAAGGCGATGCCCTGCGCGCGACCGGCCTCCATCGGCCGCCCCCAGTTGCCCTCCTGGGCCACCTTGTCGAGTACGGCGCGCTGGGCGTCGGTCTTCAGGAAGGTGCGCCGGAAACGGTACGGGTCCCGGCCCGTCCGGGCGGCGAGTTCGTCGACCACGATCTCCTCGGCTCCGCGCGTGTTGGCGGAGTAGACCGAGCGCCATGAGGCGGTGGGGATCCCGGTGGGCACCTCGGTGAGGGCCTGGGTGGTGAGTCCGAAGTGGTACGGGGACTTCACCGTGGTCAGGAAGAGGGTCTGGGCGAGGGTGGCGTTGCCGATGCCCAGCGGCAGACGGGCCGCGGTGGCGGTGATGATCTCGCCCAGGCCGTGCCGGAAGTCGGTCTCGGCGGCGGCGACGCGGTGCTCGAAGCTGAGGACCTCGCCCAGCAGGTGGGTGGCGCGGATCTTGTGGTGGGTCGCGGGGCGCATCCGGCCGTGCCGGGTGTCGTCCACGCGGGTCCACATGAGCCGGACCGGCCGGCGGCAGGCCTTGGATATACGGGCGGCCTCCAGGGCCGCGTCGAAGAAGAGCCGCCGGCCGAAGGAGCCGCCGGCCTGGACCACGTGCACCGTGACCTTGGACAGCGGCAGGCCGAGATCGGCGGCGATGGTCTCGCGCGCCACGATCGGGGACTTGAGGCCGGACCAGATCTCGGCCCGGTCCTCGCGCACGTCGGCGATGGCGCAGTTGGTCTCCATCGGGGCGTGGCTGACGAAGGCGAAGTCGAACTCGGCGTCGACGTACGGGGTCAGCAGCGGCGGGACCAGCAACGGCGGGGTGGCGGCGCGCAGCTTGGCGCGGATCCCGTCGTCGGACAGCTGGTCGGCGGGTCCGGGGCCCCAGGTGACCTGGAGGGCCGCCTTGGCGTCGATGGCCTGCCCGAAGGTCTCGGCGACGACGGCGACCCCGGTCGGGACGGTCACCACGTGCAGGACACCGGGCATGGCCCGGACGGCGGCGAGGTTGGTGACGGTGCGGACGGTGCCGCCGAGGGTGGGCGGGCGGCGCACGACGCAGGGTTTGGCGCCGGGCACGTCGAGGTCGAGGGTGTACTGCAGGGTGCCGGTGACCATGGCGCGGGCGTCGACGCGGCCGGTCGGCCTGCCCACGAGGGTGTGCTCGGCCCGCTTCTTGGGGGTGGCGCCGAGGACGGTCAGTCCGGGGTCGGCGGCGGCCGCGGCGAGGTCGCCGTAGCCGGCGGTGCGGCCGTCGGGGGCGCGGACGGTGCCGCCGGAGGTGGTCAGCGAGGCCGGGGCCAGGCTCCAGCGGCGGGCGGCGGCCGCGACGAGGCGGGCCCGGGCGGTGGCGGCGCACTGGCGGACCGGCCCGTAGAGGGAGCGGATGGAGTTGGAGGATCCGGTGAGCTGGTTGAAAAGGAGCTCGGGGCGGGCATCGTCCAGCTCCACGCGTACGTCGGCCAGCGGCGCGTCGAGTTCCTCCGCGACCAGCATGGCCACGGCGGTGGTGAGGCCCTGGCCGACCTCCTCGCGCGGCAGCCGGAAGCGGATGGTGCCGTCCGCCTCGACGGCGAGCGCCAGCAGGGCCGAGGTGGGTGCGCCCGCCAGGATGAACAGGTCTCCCAGGTCGACCAGGTCGGCGATGGCCGGCAGGGAGGGCACCGCGGCACGGGCGGGCTGGGGGGCCAGCGCGTCGGCGCCGGCCCGGGTGACCAGGGCCAGGGTCGGCGCGGCCACGAGGTAGGTGAGGAAGGAACGGCGGCTCTGCCCCGTGGCGTCGTGCTGCCCGGTCATGTCGTTGTGAGTCCCCACGCTGCGCGGGTCCGCCCGCGCAGACCTCCCCCGGTTTATTACCGGCACGTAGGGTAGCGACCCGGCAGGGCGATGGGAAGCCCCGATCACGCCGCGTCATGTACGGCGACATCACTCGTTCGGGGGCATCCCGGGGGCCCGCCTTGATCCGTTCCTTACGCAATTCCCGCGGCGGGCAGGACTCGTACATCTCGGCCGTACGATCGAGCGACGGCCACCGGATGGCCTGATTCCGGCCGCCGTTCCCGCGGCGGAACGACCCCCACCGGCTGATGCCGTTGCGGCGCCCCGGAGTTCGCCTGACCGGATTCGTTCGCACGCCGCGGACAGGTCGGAAGGCCTACGGCATATACCAGAAGCAAGAACGTAGCGGATGTTGCCAAACGCCTTACACACCGTCGCGCCCTGTGCAACAGTCGTTACCGGTCCTTCCTTCAGACTTGGCCGTGCCGCGCCTGTATCGGAGTTCTCATGCCGTCCCACCTGTTCGCGGACCGTCCCGCGCAGCCGCCCGAGCCCGGGTCGGTGGACGCGCTGATCTCGCAGACCCGGCGGCTGCGGGGGGAAGTGGACGCGGTCCGCCGCGACACCGTCGTCGACGACGACGACGCCCAGGGCCGCTGGCAGCGCGCACTGTGCGATCTCGCCGTCCACCACCTCGACGACCTCCGCGAGCACCTCGACCAGCTCAAGGAGGGCCTGCCGCCGGCGCCCGAGACCGCTGGACAGCCACATGCGGCGCCCGAGACCGCCGGAGCGCCACAGGCGGCGCCCGAGACCGGCCCCGAGGCCCAGACCCGCGTCGGCAGCGCCGAGTGGAACCTGCTGACCGACGAGGTGAGTTGGTCCGACGAGCTGTTCCAGATCTTCGGCCGTTCGCCCGAGTCCGGCGCGCTCCCCCTCGACGAACTGGGCTCGACCCTCTTCTCCGAGGACCAGCCGCTCCTCACCGCGTGGGTCACCGCCTGCCTGGTGGACGGCAAACCGATCGACGGCGAGTTCCGCATCGTCCGGGCCGACGGCCGGGTCCGGACCTTGCACATGAGGGGCGAGCCGGTACTCGACTCCGACGGCTGCACGGCCTCGATGTGGGCCGTCCTGCGGGACGTGAGTGAACTGCGCCGGAGCCAGCGCGCGGTGCGCGAGTCACGTGACTCGCTGCAGCGCCAGCGGGAGATCGCGCAGACCGAGCGCCGGCTGGCGGTCGAGCTGCAGGAAGCCGTGCTCCCCCCGTGGCGCGGCTCCCTGCGGTTCCCGTACGGCAGCGCGGGCACGCTGGACGTGGCCGCGCACTACCTGCCCTCCGCGACCAGCGCGCTGATCGGCGGCGACTGGTACGACGCGCTCGAACTCCCCGACGGCTGCTCGATGCTGACGGTCGGCGACCTCACCGGTCATGGGGTGACCGCCACCTCCGGGATGGCGATGATGCTGGGTGCCCTGCGCGGCATGGCCATGGCGGGCATCGAGCCCGGCCCGCTGATGGGCTGGCTCAACCAGCTCCTGGAGACCTCCGTCCAGCCGGCGCTCGGATCGGCCGTGTGCTGCCGCTACGATCCCGCGCGCCGGGTCCTCTCCTGGGCGCAGGCCGGCCACCCGGCACCCCTGCTGTTCCGCCGCGGGTCGGGGCGCTCCCTGCTGCCGCCGGAGGGCGTCCTGCTGGGCGCGACCTCCGGAGCCTCGTACGGGCAGGCCGAGGAACGCCTCGAAGTGGGCGACCTGCTGGTCCTGCACACGGACGGACTCACCCCGCGCAGCATCGAGTTCAGCCGGGCGGACGGGACCGAGCGGCTGCTGGCGCTCGCGCCGCGGTTCTCGGCGGCGCGGTCGGCGCAGGAGTGCGTGCGGATCGTGATCGAGGAGTTCGGCGAGAGCGAGCGCGAGGACGACGCCTGCATGCTCGTCGCCCGGGTCGGCGGGTAACGGGCTCCGGACCGCAAGGCTGCAGGGCTGCAGGGCCAAAGCTGTAAGGGCTTCAGGGCCGCGCCGGAAGGCGCGGCCTTTCTCGTCTCCGTACGGGGCTTCGTACAAGGCGTGCGGCGAACCGAGCGGGGGCCGGCGTGGGACTACACCCCCGTACCGCGCGCGCCGCGCGGCGCCGGGGTGTCGGGGAGGGCCAGCTTGATCTCCTGGCGCAGGTCCTCGATGCGCGCGTACCCGGAGTACTGGGCGGTGAGCCGGTACATCTCCCGCAGCCGGTCCCAGGTCCGGTGCGAGGAGGTCTCGTTCATCGAGACCAGGGCGAGGCGGGCGTACCGGTCGGCCTGCTCCGGCTCGTCGGCGATGAAGCAGGCCGAGGCCATGGAGATGTAGTCGAAGATCTGCGAGCGCTGGTAGCCCTCACCGCGCAGCCGCAGGGCCTCCTTGGCATGGCGCGCGGCGATCGGCGCCGCGGCGGCGTCGTGGTCCGCGAGGGTCCGGTAGGCGAGGGCCTGCATGCCGTGCAGGTCGGCCTCGTCGAAGTGCTGCATCCAACTCGGCGGCGGCACGTCGCCCTTGTCGGAGACGAACAGCTCCTCCGCCTCGCCCAGGGTGCGACGCATGGCCTGGCCCTTGCCCATGGCCGCCTGCGCCCAGGCCTCGATGGTGTGCAGCATGGCGCGCGTGCGCGGGAGGGTCTGCTCGCCGGATCCGGACTGGGCGAGCTTCATCAAGTCCAGCGCTTCGTTCGGCTTGCCCAGGTGGACCATCTGCCGGGCGGCTCGGGACAGCGCCTCTCCCGCCCGCGGCCGGTCGCCGCCCTCGCGGGCCGCGTGCGCGGCGATGACGAAGTACTTCTGCGCCGTGGGTTCGAGCCCGACGTCGTGGGACATCCAGCCGGCGAGGACCGCCAGGTTGGCCGCCACCCCCCACAGCCGCCGCTGGAGGTGGTCGGGGTGGTGGTAGGCGAGCATGCCGCCGACCTCGTTGAGCTGGCCGACGACGGCCTTGCGCTGGAGTCCACCGCCCCTGGAGGCGTCCCAGGCACGGAACACCTCCACGGAGCGCTCCAGGGCCCCGATCTCCTGGGAACCGATCGGAGCGGCCTCGTAGCGGTCGTAGCCCGCTGGGTCGGCCTGGAAGGATTCCCCGAAGTTCCGGGTCTCCCCGGCCCGGGCGGGGTCGGTGTGCAGCCAGTCGTACATGGCGTTGCTGAGGGCGGAGCCGGCGGTGAGCACCGCTCCCGCGCCCATCAGACCGCGACGGTTGAGCATGAGGTCCATTCCCGTGAATTCGGTGAGGACCGCGGCTGTGCGTTCGGGCGCCCAGGGCATCCCGTCGGGGTTCTCACGAGCCCCGTCCGGCTGCCGTCTGGAGGTGCGCCGCTGCCGTACGAACCCGAGGTCCTCGATGGTCACGACACGACCGAGCCGCTCGGTGAACAGTGCTGCCAGTACCGTGGGCACCGGTTCGCGGGGGGCCTCCCCCATGTCGATCCAGCGCCGCACCCGCGAGGTGTCGGTGGCCAGTTGGGGGTGGCCCATGGCCGCCGCCTGCCTGTTCACCATCCTCGCCAGTTCGCCCTTCGACCAGCCGGCCAGGCCGAACAGGTCGTTCAAGCGGGTGTTTGGACCTTTGCTCACGTCAAGCCCCCAGGTTCTCGGCTGAGTTGACAGTAGCCCGCCGTCAGATGCCCAGCGACTATTCGCCAGGCTTCGCCAGGGCACGCCCGATGGTTCGCCACCTTGCGCTCGGTGTCAGGTAGGAATGCGCCTCCCCGACCCGGTTCACCGGCGGAACTCCCCAGGGTGAAGTACGGGATCCGGCGGGGCGGCGTACGCAACTCGTCGGCGCACGAAGGGATCCGTATCACCATGTACGCAGCAACGTCCTCCGTGTCCGCACCGGTCCGGTCGCACCGCACGCTCCCGGCTGGCGGCGGCCCCTACCTCGAACCCGGCCGCCCGTCGGCCCCGGCTCAGGGCGCCGTCCGGGCGCGGCGGATGCCGGGTACCGGATCACTCCCCGTCAGCGGAAGAATCGACCTCTCCGGGCCGCAGGGGGCGCAGCTGCGCACCGCGCTCGCCTCGGTGCAGCGGATCTGTCCGGAGTTCGCCCCGGTGCAGGTACTGCGGCGCAGCGGCCGTTCGGTCCTCCTGGTCGGCACCACCGGACGGATGACCGCCGTCGCGAAGGTTTTACTGGATCACTCGCCCGAGTGGCGTGAGCGCTACCGGCACGAAATAGCGGCATACCGGGCCTTCGTCCGGCACCGCCCGCCGGTCCGGGTACCGCGGCTGATCGCCGCCGACCCCGAGAACTGCACGCTGGTGGTGGAGCGGATGGCGGGCCGGGTCGCGGCGCTGCAGCGGCACCCGGTGGAGCCGCCGCCGCGGGTGGACCTCCGGGCGGCCCTGGGCGCGGTGTGCCGGGTCAACCAGTGGCGGCCGCCGACGGAGTTGTTCGGCACCCCGATGAACTACGCGCGGCGGATCGCCCGCGACTACGAGCTGGGGCTGCTGACCGACCGGGACCTCGGTGACCTGCAGAAGCTGCTGCACGGCGTGAAGATGTCGGGCACCGCGCTGCAGTTCAACCACGGTGACGCCCTGCTGTCGAACCTGCTGCTGTCGCCGGCCGGTCCGGTCCTGCTCGACTGGGAGCACGCGGGCTGGTACCTGCCGGGGTACGACCTGGCCACGCTGTGGACGGTACTGGGCGACGCCCCGGCCGCCCGCGCGCAGATCAGCCGGCTCGCCCAGTCGGCCGGTCCGGCCGCGCGGGACGCCTTCCTGGTCAATCTGATGCTGGTCCTGACCCGGGAGATCCGGATGTCCGAGACGGCGGTGCAGCGCTCGATGCTGGCGACCGCCCCGTCCCAGCCGCTGCCGGTGGGCGCCCTGTCCTCCGGCGAGGAGCAGCGGCTGCTGCTGCGCCGCCTGCACGACGACGCAGGGATGGCGCGCCGAGCGGTCCGCGCGGCGGTCGGCACGCGCTGACCGTCCCCCGATACGCGAAGTCCCGTGGCCCCCACCGCCACGGGACTTCGCCGTTCACGGGTGCGGACAGGGGTACGGGGAGGGGGCGGGTGTCCCCCGTCCGGGGGAGCCGGATCCGCCCGGCGGGCGATCCGCGCGCTGCCGGGCAGCTGCGATCTTCGGAGCGGAGCGGGCAAGGGCTGCCCGCGAGTCCGGAGGAAGCCGTGTCCGTACATCCCGCTGTCCGCCCGGCGGGCGGGCGCTTCGGTGCCGCCTGGAAGGCCGCGCACGCCCCGGTGGCGGGGGTTCCGCGCTGGGCGCGGGTCGCCGCGTACGCCGTCCCGCTCACCGTTCTGCCGTCCGGCATCTGGCGGTTGGGCCTCCTCTTCGTCGACCATTCCGCGGCGGACAGCGGGCAGCTGCCGGACTGGCTGCCGCTGGAGGTGTACGTCGTCGTCCTCTCGGTCGTGTCCGAGCTGCTGGCGTTCACGGCGGTCGGGCTGGTGGCCGCGTGGGGCGAGGTGGTCCCCCGGTGGATCCCGGTGCTGGGCGGCCGGCGGATCCCGGTGGCGGCGGCCGCCATCCCGGCGGCGCTCGGCGCCGTCGCGCTGACCGCTCTGTGGACGGTCCTCGCGGCGATGACCCAGGTGGCCGGGACCACCATCCAGGGAGATCCGGTACCTGCGAACTTCCCCAGTGAGGCGGGTGGCTGGACCGCGCTGTGGTTCTACGTCTGCTACGCCCCGCTCCTCCTGTGGGGTCCGCTGCTCGGCGTGGTGACGGGGGCCTACTGGAGGCGGCGGCGCCGGATGCCTTGACATCACATGATCCCCCGAACACCTTTTCTGACTCAGCATCAGAAATGCTGGAGGCACTTCCCCTCCTCCCCACACCGCTGGAGCCCGCCCATGTCCGCAAGCGCTTCACGCACCGACCCCGCCCCCCACCCGTCCAGACGCGGGGTCCTCGCCGGAACGGGGGCCGGGGTGCTCGCCGCCACCGTGCTGCCATCGGCCACCGCCCGGGCCGACGGCGCCCAGGACGGACCCCCGCTCGGCGAGTACGACGTCGTCGTGGTCGGGTCCGGGGCCGCCGGGATGACCGCCGCGCTCACCGCCGCCAAGCGGGGGCTGAGTGTGCTGGTGGTGGAGAAGGCCCCGACCTTCGGCGGATCGGCCGCCCGGTCCGGAGCCGGTATCTGGCTGCCCAACAATTCGGTGATCCTGGGTGCGGGGGTGCCGGACACCCCGCAGAAGGCCCAGGCGTACCTCGCGGCCGTCGTCGGGCCCGAGGTGCCGGCCGACCGGCAGGCCGCATTCCTCGCCAACGGGCCGCGGATGCTGGACTTCGTGATGGCCAGCAGCCCGCTGAGGTTCCGCTTCATGGAGGGCTACAGCGACTACTACCCCGACCTGCCGGGCGGACTGCCGAACGGCCGCTCCATCGAGCCGGACCAGATCGACGGCAACATCCTGGGCCCCGAACTGGCCCGCCTGAACCCGGCGTACATGCCGGTTCCGGCCGGGATGGTGGTCTTCAGCCAGGACTACAAGTGGCTGAACCTGGCAGCGGTGAGCGCCAGGGGGCTCGCGGTGTCCACCGAGTGCCTGGCGCGCGGCACGAAGGCGGCGCTTCGCGGCGAGAAGCCGCTGACGATGGGCCAGGCCCTGGCGGCCGGGCTGCGCGCCGGGCTCCAGCGGGCCGGGGTTCCCGTCTGGTTGAACAGCCCGCTGGTGGACCTGGTCGTGGAGGGCACCTCGGTCACCGGCGTGGTGGTGGAGCAGGGCGGCGCACGGGGCACCGTACGGGCCCGGCGCGGGGTGGTCATCGGTTCGGGCGGGTTCGAGCACGACGCGGCGATGCGGGCGCGGTACCAGCAGCAGCCGATCGGCACCCAGTGGTCGGTGGGCGCGAAGGAGAACACCGGCGACGGGATCCGGGCGGGGCAGCGGGCGGGAGCCTCGCTGGCGCTGATGGAGGACGCGTGGTGGGGGCCGTCGATCCCGCTGCCCGGGGAGCCGTACTTCTGTCTCGCCGAACGGACCCTGCCGGGCGGCCTGATCGTGAACGCGAACGGCGCGCGGTTCGTCAACGAGGCGGCGCCGTACAGCGATGTGGTGCACGTGATGTACGAGAAGGACCGGGGCGCGGCCGGCTCGCACATCCCGGCGTGGCTGATCGTGGATCAGAACTACCGCAACAGGTACCTGTTCAAGGACATCCTGCCGACGCTCCCCTTCCCGGACTCGTGGTACCAGGCGGGGGTTGCGAAGAAGGCGTGGACCTGGGACGCGCTGGCCGGTCAGATCGGGGTCCCGGCGGCGGCGCTGCGCGCGACGCTGGGGCGGTTCAACGCGCAGGCGTGGAGCGGCGACGACGCCGACTTCCACCGGGGCGGCACGGCGTACGACCACTACTACACGGACCCGAACGTGCACCCGAACTCGTGTCTGGCACCCGTCTGGGTCCCGCCGTTCTACGCGTTCAAGATCGTGCCGGGGGATCTCGGTACGAAGGGCGGCATCGTCACGGACGCCCGGGCGCGGGCCCTGCGCCCGGACGGCTCGGTGATCCCGGGACTGTACGCGGCCGGCAACGCGAGCGCGGCGGTGATGGGCCACAGCTACGCGGGGGCCGGATCGACGATCGGCCCCGCGATGACCTTCGGCTACGTGGCGGCGAACGCCATCGCGGACGCGTGACGCCCGCGCCGGGGGATGTGGACGCTCAGCCCTGCTGGAAGAGCTCGGCGGGGAGCGGCTTCAGGAGGGCGTAGAGGTCATCGGTGATCGGGCGGTCCCAGCTGGCGATGGTGACCAGCACGTTGTCACTGCGGTCGAACTGGACGCAGGAGATGCGGGACTCCGACAGCTTGATCTTCCGGACGATGAGGAGGTTGTCGCCCTGCATGACGGGGCAGTCCTCGACGCCGGTGACCTCGACGTCCTCGTCGTTCTCCAGTGCGTCGAGGAGCTGGGCCACCTCGAAGGGGATCTGGCCGTCGGTGAGGTCCCGGGCCGGGGAACCCTCCGGGAGGTTACCGATGATCATCGCGGGGCCGCGTCCGCCGAACAGGTCGTAGCGGAGGAAGACACCCTGGCAGCTGCCGTCGGGCGCGGGCAGCAGCCCGGCCCCGAGATTGCCCGGCCAGTCCCCCGGGTCCATGGCCAGGACATCGAAGTCCGGGCCGGCGGGTGTGGCGGCGCGGTGGCGGCGGAGGAAGGACATGCCGCCATGGTACGTGGCCGCGCGAGTTTTCCGGCCCGGGGGCCCGCATCCGGGGACCTGTCCGGGCCGGGCCCGCCGGCCCGGCCGTCAGACCGGGGGGACGAGCGTGAACCAGTGCGGGAGCAGGGCGGCGTCGCCGGTGACGCGCAGGGCGGTGGGCGGGAGGCGGCGCCAGAGGAACAGGGCGAGGTCGGAGGCGGTCCCGGAGGCCTCGACGTCCGCCGGGGCGGTGGCACCGGGCTCCAGCAGGACCTGGTCCCCCGAGAAGACGACGGTCCAGGATTCCGGACCGTCGGTGCGCCGGAAGCGGTACCTCTCCCCCGTGCCCGGCGGTGCCTGCTGCCAGCCGCGTCGGGCCGGGGCCATCACCTCGATCGTCTGGGTCACGGCGTCCGCGGCCACGGCCGGGTCGAGGCGCCCCGGGGTACCGGTCGCGGATTCGGCGTCCCAGCGGTGCACGGCCAGCTCGATCAGCTGCATCCGGAGCCAGAATCCCGTGCTCTGCTCCGCCGACCAGGTCCAGACCGCCGTGTCCGGCCCCATCCCGTGGAAGAGCTCCGCCAGCTCCCGGGCGCCCTGCGCGAACCAGTCGGTCAGCGCGTCCGGGTCGCCGGGGACCTCGGGGAGGGTGAGGCCGGCGGGGTCGGGCGGGACCGTGAGCCGTTCGCGCAGCACGTGCGCGAGGTAGCGGTGGACACCGCCCAGGTGCCGGACGAGGTCGGTGACCGTCCAGCCGGGGCACGCGGGCACCGCGGGCACCGGCTCTCCGAGGTCGAACGCCCGGCGCACCGCCTTCTCGAACGCTGCCGCCTCGGTCCGGAAGGGGGCGAGCCTCTCGTCATGATCCATGGGATCCACCCTGCCCGCCGGGCGGCGGATCCGATCACGTTGAGCTACGGGCGAACGACTCCAGTGCGTCCCTGAGCCCGGTCCGGTCGGTGCCCAGCTTGCGGCAGGCCGCCGACAGTGCCCAGTCCGGCGCGGGCAGCACCACGGTCTCCGGCGCGGGCTCCTTCTCGGCGCGCACGGCGAGGTCCGCCGCCTGCCGCTCCTCCTCCGTGAGCCCGTCCTCCCATGCCAGCCCGCATGGCAGGGCGCCGCCCAGGCCCAGCAGGGTGTCGGTGGTCTCCGCGGCCAGCCCGTCCGCGCCGCATTCGCGCGCCGTCACCACGGCCTGCATCAGCAGGTCCGCGTCCCGCAGCTCGGTACCGAGCGCGGCCAGGGCGCAGCCCAGTTCGTAGCCCGCCGGTGAGGCCGAGAGCAGGGCGACCGCCTCCTGGAGGAGCCCGGCCCGCTCCTCGGGGGCGGCGACCTGCGCCGCCACCCGCAGGGCCTGGCCGATGCCCGAGGCGGCGCCGAAGGCGCGGGCCCGCCGGACGGCGTCGCCGGCGAGGGCGCGGGCCCGCTGCGGATCGTCGGTGGCGACCGCCCGGGCCAGGTGCAGCTGCCACGGGCACCAGGCCGGATTCTGGATGCCGCGCGGGGTCAGCCGCCGGTCGACCGCCTCCAGTTCGACGATCGCCGCCTGCACCTCGCCCCGGGACAGGAGCAGTTCGGCGTACACGGTCTGCGAGTCGGGGAAGACCACGGCTGCCGGGAAGGGGCTTCCGTACTCGTGCTCGCGGGCCAGCTCCCAGGCTTCCTCGGGCCGGCCCCGGGCGAGCAGGGTGGTGAGGAGGATGGCTATGGCGTACCAGTGCACGGGGGTGCGGCGGCCCACGCGTTCGGCGAGCCGCAGCCCGGCCCGGGCCAGTTCCTCGGCCTCCACGAGCCGCCCGCGCCGGTAGCGGACGTAGGCCCGCAGACTGTAGGCGAAGGAGAGGTGCGCCCCGCGCCAGCCGTGGTGCTCGAACTCGGCGGTGCCCGCCTCGAACAGCTCCTCGGCGCGTCCGGGCCGGTCGGTGTACATGTGGGCCATCGCGACCAGGACCGGGACCTCGAAGCCGCGGTCCTCGTGGGCCCAGCTGAAGGGCCGCTCCAGGACCCGTCCGGCGTGGTGCAGCACCACGTCGACCGGCTCGCCCCGCAGGCAGGCGTCCCAGGCGCGCAGCCCGATGATGTACCGCTCGGTGAGGTCGCGCCCGGTCAGCCGGTCGGCGAGGCGGGCGAGCCGGCGGGAGCGGGCCGGGGAGTCGGTCTCGGCGGCGTTGAAGGCGTCCCACATGAACTGCTCGGACTGCAGGCGCAGCCGGGCGCGTACGTCCTGGGTGTACGGGATCTCCCGCGCGAGTGATTCGGAGGCCTCGGCGAGCCGGTCGCTGTGGGCGAGGACCTGGGCGAGCCGGATGACGATGCCCTGGCGCAGGGCCGGGTCGTCGGAGGGCTCGGCGAGGGCGGCCCGCAGGTGGTTGACGGTGTTGGCGGGCTCGGTGAGCAGGGAGGCGCAGCCCAGCTCGTAGAGGACGGCGGCGCGTTCGTCGAAGTCCGGGGGTTCGAGCAGCGCGCGGGCGAGCTGGCGGCGGGCGGCTTCGGGGGCGCCGGCCCGCAGGTTCTCGCCGGCGGCCTCGCGCAGGATGCGTACGACCCAGGGGTCGTTCTCGGGGTGGGTCTCCAGCAGGTGGCGGGCGGCTGCGGAGGAGCCGAGTCCGGCGTCGACGACGGCCGCCGCGGCCTTGCCGTGCAGGGCGACGCGGAGCGCGTCGGGGATGGCCCGGTAGATGGAGGTGGCGATGAGCGGGTGGACGAACTCCAGCCCGGCGCCGGCCTCGGGTTCCTCGGCGGCGGCCGCGGAGAGGATGCGGGCGTCACGCAGTCGCCGGGTGGCGTCCGAGGCTTCCTCGGCGCCGAGGGCGGCGACCCGGGCGGCGAGGTCCTGCGGGATGGCGGTGCCGAGGACGGCGCAGGCCCAGGCGAAGCGGACGGTGGAGGGGCCGAGGCGTTCGAGGCGGGCGACGAGGCCGCTGCCGCGCTGGGCGGCGGCGAGGTCGCGCAGCTGCGGGGCGTTCGACTCGACCGGGGGCAGGCCTTTGCCGCGGACCTTGGCGGTGAGTTCGACGGCCTCGAAGGGGTTGCCGGTGGTGACGGCCCAGGCCTCCTGGCAGAAGGCGTCGTCGGCGTGTGCGCCGACGGCCTCGCGGACCAGGGTGGCGACGGCGGCCGGGGTGAGCGGGGCCAGGGGCAGCGGGCGCTGTCCCGCCCGGCCGGGCAGCGTACGGAAGGCGTCGGCGTGGGCGGGCAGTTCGTCGGGGCGGTAGGCGACGACGAGGAGCAGCGGCAGGTGTTCGGCGCGCGGGGCGAAGGCGGCGAGCCAGCCGAGGGACTCGGGGTCGGCCCAGTGGGCGTCGTCGAGGACCAGGACGACGGGGGCGCGCTTGACGACGAGGTGGGTGAGCACCCAGTCGAGCCCGTCGCGCAGGCCTTGGGGGTCGGGCGGGACGCCCTGTTCCGGGGCGCAGAGTCCGAGGGCCGGGCCGACGATGGAGTACCAGCCGCCGAGCGCGGCGCGCAGCTCCTGCTCGGAGGTGCCGGCGAGCTGGGGCTGGATGAGCTGGCGGGCGACGTGGAAGGGCTGGCTCTGCTCCTGTTCGCCGCCCCGCGCGGCGAGCACGGTGCAGTTGCGGGCGAGGGCACGGCGGCGCAGTTCGGCGAGCAGGGTGGTCTTGCCGAGTCCGGCGGGGCCGGAGAAGGCGAGCAGCGCGCCACCCGCGTCCGGCCCGGGGCCGGTGAGCTGGTCCAGGGCTTCGTCGACGATCGCGAGTTCGGCATCGCGTTCGACCATCGCGCGCCGTGTGCGGGTCCGGCGGTCCGTCATGGCTGGTACCCCCCAGGCCTGTTCGGGGGATCAGCGTACGCCCGCGCGCAGCGCGTGGGATCCCCGTGCGGAAAAGAATCCGATCTTCTTTTCCGGGGGGCGTCAGTCGTGTACGGAACGGGCCGCGAGGTCCTCCAGGACGGCCACGGCCTCGGCGGCCCGGTCGGCGGCCACGAAGAGGTGGTCGTGGTGGTAGCCGGCGATGACGTTGCAGCTCAGGCCGTGTGCGCCGAGTTCGGTGGCGAAGGCGGCGGTGAGCCCGACGGCGTCGAGGGCGGAGTGGATCCGCAGGGTGATCCAGCCGGCCGTGTAGTCGTAGGCGAGCCCGGCCGCGTCGGCGTCCTCCTGGCGCAGTACCAGGGTGAGGCCCTCGGGTTCGAGGACGGTGGCGACGGGGGCGGTCCCGGCGGGGACGGTGGTGCCGTCGACGGTGCAGAAGACGTACCGCCCCTCGTTCAGCTCGGGCCGCATGCCGCTCAGGAGTTTCCGCAGATCGTGCTCTCCGCTCATACGGCCACCCTACCCATCGCTTCGCTCCCGTTATGGGCGGTCCGTCGGGGCGGGCCACCGCGCGGCAGAGACGGCTTGGTGCTGCGACCGGAAAGGTTCACCGGGTCACAGCACTAGGCAAGACGCTTGCGCATCACGGTGCACATCGTCTCGTGGCGGCGCAGCGTCCCGTCCGGGGCCTGCTCGGTCCACGCGTCGGGCCGGCGGCCCCGGGCCACGTAGCCCAGCCGCTCGTACAGAGCCCGCGCCCGGGGGTTGTCCTCCTCCACGCCCAGCTCGGCGTGGAGCAGTCCGCGGTTCCTGATCCGCGCCTCAGCCGCTCCGATCAGGAACGTGCCGATGCCGCACGACTGCAGTGCGGGGTGGACGGCCAGCTGCCACAGCGTTCCGACGCCCTCCTCGGCCTGGTAGTCGACGCCGCCCTTGGCCACGGGAACGTCCGTCGCGGTACAGACCGCGAGGTAGTCGACCTCACCGAGCCGGGCGCGCTCCAACTGCCGCGCGACCCCGGCCAGGTGGTGCTCGGAGCCCGACCACCCGCACGACGCCAGGTCCGCGTGCCTCAAGTCGCGTACGGACAGCTCCAACACCATGCCGGTCACCTTCACCACCTCCGGCCCTTCAGCATCGGCGCCCCCCGCGCCGGGCGCAACACCGTTTCCGCGGAGGGCCGCAGACCCCCGGACCGGGCGAAGGACCGCCCGGTCGGGGTCGGGTCGGCTCAGGTCAGGTCGAACTCACCGCCCCGCGCGTTCAGCACGAACTTGTGCCACTCGTCCGGCGAGAAGATCAGTGAAGGGCTCTCGGGACGCTCACTGTTGCGCATCGCGATGAAGCCCTCGACGAAGGCGATCTGGACGTCGCCCGCTCCCCGGCTGCTCGACTGCCAGTCCGCCTCGGTGAGATCGAGGTCCGGCTTCCCCCAGCCAGCGAGGGGCTGTGAAGTCATGCTCTCGGCCACGTGCGTGCTCCTCCCGGTACGTCGTCCGGGGGCAAGGTTAACCACCGCAGCGGGTGCCGGACAGGCCACGGTGAGTCACCCGTGGCCGGTCCGGCTCCCCGGCCGGCCCCTCCGTCGTCGGCCGGGCCTGTGTTCAGGAGGTCGGCTCCTGTGCCCCCACCAGCCACATCGCGAAGAACTGCGCGCCGCCGCCGTAGGCGTGCCCCAGTGCCCGGCGGGCTCCCGGAACCTGGTGTTCCCCGGCCTGACCGCGGACCTGGAGGGCCGCCTCCGCGAAGCGGATCATGCCGGAGGCGCCGATCGGGTTGGTGGACAGCACACCGCCCGACGGATTGACCGGAAGGTCCCCGTCGAGTTCGGTGACCCCGGCCTCCGTGAGCTTCCAGCCCTCACCCTCCGCCGCGAAGCCGAGGTTCTCCAGCCACATCGGCTCGTACCAGGAGAACGGTACGTACATCTCGACCGCGTCGATCTCGCGGCGCGGGTCGGTGATGCCGGCCTGGCGGTAGACGTCGGCCGCGCAGTCCTTGCCGGCCTGCGGCGAGACGAAGTCCTTGCCGGCGAAGAGGGTGGGCTCGCTGCGCATCGCCCCGCCCTGCACCCAGGCAGCCGGCTTCGGCGAACGGGCCGCGCCCGCCCGGTCGGTGAGGATCATCGCGCACGCGCCGTCCGAGGAGGGGCAGGTCTCCGAGTAGCGGATCGGGTCCCACAGCATCGGCGAGGCCTGGACCTTCTCCAGGGTGATGTCGTGCTCGTGCAGGTGCGCGTACGGGTTCTTGAGCGCGTTGCGCCGGTCCTTGTACGCCACCAGCGAGCCCACCGTGTCCGGCGCACCGGTGCGCCGCATGTACGCGCGCACGTGCGGGGCGAAGAAGCCGCCCGCACCGGCGAGCAGCGGCTGCTGGAAGGGGACGGGGAGCGACAGGCCCCACATGGCGTTGGATTCGGACTGCTTCTCGAAGGCGAGGGTGAGGACGGTGCGGTGGACGCGGGCCGCCACCAGGTTCGAGGCGACCAGGGCGGTGGACCCGCCGACCGAACCGGCCGTGTGCACGCGCAGCATGGGCTTGCCGACCGCGCCGAGGGCGTCCGCCAGGTACAGCTCGGGCATCATCACCCCCTCGAAGAAGTCGGGGGCCTTGCCGATGACGACCGCGTCGATGTCCGCCCAGGTCAGTTCGGCGTCCGCGAGGGCGCGCGCCGCCGCCTCGCGGACCAGTCCGGCGATGGAGACGTCGTGGCGGGCCGCCACGTGCTTGGTCTGGCCGATCCCGACGATGGCCACGGGCTCTTTACTCACCGTGCGTCCCCTTCCAGGACGGCGACCAGGTTCTGCTGGAGGCAGGGGCCGGAGGTGGCGTGGGCGACGGCCCGCTGCGATGCGCCGCGGTGGATCCGGGCGGCCGCCTCGCCGATGCGGATCAGGCCGGCGGCCATCATCGGATTGGCGGCGAGCGCTCCCCCGGAGGGGTTGACGGTCACGTCGTCGCCGAGTCCGAGGGCCTTGCGGAGCACGACCTCCTGGGAGGAGAACGGAGCGTGCAGTTCGGCCGTGTCCACGGGGGCTTCGAAGAGGCCGGCGTGTTCGGCGGCGAGCCGGGTGGACGGGGAGTCGGTGAGGTCGCGCAGGCCCAGGCTGTGGGCCTCGATGCGGTGGTCGATGCCGGTGATCCAGGCGGGGCGCTCGCACAGCCGGCGCGCGAGGTCGCCGGCGGCCAGGACGACGGCGGCCACACCGTCGCCCACGGGCGGGCAGTCTCCGGTGCGCAGCGGCCTGACCTGGTAGTCGCCCTGCGGGACGGGGCCGCGGAGCTGGGCGTGCGGGTTGGCGGCGGCCGCGTCCCGGCTGCGTGCTCCGACGGCGGCCAGGGCGCTCTCGTCGGTCTCGCCGGCGTCGATCAGGGCCTGGGCCTGGAGGGCGGCCAGGGCCACCGCGTCGGGCCAGAGCGGGGCGACGTAGTACGGGTCGAGCTGGCGGGTCAGCACGTCGCGCACCGAACCGGGTGAGGACTTCCCGTACGAGTAGACGAGCGCGGTGTCGGCCTCGCCGGTCTGGATCTTGACCCAGGCCTCGTAGAGGGCCCAGGCCCCGTCCATCTCGACGTGCGACTCGGAGATCGGCGGCCAGGCGCCGACGCCGTCGAGGGTCATGGTGAAGGAGAAGGCCCGGCCGGCCAGGTAGTCGCTGGAGCCGGAGCAGGTGAAGCCGATCTCGCCGGCCTTCAGGCCGGTGGCGGCCAGCACCTGGTGCAGGACCGGCATGACCATCTCGACTTCGCTGAGCTCGTCGGTGCGGCGCAGGTGGTCGCTCTGCGCGAAGGCGACCACCGCGACCTCGCGGGCGTATCGGGCCATCAGATGAGCTCCTTGTACGCGTCGTAGTCCGCGTCCGGTTCGCCGGTGGGCCGGTAGTGGTCGGGGTAGCGGCCGCCCTCGGTCCATACGGGCTCGACGCGCAGGCCCATGCGGACCTGGTCGTAGGGGATGCCGCCGATCCGGCCGTGGAGGGCGAGGCCGGCGCCGTCGAGGGCGATGTGGGCGTAGACGTAGGGGACTTCGATGTCGAGATTCTTCGCCTTGATGTTGACGATGCAGTAGGTGGTGACCGTGCCGGCCGGGCCGACCTCCACGCGGTCGGTGGTGGCCACCCCGCAGGTGGGGCAGGCGCCGCGCGGCGGGACGTACACCTTGTGGCAGGAGGGGCAGCGCTCGCCGACGGTCCGCCGCTCGGAGAGGGCGTTGATGTACGCGGTCTGGGCGCGGCCGGGGCTGTAGACGTAGTCGAGGCGGGCCTCGGCGACGATGCCGGTGACGGCGTCGGCGAAGCCCCCGTCGTGCGGGACGGCGTCCCCGCCCGCGGGGCCGTCGTACGGTTCGAAGCAGGCGATGTCGGTGATGGCGCCGGTGCGCTCGGCGGCCCAGCGGACGCGGACGCGCATGCCGGTGCGGACGGCGTCGGGGCCGGGCGCGTCGAGGGCGTGCAGGAGGGCGGTGTCGGCGCCGTCGAGCTTGACCAGCACCCAGGCGAAGGGGGTGTCCAGGGGCTGTTGGGGGCGGGGCCGGTCGTTCCACGCCCAGGTGGTGACGGTGCCGGTGGCGGCGACCTCGACGAGCTCGCGGATCTCCTCGGCGGTGACGGGGTCGTACTCGACGGGCGGGACCATCACCTTGCCGTCGGAGGTCTTCACCCCGAGGACGGTGCCCTCGCGCAGCCCGGTGAGGAAGGCGCTCTGGACGGGCCCGAGGGACCGGGTGAAGGGGAACTCGACGATGAGCGGCGCGCGGAGCACCTCCGGTGGGGAGGGAGCTGTCATGGCGATTCTCCGATGCGATCGATTCCGATGTTGTCAGCCCCGCCGGCACTTTCAGCCCCGCCGGCGTTCGAGGCGCCTTCGCAGCCCCGCCGGCGATTGAGGCGCTCTTTTCAGCCCCGCCGGCGTTTGAGGCGCGGGGGTCCGGCGGCAGCGCCCCCGGCAACGGCGCCGCACCCGGGCAGGGCCACGGCCACGGCCACGGCCACGGCCACGGCCACGGCGTGCCGAACTACTCGCGCCGATACACCGCGGGCCGCTTCTCGGCGAACGCCCGCGCCCCCTCCTTCGCATCGGCGGTGTCGAAGACCGGCCACCCCCGCAGGAGTTCCGAGGCCAGCCCCTCCCGCTCCGTCATCTCGGCGGTCTCGTAGACCGACGCCTTGACCGCCTCCACCGCCAGCGGCCCGCACGCGTTGATCCGCTCCGCGATCTCCAGGGCCGCCGCCAGCGCCGTACCGTCCGGCACCACCCGCCCGACCAGACCGATCCGCTCGGCCTCGGCGGCGGAGTACGGGCGGCCGGTCAGCAGCATCTCCAGGGCGTGCGTACGCGGGATCTGGCGCGGCAGCCGCACCGTGGAGCCACCGATCGGGAAGAGTCCGCGCTTGACCTCGAACAGCCCGAAGGTCGCGCCCTCGGCCGCCACCCGGATGTCCGTACCCTGCAGGATCTCGGTCCCGCCGGCCACGCAGTAGCCCTCCACCGCCGCGATCACCGGCTTGCGCGGCCGGTGGTGGCGCAGCATCGCCTTCCAGTGCAGGTCGGGGTCGGCCTTCAGGCGGTCCCGGTACAGGTCGCCCGCCATGCCCTTCCCGGCCAGGGCCTTGAGGTCCATTCCGGCGCAGAAGTCCCCGCCCGCGCCGGTGAGGACCACCGAGCGGATCCCGTCGTCGGCGTCCGCCTCCAGCCAGCCGTCGTACAGCCCCACCAGCAGCGGCAGCGAGAGCGCGTTCTTCGCCTCGGGCCTGTTCATGGTGAGCACCAGCGTGGCGCCGTGCCGGTCCACGGTCAGGTGTTCCGTCCCACCCATTGCCGTCCTCCCGTCTCAAGACCTAGAACAGGTTGCAGTAGGGGAGGGTGCAGTTCAATAGTTTTCTGACACCCAGTCAGATTTCTTGGATGCTGCCCTTCCCAGTTGCCTGCTCCGGCGCTCTAATGACCGCCGGAGCAGGCCGGCCACATGGCCGGTCGTCGGGAACTCCGGGAACATCCAGGGTCAGGAGGAACGGTGGAGTACAACCTTGCCGACCTGTTCGAGTCGGTCGTGGACGTGGTCCCGGACCGTGAGGCCCTCGTGTACGTGGACCACCCCGGGACCGGCGCCGAGCGCCGCCTGACGTACGCGGAGCTCGACACGGCGGCGAACCGGATCGCCCACCACCTGCTCGACAGCGGCTTGACGGCCGGCGAGCACCTGGGCCTTCACCTCTACAACGGGATCGAGTACCTGCAGACGGTGCTGGCCTGCTTGAAGGCGCGGCTGGTGCCGGTGAACGTCAACTACCGGTACGTGGAGGAGGAACTCGTCTACCTCTACAACGACGCCGATCTCGCCGCCCTCGTATTCGAGGGCGAGTTCACCGAGCGGGTCGCGGCCGCGCTGCCGCAGACGACGAAGCTCCGGCACCTGATCCGGGTCGGCCAGGCCCCCGAGGGCGCCCCCGAACCGTCGATCGCGCCCGTCCCGTACGCGGACGCCGAGGCGGCCGGATCACCCGGGCGCGGATTCCCGCCGCGCAGCCCCGACGACCTGTTCATCATCTACACCGGCGGCACCACGGGCATGCCCAAGGGCGTGATGTGGCGGGCCGAGGACCTCTTCTTCGCCGGACTCTTCGGCGGCGAGCCCTCGGGCGAGCCGGTGAAGCGGCCCGAGGAACTGGCCGAGCGGGTCGCGGCGCGGGGCGCCGGGCTCACCTTCTTCCCCGCGCCCCCGCTGATGCACGGCACGTCGACGCTGACCTCGTTCATCGCCTTCAACTACGGCCAGCGGGTGGTCATCCACCGGAAGTACGCGCCGGAGGAAGTGCTCCGTACGATCGAGAAGGAGAAGGTTTCCAGCGTGTCGCTGGTCGGCGACGCGATGCTGAGGCCGCTGATCGACGCCCTGAACGGCCCGCTCAAGGGCACGGACCTGTCGTCGCTGTTCAGCGTCTCCTCGTCCGGGGCGATCATGTCGGAGACGGTGCGGGCCGAGTTCCAGCGGCTGGTGCCGAACGTGCTGCTCCTGAACAACTTCGGGTCGTCCGAATCCGGGTCCAACGGCCGGGCGGCGGACGACTCCGGACCGGAGAAGGGCTTCCGCCTGGTGGTCAACGACCGTACGCAGGTGGTGGATCCGGTGACGCACGAGCCGGTGGCGGTCGGCGAGCCCGGTCGCCTCGCCCAGCGCGGGCACGTCCCGCTCGGCTACTACAACGACCCGGCCAAGACCGCCGAGACCTTCTTCCAGAAGGGCACGGAGCGCTGGGTGCTGCTCGGAGACATGGCGACCGTCGACGAGCAGGGCATCGTCACGGTGCTCGGGCGCGGCTCGCAGTGCATCAACACGGGTGGTGAGAAGGTGTATCCGGAGGAGGTCGAACAGGCCCTGAAGTCCCACCCCGACGTGTACGACGCCTTGGTGGCGGGGGTCCCGGACGCGACCTGGGGCAGCCATGTGGCCGCGGTGGTCCAGGTCCGGGAGGGTGCCGAGGCGCCGTCCCTGGACCAGATCCAGAGCCATTGCCGCACCAGGCTGGCGGGCTACAAGATCCCGCGGCAGCTGGTCATCGCACCCGCCATCCAGCGGTCCCCGAGCGGCAAGGCGGACTACCGCTGGGCGAAGGCGGTGGCGACGGAGGCGGACACGGCCTGATCGTCCGCGCCCGTCGGCGGCCGGGGCCCGCCGGAAGGGCACCGGCCGGCGGGCCGTACGGGTCGGGGCGTACGGGTCGGGGCGTACGGGTCGTACGGGGTCGGGGCATACGGGTCGTACGCCCGGCGTTCGCTCAGGACGGCGCGGGTGCGGGTGTGAGGGCCGGGGCGGAAGGTGCGGCGGGGGCGGTGGAGGCGTCGTCCCCGTCCACGCAGATCAGCGAGACGATGACCGGCGCCTGCAGACCCGGTGCGGGGTCACCCGCAAAGGTGGCCAGGGCCGTCCAGTTGTTCTTCGTCAGGGTCACCGACGCCCCGCCGGTGTCGGGGCCGTTCTGCCAGCCGTACTCGGAACGGGCCCGCGCGAGGGCCGCTTTCATGGCGGCGTCCACCGTCTCCGGCGCGTGACGCCCCGAGAGCCGTTCGTGGCACTTGCCCAGAACCCCGGAGGGTTCCCGCTCAACCGTGATGCCCTCCGCCGCCAGGATCGAGGTCATCTCCGACACCACCGTTTCGCGAGGCAGCGGCGGACCCGAGAACCGCGGAGGCAGCGGGCCGAGGTCCCGCAGCAAAAACGCGCCGGCGGCCGCCGCCAACGCCGTCAAGGCCAGGGACGCCAGGGCTGTGAGCACCACTATCCGTCGCACGATGATGTCGGTCCTCTCGGTTCGCGGTACGGCCGGTCAGTCTGCCATCCCGCCGATCTTGATGAACCACCGCCCGACGAGCCCCCGCCGCGCCGCGCCCTCAGACGCCTTCCGCCAGGAACCGCTCCACACGGGCCGCGAACCAGGCCGCGTCGTCCAGCCACGGGAAGTGGCCGGCCCGCGGCTGGACGTCGACCGCGCCCCGCGGGAACAGCGTGGCGAGCCGGGCCGCCAGGGCGGGGCGGGGGTTTCCGTCCAGTTCCGCGGCCAGTACCAGGACCTCGCCCGCGACCCGGCGGAGCGCCGCACGCGTGGCGGGCGGGTCGAAGGCTCCGGGGCCCGCGTAGGCCTCGGCGGCCTTCTCGTTCTGCTGCCGTGCGTTCGCCGCCCAGTGCGCCCGGGCCGTCGCGTCCCATTTCCCGTAGAACACCGGCGCGGCCAGCTCCCAGTCCTCCTCGCCGTGGGCGGTGTCCGCGAGGATCCGCTCGTAGGCCGCGATGGCCGTGTCGTACGGCTCGCCGCCCGCCCGCAGCCGGGCCCCCTCCAGCCGGTCCTCCGCGGCGACCGGGAGGTCCACCGCCCACGCGGTCGGGGTGACCAGGACGGTCCGGCGCAGCCGCTCGGGGTGCGCGGCCGCGTAGAGCTGGGCGAGGTTGCCGCCGGCGGAGTGGGCGAGGAGGTCCATGCGCTCCAGGCCCAGGTGCGCCCGCAGCGCCTCGACGTCGCCGACCTGGTGGTCGACGCGGTACGTCGACTCGTCCGCCGGTACCGCGGAGTCGCCCGTGCCGCGCAGGTCGAGGAGGATCAGAAGGCGGCCTTCCGCCAGTCCGCCGAGGTCTCCCAGGTAGGCGGAGGCCCGCATGGCGCCGCCCGGGATGCAGACCAGCGGCTCACCGTGGCCCTGGAGGTGGTAGGCGAGTTCGGTTCCGTCGTAGGTGGTGAAGGTAGGCATGCCGGCCAACATAAAAGACGATCACTCGTTCGAGTCATTGATTTAACCTGCGGATTCCTGGCAATCTACCGAATGATCGGTCGGTTTCTCCTGGTGAGGTGACGGCATGGCGGTGTACACGGATCTCCACGACACGGGCGAGCGGCTGGGCCGCGACGAGCTGGCCGCCCTCCAGCTCACCCGGCTGCGCGCGACCCTGCACCGCGCGTACGAGAAGGTGCCGTTCTACCGCCAAGCCTTCGACAAGGCCGGTGTGCATCCCGACGACTGCCGCTCCCTCGCCGACCTCTCCCTGTTCCCCCTGACCACCAAGGCCGATCTGCGCGACCAGTACCCCTTCGGGATGTTCGCCGTGCCGCGCTCGCAGGTGCGTCGCATCCACGCCTCGAGCGGCACCACAGGGCGGCCGACCGTCGTCGGGTACACCGACGGGGACCTCGCCACCTGGGCGGACGTCGTCGCCCGGTCCATACGGGCGGCGGGCGGACGGCCCGGCCAGATCATCCACATCGCCTACGGGTACGGGCTGTTCACCGGTGGCCTGGGCGCGCACTACGGCGCCGAGCGCCTCGGCTGTACGGTCGTGCCCGCGTCGGGCGGGATGACGGACCGGCAGGTCCGGCTCATCGAGGACTTCCGGCCGGAGGTCATCATGGTGACGCCGTCCTACATGCTGACCCTGCTGGACGAGATGGAGCGCCAGGGGATCGATCCGCGCGCCACCTCGTTGCGGACGGGGATCTTCGGTGCCGAGCCGTGGACCGAGGAGATGCGCCGGGAGATCGAGGAACGGCTGGATATCGACGCGGTGGACATATACGGCCTGTCCGAGGTCATCGGACCGGGCGTGGCGCAGGAGTTCGCGGAGACCAAGGACGGCCTCCACATCTGGGAGGACCACTTCTATCCCGAGGTGGTCGATCCGCTGACCGGCGCGGTGCTGCCGGAGGGCGAGCCCGGCGAGCTGGTGTTCACCTCCCTCACCAAGGAGGCCATGCCCGTCATCCGCTACCGCACCCGGGACCTGACGCGGCTGCTGCCCGGAACGGCCCGGCCGGCCTTCCGCCGGATGGAGAAGATCACGGGGCGCAGCGACGACATGATCATCCTGCGCGGGGTGAACGTGTACCCGACACAGATCGAGGAGGTCCTGCTCCGGACACCGGGCCTGGCTCCCCACTTCCAGCTGCGGCTGAGCCGGGAGGGCCGGATGGACGCCCTGACGGTACGGGTGGAGGCGCGTCGGGAGACGGACGCCGAGCGGCGGCGGGAAGCGGCCGCCGCCGTGGTCCGGGCCGTCAAGGAGGGGGTCGGGGTCTCCGTCCGGGTCGAGGTGGTCGACCCGGAGACGCTGGAGCGTTCGGTGGGGAAGATCAAGAGACTGGTCGACCTCCGCGGAGCCGGGGAGGCGAGGGACACGCGTCCGGGCGGCTGAAACCACCCCTTCGGGCCCATTTGGGGGTGGCTCCCGGGAGCGGGCCGGCGCTCGGGGGTAGTGCATGAGGTGTGATCTCCACCGTCCGACAGCTCTACGACCGGCTCCAGGGCTCCCAGATCGGGCTGGCCTGGAGCCGTGGCCGGGAGATGGAGCTGATGCACCGGGCGATGGGCTTCGCGGCCCTCGGCTTCCTCACCCTGGTGCCGCTGCTGGTGGTCGTGGCGGCCGCTGCACCCGGGAGCGGCTCGGGCTTCGGCCGCTGGCTCGGCCAGGCCCTCGGGGTGACGGAGGCCTCGCGGGTGCGGGTGGAGATGCTGTTCGGCGCCGCGGACCTGGCGCTGGAGCGGACCACCGCGTTCGGTCTGGCCGCGCTCGCGGTGTTCGGCCTGACCTTCGGTTCGGCCGTACAGACCGGCTACGAGAAGGTGTGGGACCTGCCGACCGCGCGCTGGCACACCATGTGGCTGCACGTCGTCTGGCTCGCCCTGCTCGTCTGCTACCTCGGCCTGCTCGTGGGGATCCCCTCGCCGTCGAACGACGCCATCGGCACGGTCCTCGGAGCTCTGGGCGACCTCGTCGGCACCTGCCTGTTCTTCATCGTCTCGCAGCGCCTGCTGCTCGGCGGGCGGGTCCGCTGGCGCGCCCTGGTGCCGGGGGCGGTCGCCACCAGCCTCGGGCTGCTGGGGCTGCGGATCTTCTCGCAGCTGGTGTTCTCCCCGCTCATCGCCTCCAACGCGGTGATCTACGGCCCCTTCGGCACCCTGCTCGTCGTGCAGTCCTGGCTGGTCGGCGTCGGCTTCGTGGTCTACGGCGGCGCGCTCGTCGGCCGGCTCGTGCACGAACACCTGACCCTGCGGCGGCTGCGGCGCAGCGGGCTCTTCCCTCCCGAGGGCCCCGCCGCACACCCTCCGCGCCCCGGCTGACCGGGCTCCCCCGCCGGGCTCCCCCGTCCGGCGTCAGGGGCCGGGCATCAGCGGCCGGGCTCCGCGAAGCGGTCGCGCAGTTCCCGCTTGAGGATCTTGCCGCTGGCGTTGCGCGGAAGGGCGTCCACGAAGACCACCCGCTTCGGCGCCTTGAAGTGGGCGAGCCTCTCCCGCGCGTAGGCCATCAGCTCCGCCTCCGTCACCTCCCCCGCCTCTGCGCGCGGCACCACCACCGCGGTGACGGCCTCGATCCATCGCTCGTCGGGCAGCCCCACCACCGCCGCCTCGGCCACGCCGGGGTGGGTGTAGAGCACGTCCTCCACCTGCCGTGAGGCGACCAGGACCCCGCCGGAGTTGATGACGTCCTTCACCCGGTCCACGACCGTGAAGTACCCCTGCGCGTCACGCACCGCGAGGTCGCCCGAGCGGAACCAGCCGTCCCGGAAGGCCTTCTCCGTGGCCACCGGGTCGTTCCAGTACCCCAGGCAGAGCTGGGGCGAGCGGTAGACCACCTCGCCCGCCGTTCCGTCCGGCACGTCCTTGCCGTCCTCGTCGACGACCTTCGCCTCGACGTGGCGCACCGGCCGCCCGCAGGAGTCCATCCGCCCCTCATGCTCCGCCGGTCCGAGCACCGTGGCCAGCGGGCCGATCTCGCTCTGGCCGAAGCAGTTGTAGAAGCCGAGCCCCGGCAGTCGCTCGCGCAGGCGTTCCAGGACCGGGACCGGCATGATCGAGGCCCCGTAGTACGCCTTCCGCAGCGCGCCCAGCTCACGCACCGCGAACTCCGGGTGATTGGCGAGGCCGATCCACACCGTCGGCGGGGCGAAGAGGCTGTCCGCCTCCCCGGCCTCGACCAGGTCGAAGATCCGCTCCGCGACCGGTGCGTCCACGATCGTGTTCCGTGCCCCCACCGCCAGGTAGGGCAGCAGGAAGACGTGCATCTGCGCCGAGTGGTAGAGCGGCAGTGAGTGCACGGGCCGGTCGTCCCCGTCCAGGTCCAGCGCCTCGATCGCACTCTCGTACTCGTGGGCGAGGGCCCGGTGGGTCATCATCGCGCCCTTGGGCAGGGCGGTGGTCCCCGAGGTGTAGAGGAGCTGCGCCGGCGTGCCCGGATCCCGGTCGGCCTCAAAGGGCAGCGGCTCGGCCAGCTCCGCCAGGAAGGAACCGGGGGCGTCGCGCAGCGCCCGTACCGGGTACCCGTCGGGGATCCGCCCCGCCAGGCCGGGATCGGCGAGGACCAAGGCGCTCGCGGAGTTGTCCAGGATGTACGCGAGGTCCTCGCCGGTGAGGTTCTGGTTGACCGGGACGTGGATGAGCCCGGCGCGGGCGCAGGCGAGGAATGCCAGGAGGTAGGCGTCGGAGTTGTGGGCGAAGGTGGCGACCCGGTCGCCGCCGTCCAGCCCGTACCGCTCCCGCAGCACGGCGGCGCCGGTGGTGACGGCCGCGTCGAGTTCCGCGTACGTCCAGGTGCGTTCGCGGTAGCGCACGGCCGGGCGGTCGGGGACCCGCCGCGCGCTGTCGTGCACCAGCCCGTCGACCGTGTTGTCCCGCACCGCTCGCACTGCCCGCACCGCCCGGTCTGCCGTCATGGCGCGATCCTCGTCCTCCCGTACGCCCAAGGTCAATAACCGGATACCGAACGGGATGTTGACAGATCATCGGATGGGCTGAATGAGTGAGGGGGCACGGACGTACCGCCTGTCCAACGGCTAACCACGCCCATCCACGGGCTACTCGGGAGGACTGTTGCATCTCAGCACTCGTCCGATACTCCGCCGCGCCGCCCTCACCGGCGCCGCCCTGCTCGCCGCGACGGCCGCCGTGCCCCAGGCCTCGGCGGCCGCGGCGCCCGACGGCCGGAGCGCCGTCGGCGGCGGTCTGTCCGCCGTCATCCGGTACACCGAGAACGGCATCCCGCACATCCTCGCCCCCGATTACCCGCGGCTCGGCTTCGGCACCGGCTGGGCCCAGGCCGCCGACCAGGTCTGTGTCCTCGCGGACGGGTTCGTGACCGTCGCCGGTGAGCGTTCGCGCTGGTTCGGCCCGGACGCGGCGCCCGACTTCTCGCTCTCCTCGGCCACGAAGAACCTCTCCAGCGACCTGTACTTCAAGGGGGTGCGGGAGTCCGGCACCGTGGAGAAGCTGCTGGCGACCCCCGCCCCGGCCGGTCCCACCCAGAACCTCAAAGACCTGATGCGCGGCTGGGCCGCCGGGTACAACGCCTGGCTGGCCCAGAACGAGGTCACCGACCCGGCGTGCAAAGGCGCCGGCTGGGTCCGCCCGGTCACCACGGCCGATGTGGCCGCCCGCGCCTTCGCGGTCTCGGTCCTCGGCGGCCAGGGCCGCGGCATCGACGGCATCACGGCCGCGCAGCCCCCGGGCACCGCGGGCTCGCCGACCGGCCCCACCGCGCGCCCGCAGGCCGACCCGGCGGCCGATCCGGCGGCCGCCGCCGAGGCCGCGCGGGAGTTCTTCGACACCGGCCGCTACGACATGGGCTCCAACGCGGTGGCCTTCGCCGGATCCACCACGGCGAGCGGCCGTGGCCTGCTCCTCGGGAACCCGCACTACCCCTGGCACGGCGGGCGCCGCTTCTGGCAGTTCCAGCAGACCGTCCCGGGCGAGCTGAACGTCTCGGGCGCCTCTCTGCTCGGCACCGCCGTGGTCAGCATCGGCTTCAACGAGAAGGTGGCCTGGAGCCACACGGTCGCCACCGGCACCCCCGTCAACCTCCAGCAGCTCGCCCTGGACCCGGCCGACCCGACCGCCTACCTCGTCGACGGCACGCCGGAACGGATGACCCGGCGGACCGTCACCGTCCCCGTGGCGGGCGGCGCCCCGGTCACCCGCACCCAGTGGTGGACCCGCTACGGACCGGTGGTCTCGGACCTCGGCCCGGGCCTTCCCCTGCCGTGGACCGCGCAGACGGCGTACGCGCTGAACGACCCGAACGCCATGAACCTGCGCGGTTCCGACACCGCCCTCGCGATGGGCAGGGCCCGCTCGGTGGCCGGGATCCAGGACGCCCTCGGGCGCACCCAGGGCCTGCCCTGGGTCAACACCGTGGCCGCCGACTCCGCGGGCGGCACCCTCTTCACCCAGACCCAGGTGCTCCCCCGGATCACCGACGAGCTGGCGGCCCGCTGCTCCACCCCGCTGGGCCGGGCCACGTACCCGGCCTCGGGGCTGGCGGTGCTGGACGGCTCGCGCGGTGACTGCGCGATCGGCTCGGATCCGGACGCGGTGCAGCCGGGCGTCTTCGGCCCGGGGAAGGCGCCGACGCTGCGGGACGCCCCGTACGCCGAGAACTCCAACGACAGCGCCTGGCTGGCCAACGCCGACCGGCCGCTGACGGGCTACGAGCGGATCTGGGGCAGCGTCGCCACCCCGCGCTCGCTGCGCACCCGCGGCGCGGTCGAGGACGTGGCCGCGATGGCCGCGAGGGGCCGGCTGACCGTGGCCGACCTGCAGAAGCAGCAGTTCGCGAACCGGGTGCCGGCCGGTGATCTGGCGGCGGCGGACGCGGCGAAGGCGTGCGCCGCCCTGCCGGGCGGGACGGCGACGGCGAGCGACGGCGGCGCGGTGGACGTCTCGGCGGCCTGCGGGGTGCTGGCGGGCTGGGACCGTACGACCGACAGCGCCAGCCGCGGCGCGCTGCTCTTCGACCGGTTCTGGCGCAGGCTGACGGCCTCGACCCCGGCCAAGGACCTGTGGCTGGTGCCGTTCTCGGCGGCCGACCCCGTACGCACGCCCCGGACGCTCAACCGGACGGCGCCCGGCATCGGGCGGGCGTTCGCGGACGCGGTGGCGGAGCTGAAGGCGGCCGGCATCGCGCTGGACGCCCCGCTGGGTGAGCACCAGTTCGTGGTCCGGGGCGGCCGCAGGCTGCCGGTGGGCGGCGGTACTGAAGCGCTCGGCGTCTGGAACAAGACCGAGGCGCCGTGGAACGCGGCGGCCGGCGGCTACCCGGAGGTCACGCACGGGTCCAGCCACATCCAGGCGGTCGGCTGGGACGGCGGCCGCTGTCCGGTGGCGCGCACCCTGCTCACGTACAGCCAGTCCTCGAACCCGCTCTCGCCGCACTACGCCGACCAGACCCGGATGTACGCCGAGGAGCGCTGGGTCACGGCACGTTTCTGCGAGCAGGACATCCTCACCTCGCCGAAGCTGAAGGTGGTCCTGGTGCGCGAACGGCGGTGATCACCCCCTGCATGCCCTGCATGCCCTGCATGCCCTGCGTGCCCTGCGTGCCCCTTCCTGGCCACAGCTCTTCACGGGCTGACGGCCAGGAAGAGGTACGCGGCCAGCAGCACGATGTGCACGCCGCCCTGGAGCAGGGTGGCCCGCCCCGGGACGATGGTGAGGGCGCTGACCACGATGGTGAGGGCGAGCAGCACCATGTGGATCGGGCCGAGGCCGAGCAGGAGCGGGCCGGAGAGCCAGATCGAGGCGAGGGCGATCGCCGGGATGGTCAGGCCGATGCTGGCGATGGCGGATCCGTAGGCGAGGTTGAGACTGGTCTGCACACGGTCGCGGCGGGCGGCCCGGACGGCGGCGAGGGTCTCGGGGAGCAGGACGAGCAGGGCGATGATCACACCGACGACCGCCTGGGGCAGGCCGGCGGCCGCGACGGCCCGCTCGATGGTCGGGGAGACGGCCTTGGCGTCGCCGACCACGGCGACGAGCGCGACCAGCAGCAGGGCGAGGCTGATGAGCGCGGCGCGGGCGGTGGGCGCTTCCGCGTGGTCCTCGCCGCCGCCGGGCCCCTGTCCGGTGTCCACGGGCAGGAAGTAGCTGCGGTGACGGACCGTCTGGACGGCCACGAAGAGCCCGTACAGGGCGAGCGAGGCGACGGCGGCGAAGGTGAGCTGCGCGGTGGAGAACTCCGGGCCCGGCTTGCTGGTGGTGAAGGTCGGCAGGACGAGGCTGAGGGTGGCCAGGGTCGCGACGGTGGCGAGGGCCGCACCGGATCCCTCGGGGTTGAACACGGCGACCCGGTTGCGCAGGGCGCCGACCAGCAGCGAGATGCCGACGATGCCGTTGCAGGTGATCATGACGGCGGCGAAGACCGTGTCCCGGGCCAGGGAGGCGGTCTTGTCGCCGCCGTCGGCCATCAGGGTGACGATGAGCGCCACTTCGATCACGGTGACCGCCACGGCGAGGACCAGGGAGCCGAAGGGCTCCCCGACCCGGTGGGCGACGACCTCGGCGTGGTGGACGGCCGCCAGCACCGCGCCCGCGAGGCAGAGCGCGACGAGCGCCACCGCGAAGCCGGGTAGGTCCCGCCCCCAGCTGAAGACGAGCGCGACCAGCGCCACCACGGGGACCACCACGGTCCAGTCGGTCAGGGGAGATCTGCGCGCAGTCGTACTCATATCAGCCAAGTTGCCAGAAGTGTCCCGCCAGTGCGGCGCAAGGCGCGCCTCCGGGGCCGTGACGTGGCTTTTCTCACGGCATCGCTCGACGTGGCGGGCCCGGGGCGCGCGGCCGCAGCGACGCCGCGGCCGGCGTCACAGCGGGCGGTCGTGCCCCTCCCAGTACGGGTCGCGCAGCCGCCGCTTGTAGAGCTTGCCGTTCGGGTCGCGGGGCATCGTCTCGATGAAATCGACCGTCTTGGGGCGTTTGTAGCCGGCGAGCTGCCGTTCGCAGTGGTGCAGGATCTCCGCGGCCAGGGCGTCGCCCGCGACGAAGCCCTCGGCCGGTTCGACGACCGCCTTGACCTGCTCGCCCCAGTCGGCGTGGGGGATGCCGAAGGCGGCGGCGTCCGCGACGGCCGGGTGGGTGAGCAGGGCCGATTCGATCTCGGCCGGGTAGATGTTGACGCCACCCGAGATGATCATGTCGATCTTGCGGTCGCGGAGGAAGAGGTAGCCCTCCTCGTCCATCAGCCCGAGATCGCCGACCGTGAAGAAGTCGCCGATCCGGTTCTTCCTCGTCTTGCCCTCGTCCTTGTGGTAGCTGAAGCCGCCGGTGTTCATCTTGAGGTAGACGGTGCCCAGTTCGCCGGAGGGCAGCCGGTTGCCGTCGTCGTCGAAGATGGCGAGTTCGCTGATCGGCCAGGCCTTGCCGACGGTTCCCGGCTTCTTCAGCCAGTCCTCGGCCGTCGCGAAGGCACCGCCGCCCTCGCTGGCCGCGTAGTACTCCTCCACGCAGCGGCCCCACCAGTCGATCATCGCCCGTTTGACGTGGTCGGGGCAGGGCGCGGCGCCGTGGATGGCGTGCCGCATCGAGGAGACGTCGTACGCGTCCTTCGTCTCCTGCGGGAGGGCGAGGAGCCGGTGGAACTGGGTCGGCACCATGTGGGTGTGCGTGCAGGCGTGGACGTCGATCAGGCGGAGCATCTCCTGCGGGGTCCACTTGTCCATCAGGACCAGCGGGTGCCCGATGTGCAGGGCGGCGCCCGCGAATTGGAGGACGGCCGTGTGGTAGAGCGGCGAGCAGACCAGGTGGACGTTGCCGTCGAAGGGCCGGATGCCGAAGATGCCGAGGAAGCCGCCCAGGTACGTCTCCTCCGGGAGCTTGCCGGGCAGCGGGCGGCGGATGCCGCGGGGGCGGCCGGTGGTCCCGGAGGTGTAGTTCATGACCCAGCCCAGCGTGCGGCCCTCGGGGGCGGTCGCGGGCTGCCCGTCGAGGAGCTGCGCGTACGGCCGGAAGCCCGCGACCGCTCCGACCGCGTAGCGGTGGCTCGCGGGCAGGCCGGCCTCGTCGGCGGCGGCCGTGGCGGCCTCGGCGAAGCGCTCATGGGCGATGAGGACCTTGGCGCCGGAGTCGGAGACGATCCAGGCGATCTCGGGGCCGACGAGGTGGTGGTTGACGGGGACGAGGTAGAGGCCCGCCTGGGAGGCGGCCAGGTAGGCGGTGAGGAACTCGACGCCGTTGGGGAGGACGACGGCGAAGACGTCGCCCTTCTCCAGGCCTGCGGCGCGCAGGCCGTGGACGAGGCGGTTGACGTCGGCGTGCAGCCGGCCCGCGCTCCATTCCTCGCCCTCGGGGGTCACCAGCACGGCGCGCCCCGGGTCGGCGGCGGCCTGGGCCCAGAAGCCGTTGGGCGGCTGCCGGTCGGCGGTGGGGGTGGTGGACGTCGTCGCGGTCATGGCACTCACGCCTCTCGGACTCGGCCGGCGATGCGGTTGATGCGGTCGATCGCCCGCTCGAACCCGCTGGTCAGGTCGTCGAAGACGGCCTGGACGCTGCGTTCCTCGGTCATCCGGCCGACGATCTGGCCGACGGGGGTGCCGAGCAGCGGCTGGATCTCGTACTTCTGGATCCGTGAGACGGCTTCGGCGACGAGCAGGCCCTGGAGCGGCATGGGGAGCGCACCGGGGCCCGCCGGGTCGTCCCAGGCGTCGGTCCACTCGGTGCGCAGCTGGCGGGCGGGTTTGCCGGTGAGGGCGCGGGAGCGGACGGTGTCGCCGGAGCCGGCGGCGAGCAGTTTCCCGGTGAGGGCGCGCGAGTGGAGGTCGGCCTCGGTGGTGGTCAGCCAGAGCGAGCCGAGCCAGGCGCCCTGGGCGCCGAGGGCGAGGCCGGCGGCGATCTGCTCGCCGCTGCCGATGCCGCCGGCGGCGAGGACCGGGAGGGGGGCGACGGCCTCGACGATCTCGGGGACCAGGACCATGGTGGCGATGTCGCCGGTGTGGCCGCCGGCCTCGTAGCCCTGGGCAACGACGATGTCGATGCCGGCTTCGGCGTGGCGGCGGGCGTGCTTGGCGCTGCCGGCGAGGGCGGCGACGAGGACGCCGTGGTCGTGGGCGCGCGCGATGACGTCGGCGGGCGGGGAACCGAGCGCGTTCGCCAGGAGTTTGATGGGGTAGTCGAAGGCGACGTCGAGCTGGTTGCGGGCGACCTGCTCCATCCAGCCGGTGATCCGCCAGCCGGAGGCTTCGCCTTCGGCGAGTTCGGGCACGTGGTGCTTGGCGAGGGTGTCGCGGACGAAGGCGCGGTGCGCGGCCGGGATCATCGCCTCGATGTCGGCCTCGCTGATGCCGTCGACGGCCTTCTTGGCGGGCATGACGACGTCGAGGCCGTAGGGCTTGCCGTCGGTGTGCGCCTGCATCCAGTCGAGGTCGCGTTTCAGGTCGTCGGGGGCCGTGTATCGGACCGCGCCGAGCACCCCGAAACCGCCCGCGCGGGTGATGGCAGCAGCGACCGCCGGGAAGGGCGTGAAGCCGAAGATGGCGTGCTCGACTCCCAGTTTCTTGCTCAGCTCCGTCTCCATGGGCGGCAGGATGCCGCAGCCCGGCGGTCGAGGGAAGAGATTTTCTGATGCAGTGTCAGATTCTTTACGGGCCGGTCGGTGCGGAGGGTGCCCGGTGGGCGGGCAGATACCCACTACCGTGCGGATCGCCTGCGGCGCGCTCGGCGGGTACGGGCTCCGGTCCGGTGTTCGCCTGCGGCCCGCTCAGCGGTTCCGGGCCCCGGGCGTCCCGCCCCCGCCAGGGGGCACCTCCCAGCGGTAGCCGGGGGAGTTCGAGGCGCGGGGTCCGGGGCGGAGCCCTGGGAGACGAGGCCGCAGGTGGACAGCGGACAGGAGGGCGGACATGACGGTACGCACGGGGGCCTTCGGCCGGACGAGCGGAGAAGCGCGGCCCGGACGGGCCGCAACGGTCGGGCCCGGGAAGACGAGCGGCCGGCCCGCGACAGCCGGTGGCCCGTTGACGCGGCGAAGGCTCGGGGGGCGGCTGCTGGCGCTCGGCGGGGTGCTCGTCCTGCACGCCGCACTTCCGGGCTCTGCGGGCGCCGCGGGCGACCCGGCCGAGCGGCGCGCGCTCCAGGGCCTGCGGCTGCGGTACGGATCCGCCCGCCAGGCCGGGTTGCTGGAGAAACACCTGGAGGGGGTGGCGGACGAGGCCCGGCGCTTCCTGGGCCCCTCCCCCGAACACCCCTACTACGCGGGGGCGGTGGTCCTCGCCGGCCGGGGCCGCACCATCGCCCTGCACCGTGCCATGGGGTACGCGGTGCGGTACGCGGACTACGACGGACGGACCGACCGGGTCCGGGAGTTCCCGGCGGCCGAACGGATCGCGATGGCCGAGGACACCGTCTTCGACCTGGCCTCGCTGACCAAGCTGTTCACCTCTGTCCTGGCGGTGCAGCAGATGGAGCGCGGGCGCCTGGAGCTGGAGGCTCCGGTGTGCCGGTACCTGCCGGAGTTCACCGGCGGCGGCAAGGAGATCGTCACGGTCCGTCAGCTGCTCACGCACACCTCGGGGTTGCGCTCCTGGGCGCCCTTCTACCAGGAGTCCACGCGGGAGGGGCAGCTGAGGCTGCTGTGGTCGGTGCGGCCGCAGGAGACCCCAGGGACCGTCTACCGCTATTCCGACCTCAATCTCATCGCGCTGCAACTGCTCCTGGAACGGATCACCGGTCGCACTCTGGATGTCCTGCTCCGCGACGAGATCACCGCTCCGCTCGGGATGCACCGCACTCGTTACAACCCACCGCTCTCCTGGCGCCGGGTCACGGCCGCCACCGAGGTGCAGCGCCCGCCCTGGTCCGGCCTGGACCGCGGGCTGGTGTGGGGCGAGGTCCACGACGAGAACGCCTGCGCGCTCGGCGGCGTCGCGGGCCACGCCGGGGTCTTCGGCACCGCCTGGGATCTGGCCGTCCTCGCCCGCGCCCTCCTCGACGGCGGGGTCTACGCGGGCAGGCGCATCCTGCGCCCCGCCTCCGTCGAGCTGCTGTTCACCGACTACAACACGGCCTTCCCCGGCGACGACCACGGTCTCGGCTTCGAGCTCTACCAGCACTGGTACATGGGCGCCATGGCCACCCCGCACTCCGCCGGGCACACCGGCTTCACCGGCACCTCCCTGGTCCTCGACCCCTCCACCGACTCGTTCCTGATCCTGCTCGGCAACTCCGTCCACCCCGTGCGGACCTGGCGGGCCGGCAGCGCACCACGGGTCGCGGTCGGCAACCGCTTCGCCCGCGCCGTCCCGGTCCGTACCCGGCACGGCGGCGCGGCCTGGTTCTCCGGCATCCAGGCGGGCGCCTCGGGCACCCTCACGCTGCCGCCGCTCCGCCCGGCCACGGCCGCCGCCCGGCTGCGCTGCGCCGTGTGGTGGGACACCGTGCCCGGCGAGGGTGCCCTGCACCTGGAGGCCTCCGCCGACGGGGAGCACTGGGAGGCGCTGCCCTTCAGCACGCTGCGGTCCACCGGCGGCGCACCCGAGCAGTGGCCTCGGGGCTCCGTGAGCGGCTGGTCGGGCCGCGTCTGGCACCGTCTCGAAGCCCCCCTCACGGCCGCCTGGGCGGGACGCGAGGTACGGCTGCGCTTCCGCCACACGGCGACCGGACGCTACGTAGGACGCGGGGCCTACGTGGACGTGGTCCGCGTGGCGGAACCGGGCCGCCTGCTCTTCGCGGAGGACCGCCCCGCCGACGCCGACCGCATCGAGGCCATCGGCTGGACCCGGTCGGCGGACTGACCCCGCCGAGCGCCCCCGCGGCTACACCCGGCCCAGGTCCTGTCGTCAAAGTGGCGTCGGTAAGGCCCGCGGCGTCCGGTGCCGTGCATCGCAAGGCGGAGGGGCGCCCGTGTACTGGACGTACTCGGGCGCTCCGACAACGCAGCGAGGTGCGGTGCCGGGCGTCGCAAGGCGGAGGGGCGCCCGTGTACTGGACGTACTCGGGCGCTCCGACAACGCAGCGAGGTGCGGTGCCGGGCGTCGCGGGCCTTACCGACGCCACTTTGACGACAGGACCTACTGCCGGACGAGGCAGAAGGGATGCCCCGCCGGGTCCGCGTAGACGCGCCAGCCGCGCCCGTCGGAGCCGTCGAGCAGCGTCCCGCCGGCCGCCAGCACCTCCTCCTGCGCCCGGTCCAGGTCCGGGACGCCGAGGTCCAGGTGGAACTGCTGGGAGGGCAGCCGGAATACGCCAGAAACGTGCCGTAGGGATCAACCCCGACGGCGGGCGGCGGGGTCGCGCTCAGCGACGTGCCGGGCGACCGCGTCGACGCCGGGGCGAGCGTAGCGTTCCAGGGACCGTACGGAGGCGTGGCGGGAGCGGGCCAGCAGCATCGGCGTGGACGTGCCGTTCTCCGCGTCGTGCGTCAACGCACTGTGCCTGAGCCGGTGCAATGTCCATCCCGCCAGGTCCTCGACGTCCTCGGGCCGGGCAAGCGGGTTCGCCAGCAGCCGGGTGGACTCCTCGAAGATCTCCTCCCCCCGGCGGTAGGAGAGCCGGGCCCGGCTGGTCTCCTCGCACACGTCCAGCGTCGCGGTTCCGGCTGGGGCCTTGCGACCGGTCAGGAACAGGGGCCCGCGGGTGCGGCCGGCGATCAGGCGGGGCAGGAGCTGGGCGGTGCCGGACTGCCAGTGGATCCACTCGGTCGCGCCGCCCTTGGCGGTGATCTTGCCGCGCTTGTCCTGCGGGTACAGGTCTTCCACGTTCAGGCACAGGACCTCGTCGGCCCGTGCGGCGGACTCGTAGAGCATCTTCCAGAACGTCTTCTCACGCAGTGAGACGTCCAGGCGCCACAGGGCAGCGATCTGATTCTCCGCTAGGGCCTTGGTGCGGTCCGGCGGCGCCGGCCGCCGCTCGATGCCGATCGTGGGATCGCCTTCGATCCAGCCCTGGCGGTGCCACCAGCCGATCGCCTTGCGCGCGATGGACAGCTCGCGGTTGACGGTGTCGGCGTCCATCTCGTCCGCCCGCGCCGCCGCCAGTTCGGCCAGCACCTCCGGCAGCGCCGGGTCGTCGATCGCCGCGACGAGGAAGACGGGCGGCTTCGCGCCCCGGCGGGCGGGTCCGGTCGGCGCGGGTTCGCCGGTGAGCATCCACCCCCACGTCGTCAGCGAGATCCGGTAGATCCGCGCGGAGGACTTCGCGATGCCCGCGCCGGTGAGATACCGCTCGACCGCCGCGGTGTACGACGCCGCCGGGGCGGACAGCGGCATCACTCGGGCGCGCGGCAACCGAAGCGCGCCCCCGGCCCCGAGTTTGGTCACTGGTTCGATCGTCACGCCCGCCCCGCCCCACTCAGCGCTGCCGCAGTAAATGCGTACACCTCACCCCGGTGGCCGGAACACCCCGCCGCAGGTCGTGGTGATCACGGTAGAGGCCTTGCCGCAGTAAATCCGGTATTTACTGCGACCCCACCCTGACGAGCCAACAGGTGCGGGAGGTCCGGTAAGCAGAACCGCCGCTCATGCGTTCCCGGCACGGTGTCATACCGTCACGACGTGTGTGTGCTCGCATGAATGGTTGGCGTGGCGTTGGCGACACGGGATTCATCCTGGAACGCTCGCCGCCTTCGAAGCGCCACCGGCCCGCTGTGTCGTCAACGTTCACCACGCTCAGTTGACCCACTGTCGGATTCGATGAGATGCGGCATCCCCGATATCAGTTCCGTCCGCGCCTCCGCCTATTCCAACAGGTTCGCCTTTCTCATCTTGTCAAGAAGTGCGTTGAAATCATTCTTCAGCTGGTCAATGCTAGTCGCATTCGACTTCGTCTGTTTTTCCGCGCGCTGTGGAAGCGGTACAATGCACCATTTGTTTTCATCCAAGTCATAGAGTGTCATCCACTCTAGGTGATTGTCGTCAGTCAACGCTTCAACATGCTGGGGCACGTCCCGGTTCCAGGACAGCGGCTGACTTGGACCGGAGACCTTGTTGTGCGGGTCCAACGGGTCACCGGGTTTGTACGCGTGCAGCAGATACACGAAGCCATTGACGGGCGTCGGCTTGACGATATCTCCAATCTGATAGTGCTTCCCGCTAGCCCAGGAAGAAGCCGCTGCCCCCCTTCCACACGCAGCCTTTACCGTCCACCCAATCTCGTCTGGGTCCGTTTGACCTCTGACGGCGTTGACAAGCAGATCACCCGGACGGTAGAAGTTGCAGCTACCCACACGGGCATTGTAGGGATTTCCGCCAGTCACGACGCAGATTCGCCGCTCGCCGTAGTTGTAGTTTCCAATCCAGGCTTCCGGAAGCATCAGCGCGCCGGGAAACGGACCGTTTTCGTACGCGGTTTGATAGTACGTCGGAGGGAAAGACACCCCACTAATAAGGGACAGTGCAACCCTGCCCTTGATAGCCGCGGGCGCTGTCTGGACTTGGGTGCGGAAGAGGGAGTCCCCCGCGAGTTGCAACTTGCCGTCCACCGTCACGATCTGAAAATCATGAATGATCGTGGGATCCTCACCATAGCTGCCGAGGGTGTTGGACGTTGTGACCTGAGGCTCATTTTTTCTCACACATTTCCACACCAAACCATCGAGCTCTTCCAGCTCTGCACCGACCACCGGCGGGAAGTCAGGCATGCCCTTCTTTTCGGGAGGTAGGCCGTTCACTCCACGAGTATGCCCGGCGCGAATTGCTCGATATACGTATCCGTTCCCGGGTCCCTTCTGGGGCGTCTGCTCCTCGCCTTCCTCGATATCGACCCCCGCATCGGCGATCCAATACTTGTGCACTTTGGAATAGTCATTTACCACGCGGAGTGCAGAAGGTCCCTTGCCGAGAGAGTTGAAGCCCCAAAACACTGAGTCGGAGGTAGTGTCTATATCGCCTCCAATGACAGCGGTATTCCTACTCTTGAATACCGATGGTGCATCGGCTTCGGCGTAGCAGCCGACGTACACGGAGGGCCTCGATTTGCCGTCACAGCTATAGTTTCGGCGTCGGTTTGCTGCAGTGTGACACGAAACGAAGGTGGAGCCAAATCGTGAATTGTCGCAAATTCCATCACGCCCATTTGATGTGGCATCGACGTTCATAACTAGTATGGTACTGGCGTTGTCGTTGCCCAGGCTGCCGATGTCGAGCCCATTTTGGCCATTGCTGGTAAGGCGGCAATCACGTATCTGCACGAGGCTGGCGTTAACCACCGGTGCGACCTCACTTGAGGATATCTCTATTCCGTTGCGCCTGAAACTGACGACGCTCATTCTCTCGATGCATGCGCCGGTCGCCATAACTCGTATGCCATCCATCTGCGGGGCCTGGAGGGTGGCGGCAGGCATCCCTTGAGCGGGGATCGAATGGAGGGCGAGCTGACGAAGCACGGCATAGTCCGCCCGCCCCCGAGGGGGCCTCATGGCCAATCCGGTCCCATAGCCCACCAGGGCAATTGCACAATAAACGGTCTCCCGCGCTGTCCCCCCGCCGACTTCACCGATTTTAGTCGAGACAGAGAGGTTGAAATTTCCGGATTTGACATCTGCGAGTATGCGGCTGGTTTCGTCATGATAAGCAAGGCCGGCACCCTCCAGAATGCAACCGTTCGAGATACGGAGAGGCTTCTTAATACGATAGTCTCCCGGAGGGAGGTAGACGACGCTGCCGTCAGTAGTGTCGAATCGCATCGCGCAGTCCAGGGCGCTTTGGATCGCGTCTGTGTCGTCGGCGTGTTCGTCGGTTTTGCCGTTTCCCACTGCTCCGAAGTCGAGCACGTTCAGGCGCGTGTCGCGGCGGGGGCGGATTGTCACCGTGCCTGAAGCATCGCAGTCGCCGATCCAGTTCGGAGCGCTCACGCACTTGTCACTTGTAGCGCGGACGAGCTGTCCCGAACTGTTGATGCCAACCGCGCCGCACCTAGGGACCGAACCTACCTCGGGGCCCAGGCTGCGAAGGGTGAAAACACCACTTATTTGAACTTTGACTTTGACTTTGACATTGGGTGGGGGATCCACCGTTTCCATCGCAACCCCGAAGAACGGACTGGTATGCAACTTCTCCGTCTCGATAGCAGGGGTGACGGTGCCTGATCCTGTGGTGCGGACCGCCTGGCCGGCATTGATGTGCTGTGCGGCTTTCATGTTTTCGATGTCCATCGGAACGTCCCTGCCGTCGAGACTTCGTCGGTCGGACGGGTCGGCGTGAGCGCGGCCGAAGCGCGAGCACCCGACCTCGGGGGCGAAGGTCGGTTCCCTTCGGCAGGGCACACAACCCAACACCGTTTGGGGCCTCTTGCACTATTCGCCCATTCCACGCTAGGCGTGATCACCGGCCTGCGCACTTCGCCAAGGCCGGACGGCCGTCCCGACCGCGATCATGCTGATCAAGACCGAGTGCATCCATGGCCGGGAGTTCGCCACCAGAGCTGTCTCCAGCTCCCTGCCAGTACCACACCGAAGCAGTTGGGAGCGCGATGTCGACATCGGCGACGTGTGCGTCTTCCTCGGGATGGACGTCAGCAAGACCGCTCACCATGGCCACGGACTCACCCCGGCCGGCAATAGGGTCTTCGACAAGCAGCTGCCGACAGTGAGCCGAAGCTGCGGGCCGTCTTCGACAAGGTGGTTGCAGAGCGCGCCATTGGAGCTCGGGTGCCCCTTTCGGCTGCACTGGCGCAGTTCATGGCATGACCACACCGTCACGCGGCCATCCGTAGCCGCCCTACCGCTTCGTTCTCGGGCGGCTCCATGTCCAGGTGCCAGGTACCGAAGCGGCGGGTCTTGCTGGTGATGTACGGGGTGACGGTGGCCAGGTCCACCGGGTCCACCTCCCACCCCTCGTCGATGAGGTCATTGGCCACCTTCGTAATGTCCACCGCGGTATGAAAAATGAGGCAGTTCGCCAGCAGCTCGTTGAACTTGATGGTCTTCTCCTGGTGGTCCGGGTCGTTGTCCTGGAGCACGTCGGAGGCGAACATCAGCCAGTTGCTGAACTTGTGGAACGCCTCGACCTTGTTCGTCATCGCCTGGATCGACTCGCGCAGCTCCGGTTCCGACAAGAACCTGAGGAGCACGATCGTCCTCATGGCCCGGCCGAGCTCGCGGTACGCCTGGTAGATGCGGTTGCGCCTGGACTCGTTGCCCAGCCTGCGCAGCAGCGCGGCCGAGGACAGCCGCCCCTCGCGGATCGACAGCACCACGCGCATGAGGTCCTGCCAGTGGTTCTCGATCAGCCGCCAGTTGATGACGTCCTTCTGCGGGTCGCCGAACAGCGGGTCGATGTGCTGGTACTTCATCGTGGCGCTGGGCCGGTAGAAGGTCAGGTCCTTCCAGTTGCGGATGCGCGGCAGCAGCTCCACCCCGAGCATGTGCGCGAGCCCGAAGACAGGCAGCGACTGGCCTTGCGTGTCTCCGTGGACGATGTCCACGGTCACCTCGGACTGGTTCTTCAACAGGCCCTCGAACAGATACACCGCCTCCCACACGCCACACGGGATGAAGTGGCTGAAGAGCGCGATATAGGTATCGGACACGTGCCTCATCGAGATGCCGCCAAATCCCCCATACCGGATGTGGGACTCGGCCAGCATGTTGTTCTCCCAGGTGTCGTACTGGGAGCCGTCGATCCCGGCCTTGCCGACATCGCCCCACACGTGCGCCAGGTCGAGCTGAATGAACATGTCGATCACGTCCGCCGAGGCGGCGTTCAGCTTTTCCGCGGTGATGTGCTGGTTGCCCGCCAGTGACAGCTCGTGCACCGAGACCTTCTGCCGCATGTGCCGGGCGACCTGCGCGGGCCCCGCGTTCGTCCCGTAGCAGAAGACCGTCAGGACATAGCGGGCGAGCTTGTCGCGGATCTTCGGATCGCTTCCGGAGGCCGGGCCGAAGTGCCGCCACCACTGGATCCAGTACGCCGTGCGGGCGAGCACGTCCAGCAGGCTCCACTCCGGCAGCCGGCGCAGGATCTCCGCCTCCAGGGCCTGCGCGGACTTACGGCGGTCTTTGCCCTTGCGCGGGGTGAGCACGATCTTCCCCGATGCGGTGTCGATGGTCAGGTCCGCGTTGTCTGGGTACCCGGCGTCCACCTTCGCGGCTGTGGCGGTGAGCTTCTGCTTCAGCGCCGCGGTGAACGCCGGGGCGGTGGCGGGCAGCCCAGCCTGCTCGCAGTAGTCGGCAACCAGCGGCTCGCACGCCTGCCAGGACAGCAGCTGGTCGTGCAGGTTGGCGTACGACTCCGAGCCGATGACCGCCACGTCTCCGGTCCGCAGCTCCTGGGTGAGGTAGAAGAGCGTGCACACCTCGAAGTGCCGCCGGTTGATCTTCCCCGGCTTGTGCTTGTCGAACAGAATGCGCTGCCACATCTGCGAGGCGAAGTCGGCCGAGACCGTCTTCGTCTTCTCAGTGCCGTCCTCCTGGGCGACTGTGTAGGTCACCGGCACCCACTGGCTGCCGCGGTGCCGCATGGCCTGGCAGAACCCCACCGCCTGGAGCACCGTGTCGTCGGTGGAGGTGGCGACCATCGACAAGGTCTCGGTCAGGTCGAGCAGAACCTTACGGTGGCTGCGGAAGTGCCGCCGCATCAGCGGCGCGTAGTTGTCGCCGTGGTGGGCGGAGACCAGTTCGTGGTCCTCCGAGAGCTTGGCCAGCCCGCCGGCCTTTTCCAGCCGCTCCAGCACCGCCTTGCCGCACTCGGCGTGCACCGCGTTCTGCTTGCGGGCACTGGTGGGGATGGTGACCGACTCCCCGTCGAAGCCGACCGCGTCCTTGGCCGCCTCCAGCACCTCACCCAGCACCGCGATCAGCCGCTCGGACTCCGCCCGGTGCCGCTCACGGATCTTCTCCAGATCCTCCTTTGCCTTCTTCGTGATCGACCCCATGCGCTTGCACAGCATCGTCACCAGCTCGTCCCGGGCCCGCACCTTCGCCATGTGCAGCAGACTCGCCAGCAGCGCACACCGCTTCACCATGCCGACCTTGGACATCTCGGCGGCGTCCAGCACCTTCGCCTGCCCAGCGAAGTGCTCCACCTTCCCCGGCGGAACCCCCTGAAGCCATGTCGCCGTCGCCCCCATCGCTTCCAGCCTGTCCAGGTGGGCAAGGTGCTCGCGCAGGTGGGAGACCGTCGGCGCCTTCGCCGGGCGCTTCAGCTCGTCGAACCTGCTGCGACCGCCCGCAGGCACCCGCAGCAGTCCCAGCAACCGGGCGCGGTAGACCTCGTCCATCCGCGACACGATCGCTGCGAAGAAGTCCTCGTTCGCCTCGGTCCTGATCGCCGAGGTCATCTCATCCAGCGTGCTGTAGCCGGGCAGCTCCATCCTCGCCTTGACCAGCTTCTCCAGCGCCACGTTGATCAGGTCGGCCGGGTTGTCCTTGGTCTGCACGGCCTCCCGAATCGCCACTGCAGCGACCTCCCGGGCCTTCTCCACGTCGTAGACCACGCCGATCCGTTCACGGATGAAGTCCCGCTGCCGCGCAGCCGTACGCACCGAGTCGTGCCTCGGTGACACGCTCTCGTCCTGCTCCAGCAGACCGCGCACATGCCCGACCACCAACTCCGGCACCTCGCCCAGATCCGGGAAATAGCCCAGCTTCTGGTAGCTCTTCAGCAGCACTACCAGCGCCAGCAGATGCTCCGGCGAGCGCGCCTTGCCTCGCGCCCACGCCACCTCGGCCGTGCCGGGGGTGAACGCCTCGTGCAACTCGCGAGAGGAGATCGTGCGCTTGAACCGCGGATACGCGGTACGTTCCACCGAAGCCATGCGCCGCATGATCCCGGCCGCTCACTCATACGAAGCACACGCAGCCGAGTCGATCACAGACACCACAAGCACATGACCAGGGAAGAAGCCCCAGCCACCCCGCCGCGAATCATCAGAAGAACCCACGAACGGGTGATCCGCCGGTGGGCCAGCGAGCTTCAGATCACCACCGCAGACGGCCTACGGCACGTTTCCGGCGTATTCCGGCTGGCCTCCTGCTGCGGCCGGGTGGGGTCGGGCCAGCTCGGCGGCACGTGGTCCCGGGCCTGCTGGAAGGCGAGGACCGGACCGGACGGGGTGTGGAGCGTCGCCCAGGTCCCGTCGAGCGACCAGCGCCTGTCCGGCTGGTTGACGTTCCCGCCCAGCAGGGACCGGTAGAACTCGGCGAGCGTCTGCGGGTCAGGACAGTCCAGGACCACGCATTGCAGTTCAGCGATCATGATCGAATCCTAGGCCGTGCCAGAACGGCCACCGGCCGCCCGCCCGGCGCGAGGACGGCATCCGCGAAGACCGTGTCCGCGCCGGCGGCCAGACAGGACATTCCGGTGAGCTCCGCGGCCGGGTAGCGGACGAGCAGCGGGACCAGAGCGTCTGCGACCAGGGGAAGGCTCGCCCCGGTGAGGTTCGCACGGCCCGTCACCGCGATGGTCGCCATGGCAGCGCTGCTCCGCATCGTGGGATCGGCATCGAGGCCGCCGGGCGGCGACCTCCCCGTCGCGCAGAGCCGGGACGGCCCCGGCCACTGGCTCTGGTCGGGCGCGGGGCCGTCCGTCAGCGGTCCAGGAGCGTCTTCTGGAGCCAGTCGAAGACGACCTCGCAGTGCAGTTGCGGGGCCATGGGGGAACAGTGCAGTTGTGCGCCCTGGGCCGCCGTCAGTTTCAGGTAGTCCTTGGGCGAGGTGAGCGCGTCGTACATACGGCGTGGCTGGCCCGGGTAGAACTGCTCGCCCTCGTAGTCCAGCACCAGGGTGGGTGCCTTGATCCGTCCGACGACATCGGTGATGGTCAACGCCTGGATCCGGGTGGCGGGGGTGTAGAAGTCGGTGAACAGCTTTCCCTGACGGGCTTCGAGCATGGCGGGGATGGAGAACGGCTCGAAGCGCTTCTTCATCACGTCGGCAGCGTCCGGAGGCAGTTCGGGAACGACCTCCTTGTTCCAGATGTCGTTCGTCTCCTCCTTGTCGGGGGTGAGGATCTTCCGGATCTCGGGCGGGAACCCCAGCCACGGCTCCACGCAGCCCGGCATGGCCACCAGCGCGGCGATCCGGGTCTCGAACGCCGCCGCCCTCGGGGCGAGGTCCCCCGCCATGCTCAGACCCGTCAGGGCGATCTTGTCCGGGTCCACGTCGGCGCGGGCCGAGAGCCAGTCGACGAGGGGCGTGACGACCTTCTCCCAGGTGGGCGTGAAGACCACCTGGTCCACGAAGAGGAGCTGCCCCTGGCCCGGCCCGTCGTAGACGAGCGCGTTCCAGCCCCGGTCCAGCGCGGCGGGGACCCCGTAGGTCCACATGTCCACGTTCTGGCCGTCGCTGCCGTTGGTCAGGATCACCGTCGGGCGCGGGGTGCGGGAGGTGTCGGGACGGAAGAACCACACCGGCAGCGGCGTGGCTCCGTAGGGCACGTTCGCCTTCACCGGGGCGGGCTCGCACAGGCCGCAGAAGGTGTCCCAGGCCCCGCGCCCCGCCTTGTACAGCTGTTCCTCGCTGCCGGGGTCGTCCGAGCCGAGGACGAAGAACAGCGCCTGACCGTAGTACTGGGCGGCGCGCAGCGCCCGGAACCGCTTGGTCCGGGCGTCGGCCGGGGCTCCCGGGGGTGCCTCCAGGAGCTGGTCTCCGAGTGCGCGGAAGGTCCGCACGTACGTCTGCGCGGTCACACCGGCGCCGTTGATCGCGTTCACCGCCGTGAGGACCTCGCCGACCTCGGCGGCGCCGGCGCCCGAGGCACCGAGCGCGAGGAGGCCGTTGAAGTTGTACGCCGGGTCCTTGAACAGGGTCATCGCGCCCGGGGTGAGGCCGCCCGCTGCCGCGGTGGGTGGGGCGGAGCCGCTGCTGGTCGCTGCCGCCGGAGCGCCGGGGGCGCCGCCGCGGGTGCAGCCCGCCAGGAGGGCGGCACCCGCCCCGGCGGTGAGCAGGGCACGACGGGTGGGGTCAGGGTGCCGATCACCGGATATGCGGTTCATGCCATCGGAACTTAGCCCCGGCGCGGCGCGGCGACCTCCCGTCCCGTCCGGCGCGGACGGCGGCGGGCACCCGGCCCGTCCCCGACCGGTCCGCGAACCGGCAGGTCACGGTCTTGCGTCCCGGCCTGTCGGCGCGGACCTCTGGACGCCGCCCGCCTTGCGCCGGTCGGGGGAAGCGGGGCCCCGACCGGCCAGGGGGGAAGGCCGGTCGGGGCGGGCCCCGGCAGGCCGGGGGGAGGCCGGCCGGGGCGTAGCGGGAGGGGCGGGGACATCAGCCCCTCCACCGCACCCACGCATGGATGAACGGTCAACCACCCCGGGGGGTTCCCGGCCCCTGACCCGGACCCCTACCCGACCCCGGACCCGGACCCGGATCCGGCCCCTGCCGGACCGCGGCACGGGGCTCACCATCCCCTCCCGGCCCGGAACGTTCTACGCTGAAAAGCGGCGGCCGAACCGGCGAGCGGCCCGCGGCCGCCCCCGTGGGCACCTGCCCCTCCCCCACTGCGCAGGTGCCCACCACGGCTTCGTACGGCGGTGCGGCGGCCCGGAGGACCGCCGGCGCCCTTCGGGTCAGGCCGGGTGACCGAGGACCGCGTCGAGCATCAGCCGCGTGACGGAGGTCAGTTCGGCGAGGTCCGGCGCCGGGCGGGAGCGGGCGAGGGCGCCGGCCAGCCGGTCGTAGAGGAGCCCGTCCGTCCAGGCGACCAGCAGTTCCGCGGCCTCCTCGGGCCGCGGCGCGCCGAGGGCGGCGAGGATGCCGGAGGCGCGGGCCCGGGCCCCTAGTCCCGCCCGGTGGAAATCCGCCTCCAGTTCGGGATTGCGGGCCGCTTCGAGGCTGAGCTCGAAGCGGGCCAGCTGGCGCGCGCGGCCCACCGTCAGCCAGCGGTGCAGCAGCCCGGCCAGCGCGGCCGCGGCCGCCTCCCGGTCCGCCGTCGGGGGCGCGGGCGGCCCCTCGGACGCGCGAGGACCCCCGACGTCCCCGACGTCCCCGACGCCGCTGACTCCGCCGAGGGCAACCGGGCCGCCCGGGGCACCCAGGGCACCGACGTCGCCCAGGTCCAGCTCGGCCAGCCGCTGGTAGCAGGCCCCGATCAGCGCCGTCCTCGTACGGAAGTAGTACGAGGTGCTCCCGGCCGGCAGCTCCGCCGCGCCGTCGACCGCGCGGTGGGTCAGGCCCCGGAGCCCGGCGGCGGCGACGAGGTCGATCGCGGTGTCGGCGATCAGCGTTCTGCGGTCTACCGCGGGCGGGCTCTTGCGAGGGGTGGACATCGCCCCACTCTACAGCTGTAGAGTGACGGCATCGGACTCTACACATGTAGAGGATCCGGCCGGAGGAGTACGAGGAAGAGGAAGCGGGGGACTCGTCATGTCGGCAGGTCAGCGTCACGCGGTCGTGGCAGGCGCGGGGATCGGCGGGCTCACCGCGGCCCTGGCCCTGCACCGTCACGGCTGGCGGGTCACCGTGTGCGAACGGGCGGCCGGGCCGACCGCGGCCGGCGCCGGGATCGTCCTCGCCCCCAACGCCCTGCGCGCCTTCGACACCATCGGCTTCGACGTCACCCGCGCCGCGGGCCGCGCCGTCCCCGCCGCGATGGGCCTGCGCCGCCCGGACGGCCGCTGGCTCAGCCGCGCCGACACCGCCGCGCTGGCCGCCCGCTTCGGCGGCCCGCCGCTCGCCCTGCACCGCTCGGCGCTGGCCGACGCCCTGGCCGCCGCCCTCCCCGCCACGGCGATCCGCTACGGCGTCGCCGTCACCTCGGTGGACGACGCCGACGGCTCCCCGGTGGTCCGCACCGACGCCGGCGACCTCGAAGGCGCAGACCTCGTCATCGCCGCCGACGGCATCCACAGCCCGCTGCGCCGCCAGTACTTCCCGGACCACCCCGGCCTCCACCACAGCGGGGAGACCGCCTGGCGCACGGTCCTGCCCGCCGCCGCGAGCCCCGCCGGGGCGGTGACCGCCGAGACCTGGGGCCGCGGAGAGCGCTTCGGCGTGGTCCCGCTCGCCGACGGCCGGATCTACCTCTACGCCACCGCCGTCGTCCCGGCCGGCCACCGTCCCGCCGACGTCCGCGCCGAACTCCTGCGCCGCTACGGCACCTGGCACGACCCGATCCCGGCCCTGCTGGAGCGGATCGACCCTGCGGCCGTGCTCCAGCACGACCTTTACGACCTGGCCGCCCCGCTCCCCCGCTTCCACCAGGGGCGCCTGGCCTGGCTCGGCGACGCCGCCCACGCCATGACCCCCAACCTGGGCCAGGGCGGCTGCCAGGCCGTCGAGGACGCCGCGGTCCTCGGCCATCTGCTGGCAGCCACCGGCACCGGCGGCGTCCCGGCCGCCCTCGCCGCCTACAGCGCGGCCCGCTGCGCGCGCACCGATGCCATCCGCGTCCGCGCCCGCCGGGCGGGCCGGGTCGCCGCCCTCACCCACCCCCTCGCCGTGGCCGTCCGCGACCTCGCCGTCCGCGCCACCCCGGCCCGGGCCACGAGCCGGGCGATGACTGCGCTGTTCGACGGATTCGCGCTCCCGGACGGAATGGACGCCGTGCCCGCGGGCGTTGCCACTCGTTGGTGAGTTTCGCTGACTGTTTCGACGCGAAGGCAGGCGGAGTCACATGACGACCGACATCGACTGGGACAACCCGACCGACCCCAAGGAGGGGACCTGGCAGCTGGACCACGTCAAGCAGTACGTGGGCTCGGGCGGCTCCGAGGGCCAGTACTGGAACGGCACCCAGACCCTCCTGCTGACCACCCTGGGCCGGGTGTCCGGCAAGCCCGTGCGGACCCCGCTCATCTACGGCGAGGCGGAAGGTGCCTACCTGGTCGTGGCGTCCAAGGGCGGAGAGCCCGCGCACCCGCTCTGGTACCGGAACCTCTCGGAGCACCCCACGGTCCGCATCCAGGTCGGCCCGAAGATCATGCAGGGCACGGCCCGTACCGCCACCCCGGAGGAACGCGCCGCGTACTGGCCGGTGATGGTCGGGCACTGGCCGGCGTACGACGAGTACCAGACCAAGACGGACCGCGAGATCCCGATCGTCGTCATCGAACCCGCCTGATGACGACGGGCCGGCGGGAGCCTTCCTCCCGCCGGCCCGTCCGGAGTACGTCAGATCGAGCCGACGACCTTGCGCGGGGTGACGCGGACGACGACGCGCTCGGCGTCCTCCTTCGAGGCCGGGTTGAAGTCCGCGTACTCCTTGCCCGTGTACTTGCGCGACAGCTCGTTGATCAGCTCTTGGCCGCCCTCCGTGGTCAGTTCGGCGGTGCCCCGGACCTCGGCGTAGGTGTAGGGCGCGTCCGCCGGGTTGATCATGACCGTGACCCGCGGGTCCGCGCGCAGGTTCTTCTCCTTGCGGCGGCCGACCGTCGTGGAGACGAGCAGGTCGTCTCCGTCCCGGGTGAGCCAGGTGATCGACAGCTGCGGGCTGCCGTCCGGCTGGATCGTGGCCACGGTCGCGAAGACCGGGCTGTCGTCGATGAGTTTCTTCAGGTCGTCGGAGAGTGCGGCGGACACGGGGCGGTTCCTTCCCTCGGCTGACTGCCGTCCCCGGGCCGACTGGCCTCGGAGGGGACCGGCACCGGACAGCCTGCAAAACCGCTGCCGTCCCGGGCAAGTTCCTCGGCCCCCGTGCCGCACCGCGCGCCGCGGCGCCGGACGCCCCCGATTCCTGGGCGTGGCCTGGCCGGCGCGCCCGGCCGGGCGGGCGGACGGGGTGCGCACGATCCACCCGTCCGGCCGAGTCCGGACGCCTGCAGGACACCCCCTGAGCCGTGTCCGCAACGTCCTACCTGCCCGGCGATCCGGGCGGCCGGCGCTACTTTGCGGACACGGCCTGGTGCCCCAGTACCGCCATCGCCGCGTTGTGCCCGGGGACCCCGCTGACGCCGCCGCCGCGGACCGCGCCCGCCCCGCACAGCAGGACGTTGCGGTGGGCGGTCTCCACGCCCCACCGGCCGCCCAGGTCGGCGTAGGGCCAGGACAGGTCCCGGTGGAAGATGTGGCCGCCGGGCAGCCGCAGTTCGCGCTCCAGGTCCAGCGGGGTCTTCGCCTCGATGCACGGGCGGCCGTCCGCGTCGAAGGCGAGGCAGTCGGTGAGCGGTTCGGCCAGGTGTGCGTCGAGCTGCGCGAGGGTGGCCGTCAGCAGGACCTCGCGGGCCTGCTGGTTGTCGTGTCGGAAGAGCCGGGCCGGAGCGTGCAGGCCGAAGAGGGTGAGGGTCTGGTAGCCCTGCTCCACCAGTTCCGGGCCGAGGATCGTCGGGTCGGTCAGCGAGTGGCAGTAGATCTCCGAGGGCGGTACGGAGGGCAGTTCGCCGGAGGCGGCCTCCGCGTAGGCCCGGGCGAGCTCGGCGTAGCCCTCGGCAATGTGGAAGGTGCCGGCGAAGGCCTCCCTCGGGTCCACCGAGGTGTCCCGGAGCCTGGGCAGTCGGCGTAGCAGCATGTTGACCTTGAGCTGGGCGCCCTCGGGTGCCGCGGCCGCGGCCGCGCCCCCTGGCGGGGTCTCGCCGAGGAGTTCGGCCAGGGCCTGCGGCGAGGCGTTCACCAGGACCGTGCGGCCGACGACCCGGCCCTCCCCGGTCGCCGTGCGGAACACCACTTCGGCCGGGGCGACCCCGTCCGTGTCGATCCGCAGCACCTCGTGGCCGGTGGCGATCTCCGCCCCGGCCTTGGTCGCCGCCGCCGCGAGGGCGTCCGTCAGCGCGCCCATGCCGCCCACGGGCACGTCCCAGTCGCCGGTCCCGCCGCCGATGACGTGGTAGAGGAAGCAGCGGTTCTGCGCGAGGGAGGGGTCGTGCGCGTCCGCGAAGGTGCCGATCAGCCCGTCCGTGAGGACCACCCCGCGGACCAGGTCGTCGGCGAAGTTCCGCTCCACGGCCTGTCCGAGGGGCTCCTCGAAGAGCATCCGCCAGGCGTCCTCGTCGTCGATCCGCGCCCGCAGCTCCTCCCGCGTCGGCAGGGGCTCGGTCAGGGTCGGGAACACCTTCTCGGCGACCCGCCCGGTGGTCCCGTAGAAGGCGCGCCAGCTCTCGTACTCCCGCTCCGAGCCGGTCAGCCGCGCGAAGGACTCCCGGGTGCGCTGCTCTCCGCCGCCGACGAGCAGTCCGCCGGGGCGCCCGCCCCGCTCCGTGGGCGTGTACGAGGAGATGGTCCGGCGGCGTACCGCGAACCGCAGGTCCAGGTCGCGCACGATCTTCGACGGAAGCAGGGAGACGAGGTACGAGTAGCGCGAGAGTCTGGCGTCGACGCCCACGAAGGGACGGCTGGAGATCGCCGCCCCGCCCGTGTTCCCCAGCCGTTCCAGGACCAGCACCGAGCGGCCCGCCCGGGCCAGGTACGCGGCGGCCACCAGGCCGTTGTGCCCACCGCCCACGATCACGTCGTCGTACACGTCCCGCCCGAAGGTCGTCATGGCTCTTGGTAGCACACCTGGCCGAGCCGCTCCAGGCAGTGTGCCTCGTCGGCGTGGGCCAGGACCGTGTCGGGATGGTCGTCGCCGAGGGCCCGTTCGCGGATGCCGGAGAGGTCCCGGTAGATGGGCAGCGCCTCGTCCCAGCGGCCCAGCCGGCCCAGGCCTCCGGCCAGTTCCCGGCGGCTGACCAGGGTGTCCGGGTGCTCGGGCCCGAGCACCTCGGCGCGCAGGGCGCCCACCTGGCGCGCCTCCGCCACCGCTTCCGCCCAGCGCTCCAGGCGGCCCAGGTTGACCCCGAGGACGTGCCGGGCGCGCAGCGTCTCGGGGTCGGTGACCCCGTAGGCGCGGGTGCGGTCGCGGACCAGGCCCCGGAACAGGTCGAGGGCCTGTTGGCTGTTGCCGGTGCGGCCGAGCGCGATGCCGACCTCGTAGCGGGCGGCCAGGGTGTCGGGGTGGTCGCGGCCGAGCACCCGCTCCCGTACGACGGCGACCTCGTGGAAGGCGACCAGGGCTTCCGTCCAGCGCTCCAGGCGGCCGAGCGCGTACGCGGCCTCGTAGCGGGTGAGCAGGGTGTCCGCGTGCTCGGCGCCCAGGACGGCCGCCCGGTCGGCGGCGACCTCGGCGGCCGTGGCGTGGGCGTCCGCGTACCGGCCCAGCGCACCCAGCGCACAGGCCAGGTTGTGCCGGCAGCGCAGGGTGTCGGGGTGGAGCGGGCCCATGGTCCGCTCGCGGGCGACGAGCACCGCGCGGTAGACGTCGTGCGCCTCCTGGTGCCGCCCGAGCCGGCCCAGCTCGTAGGCGGTCTCCTGGCGCGCCGCGAGGGTGTCGGCGTGGTCCGCACCGAGTACCCGCGTGCGCCCCTCGGCCACGGCCGTGTACCCGGCGAGCGCCTCCTCGGGCCGGCCCGCGCGGCTGAGGGCGTACGCGCGCGCGTGGCCGGCGGCGAGCGCGTCGGGGCCGCTGCCCCGCGGGCCGGCGGGACGCGGGAATCCGTACGCGGCGGTGAGCCGCGGGTCCTCGGCGGGCGCGGGGCGGACGATGGTGGTGGTGCCGGGGTGGACCGGGGGGTACGCGCCGCGCGGGCGCGGCACCGGCGGCCCGCCCGCGGGGCGGGCGGCCGTCCAGGCTCCGGTGAGCACGGCCCATTCGCCGCTCGCCGGCCGGGCGTCGATCCCGGCCTTGCGGCCTGCGGTCATGCCGCGCGCCCAGGGCGGGAGCGGGGCCTGGGCGCCGGGCAGCCCGCCCGGTCCCAGCCGTGCCTCGACGAGCCGGCGGTGCACGTGGCGGGCGTCTCCCGGCCGGTCCTCGGGGCGCTTGGCGAGCAGGTCCAGGACCACCTCGTCGAAGTATCCGGGCAGCTCGGGGCGGTGCTCGCGCAGCGGTACGGGCGCGTTGTCGCGGTGGCCGACCAGCACCGACCAGGAGTCGCCGAGGTCGAAGGGCGGGGCGCCGGTGGCGATCTCGTACAGGACGCAGCCGAAGGAGTAGAGGTCGCTGCGGTGGTCGACCTCGCCGCCCGCGATCTGCTCGGGCGACATGTAGTGCGGGGTGCCCATGGCCATGCCGCCGCCGGTGAGCTTGGCGGTGAAGCCGATGTCGTGGGCGAGGCGGGCGATACCGAAGTCGCAGATCTTCACGGTGCCGTCGGTGAGCCGCATGATGTTGGCGGGCTTCAGGTCGCGGTGGACGACGCCCTGGTCGTGGGTGTAGCCGAGGGCGGCGGCCATCTGCTCGGCGATGTCGACGACCACGTCGACGGGGAGCGGGCGCGCGTCGTTGTCCTCCAGGAGCTGGCTGAGGTTGCGGCCTTCGAGGAGTTCCATGACGAGGTAGAGCGGGCCGCCCGAGGCGCTGTCGTCGCCGAAGTCGTGGACGACGGTGACCCCGCGGTGCTGGAGGGACGCGGCCACGCGCGCCTCGCGCCGGAACCGCTCACGGAGCACCTGGGTGAAGTGGGCGTCCTGCTCGGCGCCGATCGGCTTGAGGCACTTCACGGCGACCTGCCGGCCCAGCGATTCGTCCCGGGCGCGCCATACCTCGCCCATGCCGCCGCGCCCGATCAGATCGAGCGACCGGTAACGGCCCTGGATCAGTCTGGACTCCGCCATGTCTTAAAGCCGCCCCCGTTTTCGTGCTACGCCCTCCCCGGCCGGTCCAGTATGGCCGCTGATGTACGCAGTGTGTACGGCGAGGGGCGGCTCCCGGGGCCCATGCGACGCATCGCTTTCAAGATGTGACCTGGAGGCAGCTGCCAGCGTAGACCTGCGGGAATGCTGCGCAGTGCGCGCCCGGTGAGGCGCATGCGCCGGGTGACGCTGCGCGGGGCCGGTGCAGGTCGCCCGTACAGCTGGTGCGCCCAGCCCGGGAGGGAACCGTACGCCAGGCCGGCGATGGGCGGCCACAGCAGGTTTCGGCCACGCATGAGGAGGGCAGGGACGGGCGGGCCGCGCAGGAAGTCGTCCACAGCGAGGGCGTCGGGGCCGGCGGCGAGTTCGGGGCGGATCCGGTCGAAGTACGCGGCGAGCCCGGCGGTGTCGGTGGGGACCCCGGCCGGGTCGAGCCCGACGAGCCGGGCGCCCGCGCGGTTCTCGTCGACGTAGCGGTCGGCCTGGGCGGCGGTGAGGGGGACGCCGGAGCGGCGCAGTACGTGCAGGAAGCTGTCGATCTGCGCGCAGTGGATCCACAGCAGCAGCTCGGGGTCGTCGACGGGAAAGCGTTCGCCGGTGTCCGGATCGGTGGCGGAGAGTTTGCGGTGGATCGTGCGGACGCGGAGGCCCGCGCGCTCGGCGGCCTCGGTGGTGCCGTAGGTGAGGGTGCCGACGAAGTCGGCGGTGCGCAGCAGCCGTCCCCAGGCGTCCGACCGGAAGTCGGAGTTCTCCATGACCCCGCGGACGGCGCGCGGGTGGAGGGCCTGGAGGTAGAGCGCGCGGAGCCCGGCGATCCACATCATCGGGTCGCCGTGGCACTGCCAGGTGACGGACGACGGGCCGAACAGTCCCGGGTCGGCGCCGGGGCGCGGTCCGGTCGTGGTGGTCCCCATCCCGTACCTCCCCGTCGCAGGCGCCCGGCGGCTCCAGCCTACCGATCCGGGGCGGCCGTCGGAGGCCGCCAGGTGGGCGAACGCCGTGCGACGATCCGCGGCCGGCGCCGTACGGGGTCCGCCCGCGCGGTACGGGGGCCGCTGCACGCCGTACGGGGGCCGCCCGCGCCGTACGGGGGCCGCTGCACGCCGTACGGGGGCCGCCCGCGCCGTACGGGGTCCGCTGCACGCCGTACGGGGGCCGGCGCGCCCCGGCTCATCGGCCGCCCGTGCCCCGAACGGGCGGCTCGACGGGCAGCCGCCTGCGGATGGCCGGAGGATCGGGTCGGGAACACGTGACGGGAGCCGACCAAGGATGCCGAACACTGCCGGTTGCTCGAAGAGGGCGCGCATCGTCCTGTCAGGCGTGCTGGTCCTCGCCGGGGTCGTCATGACCGGGTGCGGCGACGCGGCCCGCGACGCCGGGCAGGGGCCCGGAGCAGGACCTCGCCCGCCGGCGGCGCGCTCCGGCAGGGTCACCGTCGTCTACGAGGACCGGACGGTCGCACCGGCGGACCGGGAGGCCATGGCGCTGATCCGGAAGTCCGGTGTGCTGGAGCGGTCGGCCGACTGGGTGAACAGGGCGCTCACCCTCCCGCACGACATGGTCGTGAAGGTCACCGCGGACGTGCCGCCCGGCGTCACCGACGCCGTCACCCAGCCCGACGGCAGGACGATCTTCGTCCCGCCGTCGTTCCTGACAGCGATCGAGAAGGCCCTCGCCGGCGTCGTGAAGACCGTCGAACGGCCCGCCCCGTTCCCCGCGTCCGAGTACAACACCGACGACCTGACCGTGCTGTCGACCGAGTTCATCTTCGGCCACGAGATGGGGCACGCCCTGCAGCGCCAGTTCCTCCTGGCCAACCTCGGCCTCGAGGAGGACGCGGCCGACGGCTTCGCGTCCTTCTACACCGTCAACCAGGTAGGGCCGGCCCCGTCGCTGGCGGCCGCGATCCTCTTCGACGAGATCGCCCGCAAGGAAGGCACGCCGACCCTGGAGGGCATGTCGAGCGACCACCCCGTCACGCAGCAACGGGCCTTCAACTTCCTGTGCTACCTGGAGGGCAGCGACCCGAAGAAGTACCAGGAGTCCCTGGTCGACAGCGGCTATCTTCCGAAGACCCGCGCCCCCCTGTGCCCACAGGCGTGGGCGATGCTGGACTACGGCTGGTGGACCCAGCTCCAGCCGCACTTCAGCGGGGCGTTCCGGGCCGAGGGTGACGGGGAGCAGAAGAAGGCGCACGCGCGGCTGATCGCGGAGACGGAGGCCCTGGCGAAGCGGATCGACGAGATCCGCACCAGCCAGTGAGCCCGTCCGGGACAGGCCCGGAAACCTCCCCGGTACCCGGAAGATCCGGCAACGGCGTACTGGAACGGCTCGGGCGCCGGCGGCATAGAGTTGCGGGGTGCAGCTCTACACGATCGGCGAGGCAGCCCAACTCCTCCGCGTCAGCACCGACACCGCCCGCCGCTGGGCGGACGCGGGCCGCTTCCCGACCCTGCGGGACGGCAACAGGCGGATGATCGAGGGCGTGCATCTGGCCGCCTTCTGCGTGGCGCTCGCCCAGGAGGCGGCCGAGGGCGACGGCGAGTCCGCCACCTCGGCGCGCAACGCGCTGCCCGGGATCGTGACGGCGGTGACGCTCGGCGAGGTGGCCGCCCAGGTCGAGATCCAGGCCGGTCCGCACCGCGTGGTCTCCCTGCTGACCCGCGAGGCGGTCGAGGAGCTCGGACTCGCCGTCGGTGTGCAGGCCGTCGCCCGCGTGAAGTCCACCAGCGTCCACATCGACCTCGACTGACCGCGGTACGGCGGCTCTCGGCCCTCGGGCCGCGGGCCCGGTCCGGGACGTGGCAGGGTGAAGGAATGACGACGCGCCGCGAACACCCCTCCCCTGCCCGCCCCCGGCCGTGGTCGGACACCGCCGCGGCCACGGCCCACGCGGACCTCGTCGCGGCGAAGGCGCTCGTCTACGACCCCTGCGGGTTCATCTGCTCGCTGCCGGTCCCGGAGGCCGAGGGCGCCGACTACGCCGCCCACACCTTCACCCTGGACCGCCGCGCCGTCCGGTTCCGCGCGGCGAAGACCACCCCCACGAAGGCCGGCCAGTTCGTCACCGTCTGGAAGCGCTCCCCGGCCGGTCCCATCCAGCCGTTCGACGCCGCGGACCCGGTGGACCTCTTCGTCATCAGCACCCGCGACGGCCACCACTTCGGCCAGTTCGTCCTCCCCCTGGAGGCGCTCCGCCGGCACGGCGTCGTATCGACCGACGACTCCGGCGGGAAGCGCGCCTTCCGCGTCTACCCGCCCTGGGTGACCACCCCCAACCGCCAGGCCGGCCGCGCGCAGGAGTGGCAGCTGGACCACTTCCTGCCACTGCCCCTGCCTGAGGACGGACCGGTCGACCTGACCCGCGCCCGGGAGCTGTACACGTGAGCCGGCCGGTCAGCGGCACGCTGCATCACGTCGAACTGTGGGTGCCGGACCTCGACCGCGCGATCGCCTCGCTCGGCTGGCTCCTGGAAGCCCTGGGCCACACGCCCTACCAGCGCTGGGCCGACGGCCGCAGCTGGCAGCTCGGGCCGACGTACCTGGTCGTCGAACGGTCCCCGGCCCTCACCTCCGACCGGCACGACCGTTGCCGGCCGGGACTGAACCACCTGGCCTTCCACGTGGAGGACGAGGCCGCGGTCGAGCGCCTCGCCGAGGAGTCGATCCGCCACGGCTGGCGCCTGATGTTCCCGGACCGGCATCCGCACGCCGGCGGCCCACAGCACTACGCCGCCTACCTGGAGAACGACGACGGCTTCGAGGTCGAACTCGTCGCGATCACCGCCGCCGGATGATCCGCTACGTTCCCGTTCCCGTTCCCGTTCCGGACTGCCCGCGGCTGCTGTCGGAATCGAGGGCTACGACGGTGAAACAGACGGCGGCGCCGAGGCCCAGGAAGAAGAAGACCGGGTTGACGTAGCCGGGGACGGAGGTGGTGTAGTCGCCGACGTCGTCGGTCTCGCACACGAACCGCAGGGGCACGTACTCCACCCGGTAGCCGGTGATCCCTTCCGCCCGGTGCTCCCAGCCCTGGGTACGGCAGGGCGGAAGGGGAGACGAGTTCGTCCCACGAGCACTGTGCCGGACCCCACAATTCCTGCGACAACTCCGTAACCGCTCAACAGCCGCCTGTGCTCAGGCCCCTGGCATGCCGGGGCGGCCCCGACGGCGTCCGCGTCGGTCAGCTGGTGCGGAAACTGCCGGTGTACACGTCCGTACGGTTCTCCGGTGCGCCGGAGTGGGTCTCGGTGAGCACCGCCCGTACTCCCTTGTCGTCCGCCACCAGGCCCTGGTAGTCGCCGAGGAAGTAACCCCCGGCGAACGGTGCCTGCAGCCAGTCGAAGATCCGCGAGATGCGTCGCTCGGTCCGGCGCTTGGGGTCCCCGTGCGGCAGGGTGGCCAACTGGTAGGCGGTGGGCAGGGTGGTGGTGTCGCCCGGCTCGAGGAAGCGCAGGTCGTAGTAGGTGAGTGCGACCGTACCCCGCTCGTCGACCGCGATCGACGGGGAGAAGGCCGGAACGCCGTCCGGGCTGATCAGCCCCGGGGCTCCCCAGGTGCGTCCGCCGTCGGTGGAGCGCACCAGCTGGACGGAGTCGAACCTGCCGCCGGAGAAGTCCGAGCCCTCGTACGCCATGTAGAGCGTGCCCGTCTTCGGGTCGACGGCCGGGCTGGGCAGGGTGGACGCGGCGCGCAGCAGTTTGGTGGGGTCGTTCGGGTCGACCTCCGGTACGGAGGTGTCCTTGGCCACGGTGACCGGGGCGCTCCAGGTCTCTCCGGCGTCGGTCGAGGTGACCATCTCGTAGCGGGCTTCGACGACGGTGCTCAGGTCCTCGGAGTGGGTGATCCGGTCGAAGAAGTCGTACAGGGTGCCGGAGTGCCGCTCGACGACGATCAGATGGCCGATGGTCTGGGTGTTGGGCACGGAGCTGGTGTCGACGAAGGGCCGGGCCCCGCTCCACGTGCGGCCGCCGTCGCGGGTGACGGAGATGTAGCCGGGGCCGTCGAGGGAACCGGGGCCGGGCGGGTCGTTGTCGAGGCGGTTCCAGACCTGGTAGGCGGTGCCCCGGCGGATCGGGTCGGCGGTGAGCGAGGGCTTGTCGTTGAAGAACGGCTGCTCGTCGACGTGCGTGGTGGTGAGGTTCTGCCAAGTGCGGCCGCCGTCGCGGGACGTGGCGGCCAGGAGGCCTGTGCGCGTGCTCTTGGTGAAGTCGACGCCCTCACCGCTCGCGTAGACGGTGCCGTCCGGTCCGGTGCTCACCCAGGGGTCGGTGGCCCGTTCGAAGTCGGCGCCGCCGGGGGCGCACAGGCTGAACGGCAGCGTGCTCCGGTGGAAGGTGTGGCCGTCGGTGGACCAGGAGGCGGCCAGCCCGCGGGCGCCGCCGTCGTTCCAGCGGTCCTGCTGGAACACGGTGACCACGCGCTGGGGGTCGTGCGGGTCGACGGACAGGTACGGCTCGACCTCGGTGCCGGGGTGGACGACGCTGTCGGGAGACCTCGCACCGATGGTGCAGTCCGCGTACGGGTCGCCGTGGGACACCTTGACCAGCGGTGTGCCGTCGGGGTTCCGGTCTGCTGCGGCGGGAGTCGCGCCGGTGACCGTGACGAGCAGGAGCGCGGCGGTGGTGACGGCGGTGAGGGGCAGGAAGACGCGCATGCGGGATCTCCTCCGGGCCTGTCTCGGCTGGGGCACGGGACCGCCGTCATCGGGGCGGCCTGAGGCGCGGAGGCGTACCTGAACGCGAGGGTGGGCGACTCCGCTTGGTCCTTTTCGGCGTTGCGGCCGGCGCCCTTGATGGGCCGAACGACGGAGTCGTCCCCGGGGTCGTCGAGGACCACGGCGGAGCCGACCGGCGGGTGCACCGTGCCGGTCGGTGTCAGGGAGAGCGAAGCCCCGCAGGGCCGCGGCCCGTGCCGGTGGCCAGGACGTCGCCACACCGGACCGGCACGGTGCGTGCGCGGGCGATGACAGCTCGCAGGGGCGTGTTTCCGCGGGTCAATACGGCTCTTGGCGCCATCCGGCCGGGGCGGTCTTCGTTCCGGGTCCTGCCGACGGGTCGCGTCACCGACCCCGCACCCGACAGCACCGTCACCCGCATGGCCCAACATGACGTCCCACCCACATGGGTGAGAAGCTGAATAGTGCCCCAACCGAGGCAATCCGTGAAAGGGGAACCACATGCGCATTCGACGAATCATCGCCGCCGTGATCGCTACGGCAGCCCTCGCCGGACTCGGCCTCACAGGCGCCGCCACCGCCACCGCCGCCGCACAGAGCGCGCCAACCGTCGTCACCCCTTCCGAGTGCAAGCAGGGTGGCGGAACGCCCGCGATCAACGAGGACGGCAACTACTGCAAGGGCGGTACGCAGGACGGCGAGCAGATCGACTGAATCCCACAAGGCGCCACGCAGCCACCCGCCGCGAGGCGCTCCCGCGCGAGCGAAGTAGACCGTGCGGCCGGACAATGCCCCTGGACGTCGAACTCTTCGGCGTCCTCGGGCGGCCTGAAGTCGTCGGCAATCTGGACGATCGGCCACTCCCGGCCCTTGGCCCTAAGGGCGGTGGATCAGCCGCTTGACGGAAGATGATCTCCCTTCGTGAAACCCCGGCGGTGGCCGCCCGCTACGAGAAGCTCGCCGTGCGCCACGAAGCCACCGTCCTCGTCGCGGCCATCGACGAATGGCTGCGACCGGCACGGAAATCGGATCGCCCCACCGCGCCGCTCGGCCCCTGGAAGAGGCAGAGCACTGGATCCACGACCGGCTCAGGCTGGAACTCCCATTCCGCCGTCCGGCATCTGCCGGTGTCGCGCCCGTGTGCCTCCCCGGCCCGTAGACCCACGGAAGCGGGGGCACAGCCGACCGGGACGGACGAACGAACGAGGGACGGCAACCTTTCCGGGAGGCCGCCACCTTCGACCTGCTGGTCAAGGCGCTGGAGGCCGTGACCGGACTCGACTGGCGCCCAGGCGGGTTGCCCCCGGAGAACCACCTGATCGTGTAGGCCGGTGTGAGAGCCTGCCTCACATCCCCTTTGCATCGGTACCCTGATGTCGGCAACGCCAAGGTGTCAAATCTCCTTGGGGTGGGACCCGTTGGGGGGGCAATGCGCGAAACTTTACTGGCCGAGCGTTACCGGCTGGAGGAGCCTCTGGGATCTGGCGGCATGGGCGTCGTGTGGCGTGCTCATGACATGCGGCTGGGGCGCTCCGTCGCAGTCAAACTCCTGCGCGATGGCGCGAACGATGAGCTTTTCACCCGCTTCGAGCGCGAAGCCCGCATAACCGCACAACTGTCCGGTCACACTCATATCATCTCCGTGCTCGATTACGGGTCCTTTCGTGACCGGCATGACCGACGCCAGCCGTTCGTCGTCATGGAGTTGCTCGATGGAAAGCAGCTCAGTCAATTCATCAGTGAGCCCTCGACTCTGCCCATCGCCCAGGCCGTGAACTGGTGCGCCCAAGTCTCTGACGCCCTCGCGGCGGCCCATGATGCGGGTATCGTGCACCGGGACGTGAAACCAACCAACGTCGTTCTGGCCCGGACACGCTCGGGCAGAGAGATAATCAAAGTGCTCGATTTCGGTATAGCGGCCTATACCAACGCCGAACGCACCCGCATCACAAGCGCCGGCCAGCGCGTCGGTTCTCCGCAGTACATGGCTCCCGAGCAAACCCGGCCCGACTACGCCCCGGACGAGCGCACAGATCTGTATGCCTTGGGCTGCTTGCTCTACGCACTCCTCACCGGACGGCCTCCCTTCAATTACCTCGAGCCCAATTCGATATGCCGGGCGCATGCGGAGGAGATCCCCGACGCTCCGAGCGCTCATCGTCCCGACGTTCCTTCCGGCCTCGATGTCCTCACCCTGCGCCTGCTGGCCAAGAACCCTGACGAGCGTCCGCAGACAGCGGCGGAACTTCGAGACCTGCTTCACCAGGTACTGGGACCGCAAGCCGGAATCTCGCCCCTTCCGGCAGTGTTGGCCACTCATGCGGAACGCGCAGCCGCTCGTGCCGACGCCGGCGAGCACGCCGAAGCCGCCCGCATGTACGCCAGCCTTGCCGCCGATCAAGCTCGTATTCTCGGCCCCGAGCATCCCGACACGCTTGCAAGCCGCCACCACCATGCGCACTGCCTCGGCGAAGCAGGAGAACATGCGGAGGCTGCCCGTCTGGCAGCCAGGGTGACTGCGGAACGGGCTCGGGTCCTCGGCCCGGAGCATCCCGACACCCTCGCGAGCCGCCACACCCATGCCCGGTGGCTCGGCAAAGCCGGAGAACACGCCGAAGCCGCCCGCCTGGCAGCCAGGGTGACTGCGGAACAGGCTCGGGTCCTCGGCCCGGAGCATCCCGACACCCTCGCGAGCCGCCACACCCATGCCCGGTGGCTCGGCAAAGCCGGAGAACACGCCGAAGCCG
>NZ_JBVIWA010000006.1:288032-373662 GCF_055595065.1 Streptomyces sp. NPDC040545
CCGCCCGCCTGGCAGCCAGGGTGACTGCGGACCATGCCCGGATCCTGGGGCCGGAGCACCGCCGCACCCTCACGAGCCTCAGGCTCCAAGCAGACTGCCTGGGCGTGACGGGCAAATACGCCGAGGCCGCCCACCTGGCGGCGAAGGCGGCTGCGGAACAGGCTCGCGTCCTCGGTCCGGAACATCCCGACACCCTCGCGAGCCGCCACACCCATGCCCTGTGGCTCGGCCAGGCGGGTGAGCTGGGCGAGGCTTCGCGTCTGGCTGCCAACGTTGTTGCCGACCATGCCCGGGTCCTGGGCCCCGAGCACCCCCGCACCCTCATCAGCCGCATGCTCCAGGCAGAGTGCCTGGGTGCCACAGGTAAATACGCCGAAGCCGCACGCCTGGCGGCCGGCGCTGCTGCTGATCACGACCGGATCCTGGGGCCGGAGCACTCCGACACCCTCGCAAGCCGCCAGACCCACGCCCGGTGGTTGGGCGAGGCGGGTGGACTCGCCGAAGCCGCTCGTCTGGCGACCGAGGTCGCTGCGGACCATGCCCGGATCCTGGGCCCCGAACACCCTTGCACCCTCACCAGCCGGACCCTTCAAGCCAGCTGTTTGGGGGAGGCTGGTAAACAAGCCGAAGCCGCCCGTCTGGCAGCCCGCGTCGCCGCCGACTGCGTCCGAGTTCTGGGCCCCGAGCATCCTGACGCCCTTAGCAGCCGTATCACCCACGCGTGGTGGCTGGGCAAAGCCGGCGAAACTGTGGAAGCTGTCCGTCTGGCGGTCAGCGTCGCCGGTGACTGCGTGCGAGTTCTGGGTCCCGAGCACCCTCGAACCCTAAGCAGCCGGCACATTGAAGTCGCATGCCACGGTTTTGCCGGTAGATTTGCCGAGGCTGCACGTCTGGCATCCGGCGTTGTAGCCGCCTGCACCCGCATTCTGGGCCCTGAGCACCCGGATACGCTGCTGAGCAGGAATGTTGAAGCCGCGTGTCTGGCTGCTGCTGGTGATCATGCCGAGGCTGCTCGTATGGCAGCCGGCATCGCCGCCGCCCATTCGGGGGTTCTGGGGCCGGACCACCCTCGGACCTTGAAAAGCCAGAGCTTTCAGGTCATATGCCTGAATGCCGTTGGTGATCATGTTGAGGCTGCTCGTATGGCAGCCAGGATCGTCGCCGACCATGCCCGGATCCTGGGCCCCGACCACCCAGACACCCTCACAAGCCGGAACCTCCAAGTCACCTCCCTCAATATCACTGGTGATCATGCCGAGGCGGCCCGTCTGGCAGTCGGCGTCGCCACAGATCAGGCTCGCATTCTGGGTCCCGACCACCCGGATGTGCTGAAGAGCCGCTTCTGGCACGCAGACTGTCTCAACGACGCCGGTGAACATGCCGAGGCCGCTCGCCTGGCCAGGGACCTTGTCCCCGACAGTGCCCGGATTCTGGGTCCGGACCATCCCGACACCCTTACGAGCAGGCAGCTTCGTATCCGGTGTCTCGCCAAAACCGGTGAGCATGGCGAAGCGGTCCGTCTGGCCGCCGAGCTCGTCGCCGACAGTGCCCGAATCCTTGGCCCTGACCACCCGGATACGTTCGCATGTCGGACCGTTCAGGCTTTCTGCGTCGACCTGAACGCTGAGCACGCTGAAGCTGCCCGCCTGCTCGCCGAGCTCGTTGTGGATCAAGATCGGGTTCTCGGCCCGGACCACCCCTCGACGCTCCAGCGTCGGTTCCTGCACGCAGGTTACGTCAACGATGCCGGTGAGCATGTCGAGGCCGCCCGCCTGACGGGCGGCCTCGCTGCCGACCAAGCCCGGATTCTGGGACCTGACCACCCCGAGACGTTGAAAAGCCGGCAGCTGCATGCCGGTTGTCTGGCGAGCGGCGGGGAATATGTGGAAGCCGGTCATCTGGTGGCTGGTCTTGCCGCTGACAGTGCCCGCATCATGGGCCCTGACCACTCCGTTACGCTTCTGAGCCGGGCCGTCCAGGCTGCCTGCGTGGGTATGAATGGTGAGTACAGCAAAGCCGCTCGCCTCTTCGCCGGTCTGGTTGTGGATCAAGGCCGGATCCTCGGCGCCGATCATCCCAGTGTGCTCAGTAGTCGCTTCTTGCAGGTGGAGTGTCTCAACGATGCCGGTGAGCACGCCGAGGCCATCCGTCTGGGCGCTGAGCTTGCTGCTGACAGTGCCCGGATTCTCGGCGCCGACCACCCCGACACACTGAAGGGCCGGCGCCTTCACACCACCTGTCTTGCGAGCGCGGGTGAGTACGGCGAGGCCGGTCGCCTGGCGGCCGATCTCGCCGCTGACAGTGCCCGAGCACTCGGCCCGGACCACCCCGATACGCTGACAAGCCGGAACCTGCAGGCTGCCTGCGTGGGTGTCGCAGGGGACCACGCCGAAGCTGCCCGACTGTTCGCCGGTCTGGTTGTGGATCAGAGCCGGATCCTCGGCGCCGATCACCCCAGTGTGCTCAGTAGTCGCTTTACGCATGCGGATTGCCTCGACGATGCCGGTGAACACCTTGAGGCCGCTCGTCTGGCGGCCGGCCTGGCTGCGGACCAAAGCCGAATCCTCGGCGCCGACCACCCCGACACACTCAAGGGCCGGCGCCTTCACACCACCTGTCTTGCGGGCGCGGGTGAGTACGGCGAGGCCGGTCGCCTGGCGGCCGATCTCGCCGCTGACAGTGCCCGAGCACTCGGCCCGGACCACCCCGATACGCTGACAAGCCGGAACCTGCAGGCTGCCTGCGTGGGTGTCGCAGGGGACCATGCCGAAGCTGCCCGACTGTTCGCCGGTCTGGTTGTGGATCAGAGCCGGATCCTCGGCGCCGATCACCCCAGTGTGCTCAGTAGTCGCTTCTTGCAGGTGGAGTGTCTCAACGATGCCGGTGAACACCTCGAGGCCGCTCGTCTGGCGGCCGGCCTGGCTGCGGACCAAAGCCGAATCCTCGGCGCCGACCACCCCGACACACTCAAGGGCCGGCGCCTTCACACCGCCTGTCTTGCGGGCGCGGGTGAGTACGGCGAGGCCGGTCGCCTGGCGGCCGATCTCGCCGCTGACAGTGCCCGAGTACTCGGCCCGGACCACCCTGCGACGCTCAAGAGCCGTTTCTTCCACGCCTATTCTGTCGCGGCCGAAGGCCGATTGGCTGACGCCGCCCCGCTGGCAGCAGGTCTCGCCGCAGATTGTGAGCGTGTTCTGGGCTCCGACCACCCCGAGACACACGCGATCCAGAAGCTCGTGCAGTTTCTCTCGCAATGACGGAATGAGGTACGGGCCGGTGGACGGTGAGACAGGCGGGCGGCCGAGGGAGTGCATGGCCATGGCCGACCGGCGGGTACGAGTGCACGAACGCCACCGGCTGTGGTCGGCCGACGGGACGTGGGAGCGTCTGCTCCAGCAGGTCCAGGCCGCAGCCGACGCGGCGGGTGAGATCGACGGGGAGGTCTCGGTCGACTCCACGATCGTGCGGGCTCATCAGCACGCCGCTGGTGCCCGCACCGACCCGCCACCGGCACCCGCCTCAAAGGGGGCCGCGCCGACAGAACATCAGGGCGAAACCGCGTGGCAGAGCCTGCACAGCCGCCTGGTGGAGGTGGTGCGGGAGGTGAGGGCCTGGGCCGCTCGCGGGGCGGGTTCACCAGCAAGCTCCACCTGAGCGCGGACGGATGCTGCCGCCCTCTGTCGCTGGTCGTCACACCAGGTCAGCGGGCGGACTGCACGCAGTTCAAGCCGGTACTGGAGAAGATCCGTGTCCCGACGCCGGGTCCGGGCCGGCCTCGCAAGAAGCCGGACAGCGTCGCGGCGGACAAGGCCTACAGCAACGGGCCGTGCCGCGAGTACCTCCGGCGCCGGGGCATCCGGCACACGATCCCGGAGAAGACCGACAGCCGGGCCGCCCGCCTGCGCAAAGGCTCACGCGGCGGACGGCCACCGGGCTTCGACGAAGAGCGGTACAAGAAGCGCAACACCGTCGAACGAGCGATCAACCGCTTGAAGCAGCACCGGGCGGTCGCCACTCGCTACGACAAGCGCGGCTACGTCTTCCTCGGCACCGCGACAGCGGCAGCCCTCGTCATCTGGCTACGAACGTGATCGCCCGGACAAGTCCTAGCCGACGCGGTCCCGCCCGTAACTCCGTGTCCCTCGAGAAAGCCCGCCCTCGGGCAGAACCGATCCCCGGCCTCGATGCCAACGGAGCTTCTTTGGTGCCAACCATGGTTCTTCGTCACACACGGCCTGGACATCGAGCACCTGCCCAGCGGAGCCACCCCGAAGCCGGTCTGGCTGTGGTGGTCCGGCACCGACGCGGACGCCGCCGACACCAACCGGCTCTGGCAGGCATACCTGCGGCGCTTCGACATCGAGCACACCTTCCGCCTGTTCAAACAGACCCTCGGCTGGACCTGCCCGAAGATCCGCACCCCCGAGGCGGCCGACCGCTGGACCTGGCTGATCCTCGCCGCCTACACCCAACTGCGACTGGCCCGGCCGCTGGCGGCCGACCGGCGCCGTCCCTGGGAAAGGCCCGTTCCCGCGGACAGACTGACGCCCGCCCGGGTCCGCCGCGATTTTCGGCACATCCGCCCGACAGCCGCCTGCCCGGCTCGGGCACCGAAACCCACCCGCCCCGGCCCCCCACGACCACCCGGCCGAAAGAACACCCGGCCCACCCCACGCCACGACGTCCACACGCCCCGCAAGACGGGCACCGTCACGTCCCGGAACAAGAAGTCGACGACCCCTCGACCACGCCGCACAGGTTAAAGATCAAGCTAGGGCCTGTCTGACAATCCGCGTCGGGTCAGGCCGGGCGAGCCGGACCCGACGGGAAGGGGCAGACAGGCCCCAGGACGGACCCTACGGCCGTGCCGTCCCGTCCGGCACCGGCGTGGCCTGGTGGTAGTAGAGCCGGAACTCCCCGGCGGCGTCACGGCGCCAGATCGACGAACGGCGGGCATGCCGGTCCTCGATGCGGGTCTCGTAGGTGAGGTGGACGATCCCGGGGGCGAGGACCGTGCCCTCGAAGCGCTCTGCGGTGATGGGGGTGCTGCTCTCGGCGCCGCCGTGGAGCGTGGACAGGGCAGCGACCATCTCCGTATGCGTCCACCGCCGCCCGGAGGCGCCGACCTCGATGAAAGCGGGGTCGAAGAGGGCTTCGGCGATGGGGCCGGAGAGGCGAACGGAGGGGTCGTGGAGGCGTCGCTCCCGGACGATCGCCTCGGTGACGTCCGGATGCTGCGGAAGCGCCTCGGGCGCATGCCTGTCGTTCTGGATCATGGCGACATGATGCCCGGTCACGGCCGGCGGTCCCTCGCGGCCGGGCGGTCTTCAGCGGCGGCGGGCTGTAGCTGATAATTGATCTTGTGGTGGGTCGTGGTGAGCTGACGGATACGGCGTGGGAGCGGATAGCACCTCTGCTGCCGGGGGTTGACGGTCGTGGGCGGCCGTGGCGGGATCACCGGCAGGTGATCAACGGGGTGCTGTGGCGGTTGCGGACCGGTGCCCCATGGCGCGACCTGCCGGAACGCCACGGGCCGTGGCAAACGGCCTATGAGCGGTTCGCCCGCTGGGAGACGGACGGCACCTGGGCTCGCCTGCGTGAGCAGGTCCAGGTCCGGGACGACTGTGTCGCAGCTGTGGAGTGGACGGTGTCGGTCGACTCCACGATCAGCCGGGCTCATCAGCACGCCACCGGCGCCCGCAAAAAGGGGCGGCGGCGGGGGGACGAAGTGGAAGATCCGGCACGCGAGGCGGCTGGCGAAGCGCTCGGCCGGTCCCGCGGCGGGCTGACCACCAAGGTCCACCTCGCCTGCGATGGCCGAGGCCTGCCCCTGGCCGTCGTCGTCTCGCCCGGCAATGTCAACGACTCGACCGTCTTGGACGCCGTCCTGGCGGAGCTGAGGGTGCCCCGGGCCGGCTCCGGACGGCCCCGCTGCAAGCCCGACGCGGTCATCGCGGACAAGCCGTACTCGTCCCGCGCGATCCGCCAGGTCCTGCGCAGGCGGGGCATCCGCACGGTGATCCCGGAGCGGGCGGACCAGAAGGCCAACCGCCTGCGGCGCGGGCAGGCGGGCGGCAGACCGCCGGCCTTCGACCGCGAGCTCTACAAGGCCCGCAACGTGGTCGAACGCTGCTTCGGCCGCCTGAGGGCCTTCAGTCACAAAGCCGGTACCCGAACAGGTGTGATGGTCAACGGCGGCGGGGCCCAAGGCAAGACGGAGACCGTGTGCGAGGCCGTCGCGTGCTTCGAGACGGAGTGGCTGGAGCTCAACAACTACCTCAACCCCGAAGCCGTACCGGGAACAAGGGACCTGGTCGCTCCCGTCGCCTACGTACGCCACAACCAGCTGATGACACCCGCGAGCCGAAGAGGTGCGCGCCTCGAGCTCCTGACGCGTATGAGCCGATACGCGGACGCACTCGCGATGGCTTGCGACCGGGCGAGCGGCCCCGGTACTCCGAGCCGCGCTACGGCACTGCCGGCCGGGTCGGTGGCGACCAGTTCACGTCCTCCATGTCCAAGGTGATCGACCACGACGTGGCCGCTCCCTTCCCGTGAAGTGAGCGCAGCGCATGCGGGAACGACACTGCGGGAAGCGCGCAGCATCGGGCCAGTTGCTCGACCTCGGCTGCACCCGTCCTCGCCCCGGGCGGTACATGAGCCGCGAGTACGAGAAGGAGGAGCTCTTCCAAGGGGGATGCCCCCAACCGCCTTGCGCCCGCCGTCGTGCGCAAGGCCCAGTCAGCAGCGCGGGCAGGGTCGATGCGGGCCGGGATCTGCACGAGTGCCACCCCGTCGAGTACGGGCGCTTCCACCCTTGATCTGCGGTCGTTCGTCGGACGATGTCCGCACCATTGCAGCCAGCCCTCGAACTCGAGCTCCCTCCAGGGGCTCCTGCTGCCGTACACACCCATGCCGCGCAGGAGACCTACGGGAAGCCGGACGCCACCTGCACGGGAAGCGCGCAGCGCACATTGAACCGCCAATAGACGGGCATGCGCACCGACAGCCGGATCAAGCGCCGAAGCCCAGTAATTGAGCAGGTAGGCCACTCGTAGCCGTTGCGGGTCGCTGTGGTGGTAGCCAGCCGGGGTGGAGCCGCCGGGAGCGAACGGACGCCGGTCCGCAAGGACAGTCGACGGGATGACCGCGGCCTGGTCCGTCGCCCGGGCACACGCAAGACACCTCAAAGCCTCGCGGCCCTGGCCTGGGAGGAGTTGCGTCCACAGTCGCTCCACGAGGTGAGGGAACTGATGGGCCGACGACGTCTCCTCGGGAACCTGCTCCAGCGGTACGGCGAGAACGGGCGCCTGCCGGGCGGCCTGCGCTCTCCACAGCGTCATCCATACGGAGGACAGCTGCATGACGTGCTGTCAGAACGTTTACAGCCAGTCCGGGGTTGTTTTCATTTTTCGGGTCTGGAACTGTCACTCACGCAACTCACCCCCCTCACAGCGGACTTGGGAGCGGAACGTCCCGGGGTTCACAGCCCGGGCTCCTCGTCCCGGCGCCGCGATTCGGACCACATGCGTCCTTTGCGCGCGCCCCTCGCGCTTCGGCTACGACCGACGGAGGGCACCCATCGCTTCGCCAGGACAAACTGGGAGACCAGGCAACAGTGAAACGCACGCGCACGCTCGCCCTGACCACAGCACTGCTCGCCTCATCCGCCCCGCTCGGCCTCGCCACCGTGGGAGCCGGTACGGCACACGCCGCGGCCCGCACGTACTTCGTCAGCCCCAGCGGCAACGACAGCAACTCGGGCACGTCCACCGGAGCTCCCTTCCGGACCCTCCAGAAGGCCGCGGACAGCGTCGGGCCGGGCGACACCGTCTCGATCATGAACGGCACCTACTCCGAGCGTTCGGAGGGGTCGAACGTGCTGACCATCAAGCGCTCCGGCCTCCCCGGCGCCCCCGTCACCTTCACCGCTCATCCCGGCCACCATCCGGTGATCCACCCGGTGAAGGCGTGGAACGGCATCAGCGTCCACGGCGCCTCCTACATCTCCATCAAAAACCTCGAGATCAAGGGCAACAACGCGGCCCTCACCCTGGCCGGAGCCGAACGGGAATCGAAGAAGGGCGACCCCACCTACAACACCAACTGCGTCTCCGTGGAAAAGGACCGGTCCACGGGTGCGCTGTCGCACCACGTCGAGGTGACCGGCAACGAGGTGCACGGTTGCGCCGGCGGCGGCATATCGGCCATCGACTCCGACCACGTGACCATCTCCGGCAACCACGTGTTCGGGACCTCCTGGTACGCGGTGTACGCAACCAGCGGCATCTCCGTCCTCACCCCGCGCGACGTGGGTGGCGGCGACGCCGGGACGTACAAGATCCGCATCACCGGCAATCGCGTCCACGACAACGAGACCAAGATCAAATGGGAGAAGTGCGGCTGCTACTCGGACGGCAACGGCATCATCATCGACACCCTCAAGGGCGACGCCGATCACCCCGCCTACAGCGGACGCGTGCTGGTCGCCAACAACCTCGCGTACGACAACGGCGGCTCCGGCATCCACTCCTACAGGAGCCAGCACGTCGACATCGTCCACAACACGGCCTACGCGAACGGGCGCAGCACCCGCATGGATAGCTATGCCAACATCTTCGCGCATGACAGTACCGACGTGCGGCTGCTCAACAACATCGCGTACGGCCGGCCGGGGCAAGCGACGAACAGCAAGTCCCGGAATGTGGATGTGACCTACGACTACAACATCTACTTCGGCGGTAAGGCCCCCGAGGTCAAGGGCCCGAACGATGTCATCGCCGATCCGAAGTTCGTCAGGGCGGGCACCGGAGCGGACGCGGACTTCCGGCTGAGCGAGGGCTCCCCCGCCGCTGGCTCGGGTGCGCCGTTCGCCGCCGTCACCACCGACTTCACCGGAGCCCGCCGGCCTGGCGGGGCGCCCGACCGGGGCGCCTACGGCTTCGGCGCCAAGAGCAGTGGTGTCGCGGGAAATGCCTCCGACGTCACCTCCCCCGGCCGGCAAGGTGACGCCACCGCCGGGAGCGGCCAGTCCGCCGGAAGTGACCCCGCCGGCTCACCGGGCGTGCAAGCCGGCGACGGCACCGATGGCGGCTCCGGGCTGAAGCCGCACAGCGCAAGCGGTCCGCTCGCAGAGACGGGCGGCTCCAGCCCGGTGCTCCCGCTCGGCATCGCGGCGGTGGTCCTCGCCCTCGGCGGCGGCCTCCTCTTCATAGCACGGCGCAAGCGTTCCTGATCCCACCGGATCACTCCGGGTGGCCAAGACGTGGTGCCGACCCTTCCCCCGGGGTCGGCACCCCCGTGCGCCCGCCCGGTCTGAAAACCGGGATTTCCTGCGAAGATCAAGGGATGGCGGCGGCAATGCACCGGATCGAAGCGGCGACACTCACCGGTGGGCCGGTACCGGACCCCCCGCGCGTTGCCTGGCGCAAACAGATGAGGGAGCGCGTGTTGGACGCCGCTCGCGACCTCACGTGCGAAGCCGGCTGGGACCAGGTCAGCCTGTCGGCCGTCGCGGCCCGGGCCGAAGTGTCGCGCCCTTCCGTGTACAAGGAGTTCGGCAACCGTGCCGGCCTGGGCCGTGCGCTGGTGGTCCTCGAAACCCGACAGTTTCTGACGGGGGTGGCCGATGCCCTCTATCCCGGCGTGCCCGACTCCCATGACTGCCTGCGGATGGCCATCCTGCACGTACTTCAGGAGGCCGACAATCAGCCCCTCATAAGGGCCGTCACCACGGCTGCCCGAAAGGGCTCCGACAGCCTCCTGCCCTACCTCACCGCCCGAGCGGATCCCATCTTCGATGCCGGCCAAATCCTCGTCCAGGGCTGGCTGGCCACGCGCTACCCACAACAGCGAACAGAGTCGGTGGAGCTGGCCTCGGACGTCATCGTCCGCATGACCATCAGCCATCTCATCCTGCCGGCCGACGACCAGCACCTGACCGCTCAACGACTGGCGACCGCGGCCCTGAAACTACTGCAGTGACCATGGTTTCAGAATGAGATTCGTTGAGGGGCTTGGCAGTTGGGTGTGGCGTCGGCAGGAACGGGGGCGTGTCTGCTGATCTCGTGCCTGATGCCCTCCGGGACGTCGGCCGGTGGACGATCATGCGGCGTCGAGGGCCATCGTTTACGTGCTGTGCAAGAGAGTGAGCTGGCGTGATGTTCCCGTCGAGCGGGTCGGTTGCAGTGGTGTGACGGCCTGACGGCGCCTTCGGGACTGGACCGAGCAGGGGTGTGGCCCCGTCTGTACGAGGTCCTCCTGGCGGAACTGCGGGCGGCAGGGTGGCTGGACATGGATGACGCGGCGATCGACACCTCGCACATCAGAGCCCTCAAAGGAGGCTCACACCGGACCTTCGCCGGTCGACCGCGCCCGCCCCGGCAGCAAGCACCACCTCGTCGTCGACCGCCACGGCACACCCCTTGTCATCTCGGTTCGTCAGCGCAGGAGTTCGGCGATCTGCCGGGCGGCGTCGCGGGCGGCGCGGACCGAGGGTACGGCGACGATGTCGCCGAGGGACGCGACGCCGCCGGTGTCGCTGCGGCCTTCGTCGAGGGCTCGGCGGCGGACGGTGGCCGCGTCGAACAGGAGCCGCCCGGCCGTCGAGGTCGTCGGCGAGGTAGCGGGGCGGGCGGGGTGACCCAGGTCAGCTGGCCCGTACGGGCTAGGTCGGCATCGACATGTCCGCCCGAACGCCGAAGGTCCACACGATCGACGCGGTCAGGGCCTCGGACGTGTGCATCACCATGGGATGCGGCCACCTGCCCCGTCTTCCCGGGCAAGCGCTGCCCCGACTGGAAACCCGAAGACCCGGCGGGCCAGGGCGTGGAGGCCGTCCGCCCGATCCGCGACGAGATCAAGAGGCTCGTCGAGGACCTGATCACTGAGATCACCCCGGAGCCCATGGTCTGAGCGAAGTGCGCACGCTCGGGGAGCCCGCGGGCGTTCCCGGCCTCCCCGAGCGGCCACCGGCGCGCGCGCCCTCGGCGTTCTCACGAAGGACCCTCCGTGAGAGTTCTGCGAAAGCCCGCGGAGTGATCTCGCTTCCGCAGGTCGTTCGCAAGAGCCCTCTTGAAACCCGCACGTTGTGCGAGGCGCGTCCGAGAGTCTTGCCCGCATGGGTTTGACGCCGGATCAGGCGGCACAGGCGGTAGAACCTCACGACTGCCCGAACTCTGCCACGTCCGCCGGCAGCGCCTTCCGTCACCGTGGCGGGAAGACCGCCGCGAGGTAACACACCCCGCGCTGCGTCCTCGTCCCTGCATCCCGTGAGGAACCGGAGATCCCCGTCCACGCCGACCGGCTCCCCGGCGCCGCGCGGAAGCAGGGCCCCGCACTCGCGATCGTGCCCGTGCCCCGCACCGAGCGGGCCGGTACGGATCGGGTACGCCCGCACCTGGACCGCCCGGGCAGGAGCCGGCGAGCCGGCTCGAAGCCCTGCGCCTGGCGGAGTGCTGGCGTCACGGCGGTCGCCGCCTGCAGATCGATCTTGCCTCGGCGTGTCGTGACCCGCTCGACCTGTCGGCGTTCCCACTCGCGCATCCGGCCCTGCAGCGGCAACCCCGGGCCCGCCGCTCCCCGCCCCGCAAGGCCGCGCCGTCGATACGCTGGCTCCGAACGGGGCGGGCAGTGAAGGGGAATCACGTGAGTGTGGGGGATCCGTTGACGCAAGTGCCCCGTTTGCGGCTGGACGAGCTGCTCGACGAGCTCCAAGTACGCATCGACGCCGTGCGCGGCACCCGGGACCGGGTGCACAGCCTCCTGGAGGCCGTCGTCTCGGTGGGCCGCGAGCTGGATCTGGCCCAGGTGCTGCGCCGCATCGTGGAGGCGGCGGCCCTGCTCGTGGACGCCGACTACGGGGCGCTCGGGGTCATCGGCCCCGACGGCCGCACTCTGTCGCAGTTCCTGACCGTGGGGCTCGACGAGGAGGCCATCGCCGAAATCGGTCCCCTGCCGGCCGGTCACGGCCTGCTCGGAGAGGTCATCCACCACCCGAAGCCCCTGCGCCTCACCGATCTCGGTGCCCACTCCTCGTCGTACGGGTTTCCGCCGCACCACCCGCCCATGCGCACCTTCCTCGGCGTACCGATCCGGGTGCGGGACCAGGTGTTCGGGAATCTCTATCTGACCGACAAGCGGAGCGGAGTCGATTTCGACACCGAGGACGAGACGGTGATCTCCACCCTCTCGGTGGCGGCGGGTGTGGCGATCGACAACGCCCGTCTCTACGAGGGGTCACAGCGTCAGCAGCGGTGGCTGAAGGCCAACGCGGAGATCACCGAGAGCCTGCTGTCGGGCAGTTCCCGTCCGGCGGTGCTGGAGCTCATCGCCCTGCGGGCCCGGGAGATCACGGGGGCTCGGATCGCGGACATCTCCATGCCGGTTCCCGGTGTCGAGGGGTTGTTCGTGGAGTTCGCGGCCGGTGCGGACAGCAAGGCCAGGCAAGGACTCGTCCTCCCCCTCACGGAAACCCTCTCGGGGACCGCGCACCGGACCGGGCAACCCGTCACGGTCGTGCACGCCTCGGACGACGACCGCTACCCGGCCGATTCTCAGATACAGGGCGGGCTGGGTCCCGCCGTCGCGGTCCCGTTGGGCACTGCCGGCGGGGAGAGCAGGGGCGTACTGCTGCTCGCACGCCCGGTCGGCGAGCGCGTCTTCGGCGAGAACGAGCTCGAGCCGCTCGTCGCCTTCGCGGGTCAGGCGGCGATCGCCTTGGAGCTGGCGGAGCGTCGCCGGGACGCGGAGCAGATAGCACTGCTGGAGGAACGCGACCGGATCGCACGGGACCTGCACGACCTGGCCATCCAGCGGCTCTTCGCCACCGGAATGACCCTCCAGAGCGCCGCACGCCTCATCGAGCACGAAGGGGCCGCCGAACGCGTCAGCCGTGCGGTCGACGACCTGGACGAAACCATCAAGATCATCCGTTCGACGATCTTCGGTCTGCGCACCAAGGACCGTGAGAGCGGACCAGGTTTGCGGGCCCGCGCCGCCCGGGCCGTCGGCGAGGCGGCCACCACCCTCGGCCATCCGCCGCGGCTGAGCATGGAGGGGCTGCTCGACACGGACGTCCCCTGCGAGGTCGCCGATCACGTCATGGCGGCGCTGGGCGAGCTCCTGAGCAACGCCGCGCGCCACGCGGGCGCGACCCGGGTCGCAGTGGCCCTCAAGGCGGACCCGGGCGAGGTCGTCCTGACGGTCTCCGACAACGGCAGGGGCATCCCGGCCCGGGGCCGCAGGAGCGGTCTGCGCAACCTCGACGACCGGGCGCGGAGGCTGGGCGGGTCCTTCACCATGGACGCCCCCGACGAGGGGGGCAGCCGGCTCGTCTGGCGGGCGCCGCTCCCCACCGGGAGCTGACGGCACCGACGCGATCAATGCCGGGCAGCCGGCTCCGGCAGCGTCCGCTCCGCCTCCAGCCGGAATCCGGTCACGAGGTCGGGGCGGATCCGCAGGGCCCGGGTCATGGGGCGTCCCACCCAGGGACGCAGCACGGAAGCGAACCGGGCCGCCTCCTCGGCGTCGGCCACCGGGCACGCATAGCCGGTGACGACGACGCTCCAGCCGAGGTGGGTGACGGGATCGATGGCGTCCGCTTCGTAGGCCACGACCACACCGGGGACACCGGCCGGCCCCACGAGGGAGGCGAGTGCCCCGTCGTCGTGGATCCGCACGATGATGTCCTCGCCCTCGACGAGATGGTTGACCGGGCGGACGGCGGGGAGCGCGTGCTGCGTGAAGACGATGCGACCGAGGGACACCGTGGCCACCAGCCTGAGCGCCTCGGCCCTGTCGAGCTCGCGCATGCGTCGGGTAGCCGTCATTTCGCCATCCTGCCCGTCGGTGCGCCGTATGCCGCCGCCCTCGTCCATGCTGCGCACCTTCATCCGGTAGCGATCGGTCCTTGCGGCTTCCGGCTCGTCGGCATCTGTCTCGTTCACCACGAGAACCAGGGTCCAACGGTCCCGAACCGGGCCCCGGTCCCGAACCGGGCCCCGGTTCCGGACGACGCCATGGTCAGGCCGCCGCGAGCCGCAGCACCCGGTGGGCGCCGAGCGTCCGCATCGACTTGGCCAGCAGGGGCGGCACGTCAATCAGCCGGAGCCGGGTTCCGGCCGACTGGCAGCGGTGGTGCACCCGCAGGAAGAGGTCGATGCCGGCGCTGTCGCAGAAGGAGATCCCGGACAGGTCGAGGACGAGGCTGCGGTGACCGGATGAGGCGAGGGCGGTGAGGCGGGGTTCCACCTGCCCGGCCGTGTGGAAGTCCAGTTCTCCTGCCAGGGTGACGCGCACCTCGCCGTCGTTCCTCACCGCCGCCCTCAGATCGATCAAGGTGGTCGTCATGGAATCTCCGCTCTGCGTGCGACTCACCGTCGAGCCGCGCCTTTCCCCGTGCGACACCAGCTCACCGCCCGCAGACCGGCCCGGGGAAGGTCCACATGCCCCCCGCGCAGGGCCGAAGGTCCTCTTCTCCTCATGCCCCATCGGGCGGAAAAGGGGCCGGATGAGGGCCGGTCGGCCCTGGCCGTCCGGCCCCTTCGACGGGCAGGATGCCGGAGTTCGTCCTCCCAGGACGAACCAGGCGAAGGAGTTGCGTCATGACCGACAGCGGTGCCCCCTCCCCCACCAGGACGCCGATCACGGTCTTCCTCCTCGACGACCACGAAGTCGTACGTCGAGGGGTGCACGACCTGCTGGACGCGGAGCCCGACCTGAACGTGGTCGGTGAGGCGGGCACGGCGGCACAGGCCCTGATCCGCATCCCCGCGCTGCGCCCTCAGGTGGCGGTCCTCGACGTACGGCTCCAGGACGGCGACGGCGTGAGCGTGTGCCGTGAGCTGCGCTCGCGGATGCCCGAGTTGGCCTGCCTGATGCTCACCTCGTTCGACGACGAGGAAGCCCTGCTGGACGCCGTGATGGCGGGCGCCTCCGGTTACGTGCTGAAGCAGATCACCGGAACCGACCTGGTCACCGCCGTCCGCACAGTAGCGGCCGGCGACTCCATGCTCGATCCCGGAGCCACGACCCGGCTGATGGCCCGCATGCGCGGTGATGTGCCCAAGGAGGAACAGGTCCCGGGTCTGCCCGGCTTCACCGACCGGGAGAAGGAGATCCTCGTCCTGGTCAGCGAGGGTCTCACCAACCGGGAGATCGGCAAACGGATGTACCTCGCAGAGAAGACCGTCAAGAACATCATCTCGCGCCTGTTCACCAAGCTGGGTGTGGAGCGACGCGTCCAAGCCGCCGTGATCGCCAGCCATACGCTGATCCCGCCGAGCCAGCACCCCGTCCCGACCACGGAATAGCCGGCGGCCGAGCACACCGTACCGTCGCGTGCCCGGCCCTCCCGCCTGATCCGGGCCGGGTCAGGCGTGCGGGACCACCGCGACAGGGCAGAGCGAGTGGTGCAGGACGGCATGGCCCACGGATCCGATGTGGGACCCCACCGCCGATTCGCGGATCCGGCGGCCCACGACGAGCAGCTGCGCGTCCGACGCGGCGGTGAGCAACACCTGGCCGCCGCTGCCCTGCTCCACATGCGCGACGACTTCGATCTCCGGGTACTTCAGCCGCCACGGCTCCAGCGCCTGCTCCAGCGCGGCCTTCTCGTACGGCTCCAGGCCACCGAACTGGTCGGCGATCCACATCGACCCGGGGCTGTACCCGTAGACCGGGGGCAGGCTCCAGGCGCGGACCGCACGGAGCGGCGCCTTGCGTGCCGCGGCCGCCTCGAAGGCGACGCGCAGTACCCCGGCGGACTCCTCCACGCCGCCCTGCTGTCCGACGACGACCTCGCCCTCCTCCGGCACGGCCGCCGGCCTGCCGTGCGCGGAGCGTACGGAGACGACGGGGCACTCGGCGGCGGCGATCACCTGCCGACCGTAGGAGCCCAGCAGGAACCCGACCAGGGCTCCCTGCCCGCGAGAACCGATGACCAGCAACTCCGCGTCCTTGGCGGCGTGCAGCAGAGCCGGCACGGGCGCGTCGGACAGCACTTCCGCGGTGAGGTCCAGCCCCGGGTACCGGTGGGTGAGCTCGCCCTCGACCTCCTTCAGGACGTCGTCGGCGCGACGGGCTTCGGTGCCGCGGTCCTGGGCGACCGGGCCGGGGTGCGGCTGCCACGGCCAGGCGTGGACCACGTGCAGGGGCAGGTCGCGCCGTACGGCCTCTTGTGCGGCCCAGTCCGCCGCGTCCCGACTCTGCGGGGATCCGTCCACTCCGGCAACCAGGGTGCGCTTCACGAGTCTGTCCTCCGTGCCGATGCCAGGCATCGCGGTCGGTCGTCAGGGGAGCGGCGCCGGCCGGGGGTGACCGGCACCGCTGCCCCCACCCTCCCGGTCGGGCACGGTGGCACACAGGGGCCAACGGTCCCTCCCGCAGGGCCGGTCCTCCCCTCGCGGCGCCGACGCGGGGAGGGCAGTGTGAAGGCGTCGGCTCAGTCGACGAACGTCCCGGACCGTCGTACTCAGGAGCGGGCATGACCTCGTACCCCATTTCGGAGCTCGACGCGCACTGGCGCGCCGCCAACTACTTGGCAGTCGGCCAGATCTACCTCATGGACAACCCCCTGCTCACCGAGCCGCTGAGGCCCGAGCACATCAAGCCGCGACTGCTCGGCCACTGGGGCACCTCTCCCGGCCTGAACCTCGTCCACACCCACCTCAACCGCGTGATCAAGGGCCGGTCGCTGGACGCCCTGTGCGTCTGGGGTCCGGGCCACGGCGGCCCTGCCGTCCTTGCCAACTCCTGGCTGGAAGGCACGTACACCGAGACCTACCCGGACATCACGCGGGACGCGGCCGGCATGGCCAAACTGTTCCGGCAGTTCTCCTTTCCCGGTGGCGTGCCGAGCCACGTGGCCCCCGAGACGCCCGGCTCCATCCACGAGGGCGGCGAGCTCGGTTACGCCCTCGCCCACGCCTACGGAGCCGCCTTCGACCACCCCGGCCTGCTGGTCGCCTGCGTCATCGGGGACGGCGAGGCCGAGACGGGGCCGCTGGCCGCGTCCTGGCACTCGAACAAGTTCCTCGACCCGGTCCACGACGGCGCGGTCCTGCCGATCCTGCACCTCAACGGCTACAAGATCGCCAATCCGACGGTGCTGTCCCGGATCCCCGAGGACGAGCTCGATGCGCTGCTGCGCGGATACGGGCACGATCCGCTGTACGTGACCGGCAGCGACCCCGCCCAGGTCCATCACGCCATGGCCCGCGCCGTGGACCACGCCGTGGACCGCATCGCGCTCATTCAGCAGGAAGCCCGGACAGCGGGTACCGGCACGCAGCGCGAGCGCGCACGCTGGCCGATGATCGTGCTGCGCACCCCCAAGGGCTGGACCGGCCCCGCGACCGTCGACGGCGACCCGGTAGAGGGCACGTGGCGGGCTCACCAGGTCCCACTGGCCGGGGTACGCGAGAACCCGGCGCACCTGAAGCAGCTGGAGGACTGGCTGCGCTCGTACCGGCCGCAGGAGCTCTTCGACGCCGACGGGCACCCCACCGAGCAGGTCCTCGCCTGTCTCCCGCAGGGCGATCACCGCCTGGGCGCCGTTCCGTACGCGAACGGTGGCCGGCTGCTGCGGCCCCTCCCGCTGCCCGCTCTCGACACCTACGCCGTCCCTGTCGACAAGCGAGGCCGCCGTCTCCACGAACCGACCCGCGTCCTCGGGCGCTTCCTGACCCGGATCATGCGCGACACCGCCGAGCGGCGGGACTTCAGGGTCGTCGGACCGGACGAGACCGCCTCCAACCGGCTGGACGACCTGTACGACGCCACCGGCAAAGCCTGGCAAGGCATGACGGAGGCGACGGACCGCAACCTGTCCCGCGACGGCCGGGTCATGGAGATCCTGTCCGAACACGTCTGCCAGGGCTGGCTGGAGGGCTATCTCCTCACCGGCCGCCACGGACTCTTCTCCACGTACGAGGCCTTCGCGCACATCGTCGACTCCATGGTCGGCCAGCACATCAAGTGGCTGAAGGCATCGCGCGAGTTGTCCTGGCGGGGCCCGATCGCATCTCTCAACTACCTGCTCACCTCGCACGTCTGGCGCCAGGACAACAACGGCTTCTCCCACCAGGACCCCGGATTCGTCGACCACGTCCTCACCAAGAGCCCCGAGGTCGTACGGGTCTACCTGCCGCCGGATGCCAACACCCTCCTCGCCGTGGCCGATCACGCCCTGAGCAGCCGCGATCAGGTCAACGTGATCGTCGCCGGCAAGCAGCCCTGCTTCGACTGGATGCCGATCGACGAGGCCCGCACCCACGTGACGCGCGGTGCCGGCGTCTGGGAGTGGGCGGGAACCGACCACGGCTCCCGCGAACCGGACGTCGTACTCGCCTGCGCCGGTGACGTGCCCACCATGGAGGTGCTGGCCGCAGCGGCTCTGCTCCGCGAGCACCTCCCCTCGCTGGCCGTCCGGGTCGTCAACGTCGTCGACATCGCCCGGCTCATGCCCCACGAGGAACACCCCCACGGCATGACGGACGCCGAGTACGACGCGCTCTTCACCACCGACAAGCCGGTGATCTTCGCTTACCACGGCTATCCGTGGCTCATCCACCGGCTGGCCTACCGCCGCACCGGCCACCCGAATCTGCATGTGCGCGGGTACAAGGAGTCCGGCACGACGACCACCCCCTTCGACATGGTCGTGCGCAACGACATGGACCGGTACCGGCTCGTGATGGACGTCATCGATCGCGTCCCGGGCCTGGCCGGCCGGGCCGAGGGGCTGCGTCAGGCCATGGCCGACCAGCGCATCCGCCACCACGACTGGATCCGCGAGCACGGCACCGACCTCCCGGAGGTCGCGGACTGGTCCTGGCCGTATTGAGGCCACCGCGGACTCGGGCACGGGGTCGGCCGCTGCTCCGGCCTCTCGACCGCAGCTGCGCTCACGGCGCGAGGTCTCGGCGTTGGAGCAGGAGGTGAGCCAGCAGGATGCCCAGCACTCCCGCTCCGACAAGGATCCCGAGCTGGGGCCAGAGCACGGCGCCTTTGGCCAAGGCGTCGCCCGGGGCGTAATAGTGGAACGGGCTCAGGAACCTCAGCAGGGCTGCCGGGGCCCATGCCAGAGCGATGAAGTTGACGGCGAATCCCACGGCTCCGATCGCGATGGTCGCGCCGACCACCTGGGCCCGCCGTCGTCCCGCCGCCGATACGGCCATCGCCGGCCCGATCAGGCACAGGGCGAAGCCGAGGCCCATGACCCCGGCGGCGAACACTCCGCCGATCGGCACCGCCCGGTGGATGCCCGGCGACAGCTGCACCCCCACCGCGACCGTGACGGTCGCTGCCAAGTTCAGGGCTACGGCCGCGAGCACGCCGGCGTCGAGCTCCGCGGTGTGCGGCGAGAGGGTCTGCAGCACGTGAAAGGCGTGCAGCCGCAGAACCTTGCCGGTCTCGCCGGGAACCTTCAACTCTCCTTCGCTCCAGAGGCGTTGCCAGGATGCGCGGTGGGAGGCCAGCAGGGAGGGGAAGTCGGGGGCGTGTGTGGCGCAGTCGATGCTCCGCCGCAGCGGGTCGGCCGAGGGGCGGTCGAGCGAGGTGCACAGGGCGGCGGTCTTCACGACGACGACCGGGGCAGCCCGCTTGATCGGCAGGATGAGTGTTTGTGTAGCGGTGGTGGCTGTGTTCTGCGCAGCCAGGTTCGGGTCGCCCATGTGGACGAGGCGGGTGTGGGTGACGCCCAAGCGGCGACCTTCGGCGTCGTGGAAGAGCATGCGGCGGGTAAGCGTCCCAGCACGGAGGTCCAGCGACACGTGGCTGTGGCGCAGGGTCGGGTGGTCGGGTGTGAGCCAGTCGCCGGGCGGTGCACCCGCGGGCAGGCAGCGGTACCCCAGGGCGGTCCAGTCCGGCAGCCGGACCATGTCCTCGTTGGAGACCGTTCGTCCGCCGATGGTGGAGGCGAGCCGGTTGTAGCAGCCTGCCAGGTAGGTGCCCGGGTAGTGGATATCGTCGGCGATGCTCTCGGGCGCTGAACCGCGGGTGGCGAAGCGGCCGTTGCCCAGGGCACACAGGGACTCGACCAGCCGCTCGGCCTTGGGGTCGTAGTGGGGGTACTCCCAGCACCAGGCCGTGGTCACGGGCGGTCGCCTTCGAGTGCGGCGGGCAGCCCGCCGAGGTCGGGGAGCACGAGGTGGGCGCCGTGTGCGCGCAGGGCGTCCCTCATGTGCGGGTCGGCTTCGCGGTTGAGTCCCACCACCAACCGGAAACGGCCTTGGTGTCCCGCTTCGACGCCGGCGAGTGCGTCCTCCACCACGGCGGTGTGAGCGGGGGCGCGCCGAGACGGCCGGCAGCTTCGAGGAAGAGGGCAGGGTCGGGTTTGCCCGGAAGGGCGAGTGCGGCCGCGTCCTGGCCATCCACGAGGGCGTCGAAGTAGCCGATGAGCTCTGCGGACTCCGAGAGGGAGCGGGCGTGCCGCGAAGCCGAGACGGCTGCGCATCGCACCTCCATCTCCCGTAGTCGCTGGAGCGCGGGCCGTACGTCGTCGAAGGTGCGGACGCCGTCGGTCCGCAGCATCGCGGAGAAGACCTCCTCCTTGCGGGCGGCGACCGCGTAGACGGTGGCGCACCCGGGCGGATCCCCGGGCGTTCCTGGCGGGAGGCCGATGTGACGGGCGCCGAGGAAGGCGCGCACGCCGTCGAGGCGGGACCTGCCGTGGACCAGGTCCCGGTACTCGCGCACGGCGTCGAACGGACGCGGTCGTACCCCGGCGTACGACGGCTGCCACTCGGGCAGGCAGCCGTCGAAGGTCTCCTTCCAGGCGGCCGCGTGGCGGTCCGCCGTGCGAGGAGCACCCCGTCGGTGTCGAAGACGACCGCGCGCAGGTCGCTCATGAGTCGTGCACCACTCGGCGGCCGGTGATCCGGACGGGGGTGAGCTTCATCCAGTGGCTGCGCGGGCCACCGGCCCAAGGTTGTGAGCGGGCCGTGGTGTTGAGGTGCTGGATTTCGTGCTGGTCCGTAACGGCTGCGAGTTCGCCCACGGCCAGCACGCTCCAACCTGTGGCGGTCACGTCGTCGATGTTGTCGATCTCGAAGGCGACCTCGGTACCCGCCGCTCTTGCCGTGACGGCTTCCGCGGAGGTGCGGAAGGCGATGTCGGGTCCTGTGACGAGGTAGTTGACGGGGAGGACGGCCGGGCCGTCGGGGGTGAAGATGGCGATGCGACCGACGCCGTGCGTGTTCAGCAGCCGCTGGCATTCGGTCTCGTCCAGCGGTACGAGCGTACTGTCGCGCCGGGCGGTGGCTCGGCCGGCGACGCGGTGGGCGCTGGCTCCGGTCAGGTCGTCGACGGTGAGGCCGAGGGCGTCGGCCACCCGGACGAGGGTGCCGATGGCAGGACTGGCGGCGTGCTCCTCGAGGTAGGCGATGTACGTGCCGTCGGCCCCGCACCGCCGGCCCAGTTCGTGCGGCTCAGGCCGAGGGCTTCGCGGCGGGCCGCCAGGCGGCGGCCCAGGTCGGTGCGTCCGGTCGTCTCGCCGGACTGCTGCGGGTGGGTGCTCGGTGTGCTCTTCACGGCACTCACTGCTCCTGGGGCGGTACGGCGACCGTGTCGTGCTGCGGTCCGCCGAGCACGACCTTGAGGGCGCCGGTTTCGCCGGCGCGCGAGAAGACGTCGTACGCCTCTTCCATCTCGTCCAGCTCGAAACGGTGGGTGACCATCGCGGTGCCAGGGAGGCGGCCGGCGGCCATCATGCGCAGCAGCATGGGCGTGGATGAGGTGTCGACGAGACCGGTGGTGATGGTGACGTCCTTGATCCACAGGTCTTCGAGATGGAGGACGGCGGGCTTGCCGTGGACGCCGATGTTGGCGACGCGTCCGCCCGGACGGACCATGCGGGTGCACATCTCGAACGACTCGGGCACACCGACGGCCTCGATGACGACATCCGCGCCGAGCCCGTCCGTGAGGTCCTCCACCAGCTGCTCTGGCTCCTCCTGCGCGCTGACGGTCGCATCGGCCCCCAGATCCCGTGCGGCTGCGAGGCGGGAGGCCGCGAGGTCGACGGCGACGATACGGAACGGGCTGTAGAGCTGTGCCGTGGCGATGGCGGCCAGCCCGATGGGTCCGGCACCGACCACGACGACCGTGTCGCCGGGGCGCACGGCGCCGTTGAGGACGCCCACCTCGTACGAGGTGGGGAAGATGTCCGCGAGCAGGACCGCCTCGTGGCTTGCCAGAGCGCTGGGAAGGGGGTGGACGGAGAGGTCGGCGAAGGGGACGCGTACGTATTCGGCCTGGGTGCCGTCGATGGTGTGGCCCAGGACCCAGCCGCCGCCTCCTCGGCACTGGCCGTAGTGTCCTTCGCGGCAGAAGCGGCAGCGGCCGCACGCGGAGATGCAGGAGATCAGGACGCGGTCGCCGGGGCGGACGCTGCGGACGTCACCGCCGGTCTCGACGATGGTCCCGACGGCCTCGTGGCCCAGGATGCGGCCGGGTGTCACTTCGGGGACGTCGCCCTTGATGATGTGCAGGTCGGTGCCGCAGATGGTGACGGCGTCGACCCGGACGATCGCGTCGGCCGCGTCCTTGACGGAGGGGTCCGGGACGTCCTGCCAGGAGGTCTGTCCGGGCCCGTGGAAGACGAGAGCCTTCATGGCGCGGCCTTCTCTCTGTGTGCTGTGCGGGAGGGGTCACCATCAGGCTGTGCCCGCATCCCTCCGTCCCGCTTGGGCCGGTCGGCCCCCATCCGGGGCCGGTAGGTCCCCAGCGGACAGGGCGCTCCGGTGCGACGGTGGAGACCGGCACCCGTTCCGGAAGGAGGGCTGCTGCCATGTCCCAGCCAGCCCCGTCTCCTGCTTCCGCCCGCCCGGCCCTGCTGAGGTTCCTCGGCGGGGTGCGGACGGTGACCGGCAGCAAGTTCCTGGTCGAGAGCGACCACGCCCGGATCCTCGTCGACTGCGGACTCTTCCAGGGTGTCGCGGACCTGCGCCGTCGCAACTGGGGCAAGCTGCCCTGCGACGCCTCAGACATCCACGCCGTCGTCGTGACCCACGCACATCTGGACCACTGCGGCTACCTGCCGCGACTGGTCCGACACGGGTTCCGCGGCCCCATCCTCACCAGCGCCCACACCGCCCGGCTCGCCGAAATCGTGCTCCGCGACAGCGCCCGCCTCCAGATGGAAGCCGCCGAGCACGCCAACCAGCACGGCTGGTCCAAGCACCGCCCCGCCAAGCCGCTCTACGACGATGACGACGTCGACCAGACGATCAAGTACTTCGACCCGGTACCGGTGGGTAGCGAGGTCGAGATCATGGCCGGCACGAAGTTGATGCTGCACCACGGCGGTCACATCCTCGGCTCCGCCTGGTCGCACCTGACCCTGGAGGACAGCCACACCCTCGCCGTCAGCGGCGACCTCGGCCGCCCCGGCCACCCTCTCCTCCTGCCGCCCGAGCCGTTCTCCGGCGCCGACGTCCTGCTGATGGAGTCGACGTACGGCAACCGCCGCCACGACCACGAAAGCGCACAGCGCGAATTCGCCTCGGTGATCACGCGGACGCTGTCCCGCGGCGGGACCGTGGTCATCCCCGCCTTCGCGATCGACCGCACCGAGGTCGTCCTGCACGAGCTGGCCACCCTGCGCAGCGACGGCTCCCTGCCCCGCCACGTGCCCGTGTACGTCGACAGCCCCATGGCCCTGGCCGCCCTGGACGTCTACCGCGACGCCGTCCGGGCGCACTCGCCCGAGCTGCGCCCCGAGAGGTGACCGCCCTACCCGTCATCGAGGGCGAGGGCCACGTCGTCGGCGTGGTCTCCGAGGCCGATCTCCTGCCCAAGGAGGAGTTCCACGAGCACCGCCCGGGCCTGATCGAGCAGATGCGCCGCCTCGGCGACACCGCCAAGGCGGGCTCCATCCGCGCCGAGAATATGATGACCACCCCGGCCGTCACGATCCGCCCCGACGCCACCCTGCCTCAGGCCGCCCGCCTCATGGCCGACCGGCACATCAAGCGCCTCCCGGTCGTCGACGCCGACGGCACCCTCAAGGGCATCGTCAGCCGCGCCGACCTCCTCAAGGTCTTCCTCCGCACAGACGAAGAACTCGCCACCAAGATCCGCCGAACCGTCGTCGAACGCCTCTTCCCCGTCTCCCACGAAGCGGTCAAGGTCACCGTGGCCCAGGGGATCGCCACGCTGACCGGCCAGGTCCGCGACGGCAACCTGATCCCCCTGGCCGAACGCCTCACCCGCTCCGTCGAGGGCATCGTCGATGTCCACTGCCGACTGGATGCACCGGCCGAGGCGTGAAGTCCGACCGCGGAGCCGTGCCGGGACGATGCCACGCAGAGCCCGTACCGACGAGGAGCGCAGCGACGAGCAAGCCCTGCGGTCAGCGCCGGATGGCGATGATCTCGACGTCCGCGTTCATGGCGCGCAGCCTCCGCACCGCTTGTAGCAGCGAGACTTGAGCGAAGGCGAAGAGAGAGTCGACGGCAATATCCTCGCCGTCCTTCAGCAGGATGCCGAAGACCACGCGGAGCGTACCGAAGTCTTGGATGAGGCGGTGGTTTGGGCTGTGGGCGGCTACCTGCTTGAGGAACTTGGCTCGCACCTCCGCATCACTCCGCAAGGTCTCCACGGCGACCACCCCTTGGGCGAAGAGGTGGTTGAGGGGGGCGGTACTCGAGGTGGCCTTCTTGACGCAGATCAGCTGACTGTCAGGGCCCAGGACGTCGCAGATCTCCAACCCCCCGCCCTTGAATTTGCTGGTGCGGACATTCTTCTTGTCGAAGAGGAGGTACCCGTCCTGCTCTGCTGCCCGGTGGTTGAACCAGTCTTCATCGTGGGAATCTTGACCGTCTGAGTTGAGCGATCCCCTCGTCCAGCTGGGCAGCGTGACGGTCCGCGGGGCCTCGACCCGGCTGGTGACCGTTGCCGCGCGCCCGAGCGCCGTACGCACGCCGTAACGCGCCGACCCGCGGACCGCCGAAGCATCCGGTGACAACAACGGCTGTTATGTGCCAACTATCGTTGTGAGTCACACAGGCCCTAGCGGCGGACGCGTGGCATACCGAGGCCGATCCAGGAGATGATCTCGCGCTGGATCTCGTTGTTGCCGCCGCCGAAGGTGAAGATCACGGCGCTGCGGTAGCCGCGTTCGAGCTCGCCGTGCAGGACCGCGCCCGCCGAGCCGTCCTTGAGGGAGCCTGCCGCGCCGACGACCTCCATCAGCCAGGCGTACGCGTCCCGGCGGGCCTCCGAGCCGTACACCTTGACCGCGGAGGCGTCCTGCGGGGTGAGGGTGCCGGCCTCGACCGCGCCCACCATCTGCCAGTTGAGCAGCTTCATCGCGTCGAGCCGGGCGTGGGTGCGGGCGAGGCGGCCGCGGACCCAGGAGAGGTCGATGACCCGGCGGCCGTCGGCGAGTTTCGTCGCGGCGGCCCAGCGCTGGACGTCGTGGAGAGCCCGGATGGCCATCGTGCCGTGTGCGGCGAGGGTGACGCGTTCGTGGTTGAGCTGGTTGGTGATCAGGCGCCAGCCCTTGTTCTCCTGGCCGACGCGGCGGCTCGCCGGGACGCGGATGTTCTCGTAGTAGCTGGCGGTGGTGTCGTGCGAGGCGAGGGTGTTGATGAGGGTGCAGGAGTACCCGGGGTCCGTGGTCGGGACCAGGAGCATGGTGATGCCCTTGTGGGCGGGGGCGTCCGGGTCGGTGCGTACGGCGAGCCAGACCCAGTCGGCGGTGTCTCCGTTGGTGGTCCAGATCTTCTGTCCGTCGACGACGTAGGTGCCGGTCTCCTCGTCGCCCTCGCGCACGGCCTTGCACTTGAGCGCGGCGAGGTCGGTGCCGGCGTCGGGCTCGCTGTAGCCGATGGCGAAGTCGATCTCCCCGGCGAGGATCTTCGGCAGGAAGTACGCCTTCTGCTCGTCGGTGCCGAACTGCATGATGGTCGGCCCGACCGTGTTGAGCGCCATCAGGGGCAGCGGTACGACGGCCTGCGCGGCCTCGTCGAAGAAGATGAACTGATCCATCGGGGTCATCCCGCGGCCGCCGTACTCCTTGGGCCAGCCGACCCCGAGCCAGCCGTCGGCGCCGAGCCGGCGGATGGTGTCCCGGTAGAAGCGCTTCTGGGCGGCCGGGTCCTCGTAGCGGGCGTAGACGTCCTGCGGCACGAGCTCGGCGAAGTAGGCGCGCAGCTCGGTGCGCAACTGCTGTTGCTCAGGCGTGTATTCGAGGTGCACGGCCCCTCCGGGGTCTCGCGGTCCAGCCGGTCGCTGCGTGGGTGGCGGCGGTCAGAGTAGAACCTGTTACAAGAATTCGGAAGGACCCGGGTGCGGCCGTTCGGGAGGGGCGTCGATAATCGCGAGCATGACGAGCCCACGCAGCAGAGCGGAATTCTTCGTCGAGCCCGAGCGGGACGGCCGCTTCAGCGGCCCCGCGACCGGTGACGAGCGGCGGATGCTGGTCGCCTTCCTGGCGGACCACCGCGCCACCCTGGAACTCAAGTGCGCAGGCCTCGGAGCAGAGTTGGCGCGCCGCTCGGTGGAGCCGTCCACGCTCTCCCTCCTCGGCCTGGTCCGGCACCTGGCCGATGTGGAGCGCCGCTGGTTCCGGCAGGTCCTGGCGGGGCAGGACGCGCCGCCCCGCTTCTCCTCGGCACAGGACCCCGACGGGGACTTCGACGGAGCCCTGTCCGATCCGGCGGCGGCCGAAGCGGCCTGGGCGGCGTGGCGCGCCGAAGTGGCCTTCGCCGAAAGCTTCGTGGCCGCAGCACCCGATCTGGACATCGAGGCCGTCGACGCGTGGCGCGGGAAGGTGTCGCTGCGCTGGGTGCTGATCCACATGGTCGAGGAATACGCGCGGCACAACGGGCACGCCGACCTCCTGCGCGAGCGGATCGACGGGGCCATAGGCATCTGAGAGCGCCCGGCCGCACGCCGGCCGGACCCCAATTCATCTGAAACGCCGGTGCAGTTCGGCCGCCTGCCGCACAATGGGCGGATAGGGAGTCGTCCGCCGCCCGCTCCCCGCCCGATGTCAGGTGAAGAGGTACAGGACGTCGAAGTGGACGAGGTCCCGGGCCGTGTCGAAGAGGTACCGGCCCGAGGGGATCCCGTCCGAGGCCTGGCCGGCGGCGCCTTGCGCGTTCGCGTACGCGTCGAACCCGGGGCTGTGCTGCCAGGCCGCGTCGGCGGGCAGGTGCTGCTTCAGTGCGGCGGGCAGGTCGGACGGCGCGCCGGTGGCGGCGAAGGCGTGGTCGGGCTTGCCGGTGATCGCGGCCGCGCCGCCGGCCGGGAGGTGGGCGACACCGACCACGCGGATCCGGGAGTCGGGGCCCGGGATGCTCCGGTCGTCGGCCGCGCCCTCGATGTCGTAGCCCAGCCAGTGCGCGTCGGTCAGCTCGCCCAGGAACGGCCCGAGGCGCCGGTTCAGCGGCTCCAGGTCGGTACGGACCTCGGGCCGGCGCGGCGGCTCCGGCCACAGGAGGTAGGCCATGCCCGCGCCCACCGTCAGCAGCGGGAGGCCGGCGATCAGCAGGAACCGGCGGCGATCCGTACGTCCCCGCTGTATGTCCATGATCGCCGCCCCCGTCGCCCGTCAGTTCAGGGCGCCGATCATAGCCGTCGCCGTCACCGTCATCGCCGTACGGGCGGCCGTCAGGTACGGCCGGGGGTCCGCCGGGGTCAGGTGGGCACGGATGGCCTCGGTCATCGCCACGTTGAGGGCGGTGCCGATGTTGACCTTGCGGATGCCGCCCGCGACGGCTGCCGCGAGCTCGGTGTCCGGCAGCCCCGAGGAGCCGTGCAGGACGAGCGGTACGTCCACGGTCTTGGCCAGCCGGGCCAGCAGCACATGGTCCAGGGCCGCGGTCCGGCTGGTCATCGCGTGACTGCTGCCGATGGCGACGGCGAGGGCGTCGACCCCGGAGTCGGCGGCGAACCGCCGGGCCTCGTCGGGGTCGGTACGGGCGCCGGGCGCGTGCGGGTCGAGCGGCGCGGCGCCGTTCTTGCCGCCGACCTCGCCCAGCTCGGCCTCGATCCACAGCCCGTTGGCGTGCGCCCATTCGGCCGCGGACCGGGTGGCCTCCAGGTTCTCGGCGTACGGGAGTTGCGCGGCGTCGTACATCACCGAGCTGTATCCGGCGTCGCATGCCTGCCGGAGCAGCTCGGGGCTCTTGACGTGGTCGAGGTGCAGGCCGACGGGGACCCCGGCGGCCTCCGCGCACGCGCCGGCGGCCCGCGAGATGGGCAGCAGCTGCCCGCCGCGGAACTTCACGGCGTTCTCGCTCAGTTGGAGGATGACGGGCAGGCCGGCCGCCTCGGCCCCGGCCACGACGGCTTCGGCGTGCTCCAGGGTGATGATGTTGAAGGCGGCGACGGCCCGGCCGGCCGCGGCCGCCTCCAGAACCAGGTCGCCGGCCCGGACCAGGCTCATCGGACCGCCTCCTCGCCCGCGGTGAGGATCACCGAGCGCGTGAGGTTGCGCGGCGCGTCCGGATCCAGCTGCCGGTGGGCGGCGACCGCGAGGGCGAGGCGGTGTACGCGGACCAGTTCGGCAAGCGGGTCGAGCCGGCCGGGCACCCACTGGGAGCCGGTTGCGCGTACCTGTTCGGCGAGCCCGTCGGGGGCCTCGTCGAGCGACCAGGTCACGGTGCCGGGTCCGGAGACGCTGATCGGCCCGTGCCGGTACTCCATCGCCGGGTAGGACTCGGCCCAGGACAGCGAAGCCTCGCGCATCTTCAGCGCCGCCTCGTGGGCGAGTCCGACGCTCCAGCCGCGGCCGAGGAAGGTGAACTGGCCCCGGCCGGCGATGTCGGCGGGCAGCGGCTCGACGAGGGCGGTGCGGGCGTCGGCGGCCGCGGAGGGGGTGTGCCGCCCGACGTGGGCGCGCAGCAGGGTGAGGGCGGTGGTCGCGAACCGGGTCTGCACGACGGACTGTTCGTCGGCGAAGTCGAGGACGACCAGTTCGTCCGCGGCGGTCATCACCGGGGTGGCCGGATCGCCGACGACCGCGGTCGTGGGCACGCCCGCGTCCCGAAGCCCGGCCAGCAGGTCCAGTACCTCGGTGGTGGTGCCGGACCGGGTCAGGGCGACGACCCGGTCGTAGCGGCGGTGGCGCGGGAACTCGGAGGCGGGGAAGGCGTCGGTCTCGCCCTGTCCTGACTCCTCGCGCAGCACGGCGGCCGCCTGCGCCATGTAGTACGAGGTCCCGCACCCGACGATCGCGGTACGCTCCCCCGGCTGCGGGAGCACCGCCCGCCGGGCCGGGGCCAGTTCGGCGGCCCGCTCCCAGCATGCGGGCTGCGTGCCCAACTCGTACGCGACGTGACTCATACAGGCTCCCTCGTGCGGCAGGCGGGTCTGAATGCGTGGGGCGTTTTGCGTTTTCCTGCAAGGTAGCTCGCGCTTTCGCGCAACTTCAAGCAACCACGGGGTGATCTGCTGAGTTAGTGTCGCCGGGTAGGCCGACTGCGGCCGCGGGGCGAGCACGGGACGAGCACGGGAGGGGGCGGCCGATGACCCGCAAGGAGCGCTGGCAGGCACTGCTGGACCTGCTGGTGGAACGGGGCGAGCTGGAGGTGGAACCGGCGGCCGAGGCCCTCGGAGTGTCCGCCGCGACCATCCGCCGCGACCTCGACCAGCTCGCCGAGCAGCAGCTGCTGGTCCGTACGCGCGGCGGGGCGGTGCTGCACGGGGTCTCGTACGAACTGCCGCTGCGCTACCGGACCTCGCGCCGCGCCGCCGAGAAGCACCGGATCAGCGAGGCGGTGGCGGCCCTGATCGCTCCGGGCGAGGTGATCGGCCTGACGGGCGGCACCACGACCACGGAGGTCGCGCGGGCCCTCGCCGGGCGTCCGGACCTCGCCCAGGGCTCGCCCGCGCTCACGGTGGTGACCAACGCCCTCAACATCGCGGGCGAGCTGGTGATCCGGCCGCAGTTCAAGATCGTACTGACCGGCGGGGTGGCCCGCCCCCAGTCGTACGAACTGACGGGCCCGCTCGCCGAGCAGGTCCTCGGGCAGCTCGCGGTGGACACCGCGGTGCTCGGCGTGGACGGCTTCGACCCGCAGGACGGCGCGGCGACCCGGCACGAGGACGAGGCCTCGGTCAACCGCCTGCTGTGCGAACGCGCCCGCCGGGTGGTCGTCGCGGCCGACTCCAGCAAACTGGGCGTTCGCGCCTTCGCCCGTATCTGCGCGACCTCGTCGGTGGACGTCCTGGTGACGGACACGGGACTGGCCCCGGCGGTGGCCCGGGCCTTCACCGCGGCGGGGGTCGACGTGGTCACGGTGTGAGCGACGGCAGTGCGGCGGGGCGGGCGGGGCGGGTGACCGGGCCGGTCCGGCCACCAGCCGCCCCACCCGCCCTGCCTGCCCCGGCCGCCTCTGCGCCTACAGCGACATGGTGCGGCTGGCGACGAGCTCGCCCACGGCGTAGCCCTCGACCCGCATCGACCGGGCGGCCGTGGCACCCGTCACCGTGACCTCGGCCTGGCCGTCGGGGACGTCCACGGAGGCGCCGGGACGGCGGTCGAGGTAGACGTCGACGCGGTCGATGTTGGTGGTCGTCAGTTCGAGGCGGAGCGATCCGTCGGCGCGCGCGACGTTGGCGATGTTCAGCTCCCGCACGGGCTGGGCCGCGAGCAGTTCACCGGCTTTCGCCAGAAGGTCGGCGTTGCTCTCCAGCAGGTCCCGGCGGGTCATCCGGTGGCGCACGTCCGGTACGACGCCCAGGTCCTCCAGGGGCGTCCCGGACCGGTCGCCGACCCGTAGGGACCGGCGGATCGACACGCGCATGCCCGCCCCGTTGGGGAGCGGCCGGTAGGGCGAGGCGGTGAGCGGGAAGTCCCGCAGGAAGTCGGCCTGTTCCCAGACGTTGGCGCCGCCGGCCCCGGTGTTGTCGTCGGTGCCGAGCACGATCCCGATCCGGTGGTCCTGGAAGCCGGCGGCGAACATGTCGGTGGCGGAGTAGCACCGGGCGTTGGTGATGAGGACGACCGGGCCGAAGTACTGCTGGCCGATCTGGTTGGCCAGCTCCTCCGGGGTGAGGGGCAGGGCGGCGGAGAACGTGGCCCCGGTCTCGACCGCCTGCTCCATCGACGGCACCCACGGGTCCAGGTCGCCACTGCTGCGGCAGATCAGCAGGTTGAGCGGGGTGTTGATGAACTGGAAGGATTCCGGAGTGATATGACGTGGGGTCAACGTCTGGAGGGTGCGCTCCGACGCCAGGACTGACCCGCCGCCGTTGTCCCGCACGTCGACGATCAGGCCGTTCTGCGGAAGGGTGCCGATGAGCCGGACGAACTCCGCGACGAAGGGGCCGGATCTTTCGACCATGAAGGTGTGGATGCGGATGTGGCCGAAGGTCCCCGAGGGGGTCTCGACGGAGCGGGCCGTGAACACCTCCGGCATCGTGCTCGCGACCTCACCCGCCGCGGACCGGGGAGACTCCCCCGCGGCCACCGCCTGCTGCTGCTCGATGACGTGGGGGACGTAGAGCATGACCTTGGCCCGGCTGATCTCCTCGGACTCGTAGTCCACCCCCAGGGCCAGCGACTCTTCACCGCCGGGGCCCGCCTGCTCCCCGAAGAGGTCCACGATCTGCCAGAGCACCCGCAGTTCGTGCGCGGTTCCGTCGGTACTGACGTAGCTGACGGTCACCCACTCCTCGAACGGGGGCAGGTGGGCGGAGAGCGAACGCACCGTCAGCGACTCGATGCCCCGGCTGCGGCGCGCCGCCACGTTGCCGCCGGCGAACCGGCCGGCGTTGAGCTCGACGGCCTGCTCGATGGGGACGCCGCTCCAGTGGGTGACCTCGGCCCCCGGCTCGAAACCGGGCGCGGAGAAGCCCCGCATGACGAGGGTGACCAGGAAGCGCGGCTCCGGTCCGTCGGTGGTCTCCTCGACCAGGAACGGCAGGAAGGCGATCTTCTTCGCGAACGGCTCGGGCAGCTGGTAGTTGGTGTGCAGGTCGCGCACCGAGTTGAACACCTTCAACATCTCGGCGTGGAAGATCCACTCGGGCGGCATGGTGGCCTGCGTCTGCTGTTCCAGCTGGCGGCGGATCAGGCGCAGCCGCTGTACGGGGTTGACCGCGTGCATCGCGATCTTCAGCGGCAGGTGTACGTAGTTCTGCTCCAGCAGCACCAGCGCCTGGTCGACGAGGAGCTTGCGCTGCTCCAGGGTGAGGGTGCCCGCACCCTTCAGAAAGGTGGCGAGCTGGGTGGCGGCTGCCAGGTGCTCGCGGACCACTTCTGCCGTGTGCTTGAGGTAGTCGGGAGCGGTGTCGGGGGTGTCCGGGGTGTCGGCGGTGCCCGGGGTGTCCGGGGTGTCGGCGGTGTCCGGGGTGTCGGCGGTGGCGCGGCCCATGATGCCTCCGTGGTCGGGGTGGGGCTCCTACGGCTCGGGGCACAGTCTTCGACCGCGGGGGCCGCCCTCATAGAGCGCGCGCCGGACTTCACCCGTACAGGCGCGTGGCGAAACCATTCATCCTGCCGCCGGCTCTTTCAGTGGGCCGGGAGCCGCTCCGACTCGCGGACCAGGGCGGCCAGGACGGGGGCGATCAGCGGGTGGGTCTCGGCCCCGCGGCGGGTGGCGGCGAAGACCCGGCGGGTGGCGGCCGGCCCGGTGACCGGGCGGACCTGGACCTCCTTGAGGTCCATGCCGCGCAGGGCCGAGCGCGGGACGAGGGCCACTCCGGCCCCCGCGCCCACGAGCGCCGTCACGGCGCGGAAGTCGTCCGAGGAGTGCACGAGCCGGGGCTGGAAGCCGGCCAGTTCGCAGGCGAGCAGCGTCACGTCGTGGCACGGGTTGCCCGGGTACTGGCCCACCCAGTCCGAGTCCGCGAGGTCGGCCAGCGACACCGCGGGCAGGTCGGCCAGCGGATGCCCCGAGGGCAGGACCGCGTCGAAGGGTTCCGCGTACAGCGGGAGGACGGACAGCCGCGCGTCGTCGGCGCCCGGGCCGCCCCGGTACTCGACGGCCAGCGCGAGGTCCGCCTCGCCGTCCAGCAGGAGCGGCAGGCTCTGGTCACCCTCCGCGTCACGGACCCGCAGCCGGATGCCCGGCCGTTCCAGCGCGAGCCGGGCGATGGCCGGGGCCAGTACCTCCGCGATGCCCGTGGCGAAGGCGGCGACGGTGACCTCGCCCGCCGAACCGCCCGCGTACGCCGCGAGTTCCGCCTCCGCCCGCTCCAGCTGCGCGAGCACCTCGTGTGCGTGGCCGAGCAGGATCTCACCGGCCGCCGTGAGCCGTACGCCCCGACCGCTGCGGGTGAGCAGCGCGTGGCCCGTCTCCTGCTCCAGCGCGGCGAGCTGCTGGGAGACGGCGGAGGGGGTGAGGTACAGGGCTGCGGCCGCGGCGGTCACCGTACGGTGGTCCGCCACGGCCCGCAGGATGCGCAGCCGGCGGGGGTCGATCACCCCACCATTGTCTCAGGGTGCACAGCCCCCTCAGACCCCTCAGACCCCTCAGACCCCTCGTGCCCCTCAGACCCCAGCGGTGCCGAGGGCCGCGCGGGCGTCGATGAAGGCGGCCACCGCGCGCTCGACGTCGGCCGTCGAGTGGGCCGCGGAGAGCTGGACGCGGATGCGCGCCGCGCCCATCGGCACCACCGGGTAGGAGAAGCCGATCACGTACACGCCGCGCTCCAGGAGCAGCTCCGCCATCCTGGCCGCCTCGGCGGCGTCACCGATCATGACGGGGGCGATGGCGTGGTCGCCGGGCAGCACCTCGAAGCCGGCCTCGGTCATCTTCGTACGGAAGAGCGCGGTGTTGGCGGCGAGCTGTTCACGCAGGTCACCGGCCGACTCCAGCAGGTCGAGGACCTTGAGGGAGGCTGCCGCGATGACCGGGGCGAGGGAGTTGGAGAAGAGGTACGGGCGCGAGCGCTGGCGCAGCAGCTCCACGATCTCGGCGCGGGCCGCGACGTAGCCGCCGGAAGCGCCGCCGAGGGCCTTGCCGAGGGTGCCGGTGATGATGTCGACGCGGTCCATGACGCCGTGCAGCTCAGGGGTGCCGCGTCCGCCGGGGCCGACGAAGCCCACCGCGTGCGAGTCGTCGACCATCACCATGGCGTCGTAGCGGTCGGCCAGGTCGCAGATCTCCGCGAGCGGGGCGACGTAGCCGTCCATGGAGAAGACGCCGTCGGTGACGATCAGCTTGCGGCGGGCGCCGCCCTCGGTGGCTTCCTTCAGGCGGGCTTCGAGCTCGGCCAGGTCGCGGTTGGCATAGCGGAAGCGGCGGGCCTTGGAGAGGCGGATGCCGTCGATGATCGAGGCGTGGTTGAGGGCGTCCGAGATGACCGCGTCCTCGGCGCCGAGCAGCGTCTCGAAGACGCCGCCGTTGGCGTCGAAGCAGGAGGAGTAGAGGATCGTGTCCTCCTGGCCGAGGAAGGCCGAGAGCCGCCCCTCCAGCTCCTTGTGCACCTCCTGGGTGCCGCAGATGAAGCGGACGGAGGCCATTCCGTAGCCCCAGCGGTCCAGCGCTTCCTTCGCGGCGGCGACGACCTCGGGGTGGTCGGCCAGCCCCAGGTAGTTGTTGGCGCAGAAGTTGAGCACCTCGCCGGCGGCACCGCCCGAGGTGACGGCGACGGCCGCGTTCTGCGGGGTGCCGATGACGCGCTCGGGCTTGTGCAGGCCGGCGGCGCGGATCTCGTCGAGGGTGGAGCGCAGGTCCTCGCGGACGGTCTCGAACATGGTGCGGTTCTCCTTGTGCGGCGGAGGGCGACGAGGGAGGGGGCCGGGCCCCGCGGAGGGGGGAGGGTGTGCGGGGCCCGGCCCGGAGGGAGGTGGTTCGGTGGGTGGACGGGCGGGTGGTTACGCCGTCCAGTCCAGGATGATCTTGCCGCTGCGGGCGGTCGACGCCTCGTCGAAGGCGGCCTCGAAGTCGCGGTGCGAGTAGCGGCCGGTGATGACCGGGCTCAGGTCGAGCCCGCCCTCCAGCAGCACGGTCATGGCGTACCAGGTCTCGAACATCTCACGGCCGTAGATGCCCTTGATCGTGATCATCGAGGTGACCACCTTCGCCCAGTTCACCGGGAACTCCTGCGCGGGCAGGCCCAGCATGGCGATCCGGCCGCCGTGCGTCATGTTGTCGATCATGTCGCGCATGGCCTCGGCGCGGCCGGACATCTCCAGGCCGATGTCGAAGCCCTCGCGCAGGCCGAGCTTGGTCTGCGCCTCGGCGATGGAGGACTCGGCGACGTTGACGGCGAGGGTGGCGCCCGCCTTGCGGGCGATCTCCAGGCGCTCGGGGCTGACGTCGGTGATGACCACGTTGCGCGCGCCGGCGTGCCTGGCCACGGCCGCCGCCATGATGCCGATCGGGCCGGCGCCGGTGATCAGTACGTCCTCGCCGACCAGCGGGAAGGACAGTGCCGTGTGCACGGCGTTGCCGAAGGGGTCGAAGATCGCGGCGACGTCGAGGTCGACGGCGGTGCGGTGCACCCACACGTTCTGGGCGGGCAGGACCACGTACTCGGCGAAGGCGCCGTCGCGGCCGACCCCGAGCCCGATCGTGCTGCGGCACAGGTGGCGGCGGCCGGCCAGGCAGTTGCGGCACTTGCCGCACACCAGGTGGCCCTCGCCGCTGACCAGCGCGCCGACCTCGATGTCCTGGACGTCCGCGCCGAGCGCCGCGACCTCGCCGACGAACTCGTGGCCGAGGACGAGGGGGGTCTTGACCGCGCCCTGCGCCCAGCCGTCCCAGGCACGGATGTGCAGGTCGGTTCCGCAGATGCCGGTGCGCAGCACCTTGATCAGCACGTCGCCGGGGCCGTATTCGGGCTCGGGGACGTCCATGAGCCACAGGCCGGGTTCTGCCTTGTGCTTGACGAGTGCCTTCATGGGGTGGCTCCAGGCATGCGGAAGGGTACGCCGCGGGCGGAGGGGCCCGAACGGCGGCGGTGACGTGCACCAATCTGCCGATCGGCGCGGTGATCAGTCCATCGAGACTTTCTTAAACGGGTCGACAGCGCAGCTTCACGCCTATGCTCCTCCCGTGACGGGGAAGGGGCTCGCGCTGGGGACGGCGCGGGAAAAAGGGGAGGTGAGGGGCGTGCCGAGTCTGCGCAGCAGGGCGCTGTCGGTGGCGCTGATCGCGGCGGGACGGCGAAGACGGTACGCGAGCGCGGAGGCCGTCCGGAGCCGGGTGGCCGAGTCCGCCCGCCGGCCCGCTTCGCATCTGCCGCCGCGGTCGCTGGGGCGGGTCGCCGACATCTCGCGGACCTTCGTCGGGGCCTGGCCGGTGTACGACGTCTCCCCGCTGGGGGCAGAGCCGGCGGCCCATGTGCTGTACGTGCACGGCGGCGGCTACATCGACGAGCTGGTCCGCCCGCACTGGGCGCTGGTCCGGACCCTGGTCACGCAGGCGCGGGCGCGGGTGGTCGTACCGGCGTACATCCTCGCTCCGCGGGGTACCGCCGACCGGACCGTCCCGGTCGCCGCCGACCTGCTGAGCGGTCTGATCGCGAGCGGCGGCTCCGGCGGGACGGTGCTGATCGGGGACTCCGCCGGGGCCGGGCTGGCCCTTGCGGCGGCCCAGCGGCTGCGCGACCGCACCGGGGACCAGCCGTCCCGGATCGTGCTGATCTCGCCCTGGCTGGACGTGACCATGAGCCATCCGGACCAGGCGGCCATCGAGGCGGCGGATCCGATGCTGGCCCGCCCGGGGCTGCTGGAGGCCGGGCGGCTGTACGCCGGGACCCTGGACGCCGAGGACCCCCGGGTGAGCCCGCTGCACGGCGGCTTCGCCGGGCTGGCGCCGATGACGGTGTTCACCGGGACCCGGGACGTGCTGATCACGGACAGCCGGGAGCTGCTGCGCCGGGCCCGCGCGGACGGGGCCGAGGTGGAGTGCCACGAGGCGGCGGGGCTGCCGCACGGGTACCCGCTGCTGCCCGTGCCGGAGGGGCGCGCGGCGCGCGAGCGGATCGTCGAGCTGATCAGGTCGACGGCGGAACTGTGAGGGCACGGCGGTGACCGCGGATCGCTGACGGCCGCCTACGCCGTGCAGGTCATCAGCGAGCTGATCGGCCAGGCGCGGTAGGCCGTCCAGTACGCCTCGTCGCGCACGGCGTCGGCGGGCGGGGTCCGGTTCGGCTGCCAGCCGACGGTGACGAAACCCGCCTCGACGGCGGCCTCCGCGAGGTCGGCGTGGGCCCATTCGCGGAATTCGAAGGGCACCGGCGGCTCGGTCAGGAAATGCGCCTTGAGCAGCGGCGCGTCGCCGTCCGGGACCCGGTCGAGGATGCGCACCCCGTACGGCGACCAGTCCACGCGCGGGAACGCCCCTGCGTTGGGGACGATGGCCAGCAGCCGCCCGCCGGCCCGCAGATTGGCGCGGACGGAGCGGAACATCGCGTGCAGGGATCTGCGGTCGGGCGCGTAGCTGAAGACGTACGCGGCGGTCGCGAGGTCGAAGGGTCCCAGGTGCGGCAGGCCGGCGGCGTCGGCGACGTGGTACTCGACGTCCGTCCGGTCCTTGGTCGCCTCGTGGGCGCGGGCCAGCCGGATCATCTCCTCCGAGACGTCGACGCCCACCGTCCGCCGGGCCCCGCCACGGGCCAGCAGCCGGGTGTTGTATCCGTATCCGCAGGCCAGGTCGAGGGCGTCGAGCCCGCGTACCCCGCCGAGGGCGTCGAGGGCTCCGTGCAGGGTGTAGGTGTCGGCCGCGGAGAAGGCGGCCGTGCTCGTGGACTCCGCGTAGCGCTCGCCGATGGTGTCGTACTGGAACCGCATGCTCTGCCTTCCGGGGGCCTGCCGGGGGTGGGACGCCTGCGTATCGTGCCCCGCGGCGCCGTCCGGGGGGTGGCCCGCACACCCGGGCGGTGCCGGGGGTGGGACGCCTGCGTATCGTGCCCCGCGGCGCCGTCCGGGGGGTGGCCCGCACACCCGGGCGTCCCCCGGACGAGGGAAGCGGTCCGGCCTATCGGCAGGGGCACGGCCGCGACCAGCCAGGATGCAGCGGGCGCCGCCGAAGGCGCATCCTGGCTGTGTGATGGCGAGAGCGGACAGCGTCGGCGCCGCCCCTGACCCCACGGATGCCCCTGATGCGACGGCCCAGGTGCTCGCACGGGCCGCCGTGAACGCGATGGAGGCCGTCGGTGGGTACGCGGCCGGTGTCTACCTGCGCTCCCCCACCACCGGGCTGCTCCTGATGGCCGTGTTCACCGGGCTGCCGCTGCAGTTGTTCCGGCCCTGGTGGCGGATGCAGGTGAACCGCCCGTACCCGGTCGCCGAGGCCTACCGCACCGGGCAGGCCGTGCACCTGCCCGACGCGGAGTCGGCGATGAGCCGCTTCCCGCAGCTGATGGCCGGGCTGCCGTTCCCCTTCGGCTCGCTGTACCAGCCGGTGACCGCCGGGACGGAACGGTTCGGCGTGCTGGTGGTGCTGCGCGAGGCGACCCCGGGTATCCCGGTCGGGACCGCGGACCGCGAACGGCTGCGACGGGCCGCGGAGCAGCTGGCCGCCGACCTCACCGCGCTCGCGGCGGCCGGGGCGCGCGTGCTGTGGGAAGGCGACCCGGTGGGCGTGCCCTCGCCACCGCCCGAGGCCGGGGCCGAGGGCGCCCGCAGGGCCGTGGACCGGCTCGCGCAGGCGGTGCTCTCCCTGGACCGGGAGGGCCGGATCGGCTACGTGAACACCGCGGCGGAGGAGCTGCTCGGCCTCAACGGGCCCCGTCTGCAGGGAAGGCTGCTGTGGGAGGCGCTGCCATGGCTCGGGCATCACGCCTACGAGGACCACTTCCGGGCCGGCTTCATGTCCGGCGAGCCGGTGCACTTCCCCGCCCGGCGCGGCCGGCGCGCGCCCGGGCAGTGGCTGTCGGTGGACCTGTACCCGGCGGCCGACGGCGTGACCCTGACGCTGGGTACCTCTGCGAAACCGGCCTACGCGCCCCAGTCACGGGCCCGGCCGGACCCGGTCGCCGACGTGGACGCGTACGCGGACCTCGACGCGTCCGCCGACGAGGCCTCGGCGCTGTACCGGCCGGTGGCCCTCGCCATCGCGCTGACGGAGGCGGTCACGGCCCGGCAGGTGTCGGCGGTGGTCACCGAGGAGCTGCTGCCGGCCTTCGGCGGCCGCCAGCTGGCGATCTACCTGCTGGACGAGCGGCATCTGCACCTGGCCTGGGAGACCGGTTTCCCACGGGGCTTCCTCAACCGGTTCGACGGGGTGTCCCTCGATGTGCGGCTGCCGGGTGTGGAGACGCTGACCTCGGGCCGGCCGCTGTTCTTCGAGTCGATGCAGCACCTGGCCGCCGCCTATCCGGGCATTCCGCTGGACGCCGATGTCGGCGCCCGCGCCTTCCTGCCGCTGATCGCCTCCGGCCGGCCGGTGGGCTCGTGCATCCTCGGCTTCGACTCGCCCCGCGGCTTCAGCGCGGAGGAGCGTACGGTGCTCACGGCACTGGCCGGTCTGATCGCGCAGGCGCTCGCGCGGGCCCGGCGCTACGACAGCGAGGTGGAGCTCGCCCGCGGTCTGCAGTCGGCACTGCTGCCGCACCGGCTGCCGGTGCGCGAGCACGTGGACACCGTCGGCCGCTACCTCCCCGGCACCCTGGGCATGGACGTCGGCGGCGACTGGTACGACGTCGTCGAGACGGGCGCCGGCCTGCTGGCCCTGGTCATCGGGGACGTCCAGGGCCACGGTGTGGCGGCCGCGGCGACCATGGGCCAACTACGCAGTGCGGTACGGGCGTTCGCGCTCAGCGGCAGCACCCCGGAGCAGGTGGTGAGCGGGACCAACCAGCTGCTCATCGACCTGGATCCGGGCCAGTTCGCGAGCTGCTGCTACATGCTGCTCGACCCGGCGTCGGGCTCCGTGACCGCGGCCCGGGCCGGGCACCCGCAGCCGCTGCTGCGCCACCCGGACGGCCGGACCGAGGTGCTGGACCTGGCGGGCGGAGTGGTGCTGGGCATCGACCCGGAGGCCTCGTACCCGCTCACGGAGCTGCGGCTGACGACGGGCTCGGTCCTCGCCCTGTACACGGACGGGCTGGTGGAGAAGCCGGGCCTCGACATCGACGTCGGGGTGGAGCGGCTGCGCAGGGCCCTGGAGGCGGCCCGGCCGTCCCCGCTGACCGAGACCGCCGACCGGCTGATCAGCGAGGCGGGCAACTCCGCGGACCGGCCGGACGACATCGCCCTGCTGCTGGCCCTGCGTACCGGCGGGGACCCGTAGGGCGCCCTGCGGGTCAGGCCGGGCTCGCCAGGATGAGCGCGGTGTTCACCAGGCCGACGTGGCTGAACGCCTGTGGGAAGTTGCCGAGTTGGCGTCCGGCGAGGAGGTCGTACTCCTCGGCGAGCAGGCCCACGTCGTTGCGGACGGACAGCAGCCGCTCGAACAGGGCGCGGGCTTCCTCCCGCCGGCCCGTCATGTGCAGGGCGTCGGTCAGCCAGAACGAGCAGGCCAGGAAGGCTCCTTCTTCCCCGGGCAGGCCGTCGACGGTGGAGCCCGCGGTGCTGTAGCGGCGGAGCAGTCCGCTGCTGCCGAGTTCGGCGCGCACGGCGTCGACCGTGCCGACGACCCGCGGGTCGTCGGGCGGCAGGAATCCGACCCTGGGGATGAGCAGGGTCGCCGCGTCCAGTTCGGCGGAGCCGTAGTACTGGGTGAAGGTGCCCCGCTCGGGGTCGTAGCCATGGGCGCACACGTCGCGGTGCACCTCGTCGCGCATCGTGCGCCAGCGTTCCAGGTCGCCGTCCAGGGAGGGGTCGCTCTCCAGGGTGCGTACGGCCCGGTCGGCCGCGACCCATGCCATCACCTTGGAGTGCACGAAGTGGCGGCGGGGGCCGCGGACCTCCCACAGGCCCTCGTCGGGCCGGTGCCAGTTGCGTTCGAGGAAGTCGAGCAGCGCGAGCTGGATCCGCCAGGCGTGGCGTTCGGAGGGCAGGCCGGCGGACCGGGCCAGGTAGAGGGAGTCGATGACCTCCCCGTACACGTCCAGCTGGAGCTGGTCGACGGCGGCGTTCCCGACGCGGACCGGGGCGGAGGAGGCGTAGCCGCGCAGCCAGGGCAGTTCGCTCTCGGGGAGCCGCCGCTCGCCGGCGATCCCGTACATGATCTGGAGGTCGGCGGGGTCGCCCGCGACCGCGCGCAGCAGCCACTCGCGCCAGGCGCGGGCCTCGTCGAGGAAGCCGGTGGACAGGAGCGAGCCGAGGGTGAGGGTGGAGTCCCGGAGCCAGCAGTAGCGGTAGTCCCAGTTGCGGACGCCGCCGAGCTCTTCGGGGAGGGAGGTGGTGGCCGCGGCGGCGATGCCGCCGGTCGGGGCGTAGGTGAGCGCCTTGAGGGTGATCAGGGAGCGGGTGACCGCCTCCTGGTAGGGGCCCTCGTAGCGGCATTGCGCGGTCCATTCCCGCCAGTCGGCGAGGCTCTGCTCCAGCGCGTCGTAGGGGTCGCAGGGCTCGGGGCGCGGCCGGTGGGAGGGGTGCCAGGTCAGGACGAAGGCGACGCGCCGGCCGGCGGTGACCGGGAACTGGGAGCAGGTGCTGTTCGCCTCGCCCCAGGTGCGGACCGGGGGTTCGCTGCGGAACCAGGCGGAGTCGGGCCCGGCGATGGCGACCCGGTCGCCGTCGCTGCGGCGCACCCAGGGCACGACGTGGCCGTAGTCGAAGCGCAGGCGCAGCGTGCTGCGCATCCTGACCGTGCCGCTGATGCCCTCGACGATGCGGATGACGTCGGGGGCGACCTCGCGCTGGGGCATGAAGTCGGTGACCTTGACGGTCCCGGTTTCGGTCTCCCAGTACGATTCCAGGATGAGCGAGCCGTCGACGTAGGCGCGGCGGGTGCAGGGCTCGCCGACGGCGGCGTCGAGGGGCGCGATGCGCCAGTGGCCGTTCTCCTCCTCGCCGAGGAGTTTGGCGAAGCAGGCGGCCGAGTCGAAGCGCGGCAGGCACAGCCAGTCGATGGACCCGTCACGGCCGACCAGTGCGCTGGTCATCAGGTCGCCGATGAGTGCGTAGTCTTCGATGGGTTGTGTCATTTTTGCGCTATTCCCCTGAATGTCCGGGGCCAATCAGCTCAGGCCCCGGACTTCGCTCATGGGGTCGCGGTCAGGAGATCGTGACGAACTGACCGATGCTCGGTACGCCGTGGGCGTCGAGGGCGAAGAGCATGTAGGTCCCCGGCAGGACCACACCGGTGTCGGCGGGTATCGACACCGTGTACCTGCCGCCTCCCGCCGCGGTGGACGCCACGGGAACCCGGCGCTGGTCGTTGTCGGTGGAGTGGGTCGCGGCGGCGGCCCGCATCAGGACGAAGGACGCCACCGAGCCCTGGGTGCTCACCGTGAGCGAGGCGCCCGGGGCCGCCCTGGGAGGCACGCCCGCGGTGATGGCGGGACGCGGCTTCGGGGTTCCGTCCGCGTTGAGCAGGTACGGCGGGGTGAAGATCGCCCCGTCGGCGTGGTTGGTCGCACAGTCGCCGCACAGACCGCCGCCGCCGGAGAAGATCCGTCCGTCGGGCAGCAGGTTGGCCACGCTGTGGTAGTTGCGCGGAACGGCCATGGTGGCGAGCGGGGTGAAGGCGCCGGTCGCCGGGTCCCACAGTTCGGGGGTCAGGACGGAGGTGGCGTCGCTGAAGGGCACCGGGTAGCCCTGGCCGCCGAAGACGGCCACCTTGCCGTCGGGCAGGACCACGCTGTTGCTGAAGGCGCGGGCATGCTGCATGTCACCCGTGCGGGCGGCCTGGACCTGGCTGCCCGAGATGCCCACGGTGTAGGCGCGCTGGGTGGCCGGGGTGTCCTGGTAGGCGGGCGAGCCGCCCAGGGTGAGCAGTTTGCCGATGTCGTAGGCGACGGCGTTGCCGGTCATGGCGTCCTGGCTGTCGGCCCGGGTGCCGGCGGAGGTGATGCTGCCCTGCCCGCTGGTGGAGATCCAGTTCATCTGCTTGCTCGGGCCCAGTTGCAGCACCTTGCCGCCCGAAGTGGCGTGCAGCCACATGTGGTTGTCGGCGCGGTAGGGTCCGGCCGGGTCGGCCGTCAGCGCCGGGGCGGCCGGGACGCCGGGCAGGCTGCGCCAGGTGCGGGTGTCCGGGGACCAGACCTCTCCGGCCTTGTCGGTGCCCGTGGACCCGCTCCAGGATCCGCCGAGGACGAAGGCCTCGCCGGTGGAGATGAGGGTCATGGCCTGGTAGCCGCGGGCGATGTTCATGCTCGTGGTGGCGGACCAGTTGTCGGTGGCCGGGTCGTAGATGCTCGCCTTCTCCGCGTTGCTGCCGCCGGTGACCAGCACCCGGCCGTCGGCGAGCATGGCTATGCCGGGACAGAACATGTCGTGTCCGGTGTTGTCGATGCGGCGCTGGGTGACCTTGCCCGTCTTCAGGTCCAGGATCGCTGTCTGCGTATAGCCGTTGCTGCCGCCGAAGCGGTCGACGGCGTACGCGGACCAGGCCAGCAGCTTGTCGCCGGGCAGGGCGGCGGTGGCCACCGGCACCAGCGGGAAGCCGGTGATCCGGCTCCAGGAGCCGTGGACGGCCGGGCTGGACGGACCGCTCAGGCGGATCTCACCGGCGGAGCTCCACTGTCCGCGGCCGCCGGCCTCGCTGGTCGCGGTCAGGCGGACGAAGCGGGCCGATGCGGCGCGGGTGAAGGTGGCGGTCTTGACGGTGTCGTCGTCCCGCCAGGCGCCGGAGGCCACCGGTGTGCCGAAGGTGACGCCGTCGGTGCTGGTGGCGATGGAGTACGCGCCCACGCGCCCGTTGGGCCCGGTGGAGCGGGGACTGTAGACGAGGGCGGAGACGACCTCGGTGCGGTGCATGTCGATGGTGATGCTGTGCGGCAGCGGGGTGGGGGTGGGCACGTACTTGCTGTGCCAGATGGTGGCGGTGTTCCCGTCGAGGACGTTGGCCGCGCGGCCGTTCTCGCCGCCGGTCTCCTCGTCGCTCGCCGTGGCCGTCCATCCGGTGCGGGACAGGTCGACGGTGGCCGCCGGGGTGCCGGGGTCGCCCAGCAGGTCGATCTCGGCGGCGGAGGACCAGGCTCCGCGCCCGCCCGCCTCGCTGAGCGCGGTGAGCCGGACGAACCGGGCGCCCTGGGGGGCGAATCCGAGGGTCTTGGGGCTGACGTCGTCCGCGAGCGTGCCGGTGGCGACCGGGGTCGCCCAGTTCAGTCCGTCAGCGCTGAGGCTGATGCTGTACTCACCGACGCGCCCGTTGGGCCCGTCGGTGCGGGGACGGTAGACGAGGGCCGAGACGACCGTCGTGCGGTGCATGTCGACGGTGATGACGTGCGGCAGCGGGGTCGGGGTGGGCACGTACTTGCTGTGCCAGATGGTGGCGGTGTTCCCGTCGAGGACGTTGGCCGCGCGGCCGTTCTCGCCGCTGGTCTCCTCGTCGCTCGCCGCGGCGGTCCATCCGGTCCGGTCGAGGATCGGAGCCATCGGCTCCATCGCGTTCGCGGGGGCGATGCCGTGGTGCGGCGACTGTTTCGCCGTCTGCTGGTCGAAGGGCGCGGGCGCGGGACGGGGTGCCGGTGCGCGGCCGGCCGCTGCGGTGCTCGTGACCACGAACCACGGGGTCAGACCGATCAGCAGGGAGCCGAGGCCGAGAGCGATGAGCAGGTGGGAACGGCGTATCGCGCGGTGAAAGGCGAGGAAGCGCCTGGACTGCAATCTGACCTCCTGGGGCGAACTGATGTGCCCCGTAGAAGATAGGTGAGCACAGCAATAACTCACCTGAAGTCAAACAGAGTTGGCGCAAATCCGTATGGCCGGTCGGAATACGCCGACGCCGGGCGGGCCGCAGCGGCCCACCCGGCGCCCACCGGCCTGCAGTCGTTCTAGTCGCGTACGAGGAGCAGGACGGCGGCGAGGACCACGCCGAGGGTGACGGCGAGGGCGCCGTGCGCGAGGCGGTGGCTCCGCAGGACGGGCAGGAAGCGGTCGGCGGCGTACCGTCCGGGGCCGGTGAGGGCGAGGGCCGCGGCGCCCGCGGTCAGGAGCAGCTCGTACTCGATGCCCTTCGGGGCGAAGAAGGCGCCGGTGCCGTGGACCGCGATCGCGTTGATCAAGGTGCCGACGATGGCGGCCCCGGCGAGCGGGGTGAGCAGCCCGAGGGCGAGGCCGAGCCCGCCGAGGGTCTCGGTGAGGCCGGCGAGGACCGCCATGGCATCGCCCGCGGGGTAGCCGCTGGCGGTGAAGAACTGGCCGGTGCCGCTGATGCCGCCGCCGCCGAACCAGCCGAAGAGCTTCTGCGAGCCGTGCGCCGCCACGGTCAGGCCGAGGACCAGGCGCAGCAGGAGCAGGCCGGTGTCGTGGCCCGGGGTGGAGACGGCGGAGGAGGCGGGGCGTGCGGCCGGTGCGGCGGCCTGCGGCTTCGTCGCGGTGACGGAGGGGCTGGTCATCGGGGGGGTCCTTCCGGTCGGGCGGCCCGTGGGGAGGCAGGAGAGAGTTGTTCAAATTCGAACCGCTAGGCCTCGACCCTAACCATTGATTCAAATCCGAACAACCCGTGTAGTCTGGGGCCATGGGTGAACCGAGATGGCTGGACGACCGCGAGATGCGCGCCTGGAGCGGATTCCTCGCCGCATCGGCCCTGGTGAACCGCCGTCTCGACCAACAGCTCAAGGACGAGGCCGGACTCTCGCACCCCCAGTACGAGATCCTCGTACGGCTCGCCGCGGCGCCGGGGCGCGAGCTGCGGATGACCGAGCTCGCCAACGGGCTGATCAACTCCAAGAGCGGGCTGACCTACCAAGTCACCCAGATGGAGAAGGCCGGTCTGGTCCGCCGCCGCAGCTGCCCCTCCGACGTGCGCGGCGTCTTCGCCGTCCTCACGGACGCCGGCAGCGCCAAGCTGGAGGCGGCCGCCCCCGGGCACGTGGCGACGGTCCGGGAGGTCCTCGTCGACGTCCTCACCCCCGCCCAGCTCGACGCGCTCGCCGACGGGCTGGGCGAGGTCGGCCGCAGGCTGCGCGGCGAGGGCGCCTGAACGGATCCGGCCGCCCGAGAGGTATCGCGGCCCGGTATCGGGGTATAGGGCCGCCATGGACGGAAAGGTCTGGCTCGCCCTGGGCACGGTGGTCGCAGTGGGGCTCGCGATCGCCGCGGCCGTGCTGCTCGTACGGGTCTTCGCGGCCCGGCGGCTGCTGGTCGACGCGGGGATCCCGCTGCACGACAAGGCCCTGTTCTGGGCCGCGGTGATCTACACCGTCTCGCCCGTGGACCTGATTCCGGACCCGGTGTACCTGGACGACATCGGGATCCTGCTGCTGGCGCTGCGCTCGCTGCACGCGGCGGCCGGGGCCGTCCGCTCCCCGAAGGAGCCCGGCGCCGCCGCCTGAGCCGTCCGGGTCGGACGTGCGGGTCAGACGTGGTCCACGCCCGGTCAGCGGACGCCGTGGGGCCGGAACTGGATGCTGATGCGCGGGCCGACGGCCCGCGCCGACTTGGGTACGGCGTGCTCCATGGTCCGCTGGCAGGAGCCGCCCATGACCACGAGGTCGCCGTGCCCCAGGGGCAGCCGCAGCAGGGTGGTGCCGCCGTCGCGGGGGCGGAAGGCGAGATCGCGCGGGTCGCCGACGGAGACGATGGCCACCATGGTGTCCTCGGTCCGGGAGCGGCCGGTCCGGTCGCCGTGCCAGGCGACGCTGTCACGGCCGTCGCGGTACAGGCACAGCCCCGCGGTGGTGAAGGGCTCACCGAGCTCGGCGGCGTAGTGGGCGGTCAGCACCTCACGGGCTTCCGTGAGCGAGGCGTGGGGCAGGGGCTCGTCCGCGGCGTAGAAGGCGAGCAGCCGGGGCACGTCCACCTCCCGCTCGTACATCTGCCGCCGCTCGGCGTGCCACGGCACGTCGGCGGCCAGCCGCTCGAAGAGCGCGTCGGCGCCGCTCAGCCAGCCGGGCAGGTGATCGACCCAGGCCCCCGCCCCGAGGTCGGTCCTGCGCATGCCGCCGAGGGGCCCGAGCCGGATCTCGTCGCCCTGGTCGAAGAGGGAACCCTGAAGGCCTTGGACTGCGTGCATGAATCCACCCTAACCCGGCAACCGAACATATGCTCGAATAACTCGCCGCGGCCCTCAGTCCGTCCCTTCCGGTCCCGTACGGCGCGACGGCCGGCACAGCAGGGTGACGGCCAGGGAAGCCCCGGCGACGGCGGCGATCGCGGTGCCCGGGGGGAGGTACTGGGCCAGGCCTCCGGCGATGGCGGCGCCGATGCCCTGCCAGGTCATCCGGCCGGCCGACTCGACTCCCTGGACCTGGCCGCGGACGGCCTCGGGGGTCTGTTCGAGGAGCTGCTCCTGGAGGGGCAGGGTGGCCGCGAACCCGACACCGGCGAGGAGCACCGCCAAGGCGGCGACCGGGACGGGCGGGTGGACGGCGAACAGCAGGAAGGGTGCGGCGAGCAGCAGCCGCAGGGCGAAGGCGAGGCGGCGTCGCCGGTCGGCGGTGAGCAGCCGGCCGACGGTCAGGTCCCCCAGGAGCATGCCCGCCGAGGCGGCGGCGAGGAACGTGCCCGCCCGGCCGGGGTCGTAGGACAGGAAGAGGGCCTCGCAGCCGACGATCAGGCCGTTGGGCACCCACAGGTTCAGCAGCAGCGTCCGGCGGCCGGGGTGGGCGAACAGCTCGGCGTTCGCCGTCCAGGTCCGGCGCAGCCCGGGCCGGCGGGTGAGCCGGATCGAGTGTTCCCGGACGGTGGCGGCCACCACGGCCGACCCCAGCGCGGTCAGGGCGGCGGCGACGGCGAAGACCCCGTACGGGCTCAGGTGGCGCAGCAGTACGGCGCCGACGGCGTAGCCGGCGATCGCCGTGCAGCCCGAGGTGATGTTCATCAGCGAACGGGCGGGCGCATAGGCGGAACTGGGCACGACCTCGGCGAGCAGTCCGAGCCGTGTGCCGGTGCCAAGGGACTGGAAGAAGCCCAGCGTCAGCAGCAGGGCGAACCGGGCCGCGAGCGGCAGCCCCGGGACCGCCTGGGCCGCGACGCCCGCCAGCGAGACGAGTTGGAGCAGGAGGAGGGTCCGGCGGGGCCGCTTCCCGTCCGCGACGGACATCAGCGTCAGCGCGCCGAGCACCGTCGCGAACGTGGCGCCGTACATGCTCACGGCCGTCAGGAACGGGGAACCGGTCCGGTGGTTGACCAGGGTGCCGAGCGCGAAGCCGGACAAAGTGCTCGCGGCGACGGTGAGGGTGAAGCTGATGTACAGGCCGCTGAACTCCTTGGTGCGGAGCAGGGCGCGGTAGCCGGTGGTGGCGGTGGACGGAGGCAGGGCAGGGCTGGTCGTGGACCGGTGTGAAGGCATGAAAAAAGCCTCCGGACACATGCACGGGGGCACGCACACCGAAGGCCAACGCGGTCATTCTAGCAGTCTGCAGGTCCAGTTGATGGACACTTCGGATCCCGCGGGCCGCACCGGACGCGCATTACCGCAGCGTAGGCGTGTGATCAGGGACTCACGGTCTTGGCCGCAGGCGCTGCGCACGGTACCGTCACGGCGACATTTCCACATAGCGACGACGGCGAGACGGAAGCCCGGTGTGAATCCGGCATGGTCGCGCCACTGTGTGCTGCGGCGGCATCTCCACGATGGCGTCTCGGCGAGTCAGACCCGAGGACCGTCGTCCTGCACCACCGTATGGGACGCGTTGTTCCCCAAGGAGGTTCCATCATGGCCGAGGCTCTCGCTTCCGCTGCCGTATCCACCCCCGCCGCCCTGTCGGCTCCGCTGCCGGTGCGCGCGGTGCTGCCCTGGGCGCTCTTCGTCGGTCTCCTGATGCTCGTCGCCCTGTACTTCGTCGGCGCCGAACAGGGCGCCACGGCCGTGTTCGCCGGTGAAGGCGTGCACGAGTGGGTGCACGACGGTCGTCATCTGCTCGGCTTCCCCTGCCACTGAGAGGCCACGCACATGTACGCCTCCACTGTCAGAGGGCTGCTGGTCCGCGGCATGCTCGCGGGCCTGATCGCGGGGCTGTTCGCCTTCGCGGTCGCCTACGTGGTCGGTGAGCCGCCAGTACGGGGTTCCATCGCCGTGGAAGAGGCCCAGGCCGCCCAGGACGCCGTGAGCGCCCCGAGCGCGCACGCGGGGCACGGCGGTGACGCCGCGTCGGGCGAGGCCGCCGAGGAGGAGGAAGAGCTGGTCAGCCGACCGGTTCAGTCGACCTTCGGCCTGGCCACCGGTGTCCTGGTGTACGGGGTCGCGCTGGGCGGCATCGCTTCGCTCGCGTTCTCGTTCGCCCTCGGCCGCGTCGGCGGGTTCAGCCCGCGGGCCACGGCGGCACTCACCGCGGCGGGTGCCTTCGCCACGGTCTACCTGGTGCCGTTCCTGAAGTACCCGGCCACCCCGCCGGCGGTCGGCAACCCGGACACGATCGGTCAGCGCACCACGCTGTTCTTCCTGATGATCCTGCTCAGCGTGCTGCTGGGCATAGGCGCGATCATCCTCGGACGGCGACTGGCACCGCGCCTGGGCAACTGGAACGCGACGCTGACCGCCGGCGCCGGCTTCATCGTCGCCGCCGCCCTGGCGTTCGTGTTCCTGCCGGACAACAGCGACGCCGTCCAGCCCGGTTTCCCCGCGGCCCTGCTGTGGGAGTTCCGGGTCGCCTCGCTGGCCGTCCAGCTCGTCCTGTGGGCCGTGTTCGCCGTCGTCTTCGGCGTCCTCGCCCAGCGGCTCCTGGCCGCGCGCGCCGACGGCGCGGAAGTGACGGCTCCGGCTCAGCAGGAGGCGCCCGCGCTCGGCTGATACCGACCGCGCCGCCTGTGCCCGGGCCCCGCCGACCCCTTGTGGGGGTGGCGGGGCCCGGGCACTTGCGCGCAGCGGCGCCCTACGATGTGCGCATGAGCGCAGGCGGACATCCGGAAGGTGCACCCGGTGCGCAGATCGCGCCGGGCCCACCGGAGGCGCCAGGTGCGCCGGACACGCCAGGTGGGCCTGAGCGGGGCGACCGGCTGGACGCCGCCGCGTCCGTACTCGCCCTGCTCGCCGACCGCACCCGCCTGGCGCTCATGGAACGCCTCGGCCGGGGCGAGGCCGATGTCACCACCCTCACCGAGGCGTGCGGGGCCGCCCGCCCCTCCGTCAGCCAGCACCTCGCCAAGCTCCGGCTTGCCGGACTGGTCACCACCCGCAAGGACGGCCGCCGGGTCGTCTACGCCCTGGGTCACGGGCATCTGCGGCGGCTGGTGGACGAGGCCCTGAACGTCGCCGACCACCAGCTCGGTTCACTCCCGCCGCACGACTGACCACCACGCATCCCCGAGCCGGCCGGGCGGCCCGGCGGACGGCCGGCGGGTAACGCCCGTAGCAGCCCTGCGAACAGGGGACCGGGCCTCGCCGTGGCCATAGTCCCCTCCGCGTACGCGCCCCGGCTCGCCGGCATGGCGACCGTCGAGGTGACCGGCGCCCCGGCCCGCGTCAAGTACGCCGTCTTCCGGATCGGGCCGGGCGGGGCCCGGGCCGCCCCGAACGGCGCACAACAGGTGCACAGGTGCGCACATGTTGACTACGCTGGATCCGACCGAATCCGACGTGCTGTCATCGATCCGCCGACCGGGACGGGGACCGTGCTGTCCGTACTGCGCAACCCCGGCTATCGCCGCCTGTTCACCGCCCAGGTCATCGCCCTGGTCGGGACCGGCCTGGCCACCGTCGCACTGAGCCTGCTCGCCTACGAACTCGCGGGCGGGCACGCCTCGGCGGTCCTCGGCACCGCCCTCGCGATCAAGATGATCGCCTACGTCACCATCGCCCCGGTGATCGGCGCGATCGCCGACCGGATTCCCCGCCGGGTCCTGATGACGTCCATGGACCTGACCCGCGCCGGTGCGGCCGTGGCCCTTCCGTTCGTCACCGAGATCTGGCAGATCCACGTCCTGATCTTCCTGCTCCAAGCGGCGTCGGCGGCCTTCACCCCCACCTTCCAGGCCACCGTCCCCGCGATGCTGCCCGCCGAACGCGACTACACCCGGGCCCTGTCGATGACCCGGCTCGCCTACGACCTGGAGAGCCTGTTCAGTCCGGTCCTGGCCACGGCACTGCTGAGCCTGGTCTCCTACGACTGGCTGTTCGCCGGCACGGCCGTCGGCTTCCTCGCCTCCGCCGCGCTCATCGTCGCCACGGCGCTGCCCGGACCCGCCCCGGTCGAGCGGACCGGCGGTGTCCGGACCCGGGCCGCCTTCGGCACGCACCTCTTCCGGGCCACGCCCCGGCTGCGGGCCCTGCTCGCACTCGACCTCGCGGTCGCCGCCGCCGGGGCCGTCGTCCTCGTGGACACCGTCTCCCTGGTGCGCGGCCATCTCGGCCGCCCGGCCGGCGCCGTCCCGCTCGCCCTCGGTGCGTGCGGCGCCGGGTCCATGCTGACCGCGCTGCTCCTGCCCCGCCTCCTGCATCGCTCCACCGACCGCGCGGTGATGCTCCGTGCCGCCTTCACCCTCCCGGTGGCCCTGGCGGCCGGGGCCGCGATCGGCGCGACCGGCCCGCGCGCGTGGTCGTGGCCCGCACTCCTGGCCGTCTGGGCCGCGATCGGCGCCGCCTGTTCCGCCGTCCTGACTCCGGGGGGCCGGGTGATCCTCCGCTCCACCGCCGACGCGGACCTGCCCGCCGCGTTCGCCGCCCGCTTCTCCCTCTCGCACGGCTGCTGGCTGCTCACCTACCCGCTGGCCGGGTGGCTCGCCGCGGGGGCGGGGCTGCCGCTGACCGTCCTGGTCCTGGGCGCCGTGGCGCTGGGCGCCGCCACGGCCGCGGCGGCGATCTGGCCGGCCCGGGACCCGTACCGGCTGGACCACGTGCACCCGGACCTCCCGCCCGGTCACCCGCACCTCGCCGACGCCCGCCCGGCCACGGGCGGTTGGCGGCACGGACACCACTACGTCATCGACCGGCACCACCACCGCTGGCCCGGGAAAACACCTGGCCGATCGTACTGAGCGGCGCTATGATCACCGCGATGACCTCTCACTCCCTTCACAGATCGGGGGTCCCGTCCACGCAAGGTGAGCGCTGATGCCCACCGAGAACGTGCACGGGGATTCCCGCCTCTCCCTCTGGCTCCGCGTACGTGAGTACGCCGTGCCGGCGTCCATGATCGAGACTGCGACCGCCCGCCGCTCCGCCGGGGACTGGGCCGGGGCCTGCGCCGCCGCGGGCATCGACGTCGATCTCGATCTCCGTTTCCTGGCACGCTCGCGCGGCCACGACCTCGCGGCCCGGATCCGGGCCGACCTTCGCCACCTGGCACCCGACCTGTTGCGCTGGCACATGCCGCGCATCGCTCCCGACGGACTGCTGCGCCCCGGGCTGACCGTTTCCCTGGCCCGGTACGACACGGCCGCACACGGCGAACCGCACGCCGCGCACCCCGCAGACCCCGAGCGCCCCGTACACCTCGTGGCCAGGACTCCGCCGGCGTGGGCGGACGGCGGTCAGCGGATCAGCCTCGCCCTGTGGGACGGATCCCGCTCCGGGCACGGCCCTTGGGGAGACCCGCGCCGCGGGCTCCGTCCGGACCGCCGGTTCCGCCTCGACCTGCACCGCCACCTGTGGGACGCCCGCAGGACCGACGAGCTGCGGGGCCGGTCCGGGGCCGACCGGCCGCCCGCCGAGGGCCTTCCCCCACCGGACGCCGAGCTCCTGGCGGCGCTCCCGCACGGGCACCGGTGCGCCGTCGGCAGGTGGGCGGCCGAGGCCGGGATCCTGCTCGGCGCCGAGGGCCGGACCACCGGCAGCGTCGCCGTACGGCTGGGGGCCCGGCACCGGCTGGTGCTGGACCTGGCCGCGGACGGCCCGGGACCGCCCGTCGCGCGGATCGGGGCGGCGCCCGCCGACGGCAGCGCCTCCGCGCTGCCGGTCCTGCCCGACGCGGCGGTCTGGACCCTGCCCGACCTGGACCTGATCCGCTGCGGATCCATCGACGCCGGACGGCTGCACCCGCTGGTCGCCGCGGCCCTGGCACCGGACCGTACGTCGGCCGGACCGGCCGGACCGGCCGGGACCGCGGACGCCGACCGTGCGGGGCGGCCCCGCCTCGTCGAGTGCCGGGGCGCCCGGCACCGTATCGGCCTCGTCGACGGGGTGCTGGCCGCACTGGACCACGACCCGGCCGAGATCCGCCGCGAGGAACTGCTGGCCGCGCTGACCGGCACGCCGCTGCCCTGCCTGCGGGCCATCGACGCCGCGCACCGTCGGCCGGACTGCCTCACCGGGGTCCGTGAACGCCTGGTCCACGGCGACATCGCCGGGGCGCTGGCCGTGGTGGAAGGGCTGCTCGGCCCCGACGCCCTGCTGCGCGCCGGGGCCCTGCGGGACGAACTGGAAGCGGCCGCGCTACGGCGGCTCACCTACGGCCTGTTCCGGGCGGGCCTGGCCGGACCCGCCCCCGGCCGGACCCGCCCGGGAGCATCCCGTCCACGGAAGCACCGGCTCCGCCCGCGCCAGGCACACGCCCGCTGACGCCGGGGCCCACCGCCCTCCTCCTCACCCCCCTTTCCCTCGCTCCCCCGGTGCCCCGGTCCCCCGGACCGGCCATTCCTCTTCCTCACGAACCCACAGGTGATCACTCATGCCCTCGCACACCCCGTTCACAGTCACCGGTCCCCCCTCCCCGCTCGACCAACTCGACGTCGCCGAGCGGCTGCTGGCCCTGTTGCGCGACACCGCCACCGAGCCGCGCCCCGACGACCAGCTGGCGGCCCTGACCCTGGCCGTGGCCGCCGACCTGCCGGTGCTCCTGTGGGGTGAGCCCGGCATCGGCAAGACCGCGGCCCTGACACAGCTCGCCGAGACCCTGGACCTGCCCCTGACCACGGTGATCGCCAGCGTGCACGAGCCGTCCGACTTCTCCGGCCTGCCCATCGTCGGGGACGATCCAGCCGAGCAGGGTGTCCCGATGGCCCCGCCGGACTGGGCCGTGCGCCTCGTACGGGCCGGGCGCGGGCTGCTGTTCCTGGACGAGCTGTCCACGGCTCCGCCTGCCGTCCAGGCCGCCCTGCTCCGCCTCGTGCTCGAACGCCGGATCGGCTCGCTCCAACTGCCGCCCGGCGTACGGATCGTGGCCGCCGCCAACCCGCGGGGCTCGGCCGCCGACGGCTGGGAGCTGAGCCCGCCCCTGGCCAACCGGTTCGTCCATCTCCAGTGGACCCACGACCACGACGTCGTGGTCCGCGGGCTCGGCGGGACCTGGCCCCGGGCGGCACTGCCGCGCCTGGACGCCGGGAGACTGCCCGCGGCCGTGGACCACGCCCGCCGGGCGGTGTGCGGGCTGCTCACCGCCCGCCCCGCGCTCGTGCACCGGCTGCCCAGCACCGAGACACGCCGGGGCGGTGCGTGGCCGTCGCCCCGCAGCTGGGACATGACGGTACGTCTGCTGGCCTTCGCGCACGCGGCCGACTCCTCCAGGGAAGTCCTCTCCATGCTGGTCAGGGGCACGGTGGGGGACGGTCCCGGGCTGGAGCTGCTGGCCGCCCTGGACCGGATGGACCTCCCGGACCCCGAGGCGCTGCTCGCCGACCCGGCGGGCGCCGACCTGCCCGAGCGGGGGGACCGTCGCCAGGCCACGCTCGACGGCGTGGTGGAAGCGGTCCGCAGGCGCCCGGACAGGTCCCGCTGGGACGCGGCATGGGCCCTCCTGGTCCGGGCGCTGGAGACCGGAGCCCCCGACCTGGTGGTCGTCCCCGCGACGACCCTCGCCACGCTGCGCCAGGAGGACTGGGACGTACCGGAGTCGATCGAGCGGCTCGCCGGAGTGGTGGCCCTGTCCCGGCGGGCGGACCGGTCGCAGGAGCGGGCGGCGGCCCGGACCGGGAACCCCGTGGGGGCCGGCCGATGAGCGCACCGGCTACGGGGACGGAGCGGGCGGGGGCGCACCCGGCGGGGGCGGAGCGGGCCGGGGCACTGGACGTCGACAAGCTCTTCGCGGCCCGGCTGCACGCCGCCCGGGTGCGGCCCTACCTGGCGACGGCGCTGTTCGCCCTGCACACGGTGGAATCCCGGCAGGTGCCGACGATGGCCGTCGACCGGCACTGGCGGTGCTACGTCTCGCCCGGGTTCGTGGACCGGACACCGGTGGAGGAGCTCGCCGGGGTCTGGGTCCATGAGGTGTCCCACCTGCTGCGCGACCACCACGGGCGCGGTGACCGGGTCGCCCGGGAACGCGGACTGACCGGGCCGGGCGAACGGCTGCGGATGAACATCGCCGCGGACTGCGAGATCAACGACGACGTGTACGGCGAGGGACTGGTGCGTCCCGAAGGGGCGCTGACGCCGGAGTACTTGGGGCTGCCCCCGGGCGAGCTCATGGAGGACTACCTGCGGCAGTTCAGGCTCGGACCGCGCACGCAGGAGCTGGTCTGGCTGGACTGCGGCAGCGGCGCCGACGGCCTGGAACGCGTATGGGACCTGGGGCCGGACGGCGCGCACGGCCTCAGCGCGCAGGAGCAGGACGCGGTGCGGTTCCGGGTGGCGCAGGGGATCACCGGCCGTCCCGGAAACACGCCGGCGGGGTGGCGGCGATGGGCGGACGAGGCGTTCCACCCTCCGCAGCCCTGGCGGGAGTTGCTGGGTGCGGCGGTCCGGTCGGCGGCCTCCGGTGCGGGCGCGGGCGAGGACTACAGCTACGCCCGGCCCTCCCGGCGCTCGGCCGCGGTGCCCGGCGCCGTACTCCCGAGCCTGCGGCGCAGACCTCCCCGGGTCTGCGTGGTCATCGACACCTCGGGGTCGGTCAGCGACGCCGAACTGGGCAGTGCGCTGCTGGAGGTCGCCGCGATCGCCCGTGCCGTGGGCGGCCGTAGCGACATGGTCAGCGTGGTGCCGTGCGACGCGGCGGCCCGGATCGTGCACCCGCTGTGCAGCGGTGAGGGCATCCCGTTGCTGGGCGGCGGGGGTACGGATCTGCGCACGGGATTCGCCAAGGCCCTCGGCGCGGGACCCCGGCCCGACGTGATCGTGGTCCTGACGGACGGACAGACGGCCTGGCCGGCCGCGCGACCGCCCTGCCGCACGGTGGTGGGCCTCTTCTCCCGGAACCGGCGGAGCCGTTGGCGCGAGGACGACCCCGACTACGTACCGGACTCCCCGCCCGCCTGGGCCCGCGTGGTGACCATCGGGTCCCCCGGTGCCCACTGACCCGCACACGCACCCCGCCGGGCAGAAGATGACGGAACGTGCCCGGACAGGATACGAAGACCTCGTGAACGAAAAGACCCCGGCAGCGACCGTCCGCGTGTTCATAGCGCTGGCCCCGCCCGACGACGCGAAGGAAGAGCTGGAGCAGCGGCTGCAGCCGGCCTACGCCGCGTACCCGCGCATGCGCTGGAACCGCATCGAGGACTGGCACATCACCCTGGCCTTCCTCGGCGAGCTCCCGGTCACCTCCGTCGCACTGCTGCGGCCGCCGCTCGCGGAGCTCGCCGCGGCCCGGCGGCCGCTGCGGCTCGCGCTGCGCGGCGGCGGGCACTTCGACGAGCGGGTCCTGTGGACCGGGATCGACGGAGACCTCGACGGGCTGCACCTGCTCGCCACCGAGGTGCGCGCCGCGGTCACCGACTGCGGCATCCCCTTCCACGGGCGGCCCCTGCGCCCGCATCTGACGCTGGCGCGCTCCCGCCGCCACGACACCACCAGCGCGGTGGAGGCCGCCACCGGCCTCGACGCGTTCACCGGCCGCCCGTGGGAGGCCCGGCGCCTCCACCTCGTCGGGAGCAACACCGGCCGCGGCCCCGGCCCCATCCACTACCGCGACATACAGTCCTGGCCTTTCGAGGGCGACGGCTGACACCGGCACGGGCCGTGCGGATGGACGCGGTGCCGTCCTCACCGATGCGGCGCCGAATCGCGCGGACGGACACCTGCCCGACCGGCACGACATCCTAGGACGAAGCCGAGCGCACCGCGCCGAGACGGGCGGCCGTCGCGCACACCCGCCGGAGCAGGTAGTGCAGCTGGGTGCGCTCACCCTTCGTGAGGGACGCCAGCAGGACGTCCTGCACCGCGTTCATGTCGTCCTGCATCGCGGTCAGTGCCGCCGTACCGGCCGGGGTGAGCGTCACCACCTCGTGGCGACCGCCGATGGTGACGACCATGTCCTGCACCACGCCTTGCGCCAGGAGATCACCGATCGCCCGCGAGACGCCTGCCAGTGGCACGTCCATCCGGGCGGCGAGATCGCCCCGGGCGTGCGGCCCCCATTCGGCCAGCGTCGTGAGAACCGCCCGGTGCAAGGGGCTCGACCCGCCCGCGCGCAAACGCTCGGTCATCAACGCGTCCACGGCCTCGCCCGCCGCCGTCAGGAGATGCACGGTCTGCTCGGAGGGACTCGACGACCCGCTCCCCCTGTCGTACACGTCGCGTCCAATCGCCGGGGAGGGGGATGTCACCTCCGGCCCGGGACACGCGGACGACGTCGCCCACGGCACACGGCGCGCCGGGTACGGAGCACTTTCGGCTCCGGGACCACACGGCGCTCCGGGCCCGCAGAGGCAGGTGAAGAAAACCCAGGCTGAGCTTACGTGCACCTGAAGCGATTGGTCTACATCGACGTCGTCGCCTGGCGGTTCAGCGACTCCGTACGTTTCCGGCGGCGAGCTCCACGTACTCGTGCAGACCGTACGCCAGCGCCAGTCCCAGCAGCGCGGAGACCGCCACCGCCGTCATCAGGCCCGCGGCCGCCGCCTGCGTCCTGCGCGCCTGTGGCCGGACCGGCACCGGCCGCAGCAGGGCTTCGACCCGCTGCGGGACCGGCCCGGTACTGACCGAGAGCAGGGGGCCGCGCCCCTTGCCCGCCTTCTCGGCGGACGCGGCGGCCAGCGCCGCGCGTGCGATCGCGGTCGCCGCCAGCCGCCGGTCCCCCACCGACGAGGCCGCCGACTCGTCCGCCCACCGCTCCAGGTGGAAGTCCAGCGCCCGGCGCAGGGACCGCAGGGCGGGGTGCACCGCGGCCGCGAGGTAGGCGGTGACGGCCCACAGGTGGTGGCGGTCCGTCAGGTGGGCCCGCTCGTGGCCGAGCAGCACCTCGCGCTCCGCCGGACCGAGGGTCCTGAGCATGCCCGTCGTCACCACGACCCGGCCGCCGCGCCTGCGCCATCCCGGCAGTGCGAACGCCTGCGGCTCGGCATCCGGTACGACCAGAAGATCACCCTCGGGCACCGCACCCCCGGTGGACGCCCAGGCGCGGGCGAGCAGCGAGCGGCGCTCGTACCAGCGGCGGGCCAGCAGCACCGTCTGGACGGCCAGCACCGCACCGGCGGCCGCGGCCACCGGCACGGTGGCCGGCCACTCGGCAGCCGCCCGCGACAGCGGAATCTGCTCCAGGGAGACGAGGAACGGCACGTGGAACAGGCCGATGAGCGCCGCCACGGTGCCGCCGGCCAGCAGAAGAGCGGCTCCGGTCAGCGCCGCGCACGCTTCCCTCGGCGGCATGAGATCGGCCAGCCGGCGGGTGGCCGGCACCGCTGCCCAGGGAAGCAGCAGGGTCAGCATGACCACGGCCAGAACCAGGGTCATGCGCCTTCCCCGGACTCCAGCAGCAGGCGCCTCAGGGCTTCCTCGTCGTCCCCGGACAGCGAGGAGACGAACCGCTTCAGTACGAGGTCGCGTTGCGGCTCCCGCTCGAGCTCGCGGCGCATGCGCCCGGCCGCCAGCCCGGCGGCGTCGTCCGCCGCGGCGTAGGCGAAGCCCCTGCCCTCGCGGGTGCGCACGACCGTCCCCTTCTCGTAGAGGCGGGTGAGGATCGTCGTCACCGTCGTCCTGGCCAGGTCCCGGTCGAGCGCGGCGTTGATCTGCTGCGGGGTCAGCGGCTGCTCCGCCGCCCACAGGACCGCCAGCACATCCGCGACGAGTTCACCGTGCGGGCGCCTCGCGTCCCCGCCGTCCTGCACCATCCCGCTACCGCCCCGCCGCCGCCCCGGGTCATGCACCCGGTCATCGATAAAATAGGTTTGCCTTATCTAACTGTACGGGGGCCTGGATCGAGCCCGCATCCATGCGCCGACGGGCCCGGCACCGTCATTCCTCGCCGGTCTCGCCCTGCGCGATTTCGATGCCGGCGTGCAGGTTGTCGGCCGCCTGGAAGGACGCACCGGCCGACACGGCCAGACAGGCCAGCAGCGTCAGCGCCGCCAGGCGGGGCGGGGCTCCAGGGATACGTGTCCTCGCGGGCTGCCCGAGCAGGGCCGCGACCCGCAGGGGCACGGGGCCCGTCGTGGCGGCCAGCGCGAAGCCGGGCCGGCTCCCCGCGGGGGACGTACGGGCGGCCAGCGCGGCCCGGCCGATGGCCCGGGCCGTGAGGCGGCGGTCGCCCACCGCCTGCGCGGCGTATTCGTCCGCGGTGCGTTCCAGTGCGTGGCGGAGGGGCTCGCGCACGGCGCGCAGCCCCGGATGACTGTGGGCCGCCAGCTCCACCGTCGCCACCAGAAGGTGGTGACGGCCTCTCAGATGGGCTCGCTCGTGGGCGAGCAGGACCTCGCGCTCCGCCGCGGACAGGGCGCGCAGCATCCCTGAGGTGATCACGATGCGGCCGGGACGGCCCGGCAGCGCGTAGGCGTCGGGGTGTTCCTCGGCCAGGACCACGAGCTCGCTCCGGCTGCCCGCGGCAAGCACCCGCGCCTGCCGCAGCCGGCGCCACCACCCGTGCGCATCGCGCAGCAGCAGGGCGCCGCCGGCGGCGAGCAGTGAGGCGGCCACGAGCGCGATCACGACGGCCGTGCCCGGCGAACCGGACTCCAGTGGTGTGAGCAGGTGGCCCAGGGCGGCCACCGGCCGCAGGTGCGTGGCGCCGGGGACGACCAGCAGGGCAAGGGCCGCGGTGCTGCCCGCCGCGAGCCCGGCGGCCGAACAGACCAGCAGCCGGACGGCCCGCCTCGGCGGGAGGCTCGCGACCAGCGCGCGGCACACCGGACCGGCGAGGAAGGGCAGCAGGAGCGGCAGCAGAAGTGGCAGCACGAGCGGCAACGACACCGGCCGGCTCACGCGACACCCCCGGCGCCGTCACCCTCCAGCAAGGCGCGCAGCAGCGCTTCGTCCTCGTCGCTGAGCTGGGAGACGAAGCGGCTCAGCACGGTCACCCGGTCCTCGGTCCTGGCCAGTTCCGCGTGCATGCGGCGCGCGGTGAGCCCCGACGCGTCCTCGGTCGGCAGGTAGGCGAACCCGCGGCCGGACCGGGTGCGGGTGACCACGCCCTTCTCGTACAGACGGGACAGGATCGTCGTCACCGTCGTGCGGGCATGGGAGGAGCCGAGCGCCTCCTGGACCTGCCCCGGCGTCAGCGGCGTTCCGGCCGCCCACAGCGCCGCCAGGACGCTCGCCCCCAGTTCACCGGCGGGCCGCCGTTCCGCATGCGCATCCCCCATGGGAATCTCCTCATCACCACAATCGTCTACAGTGACGTAGACCGTCTACATGACTGTAGTCGATGGTGTCGTCACCGCCCCGGTCCACTCACCTCAGGGGGAACCGTCCGCCATGGCCCTATCCGCCCACATGGCAGTGCCACAGGCCGTGAACCTGCTCGACGCCGGATCCCTGTTGTCCGCATTCGGCGCGCTCGGCATCGCCGTCGTCCTCTTCGCCGAGACCGGCCTCCTGATCGGCTTCTTCCTGCCCGGCGATTCCCTCCTGTTCACCGCGGGCCTGCTCTGCGTGCCGGGCGGGAACCGTCCCGTCCACCTCTCACTGCCTCAGGTACTGGCCTTCGCCGTCATCGGTGCGCTCCTGGGCGCGCAAGTGGGCTACCTGATCGGCCGGCGCGGGGGCCGCGCCCTGCTCGCCCGCAGCCGGAGCCGGAAACTCCACGACGGGGCCGATCGCGCCGAGGAACTCCTCCACCGCTACGGGCACGCCAAGGCCGTCGTACTGGCCCGCTTCGTACCGGTGGTGCGCACCGTGCTCAATCCCCTGGCCGGAGCCCTGGGCGTGCCCGCCCGCGTCTTCACCCTCTGGCAGGTCGTGGGCGGGCTCCTGTGGACCGTGGGCCTCGTCCTCGCCGGATACGCCCTCGGCTCCTCGGTGCCCGACGTCGACCGTTACCTCCTGCCGATCGTGGCCCTCGTCGTCCTCGTCTCCCTCTCTCCGGTGGCCGTCGAAATGATCCGCCGGCGGGGCCCCCGCACCCCGGACGGGAGTGCGCGGTGAGCCCGGTCGCCCTGGAGGGAAGATGACCGAGCACCCCGGTCACGCGCTGATCGTCGCCGCAGCGCTGCCCCTGGTCGTGCGGCACGGCATGTCGGTCACCACCTCGATGGTCGCCCGGGCCGCGGGGGTCCCGACAGCGGCGGTCTTCACCGCGTTCCCCGACAAGAGCGCCCTGCTCGAAGCCTGTGCGGCCGAGGCCCTCAGGGCGGACGAAGCAGTAGCGGCCATCAACGCGATCGATCTGACCCCGCCACTCGAAACCCGACTGGCCTCGGCCGCCGTACATCTGCGCAGCTACGCAACCCGCCTGCTCCTGCTCGCCGATGCCATACCCCTGAACCGGACCCGGCTCCCCGGGCCCAGGGAGGACACCGACGGGCACGCCCGGCACGAAGAAGAGCTCGCGTCGCTCCGGCAGGCGCTGACGGCCCTGTTCGAACCGGAGCGTGAGCTTCTCAGAATGCCCCCGGAGCACCTCGCCCGGGTGTTCCAGTCGATGGTCCTGTCGGGCGCTCCGTCCGGGCCCGCGGAAACCCTGCCCGTCCACGAGCTGGTGTCGCTGCTCCTGTGGGGCGCGCTCACCCCTCCCTGACCCAAAACAGTGCCCGCCCCGTGCCTCGTGCCACATGCCCCGTGCTCCATGACCCACGACCTATGACCCACGCCCCATGACCTATGACCTATGACCTATGACCTATGACCGCCGACCGTGCCGCGCGTGGCGGTCTGTCCGGACAGGACGCCCGATGACCTCCCTCCCCGCTGCCGCACCCGGCGCCGCCGGCAAGCCGTGGTGGCTGCCCGCCCTCCCCGTGCTCGTGTGCTCGATGCTGCTGGCGGCGCTGGTCGCGTCGGCGTGCGCGGCGCACGGCACGCCGTTCGGGGTGGACGAGGCCCTGCACCGCTGGGTACTGGAGCACCGCCCCCGCTGGGCGGTCGGCTTGGCCGTGGCGGTCACCGTGTCGGGAAGCGGAGTGCCCGCCTACCTGCTGGCGACGCTCGCAGGGGCCATGACCGTCCGGACCCACCGCTGGCGCGGGGCGCTGGCGGGGGCCCTGGCACTGGTGTCGGTGCAACTGCCGCGCATCGCCCTGGCGTCGTGGCTCGCCAGGCCCCGGCCGTCGGCCGACGAGTGGGCGTGGTCGGCCGACGGATACGCCATGCCCTCGGGGCACACCACGACCTCCGCGGCCGTGGCGGTCCTTCTCACCGCCGGGGTGCACCGAGCGGTGCGGGGCCGGGCGCGGCGGCCGCTCCTGGTGATACCGGCGCTGTGGGCGGTGGCCGTGGGCGTCAGCCGCGTCTACCTCGGCATGCACTGGCCCACCGATGTCCTGGCGGGATGGCTGCTGACCGCCCTGTGGGCCGGGCTGCTCGGGATGTTCCTGATTCTCCTCCGGCGCCGGAAGTCCGGCGCCGTCCCATCGAACGAAGGTGAAGGCACGTGAGCGCGATCAGTGTGGGGCAGGCCGTGGTCCTGGGCATCGTGGAAGGGGTGACGGAGTTCCTGCCGGTCTCGTCCACCGGCCACCTCAAGATCACCGAAGGGCTGATGGGCATCCCCGTCGACGACAAGTCCGTCGTGGCCTTCACCGCCGTCATCCAGGTCGGCGCGATCGCGGCGGTCCTCGTCTACTTCTTCCAGGACATCGTGCGCATCGTCTCCGCCTGGGGCCGCGGACTGGCCGACCGCGAGGAGCGCTACCACCACGACTACAAGTTCGCCTGGTGGGTCATCTACGCCACCATCCCCATCGTGGTCGTCGGGCTCGCGGCGAAGCCGCTGATCGAAGGACCGCTCGCCTCCCTGTGGGTGGTGGCCGGATCGCTGATCGTCGGCAGCGGCCTGATGTGGGCGGCCGACCGGATGGGCCGCCACAAGCGCGGCGAGGACGACACCGACCTCAGGGACGCCATGCTGGTCGGCTCCTCCCAGATCCTCGCCCTGCTCTTCCCCGGCTTCTCCCGATCCGGCGCCACCATGTCCACCGGCCTCATCCTCGACCTGGAGCGGGTCGCGGCCACCCGCCTGTCCTTCTTCCTCGGCATCCCCGCCCTGACCGGCGCGGGCCTCTACGAACTCAAGGACGCCCTCGGCGCCGGCGTCGACGCCCTCCCCCTGGTCATCGGCACCGCCGTCTCCTTCGCCGTCGCCTACGCCTCGATCGCCTGGCTCCTGAAGTACGTCGCCAAGCACTCGTTCAACGCCTTCGTCGTCTACCGGATCGTCATCGGCGTACTCCTCTTCGGGCTGCTGGGCACCGGCGTCCTGCACGCCTGACCGCCAGGCCGGCGCCGCCGCGGGCGGGGGAGCCCGCCAGCTCCCCTCGGCCCGCGAGGGCTTCGGCCCGGGCGCCGGCCCGGCGAACCGCGTCCGCTCCCGCCGTGCGGGGCGATCCACCAGGTCAGGCGCCGGTCAGCGCTGTCGGCGCGTCGTCCGCCTCCCTGAAGGAGGCCGAAAGGGCCCGGGCCTCGAATCCGCCCTCGACCACCAGCCACCCGGCCTGCGGATCGTCCCCCTCACCGGCCCTTCGACCACCGCCGACCAGGTCGTCCTCACCCCCACCGAGCCGTCCGACACCGCCACGGCACTGCGCGACCTGCTGCTGCAGGCCTCGGCCGCGGCTCCCTCCGCCGATCGCCTCGCGGCCCGCGAGAACTCCGCCGACCGCCAGTAACCCATGGCCAGGCTGGCTATGGGCGATGTCGCGAATCCGCTGGATCCGGGGCGGCACCCACACCTCGGTGGCGCCGGGACCCGCGCGGGCCAGGAGGCAGTCCTGCGCGTCGAAGCCGTTGCCCTTCACCGACAGGAGAACACCGACCCGGCCGCCGTCCGCCTTCACCTCGGTACGGATCGCCGGATCCAGGGCCGCGAGCGCACTGCGTACCCCGGCCTCGTCCACTGATCGGTTCCCCCGCCGTGCAGCCGCGGGGCCGGCCACCGTGACGGCATGCGGACCGCGAAGCCGGCATCAGCGCCCTCGTCGCTGCAGGCACCATCGCCTACGAGGAGGCCGTGCTGCACACGGCCCACCCGGAGGACATCCAGCGGCCCCATGTTCCGGCCGGCCGCACCTGGCCGTCCGACGGCTGGCGCCTCGGAGGGACGGCCGATCCGCCCGGGCAGCCGGGTCCCGGCGGCGTGGTGGTGGGCACGGACGGTCGTGGATGGGCGCCCTCCACACCCCGAAGTGCTCAGGCAGGTCCCATCCACGGCGTCCCCGTGCGGTATGTGAACGCGACCGCGTCGATCGTCCGATGATCTGAAGGATTCGGACTAGACGAGATCGAACCGGTCGAGGTTCATCACCTTGTCCCAGGCGGAGACGAAGTCACGGACGAACTTCTCTCCCGCGTCCTTCGACGCGTAGACCTCGGCGAGGGCTCGCAGCTGGGCGTGCGAACCGAAGACGAGGTCCACCGCGGTCGCCGTCCACCTGACCGTGCCCGTGGCCCGGTCCCGGCCCTCGAACACGTTCTCCGCCGACTCCGACGCCTTCCACTGCGTACCCATGTCGAGCAGGTTGACGAAGAAGTCGTTGGTCAGCGCCTCCGGGCGGTCCGTGAACACGCCGTGCCGGGCCTGCCGGAAGCCGGTGTTCATGGCCCGCATGCCGCCGACGAGCACCGTCATCTCGGGTGCGGTCAGGTTCAGCATGGAGGCACGGTCCAGCAGCAGTGCCTCCGGTGACAGCTTCTCGCCCGCCTGCAGGTAGTTCCGGAACCCGTCCGCCTTCGGTTCGAGGACGGCGAAGGCCTCCACGTCGGTCTGCTCCTGCGAGGCATCCGTGCGCCCCGGTGCGAACGGCACCTCGATGTCGTACCCGGCGTTCTTCGCGCACCGTTCGACGGCCGCGCAGCCGCCCAGCACGATCAGGTCGGCGAGCGAGACCTTCTTCCCGCCGGCCTGCGCCCGGTTGAAGTCCTGCTGGATCCCCTCCAGCTTCCGCACCACCTCGGCGACCTCGGGCAGGTCGTTGGCCTCCCAGTCCTTCTGCGGCGCGAGCCGGATCCGGGCCCCGTTGGCCCCGCCCCGCTTGTCGGTGCCGCGGAAGCTCGACGCCGCCGCCCAGGCGGTGACGACCAGCTGAGGAAGGGACAGCCCCGAGGCGAGGATCGTGCGCTTGAGGGCGGTGACGTCCTCGTCGGCGACCAGCTCGTGATCGACCGCGGGTACGGGGTCCTGCCACAGCTGAGGTTCGGGGACCCACGGGCCGAGGTAGCGCGAGATCGGACCCATGTCGCGGTGCAGCAGCTTGTACCAGGCCTTGGCGAACGCGTCGGCCAGCTTGTCCGGGTTCTCGTGGAAGCTCTTCGCGATCGGTGCGTAGACCGGATCCATCCGCAGCGCCAGGTCCGTCGTCAGCATCATCGGCGCGTGCCTCTTCGACGGATCATGGGCGTCCGGCACAGTGCCCTGGGCCGAGGGGTCCTTGGGGGTCCACTGCTGGGCACCGGCCGGACTCGTGGTCAGTTCCCACTCGTACCGGAACAAGTTGTCCAGGTACCCGTTGTCCCACTTCGTCGGCTCGGTGGTCCATGCGCCTTCCAGCCCGCTGGTGAGCGCGTCGGAGCCGCTGCCGGTGCCGTAGGTGTTCTTCCAGCCGATCCCCTGCTGCTCGATCGGGGAGGCCTCGGGCTCGGGCCCGATGTAGTCCGCGCCGACCGCACCGTGGCACTTGCCGAACGTGTGCCCGCCGACGATGAGCGCGACCGTCTCCTCGTCGTTCATGGCCATGCGCGCGAACGTCTCGCGAATGTCCCGGGCGGCGGCGACCGGGTTCGGGTCGCCGTTGGGCCCTTCCGGATTGACGTAGATCAGTCCCATCTGCACGGCGCCGAAGGGGCCGGAGAGTTCCCTGTCGCCGCTGTAGCGCTCATCTCCGAGCCAGGTGTCCTCGGGTCCCCAGAAGACCTCCTCGGGTTCCCAGATGTCCTCCCGCCCGAAGCCGAAGCCGAACGTCTTGAAACCCATCGATTCCATGGCGCAGTTGCCGGCGAACACCAAAAGGTCGGCCCATGAGATCTTCCGACCGTATTTCTGCTTGACCGGCCAGAGCAGACGGCGCGCCTTGTCGAGGCTCGCATTGTCGGGCCAGCTGTTGAGAGGGGCGAACCGCTGGGCGCCGGCTCCGCCGCCACCCCGGCCGTCGGCGATGCGGTACGTTCCCGCGGCATGCCAGCTCATCCGGATGAAGAGCGGCCCGTAGTGGCCGTAGTCGGCGGGCCACCAGTCCTGCGAGTCCGTCATCACCTCGAAGACGTCCCGCTTCAGGGCGTCGAGGTCCAGGGTCGCGAACTCTTCCGCGTAGTCGAAATCGTCGCCCATAGGATCGGCCAGGGGCGAATTCTGGTGCAGAACCTGAAGGTCCAGCTGGTTCGGCCACCAGTCCCGATTCGACCTGGGGCGAGTCGGCGCGGGGGTCGGGGCAGGGATTACTGGGTTCTCGCTGTCGCTGCCGGACACGTCCGTCCTTCTTCCTGTGTCGATGTTTCCATCTGCTGGCTGCTTGCGTCGGCGCGTCCGTATGGTCGCGCACCAATGGGCCCGCCGCCGCGAGAACACGCAGGGCGTGGGCGCGTAGAAAACACTCGGAATTCGGATCGAGGTCCCGGCACGACGGTTCCGCTTCCCGACGGGCCGGGATCGGTATCGCTAACGTTCTGTTGTCCCGCCGAGCCGAAAAGGTGAGCCGATATGAGTGATCTGCTGGAGCGGCTACGGGGGCGCGGCTGGCGGATGACGTCCCAGCGGCGTGTCGTCGTGGAGGTCCTCGACGGCGATCACGTGCACCTCACGGCGGACGAGGTGCACGCCCTTGCGGCGCAGCGGCTGCCCGAGATCGCCCGGGCGACCGTCTACAACACCCTGGGCGAGCTGGCCGCGATCGGGGAGGTGGTGGAGGTCTCCGTACAGGGCCGGGCCAAGCGCTTCGACCCCAACGCGCACCACCCGCACCAGCACTTGGTGTGCACGGGCTGCGGCACCATCCGCGACGTACACGCGGCCGGCACGCCGGCCGATCTGCCGCCGGAGGAGCGGTTCGGCTTCATCGTGTCCGCGGTCGAGGTCACCTACCGCGGGTTGTGCCCTTCCTGCGCCTCCAGGACGGGTCCGGCGTGACCGTGTTCATGCGGAGCCCGCGCCCCGGGCCCGGTAGCGGGCGACCAGGTGGCCATCGCCGGCCCGCCCGACGGGTCGACCCGGCTGCTGGTGACCACCCGCTGAGCGATCGCGACGCGTACGGGCCGTCAGGAGAGGGTGCCACCGGTCGCACCTTTCCACCGTCCGGCCGGTGGGGTTGTGGGCTGCGGGCGTCCTGCGGCCCCGGCCTGGGTGTCAGGCGGGTTCCTGGTCCGGCGGCGCGGGCGGATCCGCCCGCTCCTCCTCGACCGCCACGGGGGACCCATCCGCCGGACCGTCGTCCCCGCCATTGGCGCGCAGGTGCCCGATCACCGTGTTGGCCACGGCGACCAGCGGGACGGCGACGACCGCTCCGCCGATGCCGGCGACCACTCCACCGGTGGCGACGGCCAGGACCACGGCCAGCGGGTGGACCCGTACGGCCCTTCCAAGGATGAACGGCTGCAGCACGTGGCCTTCGATCTGCTGGACGACGAGCACCACCAGAAGGGTCATCAGCGCGGTGAACACCCCCTGGGTGACCAGCGCGACGACCACCGCGAGGGCCCCGGACGCGACGGCGCCCACGAGGGGCACGAACGAGGCCAGGAAGATCACCACGGCGATGGGCACGGCGAGCGGCACGCCCAGGAAGTAGATTCCGAGACCGATGAAGAGCGCGTCGATGAAGGCGACGATCAGGGTTCCGCGGACATAGGCGGTCAGGGTGCCCCAGGCGGCCGGGCCCGCGTCGGCGACATCCGGCCGGGCGGCTGCGGGGACCAGCTTCAGCGTCCACTGCCAGATGCGCCTGCCGTCGTACAGCAGGAAGAGCGTCGAGAACATCGCCAGCAGCATTCCGGTGATGATCTCCACCAGGACGGTCACGCCCCGGAGCCCGGTCGAGGTGATCTCGCTGGTACTGGTGCCGATGGCATTGCTCAGACTGCCGGCGACGTCGTTGATCTGCTGCTCGGTCACGTGGAAGGGGCTGTCGAGGAGCCATCGTTTCAGTTCCTCGATGCCTTCCTGGAGCCGCCCGGACAGATTGTCCAGGTTGTCGAGCACTTGCCAGACGACGAACCAGCCGATCAGTCCCAGGACGACGAATCCGAAGAGCGCGGTCAGGGCGGTGGACAGCCCCCGGGCGAGCCCCGCACGGTGCAGCCGGGCGACCGTCGGTTCCAGCAGGGCGGTGATCAGCAGCGCGGCCACGAAGGCGAGGACGACGAGCCGGACCGAACCGATCACCCGCATGATGACCCACAGGGCGGCCGCGAGCACCAGGAACCGCCACCCGGCTTCGGCCGCGACGCGTACGCCCCAGGGCACCGCCCGGGCGGGGTCCGGGTTGCGCGGACGGGCCCGGCGGGCCTCCGCGACACGCCGCCGCTCGGCCAGCAGCTCGGCCTCGTGCCGCGCCTGCACCTGCGTACGACGCTCCCCGAGCGCCGCGGCGCCGTCCTTCACGCGACCGAACCACGTACGGATTCCAGGCATGCGGAACCACCTTCCTCATCCTGCCGTCTGCCCGGGATTCCGGGGATCAGGCCGGTGCGGTACGACGCGTTCGGAGAGGGTCCGAGCGGGGCCGCGAGGCCGCCGTCCCGGTGGTGCCGGCCGGCGAAGTCACAGGCTGACGCCGATGAGCGCCGCCGGAGCGTCGAGGAGCGCGCGTCCGGTACGGAGGCACTGCGCCTGGCGGACACCGGTGTTCGGGCTCATGAAGGTCAGTCGACCGCGTCACGGTCAACGGCCCCCGGCATGAGACGAATCGGACCGGGTAGCCGGTGAACAACTGTTCCCTGAAGTGGGAGGAACTCCGTGCTCTTCCTCGTAGGTGCACTGCTCGTCCTGGGCGTCGTCCTCGGCGCCGTGGCCCATGTGCCGGTGCCCGTCAGCGTGGCCGTCGGCCTCGCGATCGCGCTCTGGCTCGCTCTCTTCGCCGCACGCGAGCGCCTGTCGGGCCACCGTGCCGGGCGCCACGGCCATCGCCAGGGAGGTCTGCGATGAACCCGCGTACTGACGTCAAGGTCCCGGCCGATGCCCGTCCTCGTACCCGCAGCCGCTACGGTGACGCCGACATGATGGCCGTCACCGCGTTCGTCCTCGGCCTGGTCGGGCTCCTGGTGTTGAACCTGGTGCTCGGCCCGATCGCCGTCGTCCTCGGCTCCCTCGCCCTGTGGCGGCAGACCGCCAGGCCGGGCCGGGCCCGCCTGGGCATCGCCCTGGGCATGGCCGACCTCGTGGTCCTCGCCTGTCTCGTCACCGCCGACCACACGTGGTCGTGGAGCCTGACCTGAGGGCAGAGAACGCGGACGCGGGCTCCGGCGCCGGAGCGTGGAAGTCCCTGAGCGACCGGCCCGTCGGGCCCGCTCCGATCACCACCGCGTCAGCCGTGACGCGCCCCTGCGTGATCCTGCGTGATCCTGTTCCACGATTTCGGCCAGGCGGGCCGGCATCCCCCGGTGGCGGAGCTGGAGCAGGTCCTCGACCGCGGGGTTGTGCAGGGTTGCGCCCACACCGCCTGCGGGGACCGGTGATTCAGCTGATTGCGGACGGCTGAGAGAAGTCCTCCTGCCGGAACGGACACTGTTCCGGGTCCGCCGACGGCCGGCGACCCCCGGGGTACCGGGCGAGGCCCTTCATATGCCGGTGGCGACGCTCGCGCCCTCTTCTCCCGGCCTCGCGTCGGCTCAGCACGAAACGTCGGCCTGTCGGCCTGCCCCGCTGTCCGTCTCGGGGTGGGCGCACACGGGTACCGCGCCTCTACCGCTGTCCTGCCATCGTCCCACCGTTCGCCGAGGTGGTCGCATCGGCGACAGCGGCCGCCCATCACCGAGCGCAGCAGGGCCCGTTCGGACCTCGGCTCCGCCAGATCCGCCGTGGGCCGGGTGCGTACCTCGACCTGCGCACCGAAAGGCTCCACCTGGACCCGTAGACCGGCGGAGCGGCCCTCCGCTGGCCTACCATGCCTCTGAGGGCTTCGGGACAGCGCGGCCGGAGGACAGATGCCGAAACAGGGCCAGGAATCCGGAGCGGACCGGGGCAGCGCACAGCTGCGGGCCGTGAGGCTGGCCGGTCTTTCGGCAGCTTCCGATACCGGGATGGACCGGTTCGCCCGCCTGGTTTCACGACTGCTCCGCGTGCCGGTGGCCTTCGTTTCACTGGTCGAGGAGGACCGGCAGATTCTGCCCGGACTGTTCGGCCTGCCGGAGCCCTGGGCGGGAAGCCGCGCACTGCCGCTGTCGCACTCGCTCTGCCGGTACGTGGTGGCCTCCGGGCAGCCTCTGGTCGTGCCCGATGCCCGCGCCGACGACCGTCTCCGCACCGATCCGGCCATCGGGGATCTCGGGATCGCGGCGTATGCCGGCATGCCCCTGACCGATGGGGACGGGCTCGTCCTGGGCTCCCTGTGCGCCGTCGACCACGAGCCCCGTACCTGGAGTGAGGGAGAGCTGGCCGACCTGTTGGATCTGGCCGCGGCCTGCTCCGCCGAGCTGCGCCTGCGCATCCTGTCGGCGCGGAGCCGGTCCGCACAGAAGGTGCTGGAGACCGCGCGGGCCACCGCCGAGCGGGCCCGGAGCGACGCGGAGCGCCTGGAGCAGGAGGCCCAGGCCGGCATGGACCATGCCGAGCTGCTGCTGAGGGCATCGGAGGAACTGGCCCAGACATCCGGGCTGGAGGACGTACGGCGCCGGCTGCGGGACCTCTTCGTCGGCGTCGGGAAGCCCTCATACGTAGGACTGCTGGTCGCCGACAACGACGAACTGCACCGGGTTGCAGACCCGGACATCGAGCACCCGGTGGAACGGGAGGTCCTCACGCTGCCCGCGAGCGCGGCGTTCCCGAGCACCCGGGTCATGCGGGAACGGCGGGCGGTTTTCGTGCCCGACCGTGAGGCACTCGTCGCCGGGTACAGCCCCGAGGCGGTCGGGTTCTTCGACCGCATGGGTGTCACCACCGTGCTGTGCCTGCCGCTCTGGGGCAGCCGCGCCCTCCTGGGCGTACTCGCCGTCTGCTGGGCCAAACGGCACGAGATGGGCGTCACGGAGCAGGCCACGCTCACCGCCGCGTCCGGCTACATCGCGCAGGCGGTGGAGCGCGCCCTGCACCTCGACGAACGCGTCTCCGTGGCCCGGCAGCTCCAGGAAGCCATGCTCACCGACCTCCCCGTTGCCGACCATTTCGAGATCGGCGCCCTGTACGAGCCGGCCGCGGACGGCGACATGATCGGAGGGGACTGGTACGACGCCTACCACCTGCCGCCCGCCTCACCCGGCGGCGAGCCCCGGGCCCTCATGGTGACGGTGGGTGACATCACCGGCCATGACATGCACGCTGCCACGATCATGGGCCAGATCCGCAGCATGCTGCGGCAGGCCACCCTCGACCACCCGCCGTACAGTCCCGCCACGGCGCTGTCGGCCCTCGACGCGGCGTGCTCGGTCCTGCCCATCGAAGCCGGCGGCACGCTGGTCCACGCACGCCTCGACCTCGCCGACGGCGGTCCCGGATGGACGCTGACCTGGTCCAACGCCGGCCACCCGCCGCCGCTGCTCCGTACCCCCGACGGCCGGGTGATCCTCCTGGAGGAGCACGACATCCTCCTGCACAGCGACCTCGGACCGCTCCGCCGCACCGAGGCCCGGTGCGGCCTTCCCGCCGGCTCGACGCTGTTGTTCTACACCGACGGGCTCATCGAACGCCGCGGCCACGACATCGATGCCTCCCTCGCACAACTCGTCGCCCTGCTCGCCCGCCACGGTGACCGTCCGCTGCCCGAGCTGCTCCACCGGATCAGCCGCAGGCCGACGGACCTGGCCGCCCGAGACGACGTCGTCGTACTGGCGCTGCGCGTTCCCTGACGGCGTGACCCGGTCACGGCCCCGGCAAGGGCGAACGCAGAGCGCTGCGCCCTTGGTCCCAGGCCGTGCGGAGGTGCGCCGCGAGGCGGTCCTCCAGCAGGACGGTCGCCGCGCATCCGAACGCGACGTCCGCCTCCAGGTCCGGCTCGTCGGCCAGCAGACCTCCGATCACCTCGTGGCGCACCACCTGTTCGTGGACGGCGTCGGCTTCGACGTGCTCCGCGTAGAAGTGTTCGGCCGAAGGTCCCGCTCCGCAGCGCCGCATGGCCTTGGCCAGGCGCCTGGACCCGGGCGACGAGGTGACCTCGACACAGGCGAAGTGGCCGACGAGTGCGCCGCGCAGGGCGCGGTGGAGCCCGAAGAGGGACATCAGGTTCACGGTCGCGAGCAGCGGCGCCGGCGCGCGGTCCACGTAACGGCCGTAGGCGGGATCCAGTCCCAGGTCGGCCATGAGGTCCGCGAAGAGCTGTGCGTGGATGCGGTCGGCGCGGCCGGCGCCGAACTCGTCGTACTCGATGGCCACCATGGCGGCCTTGGCCCGTCCGGTGAGCCGAGGGATGACCCAGGCGTGGGGGTCAGCCTCCTTGAGGTGGTACAGGGAGCGAAGGGCCGCGTACTCGCGCAACTGCCAGAGCTCGCCCTCGGTTTCCAGGTGGTGGCTGAGACTGCCGGAGAGGTCCACGGGCTCGACGAGGAGCGGGGCGAAGGCTTCCTCCACCGTTCGGGGCGCGTCGGACAGCTCGGTGCGCAGGGCGTGCAGGACGCGGGTCTCCATCGACTGGCGCAGCCGCAGCAGCTCCGGGTCCCATTCGCGCTCGTCGTCCACGCCGGCGAAGCCGCGGTAGTGCAGCTCGTACAGCAGGTAGAGGGCGAGCTGGAGGTCCTCGCCCCAGGGGTCCGCCTTCAGCACCGACCCCGTGGCGTACACCGGCGGGCCGCCGGATCGCAGGGCCTGCGTCACGGTACGGGACAGCTCGCCCCGCCCTTCGACCAGACAGGGGACGGCGGCCGGCGGCGCTGTGCTCAGGCTCAGGCTCGGAGGGGTCATCGCGGGTTCCTGTCCTCGGGAGGCGGGCCGCCCCGCTCACGACGGCGGTGGCTGGTGTCGCACCAGGGGTAGGTACGGCTGCGGCGGCAGGTGCAGACCGCGACCATGAAGCGGTCGGACCGGGCGACCGTGCCGTCGTCCAGGACGATCTCGACCGGCCCCTCGACCAGGACCGGGCCCTGCGGGTCCACCGCTACCCTGCGCGCGGGCGTCCGGACGGAGGCCGGGACGAGGTCCGGGACGGGGGCCGGGGAGCTGTCAGAGGGACCGGGCACGGATGATCACCAGTTCTTCCCGCTCGTCGGCCATGGTGGGCACCGCGTACCTCCCGGATTCGAATGCGGCCCGCGGAGCGGACCGCAGAAATTGACCGGCATCGTGCGGCTGCCCCGAACTGAGCGGCCCACCCGAATTCTCGATGCGCTTCAGAGGATCAGACGGATATGAGACGTTCCGCTGATTTCCACGGGCAGCCACCATGTGCTTCGCGTCCCGGAGCGCACCCGTCCGGCTCACACGCGGGGCCCCTGATCGCCGTCGCTTCCATCCGGCGTCCGCCAAGAATCCTCGCGCCCCCGCGCCACGGGATTCTGCTCGGCCGGCCGGACAGGGTCCCTGCGCCGCGCGCTGCGTCGGCTGCCGTACAAGAACGCGCCGACCAGAAGGACGACCACCACCACGCCGGCGAACATGAGGAAAAGTGCTCCTTGGCCTTCGGCCGCGAGAATTTCGGTAGGAATCATGGCTCGCGCCTACCCACAATCGGCGGGCTTACGGGAAATCTCCCTCCGGAATCCCGGCGGAGAACGGGCGTCACCGAGGCACAGGAGAGGACGGCCGCGGGTCTGCGCGGAAGTCAGCCCGGCCAGGTGCCCGTCACGCGACGTGTGGCCACGGCACCCGAGCGGTCGACAGCGGCCTTGACCACGGCGAAGATCGCGCCCTGGATGGCGGCGGCGATCAGGATCTGCTTCCAGGAGCGGTCTTCGTCCGTGGCGCTCGGAGCATCGCCTTCTCCTTCGACGACCTTCCAGACCTGCTTGAACGCCGCCCCCGCGATCATGCCGCTGACAGCACCCAGGGCCAGACCCACCGGCTTGTACGCGACGTCGGAGGCTTTCATCGGCTTCGGCGGCTGAGCCGCACCAGCAGAAGGACGAGCAGAGCGGCGCCGCCTGCCACGAGCAGCGGCTTGCGGTTGGCCCGTGCCGCGCTCGCGGCCCGGCCCGCCTTGTCCAGAACCGGCCCGGGCGTCGTGTCCTTCACCAGCCGGGTCGCATCCCGGGTCTTCGTACGGATCTGGTCGGCGACCGCGCCGGCCGTTGCGGCGGCCTGTTCCTTCATGGCGGCCGCCTTCCCTCGTGCCTGTGCCTTGATGTCGGCCTTGCCCGCCAGCGCCTCGATGGTCTGACCGAGTTCGTCCCGGGTGTGCTCGACCTGCTCGCGCAGCTCGTCGGGGGTGGGTGTGCCGACAGCGGTTCGGGGTTCATTCGTCATCGGAACGTTTTCTCCTTGATCTCGGCCGGATCGGCCTGTACGCCGTTCTCATCCCGCGCCTACCCGGTAAACGAACGAGCACCCACCCACGGGCAGATCCTTCTGTGCAGGCGGCGCGGCCCTGTGCGATCACCGCTCCATGCGGCGGCGGTCCTGATCGCTCCAGGCGCGGGTTCCACGGGGCCGCACATAGGGTTCGGCCTCCTCGGGCAGCCCTCCGGCTATCGCACGCTGACGGGCCAGTTCCGCGTCGAACTCGAGCCCGAGGAGGAAGGCGAGGTTGGTGATCCACAGCCAGACCAGGAAGACGATCACGCCGGTGACCGTGCCGTACGTCTTGTTGTAGGAGGCGAAGTTCGCGACGTAGAACGCGAAGCCGGCCGAGGCCGCCATCCAGATCGCCAGGGCCAGGCAGCTCCCCGGCGTCACCCACCTGAATCCACGGCCCTTGGCGTTCGGCGCCGCCCAGTACAGGAGCGCGATCGCGATGGTGACGAGGAGGACGAGGACCGGCCATTTCGCGATCGACCACACCGCCAGGGCGCTGTCACCGATCCTCAGGGCGGTGCCCGCGCGCCGCGCCAGGCCGCCGGTGAAGACGACGATCAACGCGCCGGCACAGGCGAGGACCATCAGCGCGACGGTCAGCGCCAGGCGCAGCGGCAGCACCTTCCACACCGGGCGGCCCTCCGGCACGTCGTAGACGGCGTTCGCGGACCGGATGAACGCGGCCACGTAGCCCGAGGCGGACCACAGCGCCACGACGAGGCCGACGATCGCCATCAGCGACCCGACGCCGCTGCGGCCCTGCAGTTGCTCGACCGCATCTCTGATCACGTCCCGGGCGGAGCCGGGCGTCAGCTGCTGCAGGTCGTCCAGCAGGCGCGCGGTCGTCGATTCCCCGGCCAGGCCCAGCAGGGAGACGAGAACCAGGAGGGCGGGGAAGAGCGCCAGCACCCCGTAGTAGGTCAGGGCCGCTGCACGATCGGCCAGCTCGTCGTTCCGGAACTCCTCGGCCGTGCCGCGCAGTACCGCCCGCCAGGAGCGTGCGGGCAGGTCTGAAGGCTGATCCGGGGCCCGCTCCCCGACCCGCTCGCTCGGGCCCGCGAGGGAGTCCAGCCCGGTGTCGGCACGATCACGGTCACGACCCTGAGCTGGGCTCGGTAGGAGTGTCATACCCCCCGGCTGTCCCCCGCAGCGCAACTCATGCCCGCACCGGCCTTCGGATGGGCAGTTCGTCGGGCGTCCGCACTTCGGTGTCGGTGCGGTGCGGGTGATCGGCCGCGTCGCGGAAGTAGGGCAGGACCTTCGCCCTCCTCCAGCCGGTCGAGCGCGGCGCGCGCCGCCTCGGCGGCCTCGCCGTAGGCGACGACGGCAACGGGGCCCGGCGCAGAGCATCAACTCCCCCGTCTCCACCGCCGTTTCCTCGTCGACGTACCAGAGGGTCTTCAGCGCGACGGCTGGTACGTCACCGAATCGCTCGCGCTTCGGCCGCCAGGCGCGCCTGCACCGCGCCCTCGACCGGCGGTCGTCGCGGGCCCGCCCCATCGTGAGCTCACGCGGCCTGGTGTCTGTCTGACCAGGACACATGGACGCGCTTCCGCGATTTCCACCCCCGCGCGACCGGGTCAATGGGGACGAATCGCATCGCTTGCGACATCAAAGAGGGATGTGCGGGTAGCCGGACACCATGGACCCCAACAACCACACGCCGCTCCGTGCTGTCGCGCTCGTCTGCACCCTGTCCCCCTCCCCCGCGCCGTCGAGCTCCCAGCTGCTGGCCGAGCAGACGATGGCCGCCCTCGCCGAGCACGGTGTCACCGGGAAGACCGTCCGGATCGCCGACCACGACGTGAAGCCCGGCGTGAAGACCGACATGGGCGACGGAGACGCCTGGCCGGAGATCCGGGACACCATCCTGGGCTGCGACATCCTGATCCTCTCCACGCCCATCTGGCTGGGCCACCCGTCCAGCATCGCCCAGCGGGTCCTGGAGCGGCTGGACGCGGAGATCGCCGAGACCGACGACGAAGGCCGCCCGCTCACCTACGGCAAGGCCGCCGCGGTCTGCGTCGTCGGCAACGAGGACGGCGCGCACAAAGTCGGCGCCGACCTCTTCCAGGGCCTGAACGACGTCGGGTTCTCCCTCGCTGCGAACGCCGTCACCTACTGGGTCGGCGAAGCCATGCAGGGAACCGACTACCAGGACCTCGACAAGACCCCACAGAAGACGGCGGCCACGACCAGGACCCTCGCCGCCAACACCGCCCACCTCGCCCGCCGCCTCAAGGCCGCGCCGTACCCGGCGAGCTGACCTGCGGGTCCGCCCGCTCCCACCGCACACCACGCACGCAGCCCGGACCGGAGATGTCACGGCTCTCGCCCGTCCACCACGCCGGCGGCCCCAAGGAGAAGGATCATGAGCAAGCAGCAGTCATCGACCGGCACCGCCAAGAGCGAGCTTCCGGGCAGGCCCAGCCCCGGGTCTCCGCAGCTGATCGAGCCGACGGAGCCCACGGAACCCCTTCCGCCGAAGCCCGACCAGGACGGCCCCGAAACGGTGGGTCCGACCGGACAGGCGACAGGCGTGGACCAGGCGCGCGTGGCGCAGAGCGGCGCGTACCTGACGACGGCCCAAGGGGCACGGCTGCCGGACACCGATCACTCCTTGAAGGCCGGACCTCGCGGCCCGGTGCTGCTGCAGGACCACCATCTGCGCGAGAAGATCACGCATTTCGACCACGAGCGGATCCCGGAGCGGGTCGTCCACGCGCGTGGCGCAGCCGCTCACGGCGTCTTCCAGGGCTACGGAACGGCCGGCGAGGTGTCGAAGGCCGCGTTCCTCGCCAAGGACGTGGAGACGCCGGTGTTCGTGCGGTTCTCCACGGTCCTCGGCTCGCGCGGTTCGGCCGACACCGTGCGCGACACACGTGGCTTCGCGACGAAGTTCTACACCGACGAGGGCACCTTCGACCTCGTCGGCAACAACATCCCCGTGTTCTTCATCCAGGACGCCGTCAAGTTCCCCGACGTCATCCACGCCGCCAAGCCGCATCCGGACCGCGAGATCCCGCAGGCGCAGAGCGCGCACGACACGTTCTGGGACTTCGTGTCCCTGCACACCGAAGCCACCCACCACACCATCTGGAACATGTCCGACCGCGGGATCCCGAGGTCGCTGCGGATGATGGAGGGCTTCGGCGTCCACACCTTCCGTCTGGTCAACACGGCCGACGAGAGCGTGCTGGTGAAGTTCCACTGGAAGCCGAAGCTCGGCGTGCATTCCCTGGTCTGGGAGGAGGCGCAGATGATCAGCGGGATGGACCCCGACTTCCACCGCCGGGACCTCTTCGACGCCATCGAGTCCGGCGCCTTCCCGCAGTGGGAACTGGGCATCCAGGTCTTCCCCGACACCGAGGACCAGACGTTCGAGGGCATCGACCTCCTCGACCCCACCAAGATCGTGCCGGAGGAGCGCTCACCCGTTCAGCCCATCGGGCTGATGACCCTGAACGCCAACACCAAGAACTACTTCGCCGAGACCGAGCAGGTCGCCTTCCACCCCGGCCACCTGGTCCCGGGCATCGACGTCACCGACGACCCGCTGCTCGCAGGACGGCTCTTCTCCTACCTCGACACACAGATCAGCCGGCTCGGCGGCCCCAACTTCGGCCAGCTCCCGATCAACAGGCCGCACGCCCCCGTCAACGACATGCTCCGCGACGGCATGCACCAGACCGCCGTCCACACGGGCATCGCCCCCTACCGGCCCAACAGCCTCGACGGCGGCTGCCCGTTCCTCGCCGGAGCCGATACGGCCGCCTTCATCGAAGTGCCCGTCACCGTCCCTGAGGCGAGCAAGGTCCGTGAGGCACCCGCCTCGTTCTCGGACCACTTCACCCAGCCGCGCCTCTTCTGGCTGAGCATGACTGCGCCCGAGCGCGAACACATCATCGCCGCCTACACCTTCGAACTGAGCAAGTGCTACGAGCAGGCCGTCAAGGAACGCACCCTGAAGGTCCTGGCGAACATCGATCCGCAGCTGTGCGAGCAGGTCGCCGCGGGCCTCGGACTGCCGGCCCCCGCCGCCACCGTGCCACTCGTCGCGGCCGACCCCAGCCCCGCCCTCTCCCAGATGGGCGGGACCTGGCCGACCGACGGCCGCGTGATCGGCATCGTCGCCGACGGCACCGCCGGCCTGGACGGCGTACGGACGGCCCGCCAGGCCGTTCTGGACGCCGGAATGGTGCCCCTCGTCATCGCCCCGACCGGCGGCACCCTCGACGGTGACGGCGACCCGATCACCGTTCAGCGGACCTTCGCCACCGCCCGCTCCGTCGAATTCGACGCCGTCCTGCTGGCCGGAGTGCCCCAGGCCGGCGCGGACGCGTACGGCGCCCGTGACGCCAAGGCCGGAACCGCCCTGCCCCCCGAAGCCCCCGACCCGCGCGTACTTCTGCTCGTGACCGAGGCGTACCGGCACGGCAAGGCCATCGGCGGCTGGAACGGTGCCGAGCAGCTCCTCGAAGCGTGCGGCATCACGGCAGACGAACCGGGCATCGCCGTCGGCGACAGCGGCAGCGCGGTCGTGGCCGCCCTGGCGACGGCGCTGGGCGAGCACCGGGCCTGGGACCGGTTCCCCGCCGCCCTCTGATCCGGCGCGGCCCCGCACCGGCCCGGCCCCGCACCGGGCCGGGTCCGCCCGACAGGCTGGAGAGGCGTCAGCGTTCGGCGTAGGGAAGGTCGCCTGTACGGGGCATCCCGCCCGGCGAACAGTGTCACCACCGCCCCACCGGGTACACGGCGTCAGGGCGGTCGGCCGCACCCCCCGATGGACGATCGAAGGAGACCTGATGGACGGGATCGTACTGCTCAAGGAAGACCACAAGACGGTCGAGAAGCTGTTCAAGCAGTTCGAGAAGGCAGGCGACAACGCGCACGCCACGAAGCGGAAGATCGCCGACCAGGTGATCGAGGAACTCACCGCGCACACCTGGATCGAGGAGAAGATCTTCTACCCCGCTGCCCGCGAGGCCGACTCCGACACCAAGGACCACGTCCTCGAAAGCATCGAGGAGCACCACGTCGTGCTGTGGATGCTCTCCGAGCTCAAGGGTCTCGACGCGAGCGACGAGCGGTTCGACGCCAAGATGACGGTCCTCATGGAAAACGTCCGCCACCACGTCGAGGAAGAGGAGAAGGAGTGGTTCCCCGAGGTGCGCAAGGCGATGGGCCGCAACCGCCTCACCGAACTCGGCGAACAGATGGAAGCGGCGAAGAAGACCGCCCCGTCCGACCCCCTGGCCGTCCCCAGCGCATGAGCTCTCCGGCCGTCCGGACGGCCGGGATCCGAGGGCATGGACATGCCCGCGCAACCACCCCGGCTGGAGGCCGGTCGTTCGGGTACCAGTGGGGACCGGGGCGGGATCGCGGCGTGACACCGGGTAGGCGTCGAGTATGAACTCACACACCCCCGACGCCCCGGCCATGACCGGGCGGACCCCAGTGCTCGACACCGCCTCGACCCGGTGGCTGACCGCACTCGACCGGCTCGAACGGACCACGGTCGCCGATCCGGCGATCAGGGTGCTCCAGCGGGGCATCCGCGCACTCCCCCTGGGCGGGATGCGTGATCTGCTGCGTGGCAGGCCGCTCGGGCACCCGCTGCATCCCGTATTGGTGCAGGTACCCATCGGGTGCTGGCTCTCGTCCGCCGTGCTGGACGTCGTACCCGGGACGCAGCGGGCGAGCACGACCCTCACCGCCGTCGGACTGGCCGGAATCGCCCCGGCAGCGGTGGCCGGCTGGGTGGACTGGGCGGACCTGCCTCCCGAACAGGCCCGGGTCGGCCTTGCCCACGCGGCCTCGAACGCGGCCGCGGTGGCCTGCTACGCCGTGTCCCTGACGTCGCGGCTGCGCGGCCGCCCGGCGAAGGCCCGGCTGTGGTCCCTCGGCGGGCTGGCCGCCGTCGCCGTCACCGGCGCCCTGGGCGGGCACGTGGCCCATCGCCGGGCGGTCGGTGGGTACCCGGCGGCGTGAGCGACACCGGCGGGCTCCGCTCCCTCCGGGCTCGGGCCCTCGTATCAGGAGGCGGGCGGCGTGGCGGTGTGGTCCGGATGGCCGTGGGTGCGGCGGATCGTCTTCAGGCGGGCCTCCAGGAGGTGCTCACGCCCGCCGGCCAGCTCGTCGACGATGTCGCCTTCCATCGCGGTGAAGGGCCGGTGGTAGGTGGAGTCGTAGGCCTCGATGATCTGGAACGTCCAGTGGCCCGGGATGACGTTGCGCCCCACGAGGTCGCGCTCGACCCGTGCGGCCTGCTCCTCGTGGCCCGCCTCGCGCAGGAGCCGGACGGCGTCGCCGAGCTCGAAGTCCGCGGTCCCGGTCAGCTGGTGGAATCCGTAGAGGTGCCCGCGGGCCCGCTCCGTGGTCTCCAGAGCCTTCGAGAGCGCACCCAGGGCGCGCAGTGTCTTCTCGTCGACGCCCTCGGGCACCTGGTGCTCCGGGTCCATCTCGCGATTGCTGTCCATGGTGATCTCCTGCCCTCAAGGCGCCCTCCCGAGCCGTCGATTGAGCCGTACGGAGCAAGGCGGCCTCATGGATTCCCTCGCAGAAGGGGCGGATTCCCCGTCCCGCGTTCGATCCGGGTGCGTGATGCGGTGAAAGCGGGGCAGGCGAAGTCCAGGCGGAACGCAGTACATCCGCCGAGCACGGCGTACGGAACAAGGAGGATCGGCGGAGAAGCATTTCCCCGCCGTCCCCCATTGACCGGAGGAGTTGTTTTCGCGTGACTGAACATGTGTGGAGTTACCAGCCGACCGCGGGCCACCTGGCCGGTACGGACCTGACCGGCTACAAGGTCGAGGCGACCGACGGCAGCATCGGCAAGGTCGACAAGCACTCCGACGAGGTCGGTGACGCCTACCTGGTCGTGGACACCGGCGTATGGATCTTCGGCAAGGAGGTCCTGCTGCCGGCGAGCACGGTCGTCAGGATCGACCCCGAGGACAGGAAGGTCTTCGTCGCCGGCACCAAGGAACAGATCAAGGCCGCCCCCGAGTTCCACCGGGACAAGCACCTCGGCGACGCCGGCTACCGGGAAGAGCTGGGCACCTACTACGGCACCGGCGGACCCTTCGGCGGCCGCCCCGCCTGACCCCGGCGGCCCGGATCCGAGCGAGCCCGCACCCCCGGTCGGGGGTGCGGGCTCGCCGCGTCCCGGTGCGGCGATCACGCCCGGGCGGGCAGCGCTGCGGCAGCCGGCAGCGCCTCGGCGGCGCGGGTGATGAAGCGGCGGGTGTCCTGCGGGTTCAGGGCCCGGGTCTGAAGGAGGTCGAACATGGCGCCGTAGTGCCGCACGTCGGATCGTTTCTCCAGGTAGAGGTCGCTGGTGAACCGCTCCAGGTACACGGTCCCCGTGGCGGTGTCCGGGAAGTCGAGGATGGAGAACTGGCCAGAGATTCCCGGATGGGCTCCCGCGCTGTGCGGGAGGACCTGCACGGTGATGTGCGGCTGCTCGCCGAGGCGGTTCAGGTATGCGAGTTGTTCGCGCATGATCTCGGGGCTGCCGACCACGCGGCGCAGTGCTGATTCGTCCAGCACGACCCCTAAGCGGAAGGGCCGGGCCGGGTGGTGGGCGCGGGACTGACGGCGCAGCCGTACCTCACGGCGCACGGCGATCTGTTCCTCCGTGGCCAGAGGGATCGTTTCCGCAGTGACCGCTGCCGCGTAGGCGGGTGTCTGCAGCAGACCGGGGATCACCAGGGGTTCGTAGGAACGGACGGAGGAGGCTGCCGTCTCCAGGCCGATGTAGACGGCGTACGGGACTTCCCCGCAGGCGACCCACCAGCCCTGCCGGTTCGACTCCCTGGCCATCTCCATCAACGAGTCGACGACCTGCTGGTCCGTGACCCCGTAGAGGCCGCACAGGTCCCGCACATCGCGCGGGCTGATCCCGCGGCGGCCGGTCTCCAAGTGGCTGACCTTGGGCTGGGAGATCAACAGATGCTCGGCCACCTGCGTACTGGTCAGACCGCGGGCCAGACGGAGCCGGCGCAGCTCCGCGCCCAGACGGCGTCGTCTGACAGTCGGGTTTCCGTTCACCGCCACGGGCGGTCTACCTCCGGCTCGGGACTGTCTACCAGCCACAGAAATTGCCGCGGCCGGGCCCGGGTGAACGCTTGCGCCGCGGAATGATGATCGACGGGCCCCGCTGTCGAGTGTCACGCGGCGCGAACGCAGCCGCGTGCACAGCCCGAGCAGAATTCACCCGAATGCCACGGCCCCTCCACCTATCCGCCGGAATCGACCGCTTATCTGCTAAGTCCCGTGCGTGGGGACGTCGCCAGGGGTCCGGCGGCCGTGCAGCTCAAGCGGGGGCGGAACAGGTCACTCTTGCCGCAGGACGTTGCGGGGCGTCCGGGCTGGTGCGGGCGGGCTTTGCGCGGCAGGCTGAAAGGCGCAACGCCTGTCGGCGCAACGTTGCAGGAAAGGGGCGCTCGGGATGATCGGGATCGCGGATATCCGGGAGTGGCGTACCCACGATGTCGTCGATGCCGCGGGCCGCAAGATCGGAGTGCTGGAGTCGGTCTACGTGGACACCAGCACCGACGAGCCGGCCATGGCCACCGTCCTGGTCGGGCTGCCCACCCGCCGCCATCTGGTCTTCGTCCCACTGGCCGGCGCGGTGGTGGGGCCCGGCTACGTCAGGGTCGATCACGACAGGTCGCTGGTGAAGAAGTGCCCGGCGATCGGGACGGACGACGTTCTGCCCGCCGAGGATGAGGCGGCGGTCTTCGCGCACTACGGCCTGCCCTATCAGCCCGGCGTGAACGGCGAGCGGCAGCTCGCCCGCCGCTGACCGGCCCTTCGAGGAGGTGCCCCACGTCGTGACGCTCTTCCTGATTCTCGTCATCGTGGCGATCGTGCTGGGCCTGATCGGCGCCGTCGCCGAAGGGCTGTTCTATCTGCTGATCATCGGCATCGTGGTGTTCATCGGCGCCCTGGTGTACCTGGTCCTGCACATCCGGCGTTCCGGCCGGCGCCACCGCACGCTCCGCTGAGACCCTTCCGGGGCTTCGGCCACCTGGTGTTGCCGGGGATGAGATGCGGTCGGAAGTCACCTGCGGATGAACTCACGCCCGATCCGGCGGAACTGACGTCGCTCACCAATTCGACAATGCCAGTGTTCGAACCCGCGTAAGAAAAGGAGCGTAAACGCTCCCGATCAGAGTCATATGGATTGACGGAAGATCGATCGGCGCGCCCACCGTCCGACAAGCTCGCGAAATCACCCTCCTGGCGGCACATCTCACGCGTGGTGGGTTTGAATGCATTTCCATATGAACGACTCCGCCTCGTTTGAGTCAATCCGGACCCATCCGGCGGGGGGACCATCACATGATCCGCGCGGTGGGTTTTGGTATTTTCATCGCGCCTCGCGGTGCTGAATATGTTTGTAATTCCCCCTCCTCCCCCTTGCCTATTTTTGACAGGCGAATGTTGCTGCGTAATATGCGGCGACAACGAAAAGGCTTCCCGGGCAATCGGTAGGAGCCCGGTATGCCACGGCCCCCATAGGAAGTGGCCCCCCTCGATGAAGCTGAAAATCCAAACGGCTCAGCGCCGCACTTTTTCCGGCTGGCTGGCCTCGGCCGTCGCCGTAACGGTTGCCGCTGTCATGGTCGCGGGATTGCCGACGCAGGCCCTGGCCATCGCGACACCCGTGCCTCTGGGCACCACCGCCAGCTACTCCGTTCTGGCAGGTCAGGGAGTCACCAACACCGGCCCCACGGTGATCGACCACGACCTCGGGACGCACCCGAACCCGGCCATCACCGGCTTCCCGCCCGGCCTGGTCCTCGGCGCCGTGCACCCTGCGGATGCTCAGGCCCTCCAGGCCAAGAGCGATCTGATCATCGCGTACAACAACGCGGCCGGCCAGGCCGAGGACTTCGACCTTCCGGCGGCCATTGGCTCAGGAACTTCCGGCCCCACAGAGCTGATTCCGGGCGTCTACACGAGAGACCCCGCCGGCAGTGTCGGACTCACCGGCGACCTGGTCCTGAATGCCGGGGGAAACCCCAACGCGGTCTGGGTGTTCCAGATTCCTGCAGCCCTGACGACGGCGACCTCCAGCCGGATCCTCCTCACGAACGGCGCTTCGCCGTGCAACGTGTTCTGGCAGATCGGGAGTTCGGCGACGCTCAACACCAACACCACCTTCGTGGGCACCATCATGGCGCTGACTTCGATCTTCCTGCGAACGGGAACGAACATCGAGGGCCGGGCCCTGGCCCGTAACGGCGAAGTGACGATGGACACCAACCGGATCTTCCTCGGTGGGTGCGCCACCGGCGGAACGACCACGGGCACGACCACAGGTACGACGACCGGCACGACCACCGGCACGACCGGCACGACCACCACCGGCACGACGACCGGCACGACCACGGGCACGACCGGCACGACCACCACCGGCACGACCACGGGCACGACCGCCGGAACGCCGACCCCCGGATCGACGACCGGTACGACCGTGGGTCTGATCGGTGGCGGCCTCCTGGGCGGACCGATCGTCGACCTCGTGTCGGGCGGCACCTCGGGGAACATCGCCGGCAACACCTCCGGAAACACCGCGGGCAACACGGCGGGGAACACGACCGGTGGCAACACGACCGGCGGGCACGGCGGTCAGCCCGGCGGCCCGGACCACGGCGGCCCGGGCGGACCGGACCACGGAGGCCTCGAGCACCACGGGCCGGACCACGGAGGCCTCGAGCACCACGGGCCGGAGCACGGCGGCCCGGGCAACGGCCACGACGAGGGCCCGGGCAAGCCGGACCACGGCCACGACCACGACGGGAAGCCCGGCGACCACTACGGCTACGGCGACAAGCCCGCGGGCCACGAGGGTCACCACGGCCACGAGGGCTAGGTCGTCTCTTTCGGCTCTGCCGGTCAAGCGTAGGCAGCAGCACGAAGCCCGTTCATCGGATGACGGCGAGCGCGGGGGGGGGGGGGGGGGGGGGGTCCTCCGCCTGGAGGGGGGGGGGATCGGGGGCCCACCAAAAAAAAAAAAAAA
>NZ_JBVIWA010000006.1:373672-384978 GCF_055595065.1 Streptomyces sp. NPDC040545
CAACAACGTGCGTGGGTGTTGTTTTTTTTTTTTTTTTTTTGTCGGGGAGGCGGAGACAGAAACAGGACTTCGTTTCGGGGGGGGGGGAGACTCCCCCCCCCCCCCCCCCCCCCCCCCCCCGCGCCGTAGGTGAGAGTCGCAGAGACCTCAGGCGAACAGCAGACATGAGAAAGACCGGGTGGGTCGCGGTGTCGAGCGGAATTGAATCTGCGGGCGTGAAGGAACTTCATCACTCCGATGCCGGTCCGGTCCCCCAGCAGCGTCATGACGAAGCAGCCATGCCGGGCAAGCCGCCCATAAGAGTTCGCGCAGTGAGAGCAGGGCTGCGCACCGCCGTGGCCCTCTGCCTGGTGACGACCCTGGTCCACGTCGTCCTGGTATTCCTTCATGTGGCCCCCGCCAACCCTGTATCGAAGCGTTACAGCTCGCAGGTCAACGGATGGGTGTATCCGCTCTTCGAACAGAACTGGCGGCTCTTCGCCCCGGACCCCGACTCCTTCAACCGAAAAATCCTGGCGAGAACCGCACACACCGACTCCAAGGGATCGGTGCAGGTGACCCCCTGGTTCGACCTGGCTGCCGTCGACCATTCCGCGGTCGACCACAATGTGTTTCCGAGCCATACGTCCCAGAACCTTCTGCGCCGTGCCTGGACCTCTTATGTCGAGACACATGGAGGGAGCGACACGGCACGCTCGGAACGCGCCGTGATGCTGCAGACGTACCTGCGCAACATCGCCGCGGACCGCGTCGCCGCCCACAACGACGGCGGCGCTTTCGACTTCATTCAGCTCCGGGTCGTCACTCTGCCGGTGGCTGCGCCCGGCACGGCGGCCGGGAACCGCCCGCCGGCACCCTCCGAGGACCGGCTCCTGCCCTGGTGGAAGGTGAACTCCCATGGGAAGTGAACAGATCCCCCGGCCCCCTTCCACGGCGGCCACGCCGCACCGGTCTGCGGTCCAGGAGACTTCGGCCGCCGGCACGGCCCACCGGTGGCTCCTCGACCGGATCGGCGCTCTGCGGGCGCTTCTCACCGACCGGCCGGTCTCCCTGTACGCCGCCTCGGTTCTGCGCATCGGCTACGGGCTGCTCTACCTGGTCTTCCTGCTGCGCGAGTTCCCGCACCGTGACGAGATCTGGGGCCCGGGCTCCCCCTGGACACCGGCGCTGGCACAGCAGCTCTTCGATCAGACGGGCTGGAACAGCCTCCTGATCCTGTCCGACAGCCGCGCCTACTTCGAACTCTGCTACGTGACGGCCCTCGTCACGTCCGCGCTGTTCATGCTGGGCTGGCGGACCCGGGCCATGTCCGTCCTCTTCGCCGTCGTGGTGACCTCGTTCCATGCCAGATCGATCTTCATGACGGACGGGGGCGACAACCTGATCCTGCTGATGGCCCTCTACCTCGTCCTCACCGCGTGCGGGCGGCGCTGGTCCCTGGACGCTCGCAGGAACCGGCTCGCGGCAGCCCGCGCGGGCGACGCACCGGAGCCGGTGAGGAGCTTCTCCGCACAGCAACTGCACGATGCCCGTGGCACCTTGACGACGGTGGTGCACAACTGCGGCATGCTCGTCATCGCGGCACAGGTCTGTTTCCTCTACGGATCGGCCGGCCTGTACAAGGTCCAGGGCCCGACCTGGGGCGGCGGCACCGCTCTCCACTACGCGCTGAACCTCGAACTCTTCCAGCCCTGGCCCGCGCTCTCCCACCTGGTGGACGGGTACCCGATGGTGATCGCGGTCGCCAGCTACGTGACGGTGCTCTTGCAGGTCGCCTTCCCGTTCGTACTCTTCGGCAGGCTCAAGTACCCCGTTCTGACCGTGCTGCTGGGCATGCACATCGGCATCGCGGTGCTCCTGGGACTGCCTCTCTTCTCCGGCGCGATGATCATTGCGGACGCCGTGTTCCTTCCCGACCGCTTCTACGCCTTCCTGCCCCGCCTGTGGCGACGCGCGGCACGGCGCACGGGGAGGTGGCGGCCGGCACCGGGCCGAGCGGCGGGATCCGCATCGGTACCTCCGCAGGGCAGGCCCGGCGAACCCGGCTCGAAGCATCGAGCCACTCCGGCAGGGCAGCAGGGCACCGCGCTTGCCACCGGGCTTGCGCCTTCGGTCTCGGGGCCTCGGAAACCCGACTCGAAGCACTGACCGGTTACCCGCGTCCCAGGCCCTCACGTGTGTGAGGGGATTCAGCCGTGCTCTTCCTCATCGGCTTCCATGTGCCGGATTCCGTCGTGGGTGAGGGTGACCATCGCGGGAGTGTTGCCGGGGTCCCAGTCGACGGTGATCAGCCCTTCGCCCGCCAGGTACGTGCAGGCGGCGGCGAGGTCCTGTTCCGGTACGTGGAGGTCGCGCCGTAGCTGTGCTCCGGTGATGCCGAGGAGGCGGTTGCCTTCGACGGCTTCGTACAGGACCCGGAGCACCTGGTCGCGGTAGGTCTTGCGTTCGCGCAGTGTGGCCATGACCGCGTCCTTTCGTGTGTGTGAGGGCGGGGCGCCGGGGCGCCCCGCCCTCACACCCCGGTCGGAGGAAGATCCGTTCCTCACCGGTCGGCACCCGGGTGGTGGGCTCGACGACCGGTGTCGTCCGGCAGGCCGGGAGGCCTCGGCCGGGGGTCACTGAAGCGGTAGGCCTCGATCCGCGCGTCGTTCCGGGCGTTCAGCACCTGGATCCAGCGCATGGCGACGCCGATCATCAGGATGATCATCGCGACGAGGACGACGGTCTCCACGGAACTCACCGCCAGCCGTTCCCGGACAGCGGCAGGGCACTTCGTCCCATCGGCTCCCCGAAGGGCGACATGCAGGCCCCGCCCTCGCCCTCCCAGACGGCTTCCCGGCCGCGCGCGTCCCGGACGCCGCGCCCGATGACGCTCTCGTTGGCCATCAGGACGCCCGCCGCCAGGGCACTGCCCGGGATCGCGGCGGCGGCCATCAGCCGGGCCGCGGCCGCGGGCCCGGTCTCGGGCGGGACCACCAGGAGGTCCCAGCGGCCGACGGTGTAGGAGAGCAGGATCAGCTTGTCGGGGTCCTGCTCGGTGAACCAGCCCACATGCAGCACGCGCCCGTCCACGGCAACCGTCCGCGGGACGACCGGCCAGCGGGCGGGATTCACCGTGACGCGCGTGACGCGCCCCCACGGCTCCTCCAGAGCCGCCGCGAGAGCGGGGAGCTCGGCTCCGAGGTCACGCGAGCGGGGCCACCAGGCACCGTCCAGCTGACCTGCGAGGGTGGACTTCGGGGTGAGGGACAAGCGTGCCGGGAACTCTGCTGTGAGATCGCGGGGCGCGGTCCGGTCGAAGGTGGTGGTCATGGTGCGGACCTGCCCCCGGACTGCCCGTCGGCAGCCCGGTTTTTAGGCGATCGCCGGAAATGACACCCGCGTGAAGCCGGTGCTCGAAGTACTTCCGGTCCTTTAACTCTACGCCCAATCGATGGGCAAAGGCCGTTGTGACCAGGTATTTTCCGGCGGAGGCGCTGGGGAGGACCGCCGGTCTCCTCAGCTTCGAGGCGTTCGGTCGGGAGCCGCGAGGTGGTCGGCGGCGCCCCCGCGCCATTCGATCATGAAGAGGGTGGCGTCGTCGCTGGTGTGCCCGCCTCGTTCGCTCTTCAACGTGTGGGAGAGCTGGCGCAGGTCTGCCCGCAGCCCCTCTGACGGCCTTTCCCCGAGGCGGTCGACGCAACGGATGAGGCGTTCCTCGCCGAACAACTCCCCGCCGGCGACGTGCTCTTCGATGATGCCGTCGGTGTAGCACAGCACGCGGTCGCCTTGCCGGAGCGTGTGCTCCCCGATCCGGGGCTCCTCGCCGCCGAAGCCGATGGGCAGCGTCGTCGCGCTCTCCAGCTGCCGCACGACCTTGCCGTCGCGGATCAGCAGCGGCGCGGGGTGGCCCGCGTTGACCAGCTCCAGCACACCGGTGGCGATGTTCAGGTGCATCAGCTGGGCGGTGACGAAGTGGTCGGGACCGAACTGCCGGGAGATGGCGTCGTCCATGTACGTGTACTTCTCGGCCAGGCTGACGGACACGCGCCGGGCATGCCGGTAGGCACCGATGGCGATGGTCGCCATCGCGGCGGCGTCCAGACCGTGGCCCATCGCGTCGATCACGGCCATGTGCAGGATGTCGTCGTTGAGGGCGTAGTCGAAGCTGTCTCCGGCGACGCGGTAGGCGGGCTCCAGCATGCCGGCCACCGCGACCTGCGGCACGGTCATCGTCAGCGGCGGCAGCAGGCTCCACTGGATCTCGGCGGACACGCTCATCGGCTCCCGGCGCCGGGCCAGGAAGAACTGGTCGGTGTAGGCGTTCTTGGTGACCAGCAGGTCGGCGGCCAGGCCGGCGAACCGGCGCAGCAGGCGCCGGTCGTCGTCGCCGACGTGGTCCAGGGTGAGGGCCATGACGCCCACCGTGTCGTTGCCGTCCGGCAGTGGCACGTACATCCGGACGCCGCCGTGGGCCTGCGGTACCTCGACGGCCTCCCCGCGCATGAAGGCCCGGCCGGCTGGGGAGTCGATCACCGGCTGGGGCTGGCTGACGTACAGTTTCCTGCCGGGAAGCGGCACCAGCAGCTCCTGCGCGTAGTCCTGGAGCAGGATGGAGACGTCACGGCCTCCGATCCCGGCGATCTCCTCCGCCAGCAGTGGGCCGATCAGCTGCGGTGGCATCATCCGCGCCCGGTGCAGCAGCAGGCCGAGCGGCCGCTCGCCGAGACCCTCGGCCCGGTCCGCGCTCTCCTCGTTCATGACCCGCCTCGACGCCTCGTTCCTGCCCACCCATGCCGGTCACCGCCTCCGCACAAGGTGTCCTGGGAAGCCGCCGGAGCGGCTCATTGCGCCATGCGTGGCATGTCGGCCCGCGCTGACGGCGGGGCGTGGACGCGGCTTACGCGAACCCGCCCCATAGGGCGGCGCCGCTCTTCGCGGCGTCTGCAGTGGCGTCGATCCGGTACGTGTCGTCCTTCGCATCGCGTCCGCCGGCGGCGTGGTCGTACTGGCCGGCGAAGACGTGCTCGCCGGGCGGGACGGTCCTGCCGGGTTTGAGGGTCCACCGGTAGACGAGGAAGCCGCCTTCCCGGCGGGCGGAGAGGTCGAAGTCCGCGGCGGGGCGGGTCCGCCAGCTACCGGTGTCCTCCACCCCCTCGGTCAGGGCGATGCGCAGCTCGACGACGAGCGCGGTGAGCGGCTTCCCCGCCTTGAGGGTGCCGTTGCTCTGTGCCCAGTAGGCGTTGCTGTGGGGGTCGACGGAGCCGTCGGCCCACAGGGGACCGTCCTCGGTCCGGCTGCCCGCGGCCGTCGGTGGCACCGCGCGGCCGGCGGCGGCGGACGGGGCGGCGGCGGACGGGTTCCGAGGCGGGTCCGGGTCGTGCACGGCGGCGACCACCAGGAGGGCGCTCGCCGTCAGGGTTCCGGCGGTGGCCAGGGTCGCGAGGAGGATCTTCGGCCAGGACAGGGCACGGACGCGCTGGCGGTCCGGCGACCGGCGGGCGGTGCCGGGACCGGCCATGCCGCGCTCGACCCGGGCCAGCATGCGGGCCCGGTCGGGCAGGTGGGCTTCGGTGCTCTCGCGCAGCAGGGCGCGCACTTCGTCGGTCACCGGCTTCCCCTCCCCACCAGTTCGCCGGCGGCCCTGGTCCCGAGCAGCCCTGCAGCTCCGCCGTCCCCTTCGAGGTCTGGCTCTTCACCGTACCCACCGATATCCCCAGTGCCGCCGCGGTGTCCTTCTCCGAGAGGTCGAAGGCGTACCGCAGTACCACGCAGGCGCGTTTGCGGAACGGCAGCGTGTCCAGCGCGGCCCGTACGTCCATGACGGCGGCCAGGTCCGGGCCGTCGATCCGCTCCGGGCGGTGCGACCAGAACAGCAGGACGCGCCGCCGTGCTCCGGATCCGGCTGCGGGCGAGGTTCGCGACGATTCCGCGGGCGTAGGCAGCCGCGGAGCCGGCACGGCGGGCCCTGTCCCAGCGGTGCCAGAGCGCGACCATCGCGTCCGCGGCGAGGTCGTCGGCGGCGTCCGGCTCTCCGGTCAGCAGGTATGCCAGGCGGGAGAGTTCGGCGTGGTGGCGTTCGAAGAACGCGTGGAACTCCGCGGCCGCCTCATCTTCGGTCATGGCCTCGGTACGGCCTCTCGGTGGGACGGGGGCGTTCTCAGGCAGCTGCCGGAGCGTAGCAGTCCGTTCGAGCATTCGTTCGGATGCTTCAGTTCGCCGGGGCCTGGTCGCCGGTCTCGGTGAGGACTCCGGCACCCGCCTTGGCCGCCAGCTTGGCCGGCAGTCCGGCGGCGGGTTCCAGTCCGGCGGTCAGGGTGGGCCGCCAGTCGACGGTGGTCTTGATCTTCTTCCCGGTGCCGGCGGAGTTGTGGGCGGCGACCAGGTCCACGGGAGCGCCGCCGACGAGGTTGCCGCTGCCCGCGATGGCTCCGGTGCCGTCGCCGCTGAGCAGCTGGGAGGTCTTCCGGTCGGAGGAGAGCTTCCAGTAGTTGTTCTGCGCGACGACCTGGGCGCCGGCACGGGAGTTGACGCTGTAGCTGTGCACGTAGCCCTTTGACGCCGTGGTGTCGTAGTAGTTGTCGTACAGGTGGATCCGGCCCACGCGGGCGAGCGGGGCGCGCTGGACGATGCCCCGGAAGACGTTGTGGTGGAGCGTCACCCGCAGTCCGGTGTCCTTGTCGCTGCTGCCGATCAGCATCGTCTTGTCGTGGTTGCTGAACGTGTTGTATCCGACGGTGACCAGGTCGGAGGCGTTGGTGATGTCGAGGGCGCCGTCATGGACCTGGTACTCGCGGCCGAAGCGGACCGGGTTGGCGGAGTCCGGGTGCGGGTCGTCGGAGAAGCTGTTGTGGTCGACCCAGACATGGGTGGCGCCGCGCAGGCTGACGGCGTCGTAGGCGGAGTTCCAATTGCCGGTGGAGCCGTCGGTCGGGTCCCACTGCGGGAAGCAGTCCCGTACGTCGGTGAGCGACAGGTTGCGGATGATCACGTTGTCGGCGTTCTTCACCACGAGGCTGCCGCCGGTGATGCCCGCTCCGGTGCCGGGCACGCCGATGACCGTGGTACGGGCCGGCACGGTGAACACCATGCGGGCGGCCTGCCTGGCCTGGGCGGCCCTGCGGGCGTCCTCCTGGGCGCCGGACGGCACCTTGGCACGGCCCCAGACGGCGGGATCGTAGGCCTTGAGGTAGGAGTCGAGCGAATAGCCGGTACCGGCGGCGTGGTCGGCGCAGCTCTGCGGCTTCCCGCTGTCGTCGGTACGGGCGTCGATCAGGCCCTTGACCCGGATGATCCGCGGGGCGCCGGCCGGGCCCGCGGCCAGGGCTCTCACCAGCTCGGCGCGGGTGGAGACGGTGAAGACGTGAGCCGCGTCCGCGGCACGGCCGCCGGTGGTGCCCGAGCCGCTCGCGGCCCAGCCGTCCCGGGCGGGCAGCACGCCGTGGGCGAGGTCGGCGGGTGTCACGGCATCGGCCTTCACGACCAGCGGCACGGCGCCGAGACCGGCGGCGGCCAGGGTGGCCGCTCCGGCCCGGGCGAGCCGTCGGCGTCCGGTCGGGCGGCGGTGGGGGGAAGCGGACATGGGCGGTGGCTCCTTGGGGTGAGGTGCACTGTTCACCCCTCAGTTGCCGCCGGAGCCCGAAAGGTTGCCGGGCGCCCGCCGAAATCCTCTCCGCGGCCTCGGCGGCGGGGTCGCGTCCCGAGCGGGCACCTCCTACGGCACCCGCGCCATCAGGGACTTCCGGTGGCCGGTCGGTGTGCTGTGGCCGTGCCGACGTCGGGGTGGATGGTGAAGACCCGGTCGAGGCCGACGATGCGCAGGATGCGGATCGTGTTGTCGGGGACGGCCGCAAACACGATCTCAGCCTGGGCCGCGACAGCGTGGTTGCGGGCGACGATGAGGGCGGTGATGCCGCTGGAGTCGCAGAACTGTATGCGGGAGAGGTCCAGGACGAGGCGTTGTCCTGGCTCCAGGCTGAGCTCTGTCACGGCCTGTCGAAGGCGGGGGGCCTGGTCGTAGTCGAGGTCGCCGGCGATTTCCAGCACGGGGCCGGTGGGGGCGTCTCGGATGGTGATCGTCAGGGCGCTCATGTCAGATCGTGCTCTCCCGTACCGGGGATGGGATGGGGCACGCCGAGGGCCAGCAGAGCCGTGTCGTCGTCCAGGCCTGCACCGAAGCCGTCCAGGAGGCCGGTGAGGGCGGTGATCAGCTCAGGTGCACATGCAGGGGCGAGACCGGCGGTGAAAGTGCGCAGGGCGTCTTCGCCGTACAGCTCGCGGTTCGCGCCGACGCGGGCTTCGGTGAGGCCGTCGGTGTAGAGGAGGAGGGAGTCGCCGGGGCCGAGCGTGGTCACGGCGGGGGTGAAGCGGGGGTCGGGCAGGATTCCGATGAGGAGGCCGCCGGGGGTGGGGAGGTAGTCGGCCCGGCCGTCGGCACGCACGACGAGTGCGGGGGGATGGCCCCCGGACGCCAGGTGCACGGCAACCGTTCCGGTGCTGGGGTCGGGTTCCATCACACCGAAGATCGCGGTGCAGTAGCGCGGGTCCCCGTTGGTGAACCGCTCGTGCAGCACGGTGTTCAAGGTGGACAGCGCGGCCACGGGGTCGGAATCGTGGAGGGCTGCGGCGCGCAGGGTGTAGCGGGTCAGGGAGGTCACTGCGGCAGCCTGGGGACCTTTGCCGCAGACGTCGCCGAGGAAGAACGCCCAGCGCTTGTCGTCCAGCGGGAACAGGTCGTAGAAGTCTCCGCCCAGCCGGTCGACGGAGGCGGTGTGGTAGTAGGAGGCCGCTTCCATTCCGGGCACCGCGGGCAGGGCAGCGGGGAGCAGGCTCTGCTGGAGCACCGCGAGTGCTTCACGCAGCCGCTCCTTGTCGGCTTCGGCCTGCCGGCGGGCTTCGTCCGCCAGCTGACGCTCGCGGAGCAGCTCGCCTTCGTAGGCGCGGCGCTGTCGTGCGTCGAAGACTGTGGTGCGGATCAGCGTCGGCTCGCCGTCGCCGCTCGTCTTCACCCGGGAGGTGACCAGGACCGGCAGACGCCCGCCGCCCGACGCCTTGAGTTCCAGCGCTATCTCACTGATGTTTCCCTGCATCCGAAGGAGCGGCGCGAAGTGCGTCTCGTGGTAGAGCTTGCCGCCGATCGTGAGGAGGTCGGTGAAGCGTCTGCGGCCCACGACTTCCTCGCGCGTGAGGCCGAGCCAGTCCAGGAGCGTTCCGTTGATCCTGGCGATGGTGCCGTCCATCAGGGTGGACAGGTAGCCGCAGGGGGCGGATTCGTAGAGCTCTTCGGCGGCGTCCTCCAGCAGGGAGGAGAACACCGCGTCGGTGGCGGACTCTTCGCCCTCGGGCCGCTCAGGGTTCTGGGCGGTGCACCCCATCACCGCAGCTCCCGCAGGAACGCGCGGATGGCTGACGTGGTGGCCTCGGGAGCGCTCAGCTGGGGGCAGTGACCCGTAGCGTCCAGGGTGATCAGGCGGCTTCCGGGGATGGCCGCGTGGACGTAGCCGCCGACCTCGCGCGGCGCGATCACGTCCTGGGCGCATTCCAGTACCAGCGTCGGTACGCCCACCGACTTCAGGTCGTCACGGCTGTCGGAGAGGAACGTGGTGCGGGCGAAGACGCGGGCGATCGCCGGATCGGTGGCGCAGAAACTGTTGGTCAGCTCCTCCCCCAGTTCCGGACGTTCGGGGTTGGCCATGATCACCGGTGCCATCGTGGCCGACCAGCCGAGGTAGTTCGACTCGAGCGACTCCAGCAGCTCGTCGATGTCCTCGGCGCTGAAGCCGCCTCGGTAGGCGTCGTCGTCGATGTAGCAAGGGGAAGGGCCGACCATGACCAGGGAGGAGAACCGCTCGGGGGCGGTGGCCGCCGCGCGTACCCCGATCATCGCGCTGACCGAATGCCCGACGAAGGCCACGTCCCGTAGGTCGAGGGCCTCGCACACCTCGACCACGTCGCGGGCGTATCCGTCCAGTGAGCCGTAGCGCTCGGCGCTCCAGGCGGACGGGTCGGAGCCGCCCGACCCGACGTAGTCGAACAGGACCACCCGGAATTCCCCGGCCAGCGCCGGGGCCACCAGGCCCCACATGTTCTGGTCGCAGCCGAACCCGTGCGCCAGCATCACCACGGGGCTGCCGGGTGATCCGCTGACCTTCACGTTGTTCCTGCGGAGGATATCCATCCCGTCATCCTGTTCATCGGTGCGGAGCGTCAGCACTGCCGACGCGATCTGGGGGTGGGCCCGCGCCGGTCCCGTCGGTCGGACGGTCAGCGGGGCGCCGGGGGAACGGTCCGACCTCGGTGAGGCGGTTCAGCGTGCAAGGGCGAGGACGCCCAGGGCACTGCCTTGCTCGTCGACGACGGGCAGGGCATCGAGGCGGCGGTAGCGCATCGCGTGCTCGGCTTCAACCATCGTGGTGAGAGGCGAGGTGGACGGCCCGCGGCCACCGAGGACGTCGCGCAGCCGGATTCGGTCCGTGTACGCGTCGCCGTCACGGACGGCCGCGAGCTGAGCCGGGGTCACCAGACCGGCGCACAGGCCGTCCTCGTCGCAGACCAGCAGATGTCCCGCGCGGGCACTGGCCATGACGGACAAGGCCACTTCGACCGTCATATCGTCGCAGACCTGCGGTCCGGCGGCCTCCATGGCATCGGCCACCGCCTGATGGGAGGGGTTGGCGCTCACCGAGCGGAACTGCATCTGGACCAGCGTCACAACGTGCCTCCTGCAGAGATGGGTCAGTTTCCTGATCACGTCGTTCTCAGGCCGCCGCCGCGTTGAAGGCGGACCGGCGCGCGTTCAGGCGCCGCGCTGCCGAAGCGGGACCGCGTCGGCCGCGGGAGGCCGTGCCGCGCTTGGGCCGCTCGGACACCGGGGCGGTGATGGTGACCGGGATGCCGGAGGGGGCCTGGGCGCCGGTGATCCGGCTGAGGGCCTCTTCACCGGAGCGGACCTGGGTGGTCTGCGGGGTGATCCCGGCGGCGGCCATGAGGCGGGTCATGTCGCGGCGCTGGTTCGGGGTGACCAGGGTGACGACGCTGCCGGACTCGCCGGCACGGGCGGTCCGCCCGCCGCGGTGGAGGTAGTCCTTGTGGTCGGTGGGCGGGTCCACGTTGACGACGAGGTCGAGGTTGTCGACGTGGATGCCGCGGGCGGCGACGTTCGTGGCGACGAGCACGGTGACGTGCCCGGTCTTGAACTGCGCCAGGGTGCGGGTGCGCTGCGGCTGCGACTTGCCGCCGTGCAGGGCGGCGGCCCGGACACCGCTGTTCAGCAGGTCCTGGGTCAGCCGGTCGACGGCGTGCTTGGTGTCCAGGAACATGATCACCCG